>JAQCYU010000029.1 GCA_027682925.1 Coriobacteriaceae bacterium AF45-21
CTGCGGCGCTTCGCGCCTTGCGCGCTGCGCTGGCAAACTGCTCACGCGTTTACTCAGCTCCGCGCCCCGACGGTCGAACCCGTGTCGCGGCAACAAAAAAGCGGCCGGCATCCGCCAGTCGCTTTTCTATTGTATGGTGGGCCGTCAGGGGTTCGAACCCTGGACCTTGGGATTAAAAGTCCCCTGCTCTGCCAGCTGAGCTAACGGCCCGCGGGTGGCATTGTACCACGGTCTGGGACTATTCCCAACTCCATTGGCCGTTCTGGAAAATCACAACTTCACGTCCATCAGGTGTAATGCCCGTAATATCGATGTCGTCCGTGCCAATCATAAAGTCGACATGCGTGCTCGAGACGTTAACGCCATGCTCCAGGAGCTCTTCCTTGGACATGTCGTACCCACCCTCGATGCATTCGGGGAAACCGACACCTAGCGCGAGATGGCAGCTAGCGTTCTCGTCATAGAGCGTGTCATAGAACAGAACGCCGCTTTCGCGGATCGGAGTGTTCTTGGAAATGAGCGCGACCTCGCCCAGATGAGCAGCACCTTCGTCGGTGTCAATGATGCTCGCAAGCGTCGCCTTGCCCACGCGGGCATCGTAGTCCACTACGCGGCCGGCCTCGAACTTAATCCAAAAATCGTCAACCTTGTTCCCGTGGTGAATGAGCGGCATGGCCGAGTACACGATACCGTCGGCGCGCATACGATCAGGCGAGGTGAAGACTTCCTCGGTGGGAATGTTGGGGAAGAAGGGGTGCCCATCGGGCGTCTTGCCCTTGCCGCCGGCCCACTCGTGACCCTTCGTCATGCCAATCGTCAGATCGGTTCCATTTGCCGCGGTGTAATGCAGGTAGTCGAAACAATTGTCGTTCAGGAAGCGCAAGTTCTTTTCGAACGCCGCGTCATGAAGCTCCCAGTCGCTCTCCGGGTCCTGGCCATCGGCACGAGCGGTGTGCAGAATCGCATTCCACAGCTTATAGATTGCAACCTCATCGGCATCTCCCGGGAACACCTCGTGCGCCCAAGCCACGACCGGAGCGCCGGCGATGCACCACGGATTGATGTTGTAATCCAGTCCACGGCGGAAAACTTTGCACTGCGTATTCCTCGCCTTGGATGCCGCGGCCGGCTTGGCTGGATCGATGCCCTTGAGGGCTGCAGGATCCGCACCCTCGATAAAGATAAAGCAGGCACCGTCCTGGGCCAGGGAATCCAGCTGCAGGCGCTTCCACTCGGGCGTCTGCTCAAAATAGCTTTTCTCGACATGCTCGTACGTGAGCCTCGTCACGGCATCATCGGCCCAAATGACCGTCACGTGGCCGGCGCCGGCAGCATAGGCCTCCGCGACCACCACGCGGGCAAACGGCGCGCACTCGACCGGAGACTGAACGACAACCTCCTGGCCGGGCTTGACGTTTACGCCCTTGCGGACGACCAGGCGCGCGTAGTTTTTAATCTTGGGCTCCAGGGCCTTCATGCCCTCCAAAGCCTCTTCGACCGTCAGGGCAGCTCGAATCATGTGCCACTCCATCTATCTATAGAACAGTAAAAAGGCGCGCCGCAAAAACGACGCGCCTTATATCTTAGCGATATGTATGGATACAAACGCTACTTCTTCTTGGAGTCCTTCTTGTCCTCCTCGGCAGCTGCGCGCTCGATAAGAGCGTTGAGCTTGTTCTCGGACATGCCCTCGGCCTGTGCGCGGTACATGTTGCGCAAGGGACGAATACGAACGAAGTCGTAGATAAAGTCACCCAGGATGATGACATAGGACAAAACGATGCCGACCATCTGAACAGGACTGGACACCGTGCCGCCGGGAGCGAAGTAGAGCGAAGCCCAAATTGCCACGACGAGCACCATGCCGATAGCGAGCACGGCCCACCAAATACGGCGACGTTTGGTGTAGTCCTCATCCTGCTTGAGGAGAATATTCGACACCGTGTAGATACGATCCTCGCGAGCACGCTGCTTGGCCTTGCGGGCGCGCTTCTCCTCCTTGGAAAGCCGTCCAGGTTTTCACCCTTCTCGAGCTCCTTGCGGCGTGCCTTGGATGATGCCGGCACGACGCGAACGGAGCTCGCTGCCTGGCGGGCGGGCTTAGCAGATGCGGCGGACTTGCGCGCAACCCCGGTAACTTCGTGGGATTGCGTGCGCTTGTTCGTGGCGCTACGGGTACTCACTTATGCGTTCTCCTTCATGCTTGTGAACTGGGAGCCCGTGATGATCTGGAAGGCCTCGCGATAGCGCTCGGACGTGCCATCGATGACCTCGGCGGGCAGGTGCGGGGTCTCCCCCGTCATATCCCAGTTGGCTTTGAGCCAATTGCGGACGAATTGTTTGTCGTAGCTGGGCTGAATCTTGCCCTCCTCGTAGCTGGCGGCAGGCCAGAAACGGCTGGAGTCGGGCGTGAGGCACTCGTCGATCAGCGTAACCTTGCCATCGATGACGCCGAACTCGAACTTGGTGTCGGCGATGATGATGCCTCGAGTCGCGGCATACTCGGCAGCGGCCTTGTAAATCTTGAGGGACAGGTCGCGAATCTGCGTGGCGATGTCCTCACCCACGATCTCACAGCAACGCTCGAACGAAATGTTCTCGTCGTGGTCGCCGATCTCGGCCTCGTGGAGGGCGTGAACAGCGGCTCGGGAAGCTTGGAAGCCTCGGTCAGACCCTCAGGCAGCTGAATGCCGCAGACGGTGCCGTTCTCGTCATAGGTCTTCTTGCCCGAACCGGTCAGATAGCCGCGGACGATGCACTCGATAGGAATCGTCTGGGCCTTCTTGACCAGCATGGCGCGGCCTGCGAGGTAGTCACGATACTCGGCAAACTCCTCGGGGAAATCCGCCGGGTCGATGGAGACGAGGTGGTTAGGAACAATGTCGGCAAACTTATCAAACCAGAATGCGAGATGCGATTGAGCACCTCTCCCTTAAACGGAATCTCGTCGGGGAGAATAAAGTCGAACGCAGAAATGCGGTCGGTGGCGACCATCAGCAGGTTTTCACCGGCATCGTAGATATCACGAACCTTGCCACGGGAATCCGGACGACGCTCCATCGTAGTCACGTGAGTCACTCCTTACCAAAATACGACAGTAATGCGGGTTCTTTCCCGCACGTTTTCGCAAACTCGGAGCGGCAGGGACGAAACCCCTCCTTCACCGAATAGCGAAAAGCTAGTGCTCCATTGTAGTAGATGCCGCGTCCGCCGTGTGCTCGCGAGGCAGATGAATCGTAAAAGTCGTACCCTTTCCAAGCTCCGACTCCACGGATATGTAACCGTGATGACGCTCGACGATCTGCTTGGTCACGGCTAGGCCAACGCCCAGGCCGCCAGCTTCGCGGGCGCGGCTGGCATCGGCGCGCCAAAACCGCCCGAAGATGCGCGACAAATCGTCCTTGGCAATACCGATGCCGGTATCAGAAACGGCAATGCTGACGTGCTTGCGGTCACTGAGCACCGACACCACGACCCAACCGCCCTCGGGGGTGTAGCGCATGGCGTTGCTCATGAGGTTGATAACACATTGCGTGATCATGTCGGGATCGGCCTCGACGACATCGTCGTGACCCTGGGTCTCGTCCGCAAAACGCAGGCGCAGGTCGCGGTCGACAAACAGGCGCTCTTGGGCATTGACGATGGAACGCACGAAAGGAACCATGTCCACCGGCTCAAGGTTGAGCGGAGCCGTGCTGTTTTCCATGCGCGACAGGTCGAGCATCTGCTGCACCAGACGAGCCAGACGACGCGTCTCGGAAGCAACGGTCTCCAAGTGCTCATCGTCGGTAGGATATACGCCATCCTGCATGGCCTCGACCGTTGCAAGCATGGCCATGAGCGGCGTGCGCAGCTCGTGGGCAACATCAGAGGTCAGGCGCTTCTCGTGCTTCATATCTTTCTCGAGTGAGGTGGCCATCTCGTCGAAGGTCTCTCCCAGCTGATCGATTTCGTCATCGCCGCGCAAGCCCGTACGAGCGGACAAATCGCCGTCGCGAATCTGCTTGGCGGTACTGGTAATACGATGAATCGGCTTGGTGAGCATGCGCGACACGAACGATCCGATAACAACCGAGATGCAGACCGCAACAACCGCGGCAAGGGCCATGGCGTTAAAGGTCTTCTCCCTAAACGCAGAGTCCGCCTTGGTGAGCAGAGCGTCGGAGCCGATAGCCCACAGCTTTACCTGTCCGACGTGCTCGCCGGAAGACGTTACGATCTCGACGTTAGCAACGCTATCGGAGTCGGTTGGAGCAGACGAGACCGGGCTATGCGACGCCCTCTTGCCGCTCGTGTCGTCGGTCGTAGCCTGGTTTTCGCGTACATCGGCGGTGGCGCTTGCCGAGGGCCAGGAATCGTCATAAACGATCACGCCCTTTTTATTGACGACCTGCATGCCCAGATCGTCGGAAACCAAACTCGACGTTGCGACCGTGCGCAGTTCCCCCGCGGTCCAAGAGCCGTTTTCCTCATATGAGGTCGCCAACTTCTCGGCAGCGGAATTTGCGATTTCGACGATATTGGAGCGCGTGTAATCCGAAAAGACCGTGCCCCACACAACAGAGACAACGCCCACCAGCACCAATACCGTCATGAGCGATGTCAGAGCAAAAGCAAGTGCCATGCGCGAGGGATAGCTCATCGTTGGCCGTGAATCGGAACGAGGCGTGTTCCAACTAGCCTTGGAACCCGCCTCGCTCTCCTGCTTGTGCTTTTGTCCGATTTCAAAGCGCGCAGGTGTCATATGTGATTTCCCTATTTCTCGTCCGACTTATCGGTCTTAGCCGGAGCCTCGAAGCGATAGCCGACACCATGGACGGTGTAGAGCCACTTGGGCTTCTTGGGATCATCGCCCAGCTTGGCGCGAAGGTTCTTCACGTGGCTATCGATGGTGCGCTCATAGCCCTCAAAGTCGTACCCGAGCACCTTCTCGACCAGCTCCATACGGTTGTAGACACGGCCGGGATGGCGAGCAAGCGTGGTGAGCAGCTTGAACTCGGAAGCCGTCAGATCGACTTCCTTGCCCTCGACCAAGATCTTGTGGCCCGAAATATCGATGACCAGATCGCCGAAGTCGAGCACCTCGACGGCGGGCTCGTCGGCCTGGTGGGCACGGCGGAACAGAGCGCGAACGCGGGCGACGAGCTCGCGCGGCGAGAACGGCTTAATCAGATAGTCGTCGGCGCCGAGCTCAAGACCGATAATACGGTCCTCGATCTCGCCCTTAGCCGTCAGCATGATGATGGGGACATCCGAGGTATCGCGAATGGTGCGGCAAACGCGCTCGCCGGGAATCTTGGGGAGCATAAGGTCGAGCACGACCAGGTCGAACTGATGCTTCTCGAACTCCTCGATCGCGGACTGGCCGTCGCCGACGCCCACAACCCAGTAGCCTTCGCGCTCGAGATAGGCAGCGACGGCGTCACGGATTGCCTTCTCATCCTCGACCAGCAGAATCTTTTTTGCATCTGAAGCCATAACACGGCCCCCCTGTCTCAATTAGCTAAGAACAAGCCCATTTTAACGCACCTGAGCCCGCCGGATGCCGCTATGACGCGGCAGCTCGGCGGGCGGTACTCACAATTACAACGCGTTTATTCCCCTGTTGGCGCCTTTTTAACCCCTCTAAGCTTAAAGAGAGAATAGGCGTGCAGTGACCGTCTCTGGTATACCCTGGCTGTTGCGCACCGTGGCGTACGTAAGGAATGAGTCCGATTTTCCCGCCGTAGCTGGATAATCGCCATACTCCAAAGCGCGGTCGGGCGACAGCAGCGAGCCATAGGTCTTGGCAGAGGTGTCGATCAGGAAATGCGACGCCTGTACCTTAACAAGGTATTTATTCTTCTTGCCCGCCGCACATGCGAGCGGCTCGCGTGACAGGAAGAGGTACGGCCCTCCCTCATTACCGATATACGTGCCCATGTTGCCCAAGCTGCCCACGCCACTATAGGTCGCCTCGATAGAAAACACGAAGGTATCGCCCATATATACGGCCTCGAAAGGCGAGACTGACGAGGGAAGGACTAGCTGGGCACGTTTGGTGTTGTTGCCGTCGGTCAGATCGATTGCCGTTATGCCGTAGTAGACACCCTCGTCGTTGCGGACACGCGGCGAGATGGTCAAAATGCCGTCGCTCGCGCGCGGGGCCGATGCAAAGCGGCCCGTCGATTTCCAAATTGTCTCGGCCTTGGATTCATCAAGCGAGCGACGATAGCAAAACGAATCACTACTCGTTTTATTGCCGTCTGCCGAAGGCATTTTATACCAGATAACCGATGACCCGAACGCCGTAAACAGGGGCGGATCATAGTCCTTGCCACCTCGATCGAGCTCAACCACATCGCCAGAGAGCGAAGCGCCCGACAGATTTTGAGCGTAGAGTTTCCACGATGAATTGGCAAAGTTCATCTCAACCCACGCGAATACGCCGTCGCCGGCACGGACATCGTAGAATGCATATCCCGTGCCCTCGATAGGATCCTCGATTAATGTGGTAAGCGAGCCATCGCCCAGGTTGAGCACACCGAGTGTGTTGGCGTGCAGTGCCGATGCGGGCGCCATCATCGCCGCGGCGTAATCGCCGTCGCAGTAGTACAGCAGCGTACCCAGAGGCAGCGTCCACGACGCCGCCGGCTCAAGATCGATGTCGACTGCCTCGTACTCATCCGTAATCGAGATGATTTTGGAATCGTCCTTGATAACCTGCGGCTCGCCGGCGGCATCATCGCTGGTGCCCGTTTTTTTCGAGCATCCGGCAAGCACCGTGGCAGCGCCCGCGGCAGCCCCACCGAGTACAAAGCCGCGACGCGATATTCCGTTCTTGATGTGATCGGCGATACCCATTAGGCGATCTCGGCGCGAGCGGCCTCGATAGCGCGTGTAAGCTGGTCGGCGCAGGAGGTCTTTTTCATACCGCAGGTATTACCGGCGAGAACCTCGATTACGCGATCGGCAGGAGCGCCCTCGACCAGCTTGGAGATAGCCTTGAGATTGCCGTCGCAGCCGCCGGTAAACTCAACGCCCATCACCTTGTTGCCGTCATCGGAAAGGTCAAGGTGAATATTGCGAGCACACACGCCCTGAGGCCTGTAATCAAACGAAATCATGCGATCCCCTCTCAGAATGTTATTCGAGACGACTATTATCCCCGTCTTTCCCTAAATGCAACGAGGCGCTTTACCGGCAACACACATTACCAGCAAAGCGCCCTAAAAAGCTAACGTTATGCCCGAACCTACTCGAAGCTCAGCTGCTCCAGACGATCAAAGACTGTGTCGATACGAGTGAGGAAGTCCCACGGATCAAAAATCTCGTCGAGCTTCTCCTGGCTGACGGTGCAGCGCGGATCGGCCTCGAGACGTTCCTTAAAGGTGGGGCCGGAGACACAATCCTGTACCTCGTGCCAGGTTGCCATGGCGTCCTCCTGCACAATGGCGTACGCGTCCTCGCGGGTGATGCCCGTGTCGACGAGGGCGAGCAGCACCTTGGAGGAGAAGATGAGACCGCGGGTCTTATTGAGGTTGGCCATCATGCGGGCAGGGTACAGCTGCAGGCCGTCGATAACGCGGATGAGGCACTGGAACATGTGGTCGAGTGCGATGAAGCTATCGGCCTGGGCGACACGCTCAGCAGAGGAGTGCGAAATGTCACGCTCGTGCCACAGGGCGACGTTATCGAAGGCAACCTGGGCGTTGGACTTCACGACGCGCGACAGACCGCAGACCTTCTCCATGGTGATGGGATTGCGCTTGTGCGGCATGGCGGAGCTGCCCTTTTGGCCCTTACGGAACGGCTCCTCGGCCTCGAGCGTATCAGTCTTCTGCAGATTGCGGACCTCGGTAGCGATGCGCTCGCAGGTGGCTGCGGTGGTGGCGAGAACGCCGGCGAGATAGGCGTGATGGTCGCGGCTGATAACCTGCGTGGACAGCGGGTCGTGGACCAGGCCCAGGTGCTCGCAGACGTACTCCTCGACGAACGGCTCGATGGAGCTGTAGGTGCCGACGGCACCGGAGATGGCACCGAAGGCAACGTTCTTGCGAGCGTCCTCAAGACGATCGAGATCGCGCTTGAGCTCCCACGCCCAAGAGCCGAACTTCATACCGAAGGTCATCGGCTCGGCATGAATGCCGTGGGTGCGGCCGGCGCAGAGCGTATTGCGCTCCTCGAAGGCGCGGCGCTTGCAGATCACGCCGAGCTTCTTGACGTCCTCGATAATCAGGTCACACGCCTGAGTAAGCTGATAGCACAGAGCCGTATCACCCAGGTCGGAGCTGGTCATACCGTAGTGAACCCAGCGGCTAGGCTTGGGCTCGCCCTCGGGAACATCGGCGTCGATATATTCCTTCATGTTGGTCAGGAAGGCGATGACATCGTGGCGCGTGACCTCCTCGATCTCATCGACCTTTGCCTTCTCAAAGTTGGCGTGATCGCGGATCCACTGGGCCTCTTCTTTGGAAATACCGATCTTGCCGAGCTCCGCCTGAGCCTCGCAGGCCAGGACCTCAATCTCCTGCCAAATGGCGTACTTGTTCTCGAGGGAGAAGATGTGTCCCATCTCCGGGCGGGTATAGCGATCGATCATAGCGGCTCCTTTTTGGTTATTGGCACGTTGGTCGTAACCTAACCATTGTACCGTGCGCGGGTGCGAGTATGGGCAGCAGGCATTAACCTAACATTTTGTAGCATAGAGCGGCCATGGGGACGTCCGCGTATTTGCTTTGCAAATACGCACCGGCTGCGGCGACACACCCGGACCTACGCCCATGCGCGGGCAAAATGGGTTGAATCCGACGCTCCCGAGGTCCCCCGTGCTCGGTGGAGCGGGCAACGGGACATCCGCGTATTTGCTTCGCAAATCCGCACCGGCTGCGGTCGCCTATCGGCGACCTTGCCTGCTCGCTATAAACGCTTCGCGTTTATTTAACGCTCGCACCCTGGCGGGTTCGAGTCCCGGCACTTTATTGAAAAAAGCACGGCACCGTGATGGTACCGTGCTTGTGCTTTTTACTGGAGCGGGCAACGGGACTCGAACCCGCGAGTGTCAGCTTGGGAAGCTGATGCCTTACCACTTGGCGATGCCCGCTTGTGTGTTGGCTAGTATAACGCGGTTGTCTTGTTCGATACAAGGGTGTCGATGCTTGTTTTAGCTGTGGAGAGTTGTTTGAAAACTGCGCCAATTGTGGAGATGAGGACCTTTGTCTTTCTTTCCTTACTATCTTTTACCTGCGCCTTTATCTAATTGTTGTATTTGAGCTCGATTTGTCAGAAATCGGGCAAGCTTTTGGTCAGCTTCTGGTACTTACCCGCATGAACCATGGCGGTAGCCTCATCCCAAGCGCCGCGGCCTCCCCGTGCGGCGCACGAGGGATAAGGAGCAGCCATGTCCAACGCACCCACGCACTCTGTCCACAGCGCAATCGCAACAGGTCCGCTGCTCCTGCTCCTCTTTTTTCTGATCGGCTGCCTGGCACCAGGGGCCGCACTCGCCGTCGACGGGAGTGACCCCCTTAATTTCCGCACCATAAGCGACGGTTGCGGCCCCTTCGGTGTCGGTAAATACGAGGCACAGGACACTTCGATTTCGTACTGCATGAATCAAGACTGCCCCGGCCCCAGCAAGCCGGGAGGGCCATGGCGTACATACAACCAGGGCTGGACATGGCTCGATGACGAATTTGCCGCCATCGTCTGTCACGGATATCCTTCCAGTACCTCCTTTGGCGGCCACAATCTGTCGCCCGATCTCGCCCGTGCCGCCACCCAGATTGCCGTGTGGATGCTCAACGGAACCACGCGCCCCGACGGCACCTATTCGTATACAAACAGCAAGGGAGTTGCCAGGAGCGGTAGGTTTTACGAAAACGCCGAGGCCGTAGCGGCTGCACGTTGGCTCTACGAGAGCGCTAAGTCCGGATCCATTAAGGCGGCCCCACATCGAGCCAGGCGTTATCACGGCCCGGTCTCGGGCGAGGGTCGACACCAGGACATGCTCTATGTTCTGCCCGCCGTCTCCGTATCTTTCCAAAAACAATCGTCGCAGGCTGGCATCACCGCCGGTAACGACACCTACAGACTCGGTGGCGCAACCTTCGATATCTTTGAAAGTGCGGGCGATGCACGTGTCGGCACTATCCAGACGGACGAAAACGGGCGTGCACAAGCAACACTTTTGCCCAATACGGCATATTACCTGGTCGAAACCAAAGCCCCGGCAGGCTATATCCCTCGAGGCGACCGAATAGCCTTCACCACACAAAACAGCGGCGAACATGTCACTATCAACGAGCAGCCCGGCACCATCACCTTGCGTATTGCAAAAATCGATGCCGCCACGGATGCCGGCGCCCAAGTTGGGGCGTCGCTTGCGGGCGCTGAATTCACCTGCGTTTCGCAATCCACTCCCGGCTGGACTCGCACCCTTACGACCGACGAAAACGGACGGGCGATCCTCAATGACGTTCCACTGGGCACCTTTACCATCTATGAATCGAAAGCACCCGAGGGCTACCTGATTTCAAACGACTGTTGGAGCTACACCGTCGGTGCCGAACAGCTCGGAGATACGGGCATCGTTGAGCTCGAAAGCCGTATTCCCAACACCCCCATCGCCTTTGACCTCGAAATCTCGAAGTTTAAGGACCATGGCGATAACGATGAGTCCGGCCTTGAGCAGCCGGCGGGAGGCGTCGTTTTTGAGGTTGTCAGCAATAGCTCCCAACAAGTCGTCGGCACGTTGACCACAAACGTTTACGGCTTTGCCTCCACCAAAGACCAGCCCGAAGCGTGGTTTGGAGCAGGCAAGCGACCCGCCGGCGCTCACGGTGCCATTCCCTACGACCGCGCGGGCTACACCGTTCGCGAGGTCGCAGGAACGGTCCCTGAAGGATTTAAGCAAGCAGGGGAATGGACCATCACAGCAGAGCAGACCGCAGACGGCGCCGAGCTTCAGTACATCATTGACAACCACGCCCTATCGACACACCTTCAAATCGTAAAGCGCGATGCTCAGACCGGCGGCACCGTACCACTTGCCGGCTTTACGTTCCAGCTGCTCGATAGCCACCACGAGCCCGTCTCGCAAACATGTTGGTATCCGGCCCACAATGTAATGAATACCTTCACAACCGATACAACCGGCGCCGTCACGCTGCCCGAATCACTTAACCCCGGAACATACTACGTGCACGAAGCATCGGCCAAGGAACCGTATCTGCGCGGAGAAGACCTGGAGATAACGATTCCCGCCGACAGAAATCTGACACCGGTCGCCGTCGCCTCGTTCTATGACGACGCCGCAACCGGAAGCATCGAAATCATTAAGACGGGTGCCGTAGATGGGCACGCCCTCGCTGGAGCCACGTTTGACATCCGCGCTGGCGGCGACATCGTGCGAGCCGACGACAGCATCGTCGCCCTGGATGGCGAAACCGTCGCCACCGTTACAACCGACGAACAGGGGCATGCACGAGTCAACCACCTTTCGCTGGGATGCGGTACCGCCACCTACGAGGTCGTCGAGACGCAAGCGCCCAAAGGTTATCTGCTCGACCCGACCCCACATACCGTGAAGTTGTCGTACGCTGACCAGCAAACGCCCGTGATCGAAATGCACCTTGACGTTTCCAACGACTACACCAAGATCGATGTCTCCAAAGTCGACGCGTGCGGAGGCCAGGAAGTGACAGGCGCCGAGCTTGTCCTCTGCGACTCCAATGGCAACGAAATCGATTCTTGGACTTCATCCGGCAAACCGCATCACATTGAGCACCTTTCACCCGGCACCTACACCCTGCGCGAAACGATGTCTCCGCGTATCTACGACCTTGCCGAAGAGATAACGTTTGAAGTAAAGGCCACGGGAGAAGTTCAAACCATGGCAATGAAGGATACCCCCATCGAGATCAGGGGAAGCGTCGATAAGCGCCAAGAGATCGCACAGCCAGTCGTAAGCAAACTCGTTGCCAACGGCGACGGTAAAAACCGAGCCAAAGCACGGGCCAATACGCAAGGCACCTTCTGCTATACCATAGACGCCAAAAATGAGTCGAGCACCTGGGTCGACGAGTTGACCATCACCGACGACCTCGAGTGCGCCAAAGATGGCGCAGCGAAACTTGTTGCCGTTGAAACCCCTATTGCGGTCGGCGATCTAAACGGGCTGTGCAACGTGTGGTATCGAACGTCCCCGGCAGGAACAAGCGACACGGGCAAGCAGGTCAATGCAACGCTTGACGACGGGCACAGCAATCCTTGGCTCGAAACGGAAGAGGTTACAAAGCTGCTGGGCGACGATGCGCGTCTCGTCGATTACGACGGGTGGCACCTATGGAAAGCAGATATCCCGACGGACAAGTCCGTCACGCTCGATACGAAAGAGATTGATCTTGCAGACAACGCCGTCATCACGGGCATCCGTTTTGAATACGGTGCGGCAGCCGCCGACTTTACAACCAGAAGCGAGGCGGGCTCTTGGACCCGGGATGACCTTAAAGACGAACACGACGATCTTGACGATGCCAAGGCGGCCCTTAACTCGGATGCCCGAGGCGCAGTCGTGCATATGCAGGCAACGTCGTCCTATACGCCCCAAACCGCACTTGCCAACAGCGCGCGCGTCGATCTTTGCCGCAACGGCGGTGGCGATAAACTCGAAGCGCATGATGAGGACCGCGTCATCCAACGATGCGCCCTGCCTCAGAACCTGCCGGCAACGGGATCTGTTGCCGTCGCCGCATGCATCACCGCACTCCTGACATCGGGCACTGCAGCCATATGGTTCGCTCACCTTAGGTCAGCCACAAGGAAGCACTAGCACGATAAAAAAACGGGCGAGCCAGTCTCCCGGCTCGCCCGCCTTGGGCATAAACGATGAATCGGCTATTCAGCAGATGACGAACCGCCATCGATGGCTGCCTGATCGGACTCGGAAATACCGTCGGCACCCAAACTTTGCTCTTGCTCCACCTCTTCGTTCATTGTTGTCTCGGGCGTCGAGCCTTAACGCCAACGACATACGCGGCCCCAAAGCCCAATGCGATTGCGATCAGGGTCAAGATCAGATAGGTGGGCCAATGGCGCTTGATGTACGAAAACACGCTGACTCCTTAGCGGATCTGTCTACGAACGACGAATGACCTCGGTCACGACCTCGGACACCGTAGCAATATTGGTCGGATTGACGTTGTACGGCAGGTCATCCTCGGTGCGAGCGCAGGCAAGGCGCGGGCCGTCCACACCGGCGATCGTAAGGGCGCGACGGCTCGCCTCGAGCGCTGCGGATGCATCGGTTTTTGCATAGGGCATCTCGAACGTACCGCAATCGATGTGGAACGACTTGCACACCTTGCTGACAAGATTCATGATGCGGCGATCGCCCTTAAAGAGCTGCTGCTCGCCCTCGACCGTTACCACCGAAAGCCTGCCGGCACCGATAGACTCGAGGTTGATGAAGAACACACCGCGGAGCTTGTCACGATGCGAGGCCAAAAAGGCCCTCATGCCGGCGCCGTCGCAATCTGACGCGCCCGTTGCGACGAACCAGATATCGTGGCCGAGTAGCTCATCGTCACCCATGGAGGCAACGGCCGAGAGCATATCCTCGGCAGAAGCACCATCGGAGGAGGTGGCGCCACCCTTCCAACCGTCGTCGTCATCCTCGAAGTTATCCCACGAGCCAATGCCGCGGCCAGACTTCTTGGCATCGTAATCGTCCTCGACGCCCAGCCAGTCGCTCATGCTGTCCTGTTCGTTCTTCTTTTTGCGACCGAACAAGCCACCCAGGCCACGCTTCTGCGGCTTGGCGCCCGTCGAAACAGGAGCCGAGATGGTCTCGAGCGGTTGTGCGCCCGAGGAGATGGGCATGGGGGTCGCGACCGGTGCCGATGTGGGCTCGGGGCCCTGCGCCGTCGCAAAGGGATCATTTGTCTGTGCCGAAGGATCGGGAAGATCGAACAGCGACGTGCGGGACGCGACGTTGGCCTGTTGCATCGAAGGCAGCGACGGATCGGGGACCGAGGCCAGCGGCGACGAAGAGGGTGCAGGCGCGGAGGCCGGATCGGGGATATTCATCTGCTGGCGCGGAGGCACCTGAGACGAAATCTGCGCCATGAGGGAGTCAACCGTCTCGTCCTGCGTGGGAGCGACATTGGCCACCGTGGCGCCGGGATCGCTCGGCGCGGGCATGGTAAAGATCTGCGTAGAATAAGGCCTGGACACATCCGTCTTGGGAGCCTCGTCAACCGCAGGGGACTCCTGCTCCATCGCAGGAGCCTCGACCTGCTCGGGCGCGCTAGCCTCAACGGAATCGGCCTCGTCGATAACCGAATCATCGGCGGCGTCCTGGGCATCATCGGAGATGGGAAGGGGCTCGGCAATTGCGGTGCCCTGCTTCTCAAATGTCATCGTGGCATCAAATGACATGGTGTTATCGACCGGCTGCTGCGCATCAAAGGACGTCGTGGCGTCGGCGACATCGACAGGCTCCGGCTGCTCGGCCTCGCTCTGCTCGAACTCCTGTGCCGCACGCTCACGCTCAGCCTCGGCGGCCTGCTGCTGGGCGATGGCCTCCCGCTCGGCGGCCTCGCGGGCAGCGGCGCGCTTTTCCTCAAAGTCGTCGACGAACTTCTTGCCCTTCGCAAAGGCACCCTTAAAGAAGCTAGAAGCGCTGGCACCAATCGAGGAGAACGCGGAAGCGATATCGGCATGGGGCGTTGTCGAGGGAATCTCGGCCGAGAAATCGGTGTCACTCTCATAGGACACGCGCTGCGGATACTCGCCATAGTCTTCGTCGGCGGTCTCGTCTTCAACCTGCGCCGGAGCGGCAGGCGCCAGAATATCCAGACCGGCTGCAGGATCGAGCGGGGGCTTTGCGTCAGACTCCGCGGCAGCAACAGGGGCAGCGACCGGCTCGGCGGGAGCAACAGCCGTATTTACCGCGGGCGCAGACTCCTGTGCAACGGGAGCAGGCTCCGGCTCGAACGTCGGCTCCTCGCCCTCTTCGTAATCGAGCGTGCAGGACTCGGGAAGCATGCCGAGCGCACGGATGGCATCCGAACCAAAGCGGATATTGCCGGCGGCATTGCGATAGAGCTTGGGCTCGGGCTCGGCGACTTCGACCACCGCGGGCTCCTCCGCCGGCTCGGCGGTGGACTTTTCCTCGGTGGACACTTCGACCTGGGCAGTCTGGTCTTGAGCCTCGGGCGCGATAACGCCGATCAGCGTCTCGTCGGCAGAGGCACCCTCAAAACCATCGATCTGCCCATCAAAAGCCTCTTCCTGCTCGGGCACATCGTCAGGCGCCACCGGCTGGCCAAACTCGTCCTCGTCGTAGGAAGGTTCCTCATATTCAATGGTATTGCCGTAATCGTTTTGCTGCTGGGCCGCGGCATACTCGGCCGCCGCGCGCGCCATCTCCTCTGCGCGACGCTTCTGCTCGCCAAAATAGGTATCGAATGGAATGTCGTCGGGGAACTCGTTTTCGCCCTGATAGGGGGCAACGTTGTCCATGACACCGAGCATGGCGGCAACAGAGGACTTGTTGCACACCGCGCCAGACGTGTAGGGAAGCACAAAACGGTTGGAGATGATATTGGCGGCGTTGGCCAGTGCCACAAGGGAGGCCAGAATCGCGACAACCCACAGCAGCACCTTGAGCAAGCCGGGAAGCGGCAGGATACGCAGGATGGCAACAGCCGCGGGCGCGATCGTGGCAACAGGCAGGAGCTTGGCGATGAGCGCGCGATACGGAGCGTAGGGCTCGCGAGCAAGGAACTCGGCACGGGGGGAATCATAGTGCGCCACCACGACGACCGGGCGGTTGCGCGGAGACGCAAGCGGGCCCGAAGCCTTGTGATAGGCGATGACATTTTGGCTCACACCGGTCTTTCCCAGGCGCGAAACCACGGGATGCCCCGTGCGCTCGAGCACGTAGAGCACGGCACCGACAATGGCCAGCAAGGTGCCGACCAAGCCGATACCGCCGCCGATGCCCATCAGCAGGGCGCCGGCAAACGCCAGAATACCGGTAACGGCAAACGCCAACCTGCTGGGCGCGGGAGCATTAAATTCCTGCACCTCGGGGTCAAAGCCGTGGTTGCGGAAAATCTGAGCGACATCCTCGGCAGCCAGGCGCTCTTCTTCACTGCACGCCGGCGTAATGCCGGTGTTCTGCAACAGGTGGTTAATATAGTTCTGGGTGTTCGCCATGTGCGCTCCACATCCATAATCCGACAAATAGGCCCAATGCATGCACATTAGAACCGTATATAGTCGAAAGTATACCCCGAGCGAGCGCAAACGACCGAATTCGGGGCATCTTAACGCCGCGAGCGGACAAGGATATAGCCTAATCTCCATATCGGACTAAAATCATGGCATCAAACGACCTTCTCATGCGAGGATTCTATGACGGCAAGCGACGCGACCGCGACAATTAAAAAGGGGGCGCCCGAGCCCGGTTTCGATAAAACGGCTCAGCGCATCCTCAACCTTTTCTTTGTACTCAACAGTTCTCCCGAACCGCTGACGACCGAGCAAATCGTCCTGGATTCCGATCTGGGATACGGCTCGGGCAATATCGACTCAGACAAGCGCAAGTTCCGCCGCGATCGCGACAAGCTGCTCGAACGCGGTATCGTTATCAGGGAGGTTCGTGCTGCCGGAGCGCAGGAAACCGAGGAGAGCGCGTGGACGATCGACCGCGAGCACACGTTTGCCGCGGGTGGTCTCATCACCGCAGACGATGCCGACATCCTGCTCAATGCCATCGACCAGACACTCGCGGCGGGCTCATCCGCCTTTGCCGCGCCGCTTGCCGACATTCGCTCCAAGATTGCCTACCTCACCGGCATGTCGACGACAGGAGAGGCACCGATTCGCCGCTCTCCCGCCGTCGATGCGGTATGGAGCGCCTTTGCCGAGCGTTGCGCGCTGCGCTTTTTGTACCAAAACGGGCGCGGTGAACAACGCGAGCGGACCGTTTGCGTCTACGGCATGTTCGAGCGCGAGGGCGCGGCGTACTTCTGCGGCCTCGACAATGCCACCGACAATATCAGAACATTCCGCTGCGACCGCATCGTTCGCGCCTGGAGACCTTCGAGGCCTACGCCATCCCTGCGGATTTCAACCTCAACGATTACTTATTCTTTGACTTCGATTTTGCCGACCGCCCACCCGTTTCAGCTACGTTCTCGTTCGCGCGTGAAGCGCAGGCCGATATGATCAGCGGTCTCACACGCGGGCGAGGTGAGCTCGCACACACCGATTCGGGATGGACCTGGACCGTTGACGTGCGCGACCTTGAAGCCGCAGCCTCGTTTTGCATGGCTCATGCCATGGATGGCATGAGGCCCGTCGCCCCCGATTCCCTCAAGCGGGCGTGGAATCACCTCATCGAAAGGACGGTGCACGAGCATGCCCGTGCGTAAACTCACCAGCGAGCAAAGACTCTCGCGCGCCATCGACATCATGGAGGCCCTCTACGCTGCCGGCGAGAACGGCATGACACGAGACGAGCTTTGCAGCCGCTTTGATATCACGGGGGCATCGCTCGACGAGATTCTCGAGATCGTCTCAACACTTGCGGACCGAGAATCGGGCGCACGTATTATCTGCGAACGCTGCGGCGAGTGCGTGGTCCTAACCGGTGATGCGGGACGCGTGCTACCGCTGCGCCTGAGTGCCGCCGAGGGCGCTGTGCTCAACCATGAACTTGAATCATTGGGGATCGAACCCCAAGCGGCGGCTCGAATACGGCGCGCCCTTCTTCCCAAAGAGCTCGGATACAACCAGCGCGTCTTTGACACCGTCGCCCACGGATCGCACTGGCAGCAGCTGAGCTGCGCCATTCGGGACGGCGTTCGCTGCCGCATCTCGTATCGCTCGATGGATGACACGCAGGCGCGCGAGCGTTTGGTCGACCCCTTGCGCATCACAGCAAACGGCGACCAAACGTATCTGATTGCCTGGGATGTCGCGGTCGACGAACAGCGTACCTATCGTATGGATAAAATCGAGGGCCTGGTCTTGACCGACGACTCCGTCGTGCGCCACGCACCGGAGCCCGCGACCCTCCACGAGTCCCTCGCCCAGGCGGAGCAGAGCGCGAAGCTTCTCATGCCGCACGCCTTGGCAGAGCGCCTAGACTGGCCCGGCATCATGTCGATTGAACCCAATGGGGCGGACAGCTCAACAGTGAATGTACGCTACGGCTCCGAGCGCTGGCTGTTAAGCCAGGTAATCGCAGCGGGCGGGGCCATCCGCATCTTGGATGACCCCGCCCTGTCAGGGCGTCTGTGCGATATGGCAAAATCACTCGTCTGTCCGCTTTAGCGGCGCCGCTCGTGGCGTGCACGCCACAGCTGTAGATAGTGCCCGATTTGTGCCGATTCGATGCGCTGGTAGGAACTCGTGGGCAGTGACGTTAAGAATTTCTTGCCGTAACCCTTCGTCACCAGGCGCGGGTCGGCCAAGATGAGTACGCCGCAATCGGTCGATAAGCGAATGAGGCGACCGGCTGCCTGCTTGACCTCGAGCACGGCCTCGGGCAGCGAATAGCGCGCCCAAGCGCGGTCTTCGCGCAGATTGCGCTCGCATGAGAGCGGGTCTGTGGGGCTCGAGAACGGCAGCTTGGGGATGATGACGCAGCGCAGCGTCTCGCCGCTGGCGTCAAACCCTTCCCAAAAGGCCTTAAGCGCAAAGAGCGACGAGGTCGGTTCGTTGATAAAGCGATCGCGCAGGCGGCGAGGAGACGAGTTGCGCTGCTGGCAGTTGAGTTCCAGGCCCGCACGAGCCATCTTGGGCTCGACGCGATCGTACAGCTCCTCCATATCACGCCTGTTGGTGAACAGCGTGAGCACCGAGCCGCCCATGGCAAGATGAGCGTCGACCAGCACGCACTCGAGCGCCGAAAGATAGCCTTCACGGTCGCGCGGATCGGGAATATCCCCAGCCACGACCACGGCCATATTCGAATCGAAGTCGTAGCTCGAATCCAAGTGCAGCGACGATGATGTCGAGGCACCGATGCGATCGAGCCCGACGGCGTGGTTAAAGTGCTCAAAGCTCTTGGAAACCGTCATGGTCGCCGATGCAAAGATAGCCGTGTGAACCTCGGGCAGCCACTCGGTTGCCAAGGCCTCGCCAATATCGATGCGCTCCGCGGTCATCGACTCGCCGCCGGCGCGCAATCTGCGATTGACTTGCAACGAGTACACGTAGTGTTCGTCGGTACCGTCGATGATGAGTTTGAGGTTCTCGGCAAGCTCATACAGGCGGCGCGAGATATCACCCAGGTCGACAACAACCTCGGGCTTGTCGGCGGCAACGGCTTGTACCAGCGCGTCGACGCTCTTGTCAGCTTGTTCCAATGCGTCGATGGCAGTGTAGGCCGACTGTAAGAAATCATGCCAGTCGTCAGATTCGCGCAGCTCGGGGCCAATCCATAGGTTCGCATTGTCATAGCCCCCGCGGGCACGGCGGCCAAGCTCGCGAACGCCGTCAAACACATCGGCAATCGCCATGCTCGCACGCACAACTGTCGACGTCGCCTTGGCGGTAAGACCCAGGTAGAGCGTAGAGCCCTCCGAGGTTGCCAAATCGCGGGAAACCTGACTCAGAGCACCGGTGCTCGAGCCACCCAGGCGCTCAAACAGAACGCGCGATTCATCCGCCGACACCACGCGCGCCCATTGACGGCGCGCCTCGCGCTCGATGGAGTGGGCCTCATCGATTACCCAGTGACGAATCGGAGGCAAGATTCTGCCCTCGGCCGCAACATTGCGGAACAACAGGGAATGGTTGGTGACCACCACATCGGCATGCGCCGCGCGACGACGGGCGCCGTGGACCAGGCATTTATCGGGGAAAAACGGGCAGAGGCGACGGGCGCACTCGCGCGACGCCGTCGTAAAGTCGGGACGGTTGACGCTGCGCCAGCGAATGCCCAGCGAGTCGAGGTCGCCATCGGCCGACTGACACACGTACGCCATGATGACCGCGACTGCCGTAAGCGTGTCGGCAGGATCACGCTTAGTCGTAATTTCGACTTGGCCGCGGCTCATGCGCTCAATCTTGCGCAAGCATGGATAGTGGTCATAGCCCTTGAGGGCGTAAAACGATAGACCTCCGTCCAGCTGCTCGGCAAGTTTGGGCAGCTCGTGATACATGAGCTGGTCGGCAAGATTATTCGATTTAGTTGCGATACCAACCGTGATGTTGTTGCGGCGCGCGGCCTCGGCAAAAGGCACCAGGTAAGCCATCGATTTGCCGACGCCCGTCCCCGCCTCAATCACGCGATGCGTTCCCGTAACGAGTGCGTCACGAACCTCGAGCGCCATCGCAATCTGCTCATCGCGCGGCTCGTACGTGGGATACATGCGATTAACCAGGCCGCCCGGGGCATAGTCCGCCTCGATTTTCTCGCGGCTCGGCATCTTAAGGACCGGCAATTCGTCGGCGTCCACCCGATCATCGGCGCGATCGGCCTTGAGTACGTCGGCGCGGGCGGCGCTGAGAGAGAAGATGGAACCGGGGTTCTGCCCCGCCAAGAACGAGAAGATGGGACGATAGGACCAGGGTACGTCGGGGTGCATGTCGGCCAGGCGCGCCATCAAGCCCTGAGGCAAGTCGGTGAGCGCCACGAGCAACACGCGCCACACACCACACAAGGCGTCGACATCGGCGTTGGCGCGGTGGGACACCGAGTCGCAGCCAAACAGGTCGGCCATGAAAGACAGTTTATGCGAGGCCAGGCGCGGAAGCGCGATGCGCGACAGTGCCAGCGAATCGATCCAGATGTCGCTGACGTTGACGCCGCCCTTGACCGACTCGATAAACGAACGGTCGAAGGTGGCGTTATGTGCGATTACCGGGCAGCCGCCGACAAAATCGGCGAGAGCGGCGACAGCCTCAACGGCCGACGGGGCATCTGCCACATCGGCGTTTGTAATGCTCGTGAGCTCAGTAATCTCGGCGGGAATCAGCTGCTTGGGATGCACGAAGGTATCGAAGCGATCGACAACCTCGCGGCCCGAAAGGCGAGCCGCCGATATCTCGATAAGCTCGTTGTCCTGCACCGAAAGACCCGTGGTCTCGGTATCGAGGACGATAACGTCTTCCTCGATGAGGCCAAACGATTGGGTTTTGGCGCGCTCGGCAAGCGTGGCATAGGAGTCGATGACAAACTGCGGCGTTCCTGACGAAACCGCGTCCTCGATTAGCATGCAATGCCCGCTCGACGAAGACCCATACGGATCAGGCTGTCACAGACCTGCGGGAACGTCATGTCGTCGGTGTGGCGGATTTCATCCGGATACAGCGACGTATCGGTCATGCCGGGAATGGTATTGGTCTCGAGGATGACGGGGCCATCCTCGCTCACGATAAAGTCGCTGCGCGAGATACCCAGGCAGCCGAGTGCCTTATGGGCAGCACAGGCGAGCTCCTGAGCACGAGCGTAGTTCTCGGGCGAAATCTGTGCCGGAATGCGATGGATATCCGTGGGGTCGACATACTTCACGTCCAGATCGTAGAACTCGCAGTCCTCGGGCTTGCGGATCTCAACGATCGGCAGAGCGCGCACGTCATCCTCGCCGTATACGCCGACGGTGATCTCGGTACCCTCGATGCACTTCTCGACCAGCACCTTGTCGCCGTACTCAAACGCCTTGGCGATTGCCGCGGGCAGCTCGGAGGCTCATGGACCAGGGAAATGCCATAGCTGGAACCGTTTACGGCCGGCTTCACAAAGCAGCGCTCGCCACAAACCTCAACGATATGATCGATATCGACTTCATCGCCTACCTCGAGCGCAAGGCCGGGGGCAATGGGAATGCCCGCCTTTGCGTACAGGAGTTTAGAGACCTCCTTGTCGGCACCGCAAGCGCTGGCAAGCACGCCCGAGGCCGTGTAGGGGATACCCAAGGTCTCCATGGCACCCTGCATGGCGCCATCCTCACCGCCGGCGCCGTGCATGGCGATAAACGCCACGTCGAAACCACCGGTCGCCATGGTTACCATAAAATCATCGGCAGCCGTGTCGAGCAGCTCCACCGAAGTGTAGCCGGCCTCCTTCAGGGCCACCACGACGTTCTTTCCCGAATTGAGCGAGATCTCGCGCTCAGCGGAATGACCGCCCGCCAAGACCGCTACGTGCATGTTCTCTAGGCTTTTACCCGGCATGGGCAGACTCCTCCTCTATAATTTCTGCAGCTGATACCATATTGTAGCGATACCCTCTACGTTTCCCCAAAATCGAAAGGCTTCCATGAATCCCAGGACTAAATCTCAGGACATTCGCGACTTGAGCCAAAACGATATTCGCGAGCTTGTGGCCGAACTTGGCCAGCCCGCCTTCCGCGCAAAGCAGCTCATCGAATGGGTCTTTGAGAAGAACGTTTGTTCGTTTGACGATATGACCAACCTTCCCAAGGCTTTCCGCGAGCAGCTTAAAGGAGCTTTTGCCTTTGACACGCCGACTGAACTCACCAAGCAGGTTTCCAAAGATGGCTCTCGCAAGTATCTGCTCGAGTACCACGACGGCATTTCCGTTGAGACTGTCGGCATGCCCCGTCGTAACAAGCTTTCCGTCTGCGTTTCCACCCAGGCAGGCTGTGGCATGGGCTGCGCCTTTTGCGCCACCGGTCTCAACGGCCTCAAGCGCTCTCTGACCGCTCAAGAGATCGTCGACCAGGTACTTCATGTATCCAACGACTTTGGCGAGCGTGCCACGAGCGTTGTCTTCATGGGCCAGGGCGAGCCGTTCGCCAACTACGACGAGGTTCTCAAGGCACTGCGTATCCTCAACGACCCCGATGGCATCGGTATCGGCGCCCGTCATCTCACCGTCTCTACCAGCGGCGTTATTCCCGGTATTCGCAAATTTGCCGACATCCCCGAGCAGTTCACGCTTGCCGTTTCCCTGCATTCCGCCATCCAGTCGACGCGCAATAAGCTCATGCCCGGTGTTAAGAAGTACACGCTGCTCCGCCTTCACGAGGCACTTCAGCTCTACACCGAAAAGACTGGCCGCCGCCCGACCTATGAATATGCCATGATCGAAGGCGTCAACGATACGAATCCCGAGATGCAGGCACTCTGCGACTTCTGCGAAGGAACGCTGTGCCACGTTAACCTGATTCAGCTTAACGACATCGAGGGCAGCCCGCTCAAGCCGTCGCCGATTCATAAGGTCGAGGATCTTCAGCGTCGCCTTGAGTCTCGTGGCATCGAGACCACAATCCGTAATTCTCGCGGCAATGATATTGATGCCGCCTGCGGTCAGCTGAAGCAACGTTTCAAGGTCCAGAAGAACGCATAGGGGAGTCTGCGTCCCATAACGTTTCATGTGAAACATCCGACAGCCTGGTTGCAAATAATGCAACCAGGGCTGTTTCACTTATATTCATGCTATTGGATTTGATTTACATAAGGTTAGTTATATGGCCAAAATAAGGGGTCCTTGTCTCATGAATCAGACAAGGACCCCTTCAAAACAGGTAAGTAATTGTTAGGTACCTAATAGCCAACATTTTCCCACTGATGGTTAACCCAGTCTTGGTTGATCTTGGGATTCTTAGTCACCTGAGCAGTGCGCATAGCGACATCTTCGGTCATAACATCCATTTTCTTCTTAGATGTATCGACGATATCCTGAGCGCCACGCAGCAGTCGACCGCGCAGTTCATCATCTGTCGCAATCTTATAACCCGCAAAAGCACCAGCAGCGACAGTGGTTGCCAATGCAATGACTGCGAGAACCTTACTCTTCATCCTGATCCTCCTGCCCAAATTGAATCATTTCGCCAAGGATACGGGAGAGCTCTTCTTCGTCTTTGAACTCGATTTCAATTTTATTCTTGCCACGCGAGCTCTTCACACGTACATTCGTGTTGAAAACTTGACGAAGGACTCGAGCGGCCTTTTTGAATGACTGAGGTGTTGCTGGCCTCGGAGTCCTTAGCGTATCTCCGGCAGAAAACAACGGAGCAAGATTTTCTGTCGCTCTAACGGAAAGACCTTCTGCAACAACCTTCTCAGCAAGTCGAATCCTGGCATCTTCATATGGAACTGCAAGAATCGCTCTTGCATGGCCCGCAGTAAGCTTGCCCTCGAAAATCATCTGCTGTACAACGTCTGGAAGATCTAGCAAACGAAGTGAATTAGTGATTGACGAACGAGACTTACTGACAGCCTTTGATAACGCCTCCTGAGTCATGCCGCTGGCATCAATGAGCTGACGATAGCCCTTTGCCTCTTCGACGGGATTCAAATCAGAACGTTGAAGATTCTCGATAAGAGCAAGAGCGAGCATCTCCTCATCATTAACTTCCTTAATGATGACAGGCAGTTCCTCAAGACCAGCAAGCTTTGACGCCTGGTAACGGCGCTCACCAGCGATGATCTCATAGCCGTTTCCATGCTTGCGCACCAACAGCGGCTGCAAAACGCCATGTTCTTGAATCGACTCGCTCAACTCTCGAAGTTCAGTTTCGTTAAAGTGAATTCGCGGCTGATTAGGGTTGGGAACGATATCCTCAATAGGCAATTTAGTTTCAGATGCTGCATTTGAGCCGACGCAGCTGAACCACCGGTCTCATACTCGGCCTCTGAGACCAAAGCATTGAGTCCACGTCCCAATCCTCCACGTTTCTTTGCACTAGGCACGCTTGATCACCTCTTTTGCAAGGTTCATATACGCTTTTGCACCCTTATTTTGAGGCGCATAAGTAATTACCGGTTCTCCAAAAGACGGAGCTTCGGAGATTTTTACGGTACGGGGAATTAGAGTCTTAAAAGCCTTATCACCAAAGTACGATTGAACCTCCTCAACAACCTGATTCGACAGAGAAGTACGCGAGTCATACATGGTCATAAGCACGCCATAGGTGTCTAATCCCTTGTTCAGACGTGATTTGACCATCTTCATTGACTCAAGTAGCTTCGTAACGCCCTCAAGTGCATAATACTCGCACTGAATCGGAATCAAAACGCTATCTGCTGCAGTCAAAGCGTTGATGGTAAGCAGGCCGAGCGAAGGAGGACAGTCAATGAAAATAAAATCGAACTCGTCTTGAATGGGCTCAAGCAAATCTTTGAGGCGGGTTTCACGAGCAATTGCGCTTACGAGCTCAATTTCGGCGCCTGCAAGCTGAATTGTAGCAGGAATCACAAATACTTTTTTGCAATTTGTATCAAGAACAAGCGATTCTGCCGGTACATCATTCAACAATGCATCATAGATGCAGTGATCAAGATCTTCTTTTTCAATTCCAAATCCACTGGTGCTGTTTCCCTGAGGATCAAAATCGGCAATCAGTGTCTTACGACCCTGTTCACCCAGTGCTGCTGCAAGGTTTACAGCTGTCGTTGACTTACCGACGCCACCTTTTTGATTGATGATTGCAATAATACGCGTGTCTTTTGCGTTCTTTGAACGCTTAACGTCGCGAAATCCCACGGTCCCTCCTGGTGTGTATTAAAGCTGTCTAACGGAGGATGTTTCACGTGAAACATTCCGATTCGATATCACCCGCCATGTTCACGTGAAACATGGCAAGTTGTTAGTATCCATTATGTTCACGTGAAACATCTAGCAAGCGGATTCTTCTTTGCCATGCCATTTGCACGAGGCAATGCAACGGATGCTGGATGACTCTTCTTAAGAACAATGAACTCCCTGTGGCCCAAGCCTCAGGCAAATCGATTGCATCATTCAGAAGCAAAGTGAAGCCGCAGATCTTAGCTGCTGACATGCCAGAAGCAAGCTCCTCATCCGATGGATTGCCCTTCGTGATAACAAATAGCCCTCCATCTTTGAGGTACGGAGCCGCATACTCAACAAGAATCGGTAGAGGGGCGAGTGCACGAGCGGTTACGACAGAGAACTGTTTCTTATGGCTTCGAGCATATTCTTCAAGGCGATCATGGACTGCATGCGCATATTTCAATCCAAGAGCATGAACAAAAGAATTGACAGCATCAACCTTCTTGCCAACAGAGTCAATATAAGTAGCTTTACGATGCGCAGTTATCGTTAATGGAATACCAGGGAAGCCTGCACCTGTTCCCATATCGAGCAAAGCTCCCTCAGGAGCCTTATTGATATAAGGAAGCATAACAAGTGAGTCGAGGATATGAAGTACCGCAGCATCTTCTACGTTAAGAATACGGGTGAGATTGGTTGTCTTATTTGTTTCTAGAACCAGATCCAAATGCTGAATACATTTCCTTAGATCAGCATCAGTTATATTCATGGAATACTCTTTACAATAGGAGGTTAGACGACTTAACATCTCGTCAGCCTGCTGATCAGTGAGTACAAACAACAGAAGCTCCTTTCTGACAAAAATCAGTGTATCAAGAACTTTTGACAAAAAAAAGGGGACGTGGAAACCACGTCCCCTAAGCATAAGCTCGAGTAGATTATCGAGCAACAATCACCACATGGCGATCGGGATCAGACCCCTCGGAATGCGTATCAACGGCATCGTTGCCACGAAGGGCAATGTGAACCAAACGACGCTCATAGGCATTCATGGGCGGCAGGGAAACACTCTTATGAGTGCGGATGGCGCGCTCGGCAGCAGACTGGGCCATGGAAGCGACCTTGTCCTGACGGCGGCTCTTGTATCCCTCAACGTCCACTACAACCGGATACCTAAAGCCGAGTTTGCGGCTCACCAGCAAAGAGAACATAACCTGAAGTGCATCAAGGGTGCGACCATGACGGCCAATGAGAACAGCAAGATCAGGAGCCGTTACATCCAGGATCAGCTCGCCCTCGTCGCCCTCGTACTCATCAATAGGAGAGTTGGCGGCATCGAAGTGCGAAAGAATGGAACGCAGAATGGAAATCGCAACATCGGCAATGGTGTCGAGCTCCTCATCGGTCAGCTCTTCACCGGCCTTGTAGCGCTGTGCAATCTCGGGATAATCGCCCGCGACCTGCGGGGCAACCTCCTCAAGCATATCCTCGATGATCTCTTCAGACATAACGTACTCCAAAAGTTAGGTACCTAAATAAGAATGATATCCCACTACTTCTTCTTGTGCGGGCGCGGTTTCTTCTCGCGACGAGTGACCTCGACCTGCAGCGGGGCGTTCTTAAGACGCTCCTCCTCATCGGCCTTAGCCTTGTCGATAACCTTCTGCGTCACGAAGATCTGCTGGATAACCTGCCAGGCAGAAGACACATCGTAGTACAGCAGAACGCCGACGGGCAGGCTCCAGCCCATCCAAAGCATCATGACGGTCATGACAACAGCCATCATGCGCATGCTCTGCGCCTGCTGGCCAGTCTGATTGCGCGACATATAGAGCTGCGGAATCAGGGTCAGGACGGCAAAGAGGATCAGGCAGATCAACGCAGGCAGCGCAACCATAAAGCCATCGGCAAAAGAGGCGCTCGGCGTGGTGGTCAGGTCGGGCAGGATGTTGAAGAACGAGAAGGTGCCCTCGTTAAAGTACTGCGGAAGATTGCGCAGAAGCGTGAACAGGGCGATGAGGATAGGCATCTGAATCAGAAGCGGCAGGCAGCCGGACAGCGGATTGAACTTGTTCTCGCTGTAGAACTTCTGCATCTCCTCGGCCTGACGCTGGGGATCGTCGGCATACCGCTCCTGGATCTCGAGCATCTTAGGCTGCAGCACCTGCATGCGAGCCGTCGACTTGGTCGACTTGAGCATAAGCGGCGTCAGCAGCAGACGGATGATGACCACCAGGATGATGATGGACAGGCCCCAGTCGACCGCAAAGGTCTGGATGAGCTTGAGCAGCTCAAAAAGGATGTTAACGATCCAATCCCACATGTAAGTTTTCCTCCGATAGCGAGTGCCCGCTAAGGCACAGGGTCATAACCGCCGACGTGCAGGGGATTGCAGCGAGCGATGCGCCTCACGGCAAGCCAGCAGCCTCTCAAAACACCGTACTTCTCAATCGCCTGGATAGCGTATTGCGAGCACGTTGGGTAATAAATGCAAGCGTCAGGCAATAAGGGCGAAATAACCTGTTGATATATGCGAATAGGAGCGATGGCAACACGTCGCAAAACGTGATTGCTCATCGCTCCTCCCCGGCAACGCCGGCGCGTTTCATAAGCGAACGCAACGCCTTGTCCATCTCCTGCGGCGAGGAAACCCTCGTCTTGGGAGTCGCGAACAAGATGATGTCATAACCCGCAACGGGAAATCCACAGCTGCGAGCGGCCTCGCGCATCACACGCTTAGATCGGTTGCGCACCACAGCACAACCGAGTCGTTTAGCACCAACGAAGGCGACCCTTCCGGAGTCGCCTTCGCCAACCGATTCACATATGGTCATTCGAATCAGAGGGTGATTGAAACGACGCCCCTGACTGAACACATGCTCGAAATCTTGCCGAGACTTAATAGTCTTCATGCGAGATGTGTGTATCGCTGCTAGACAGTGAGACGCTTGCGGCCCTTGGCGCGACGACGGGCGAGCACGGCACGACCACCCTTAGTGGCCATACGGGCACGGAAGCCATGGGTCTTGGCACGCTTACGCTTATTAGGCTGATACGTACGCTTCATCTTAAGTTCCTCCTGCTGCATTTCGAGTGTCCGCGGGGGCGCGGACGCAGATATAGACACGTGAGCCTGAAGATTGTAGGGAAATCAATGTTCAAATGTCAAGAAATCAAAGGTAAAAGGTTGCGCAGTTCACACGGTTCCCCCATAAGCCGAGCTCGATTTAGCGGTACATGGCAACTTTTCACGATATTTCATCGAGTTTTCAACAGGTCATGTTGGCAATGTTGAGAACTTTTCGTCCGTTTTCCAAAGTTTTCAACAGGTTTTGAAAAGTTGTCGAAAGATGAGAAACATTGCACGGTGAGCTACTATTTGTTCGAAACCTTTTGAAAGATTGCGAGCGGCATGTCTGACGACTTTTACACCATGGTCGATTCCGGAGACCCGGCACCCGACAACGAGCACATCACCGGCGTGCGCGAAGAGCGTAAGGAAGGCGAGCAGACGACCACGCAGGCGCCAAAAGCCATGTACGCCGCGCGCATCGCCGTCTATGACGACATGCTGTCGACACCGCGTGTGATCGTCATTGATCCGCAAGATGTCCGCACGTATTTGGAAGAGACGACCAACACCGTCTACCAGTGTATGAAAGAGCAAGGTGGCCACATCTCGCTCATGGTCATCCGCGAGATTGTCGAAAACTTTATCCACGCACACTTTGCCGAGCCCATCATCTCGATTCTGGACGGCGGAGACACCATCCGCTTTGCTGATCAAGGACCCGGCATCGACGACAAGGAGCGCGCTTTCGACTTTGGCGTTACCAGCGCAAACAGCAAGATGAAGCGCTATATCCGTGGAACAGGAGCAGGGTTTCCCATGGTGCAGGAGTATTTGGAAAACGCCGGCGGGGCCGTGTCCATCGAGGACAATATGGGCAACGGCACCGTGGTTACGGTAAGCCTGGACCCTAAACGCGTGCAGGAAATCGAACGCGCCGGCGGGCGCGGTGCTGCCGTGCGGCCCGAGACGGAGCAGCCCGCATATCCCTGCCGGGAGCTTTTGCGCAGCAGCCCATGGCAACGCAACAGATGCAGCCCCGCGTGGGACAGATGCAGCAGCCCGGAATGCTTCCTACACAAGAGCCCCAGGCGGCGTCGATGTCGATGCCGCCAAACGTGCCACAGGCCATGCCGCTGGCGGATCAGGATACAGCAGCAATGCAGCAGGCGACGGGGGGCACCGGGTAGCCA
>JAQCYU010000003.1 GCA_027682925.1 Coriobacteriaceae bacterium AF45-21
CGCGAGCGCGCAGACCGCAAGGCCCGCCAGCGTGAGCACGCCGTCCGCCGTGAGCGCCCCGCCGAGCCGCGAGCGCGCAGACCGCAAGGCCCGCCAGCGTGAGCACGCCGTCCGCCGTGAGCGCCCCGCCGAGCGCCATGTCCGCCGCGAGCGGCTCGCCGCTCGGCAGCACGGGGATGAAGCTCGTGGGGATGACCATGCTCGCCGACGGCGGAAAGAGCTGCGGCAGCGGCATCAGCGACCAGGCGAACCCACCCACGAGCTGCGCGGCGAGCGGGCAGAAGATGCCCGCGAGCATGCCGAGCCTCGCCGTGAGGAAGAGCCCTGCGGGGATCATCCACGCCGCGGTCACCGTGTTGGCGAGCGCGCAGAGGAGCATCGTGAGCGTGCCCGCGGCCGTGAGGCCCTGCGAGGAGAACGCCGATCCCGCGAGGTAGATGCCGAAGACCACGAGGTTCGAGAGCGTGCAGAGAGCGAGGCACCAGAGCGCCTTGGCCCACCAGGCGCGCCCGAGCGGGAAGCCCAGGCCCAGAAGCCCCCGCATCCGCGTGCGAGCGTCCGCCCGCGCGACGCACGCCACCACGAGCGAGAGAGACACGGGCAGGAAGAGCGCGTACCAGTAGTTCCACGCGCTGAAGATCTGCACGCCCCGGTAGGGCATCGCGCCGAGCAGCGGCATCGGCAGCGCCATGAGCACGGCCAGGCGAACCGGTGCCGCGTGGCGCGACTTCAGGGCCTCGGCGCGCAGGCCCGCGAGCAGGCCGCCTTTCTCGCCCGTCATGCCGCCACCTCCCCGCGCGCTCGTCGCCCTTCCCGGCAGAAGCTCATGAAGAGTTCCTCGAGGTCCTGCCCGGGCCGAAGCGCATCCTCGTAGGCGAGGCGCCCCCCGCAGATGATGCCGATGGTGTCCGCCATCTGCTGCACCTCGGAGAGGATGTGGCTCGAGACGATCACCGTCGTACCCGCCGCCGCGAAGCCGCGGATCTGGTCGCGCAGCTCCTCGATGCCGATGGGGTCGAGGCCGTTGGTGGGCTCGTCGAGCACGAGCAGGCGTGGCCGGGCGATCAGCGCCAGCGCGAGCCCCAGGCGCTGCCGCATGCCCATCGAGAAGCGCCCGGCGCGCTTCTTCCCGGTGTCCGCGAGGTCCACGGCGGCGAGCACCTCATCTATGCGGCTCTCGGGAAGGCCCAGCAGCGTGGTGCGCACGCGCAGGTTCTCGCGCGCGGTGAGGTTGGGGTAGAGCGGCGCCTCCTCGATGAGGCTGCCGATTGCGTAGAGGTCCTCGCGGCGCCAGGCGTGCCCGGCAAAGAGGATCTCCCCGGCCGTCGGCCGCAGCATCCCGCAGATCATCTTGAGCGTTGTCGACTTGCCGGCGCCGTTGGGGCCGAGCAGCCCGTACACCTCGCCCTCGCGGATATGAAGGCTCACGTCGCCACGGCGTCCTGCGCCTGGTCGCCGCGGCCGAAGCGCTTGGTGAGCCCGCGCGTCTCGAGCATATAACCCATGGTTTATCCTTTCTCTTCCGGGCGCGCGGGCCGATTCACCATGCCCGCGCGCCTTACCTTTCGGGTTCACCATTCATGGTGGGGCGCGTTTCTAACGAAGCCGTAACGGCCGTTGGGCTCTTTTGGCGCCAGCCAATCTCGACCCGCACGCATTTGCTTAAAGCAACAACTTTCCCGATCGATGTAATCACCGAATCAAAACGTGTACACCAGCCACCAAAGATGCCGAAAAATGTCGCTTTTGGAGCTGATGTACACAAATGCAGAATCCAGCGCAGCCCAGAGGCGCCCTCCACATGTCTGGACTCTCTATGGCTGCGCTGGATAGACATCGCCGGAACGGGTATAGTATCGAAAGTTTTGTCGTTAACCAGCGGGGGAGTCCTGTGGGCATCAAAAAGAAGATCAAAAAGGAGCTTATCGGCACTTCCGATTACCCGTCGAATAAGATCTTTACGATCTCCAATTTCATAACCTTTACGCGCCTGATCCTCACCCTGGTATTTCTGTACCTGTTTGTGACGGACAACAACCGCATCATCGCCATCGTTATCTACGCCGTTGCCGCCTCCACCGACTGGATGGACGGTCAGATCGCCCGTATGACTAAGACGGTCTCGTGGCTCGGCAAGGTCATGGATCCCATCTGCGATCGCGCGCTGCTGTTCACCGGCGTACTTGGCCTGGTAGTCCGCGGAGAGCTGCCCATCTGGGTCTGCGTACTCATTATTGGCCGCGACATCTATCTGGGCATCGGCACGCTTATCGTGCGTCATTATCACCGTCGCCCCATCGATGTCGTCTTCCCCGGAAAGATTGCCACAGCGCTACTCATGACCGGATTCTCGCTCATGCTGCTCGGGTTCCCCGTTGTTGACGGCCTGCACCTTTTGCCTTCAACCCTCACGGCTTTCCCGGGTCTTAACGGAAGCTCGGTGCCCCTCGGCATCTTCTTTGTGTATGGTGGTGTGATCTTCTCCATGCTCACCGCTGTCATCTACTCCATTAAGGGCGGAGTGGCCATTAAACAGGCCCTCGCGCATCCCGAGGACGAGGACATCGACTTTCTTAACCCCGAAATCGAAGACTGATTCGTTGGGGTATGATTACGTACGGTTCATTATTTGCGGCACGTCCGCGATAAGTTAGGGGTTGTCATGGACAACATGGTTAACAATATGCCTCAGAATGATAAGACTGCTGACGCTACCTGCGTATTCCGCGTGCCTTCTAGCGACGTCACCGTTCCCGACCTCATGGCCAACGTGCGCATCACCGCCCCCGTTCTGTCCATCGTCAAGGGTCCGCAGACTGGTGCCGCCTTTGAACTCGAGGACGACGTGACCACCATCGGCCGCGATCCCGCGAATGGCATCTTCCTCAACGACATGACCGTTTCGCGCAGCCACGCACGCATTATTCGTGAGGGCCTGGGCGCCCGTATTGAGGATCTGGCTCGCTCAACGGCACCTGGGTCGACGGTGCCATTGTCAACGCGGCTCCGCTGCACGACGGCTCCTCCGTTCAGATCGGTACGTTTACGCTCATCTACCACGAGAGCACGCCGGAGCGCATCGAAACCGGTGAGTAGGGCATGGCCGAACGCAACTATCTGAGTATCGGCCAAGTCGTCAACCTACTTCGAGGCGCATACCCCGATCTTTCGAACTCAAAAATTAGATTTCTAGAGGATGAGGGGCTCATTACCCCTCATCGTACGCCTAAGGGATACCGTCAGTACTCCAAGGAGGACGTTGACCGTCTGGAGGTCATCCTGCACCTGCAGAAGACCCGCTATATGCCGCTCAACGTGATTAAGCAGCGCTTGGAAAACGCCACGGACCTGTCAACGCTCGCCTACGAGGTGGGGCTGCTGTCCGATGTTCCGCTTAAGACGGAGCCCAAGGAGACCAAGCAAAAGCTGCACCCCATCGAGACGATCCCCGACATGCTCGGTGTTGAGATTTCGTTTATCCGCTCCCTTGCCGAGAACGATCTTATCCGCATCATCAAGAGCCCGCAGAACCGCGAGCTTGTCGATGGCCGAGATTTCCCGATTATCCGTTACTGCTCGGAGCTGTCGCGTTTCCACATTGAGCCGCGCAACCTGCGTCAGTACGTATCGTCGGCAAACCGCGAGTCTTCGATGTTTGAGCAGGTTCTCGTGAGCATGCTCGGCATGGATACCTCCGATGACGAGCGCGACGCCAAGCTCGAGCGCGCTTTTAAGAAGCTGCACGACCTCACCGAGGGTGTGCACACCGCGCTACTTAAGAACCGCGTCTTTGAGTCGCTCAACGCCGTGGTCGAGGACGCTGACATCGATGCACTCGATGAGGAGATCGCGCGTTCCGAGTCCACCAAGGTTAAAAGCGATGGGGCAAGCGTCCCCGCGGTTGCCGCGCATGACGAGTCGATCGTGCAGCCGTCCAAGGTCGTCGTCCCCTCGCATAACCCGTCTGCTAACACGGGTAAATAACCGCCGTTCACCCGGCAATCCATGAAAGGTCACGCCATGTACGACTTCGAATCTCAAATCGTCGACATCCCCGACTATCCCGAGCCCGGAGTCATCTTTAAAGACATCACGCCGCTCTTTGGCAATCCCGAGGCGCTCAAAGCCATGACCAATGCCCTAGCCGGGCACTTTGCCGGCATGGGAATCACCAAGGTCGTGGGCCCCGAGGCTCGCGGCTTTATGGTTGGCGTACCGGTGGCTGTAGCCCTTGGCGCCGGCTTTGTTCCCGCACGTAAACCGGGCAAGCTACCGCGCGAGACCGTGAGCCAGAGCTACGAGCTCGAGTACGGAACGGATTCCATTGAGATCCATGCCGACGCTATCAGCTCTAAAGATACCGTGTTGATTCTGGACGACTTGGTCGCGACGGGCGGAACCGTCGAGGCAACAGGTAAACTGGTGCGAGATATGGGCGCAAAGCTTGTCGGTTACGGTTGTATCCTTGAGCTTGCGTTTCTCAACCCGCGCGAGAAGCTCACGCCGTCTGATGACGATGTGGAGCTCTTTAGCCTGGTGACGGTGGACTAGCCGTTACCCTTAGTTACTGGAAAGGAAGCTACATGCGCACAGCAAACACGCACAAAAACATGGCACGCTGCGCTGCTACGGCAACCCTCGCTTGTGTTTTGGGCTTGGGCCTCGCGGCTCCTGCCTACGCCGATACCGCATCCGACCTTGCCGCTGCTCGTACGAAGCTCGAGCAGATCGGTACCCAAACCCAGCAGATTTACGATGAGCTCGCCACGCAGACGCAGGCGCTCGATCAGACTGCTGGCGAGATCACGCAAAAGCAGCAGGAGATCGCCGATGGTCAGGCCAAGCTCTCGACCTATGTCGCCGGCGAGTACAAAACCGGCGGTCTGAGCCTGCTTCAGGTTCTGACGGGCGTCGATGACCTGAGCGATATGCTCAACCGTCTGTTCTACTACGGCAAAGTTTCCGATAAGCAGGCTCAGACCATTCAAGAGGTCAAGGAGCTTAAGCAGCAGCTCACCGATAAGCAGGCCGAGCAGGAGAAGAACGTCGCCACCACGCAAAAGAAGGTCGACGAGCTTAACGCCCAGCAGGCTGAAGCACAGAACGTCGTAAACTCCTTGGATTCGCAGCTGCAGGCCGAGCTTGCCGCAGAGGCCGAGGCCAATGCCGCGCTGCAGGCCGGCATCAACGCTAGCACCGCCGAGAAGGCCACGGTGAGTAACGAGACTGCCGGTACGACTGAGAACACCAACAACGGTGGCCAGACCAGCAATAACAATCAGGGCGGCAACACTCCGGCTCCTACGCCGGCACCTGCTCCGACGCCGCAGCCCTCCACGCCTGCTCCGGCTCCGACGCCTTCTGCTCCGAGCCAGTCCGTCGACGGCGGTTCTGTTGTCTCGCGTGCATACAGCAAGCTTGGTTGCGCTTATTCCTGGGGCGGAATTGGCCCGAACAGCTTCGACTGCTCTGGTTTTGTTAGCTATTGCCTCACTGGTCGCTATTGCCGCCTCGGCACCACGGGTACCTTTATGGGCTGGACGCGTGTGTCTGATCCGCAGCCCGGTGACGTTGTTGTCAACTCGTACCACACCGGCATTTACATCGGTGGTGGTCAGATGATTCATGCTTCCGACTACAACACGGGTGTTATCATCAGCTCCGTTGCCGCCGGCATGAACAACAACTATATCTTCGTGCGTTACTAAGTCATCTTACACAGCGTGTGAATGTGGACCTCGTGGCTTTAAGTCGCGAGGTCCATTCTTTTTTTCTCTAATCTTGTACGCTATCTAGTATTCAAAACTAGATAGCCGTACATTCAGTTTGCAAGATGGCTATAATTGTTGAGGAACAATTAGAAAGGACCCTCTATGAGCTGGGCACTTATCTCCGATTCAAGCTGTAACCTCCGCGATTGGCAACCGACCGCGCCCCATACCGCCTTTGCATTTGCGCCCCTCAAAATTCGAGTGGGGGAGCGTGAATTCGTCGATGACCTTTCACTCGATGTACATGAGCTCAACTGCGCTGTTCAGGCGGAGACGAACGCTTCTTCGAGCGCTTGTCCCAGCGTAGGGGAGTGGGCCGAGCTCTTCAAATTGGCAGACAAGACCATCTGCATGCCAATCTCTGAGGGCGTGTCGGGCAGCTACAACGCAGCAGCCACGGCTCGCGATATGGTTCTTGCCGAGGAGCCCGACCGGCAGATTCATCTAGTCAATTCGCGCGCAGCAGGCGGCAAGATGGACCTGATCTTCTTGCTGTTTGATCGTTATCTTGCAAGCAACCCGGATGTCTCATTCGAGGACGCTTGCGCATACTTCGATAGCCTTGAGCAGAACAGCAAAATCCTCTTCAGCTTGTGCAATTACGAAAACCTGGCCAAAGCCGGACGTATCCCTAAGGCAGCCGGCGTCATTGCCAACAAGCTCAATATCCGCATTTTGGGCACGGCGAGTGAGGCCGGTAAAATCGAACTCGTCGGTCACACGCGTGGCGAAAAGAAGATGCTCAACAAGATCATCGACACCATGGAAGCTGAGGGCTTTACGGGCGGTGAGGTCGTTATCGACCATGTCGAGAATGAGGCAGGCGCCCAAGCACTTGCCAGCCGAATTGTGGAGCGCTGGCCCGGCTCCAAGACCATCATCATGCCCTGCAACGGCCTGGATTCCTATTACGCCGAGATGCACGGCCTCATCATCGGCTACGGCATGGGCGTAGCTTCGGGCAAATAAAGTCCAACCAAGCAAAAATACGGGCGGGACAAAGCGACAGATGGCTCTTTGTCCCGCCCGTTTTATACGTCGGCTAGCTATTAAACCCGTTGAACTTGAGATAGCTCATCAAGTAAGCCTTCGAAACAAAGGATGAAACCGCGCTGCGCACAAGCAGCGACTCACGCGTTACCTGATGCGCCGTATCGGGAACCGGCGTCGGCTCGACGGAAAACGCCGAACGAATCGATGCCTCGAGCTGATCAACCACATAGTTGAAGGCCGTCGGGGCATCGTAGCTCAATCGCTGAATGTTAAAGAGTGCCTGCACCGCAGCAATAGGTAGCACCTGCTTAAAGATGCAGATAGCGATCAGACGGGCAATCTGCTCGCGGCCATATTGCTTTTTAACCGGAGCAGGCACCAGGCCGACCTTCACGTAGTTGTTGATCATCGATGGCGTAATGACGGGCTGCTCAACGCAAATGGACAGCGGCTCCATCCACAGCGCAACATACTCAATAACCTGGTCGCGATAGAGCGTCACATTGGGCAACTGGTCATAGCGCGACAGACTCAACGTATTGAGTATGCACACGATTTCGGACTGAATAAATGCATCGGGCAGCACAGTGGGCTGAATATCCTCAGGCTTAATACTGACCGACGAATCGGACATCGGAATAACGTGTTTAACGTGGTTCATAAAGGTCCTCCGTTCATTTTCTATATTGTATTCTAGGTTATCTAGTTTTGCATACCACATAGCCGGCAAGTAAAAGTGGTTGGACAACACATTGATGCATCGTCCAACCACTTTGTTTAAAGATAGCAACATTACATAAGATATATTATCGTACTTATCCACGGAGAAACGCATATGCGCTGGTTGCCGCTATAGCTCCGTCCGAAACAGCGGTCACAACCTGGCGTAAACGTTTGGAACGGATATCGCCAGCGGCAAATAGACCTAGCGTGCGGGTCGCCATGGAATCATCAGTCAGAATGCCGTCGTCGGGAGCCAGATCGACTAGATGCTCAACAAGCTCGGTATGTGGTTGCGTCCCCGTAAAGACAAAGATGCCAAACGAGCCAGGTTCAAATGACTCGGTATGAGTCTCACCGGATGCATTGTCCTTAAAGGTGATCGTCGTTGGCATGACTTCGCCCGAGAGCTTCACAATACTAGTTTGGTACCTAACTGTAATATTGTCCCTTTCAAGTACTTTCTGAACAACACCATCAGGTGCACGAAACTGGTCGCGGCGTAGCACGATGGTCACGCTGTTGGCTATGTCTGACAGGAACAGAGCCTCTTCGCATGCCGAATTGCCACCACCGATTACAAAGACCTGTTTACCGCGGAAGAACATGCCGTCACATGTTGCGCAATATGAAACGCCACGACCGCGATACGTATCCTCGCCAGCGAAACCTGCCGGGCGCGGCGTGGCACCCATGCAAGCGATAACACTCGAGGCCAGCGTATCGCCCATATCATGATGCACCGTAAACAGCGCTGTATCGGCATCGTAATCGATACCCGTAACCATGCTCCATACAACCTGTGCTCCCAGGCCCTCTGCATGTTGCTGAAAACGCTCGCCGAGTTCGGCGCCACTCAAGAGCGGAATGCCCGGATAGTTCTCGACCTCATTGGTTGTGGCGATCTGCCCTCCCGACATGCCCTGTTCAATCACGGTCGTCGTTAGGTTGGAGCGCGCAGCGTAAATGGCGGCAGCATAGCCCGCGGGGCCGCCACCGACAATAGCAACATCGATCGGCTGATGGGTAGTCATGAAGAGACCTCCTGTCGAAAGATTGGCGTTCTTTGCGCTCATACCCAAATTTACGTGAACGTGACACTCATGCACTACAATGATAAATCCGTGTTACAACGTCGAAGGGGAGTTATCGATGGATCAGACGCAGACGGGCGACGACGCTCCCCTGCTCACGCACAGCACTCCCCAATCGGAGCAAACCACGCTCTTGGCCCAGCAAAAACCTCTCGTGACCATCGTGCACGCCTCGGTCGGCTCGGGCCACAAAGCCGCCGCAAATGCGATTGCGCAGGCATTCGACCTCATCCGCGGCACCAATGGCATCCCCGAGGATGTTGAGATTGAAGTGCTCGATATCCTTGATTTTGGACGCATTCGGTTCGATGGTAATAAAACAGCAGCTTCGTTTACCGGCGCCACGCGCCCCATATATGACCTAACCTGGCGATATACGTTTACGGGACATCTGCTCTGGGGTGGCGGCACGGCATGGTCACGTATTATGTTCCCCGCCTTCAACGATTATGTCCGCACCCGCAGGCCCATGGCCGTGGTTGCAACACACATTACGGCAGCCAATGTTGCTACGGGCGCCCGCGTCATCACGGGTATCGATTACCCGGTCATCTGCGTACCAACAGACTATGAAGTCGAAGGCTTTTGGCCCCACAAGGACACCGATCTATTCTGTGTTGCCAACGAATTTATGGCCGAAACGCTGCGTCCGCGCAAGGTGCCCGAGGCAAAGATTCGCATTACCGGCATTCCTATCCGCGCCGGATTCGACACGGATTACAATCGCGAGGAAGAGCTAGCCAAGTTCAACCTCCCCATCGACAAGACCGTCGTGCTGGTAATGGCCGGTGCCAGCTTGCCTCAGCCTTACGTCCGCTTTCGCGCGGCGATGGACCACACACTCCCCTTCCTGCGCAGCTTTGAGGACATGCACTTTGTCTTTTTGCCGGGCAAGGATGAGGAATACGCCGCCCGCCTCAAGACGCTCTTCGACGCCATGAAGCTCGAAAACGTCACGGTTCTGGACTACGTGGACGACATGGCGGCCCTCATGCACGGCTGTGACCTGGCAATCCTCAAATCGGGCGGACTCACGGTCACCGAGTGCCTGTGCGCGCATCTGCCGATGATCCTGCTGGGCAAATCATACGGTCAGGAAAAGGCCAACACCACGATGCTCACCGGCATGGGCGCCAGCATGCATGTCACCACCGCACGAGAACTCATCGTAACCCTGCGCCACCTGCACGACCATCCCGAATCACTCAAAGCCCTACTCATCAACGGCGAAGTACTACGCCGCCCCCACGCAGCCGAAGACATAGCCATCGCGACCATAGAGCTCGTAGACAAACCCCAAAAGCGCAAACGAGCCTTCTGCCGCTTCTACTGGGGCGGAAAACCTGCTCATATCCGCTAGCATTGGACTGTCCGCTCACCTGTGGAGGCCCCTATATATCATCCCGTGCTCAAACATTCTCGCTTCGCTGCGAAACTGCGCGCGGGACGATATATAGGGGCCTCCCACAGGTAAGCTGCGTTAACGTACTAGCGGCTATACCAGATTCCCCACCAGTAGAATCTGCAAAGGGGAACCAGAAAATATAAATACAGTAAGTCGATGCGACAAAGGAGGCGTCCCTTTATCGCATGACTTACTAGAAAAGTAAATATTGTTTCAAGCGAGTAGCCGCCCGCCCGGTGCTTACCTATATCGTTCCACGCGCAGTTTCGCAGCGAGCGAAGCGAAGCGAGAATGTTTGAGCATGGAATGATATGTGCAAGAGGCGGGCGGGAGGGATACGAGTGCCCCGCGAGAATGTGTGGGGCCCGGGTGAGAGGCCAACCCTACATCTTGAAAATGATTAAGCAACTCCGCTGGAGCCGAAGCCTCCGTTGCCTCGGTCGGTTTCGTCTAGTTCGTCTACTTCTACGAGATTGACCGTGGGGACTTCTTGGATGACGAGTTGGGCTATGCGGTCGCCTTTGTTGATTTGGATGTCGTTGGTGGGATCCAGGTTGATGAGGATAACCTTGAGTTCTCCTCGGTAGTGGGCGTCGATGAGGCCAGGCGTATTGACTATAGACAGGCCCTGTTTGATGGCGAGACCGCTGCGGGGCTGGACGAAGCCGGCGTAGCCATCGGGCAGGGCGATGGCCAGCCCAGTAGAGACCAGACGGCGTTCGAAGGGCTTCAGGACGCAGTCCTCGTTGGAGCGCAGATCCAAGCCGGCATCGGTGGGATGGGCGTATTTGGGAAGCTCGACGGTGGGGTCGAGACGCTTTATGTTGACGGTAATGTTGGACATGGAATCACCTTAGCTTGTCGAGCTCTTGCAGAAACTCATCGACATCTTTGAAATCGCGGTAGACCGAGGCAAAGCGGATGTACGCCACCTTGTCGATCTTGGCCAAGCGCTTGAGCACCATGTCACCCAACTCATGGGACGTGACGGCCGTCAGCGTGCGAGAGCGCAGCTCGACCTCGATGTCGTCGATAATCTCATTGAGCTTCTTAGTGTCGATATCGCGCTTGATGGTGGCGCGCATCAAGCCGACGAGCAGCTTATTGCGATCGAACCGCTGCTTGGTTCCGTCCGACTTAATGACCTCGATAGGATCTTCGCATCGCTCGAACGTTGTAAAGCGGTAGTTACACGAGCAACATTCGCGACGGCGCTTAATGGTGTTATTTGACTCCTGCATACGGGAATCAACGACGCGGGTATGTGCCTTGCCGCATTTGGGACAGCGCATGGTACCTCCTCTTAAACGATAACAAGGGTACCATGCGCAGCGCGATAATGATTACGAACGAGCAGGAACCTTAAGATGCGCACCGGCGGCGAGCGAACCATGCTCTAAATGATTGACGTTGCGGATCATGTCGGAAGTCTCTTGCGTGGAAAGGCCTTCGATTGGATATTCCTCGGCGAGCGACCAAAGAGAATCGCCAGGCTGAACGCGAACGGTCTCGTAGGTTACATTGGAAACGGACTCGGCATACGCAGCGTGACGAGCGCTAAAGACAGACGTAGCGAGGACAAAGAAGAGCGTAAGCGCGACGGCAACGGCGACAATCGTCGAAACCTTCAGGGCAACGCGGGCAGGCGCGGCTACAGTCTGCTGATTGCGAGAAGGCTTTACAGTCAAAGGCTGAAAGCCGGAGCGGCCACCCTGAACAACCGTAAAAGTGGGTTCTGCAGGCGTCTCGAGCTTAAGGGCGAGGTTTCCCTGGACCATATTCGTTGCATTCATCATGTTCTCCTCTCGCGTGTTTTGCTGAGAACAGTTTTATCAAGCCGCGCGGACAAAAATGTCTGGCGCGAGAACGAATGTTCGGTTATTATTATCTTCGAACAGTTGTTCCTGTCAAGCAAAATTCGAACATTTGTTTGACATGGGTAGAGAGGATGCCCTGATGGCTCGCAAAATTACCAAGCGTCAGCAGCAAATTTACGACTTCATCAAGGAATATCAGCAGGAGAAGGGTTATCCGCCCAGCGTGCGCGAGATGGCTTCTGCCGTGGGCCTTTCCTCCCCCAGCACCGTGCACGCCCATCTATCTGCCCTGGAGGCGCGCGGGCTACTCAAGCGCGATGCCACCAAACCGCGCGCCCTGGAACTCTTTAACGAGGACGGTTCCTCTGTCTCAATTTCTAAATCTGACGAGCCCACCGCACCTCGCGGAACGGTCTCGCTACCGCTCGTTGGTCGCGTCGCGGCTGGGATTCCCATTCTGGCCGAGCAGAATATCGAAGACACTTTTACTATCCCGACCGAAATCGCCACCGATCAGGGTTCCTTTATCCTTGAGGTGCATGGGAGCTCAATGATCAATGTCGGCATCTTCAATGGCGATTACATCATCGTCCGTGAACAAAAGAGTGCCATGAACGGCGAAATTGTCGTGGCCATGATTGATGGTTCGGCGACCGTCAAGACGTTCTACAAGGAGCAGGGACGCGTACGCCTGCAGCCTGAGAATGACACCATGGAGCCTATCTATGCAACGAATCCCGTTATCCTGGGCAAAGTCGTCGGCTTGATGCGCCGGTTCTCGTAATGCAAAAACGCATCACCATCTTTGATACCGTCCGCGGGTTTACGATGATTTCTATGGCAGGTTTTCACGCTTGCTATGATCTCGCCTACCTGTACGGCTGGGATATGCCTTGGTTTACCCAGTCAGTCTTTCAAGACATCTGGCGCGCCAGCATCAGCTGGGTATTTTTGTTTATCGCGGGTTGGATGTGCACCCTTTCGCGCAACAATATCAAACGTGCCGCCAAATACGCCTTAGCAGCACTCGTCGTCTGGTTGGCAACAACACTTGTCTCAGTCGACGATTCGGTTAATTTTGGCATCATCTACTGCATGGCCGCATGTACCGGCATCGTGGCGTTGACCGATCCCGTCCTTAAGAAGATATCGGCGAGATGGGTCATGCCCCTATGCCTTGTGTTGTTCGCCCTCACCTGGAGCATCCCCAAAACGACCTACCCTGTCCCCTACCTGGCGTGGCTGGGAATTCCGAGCCCTGGGTTTGTCTCAGGTGATTACTACCCCATCATCCCGTTTATCTTTATGTATCTTGCAGGATACTTCGCCGCACACATAGCGCAGGGAATCAATAAGACCGTCCCTAGCTGGGCCTACGCCAACCCCCTGCCGGTGCTTGCCAGCCTTGGGCGTCACGCACTCCCCTTTTATCTGCTGCATCAGCCCATCATTCTGGGCATTTTGGAGCTCGTCTACTCGGTGCGATAACGCTCGAGCCGCGACGCAATACGAGCCGGCAGTTTCGCCACAATAAGAACGCCATCCTCAAGATATTCCTCGTGCAAAAGGGTCCCCTGCTCATGCACGAGTGTGATGAGCGCACCTTCACGATACGGGATATCAGCAGAAAGCAACACATCGGTGGCAGCCGCCTCACGAGCAATACGCTCGACGAGATCGTCGAGTCCCTCGCCCGTTTGGGCCGAGAACAAAACGGCTTCCGGATAACGACGACGGAAACTCATTCGATCAACGCTATCGAGAAGATCGATTTTATTGAACACCGTAAGCGTCAAACGCTCGCCGGCACCGATCTCATCAAGCACGCGGTCGACAGCCTCCAGCTGCCGCTCATAGTCCTCGTCCGACGCATCTACGACTTTGAGAATTAGATCGGCACCCAACACCTCGGACAGCGTCGATTTAAAGGCATCAACCAGACCATGCGGCAGCTTTTGAATAAAGCCGACGGTATCGGTGATCGTCATGCCGCGACCGCCGGGCAGGCGATACGAACGTGTCGTCGGGTCGAGCGTAGCAAACAGCTTGTCCTGCGAAAGCACCGTCGAGCCGGTTAGACGATTGAGCAACGTCGATTTACCGGCATTGGTATAACCGGCTAACGCGACACGAAACGCCGGTGACTCAATGCGGCTCTTGGATTGAACATCGCGACGCTGTTCAACCTGCCTGAGCTCACGACGAAGTGCAGCGATCTTGTTACGAATGAGGCGACGGTCGACCTCGAGCTGGCTTTCACCCTGACCAAAGCGTGAGCCGATGCCGCCGCGCGTCTGCTCCTTGGCAAGATGGCTCCACATGCCGCGCAGACGAGGCAACAGATACTGAAGCTGTGCCAGCTGTACCTGTAGGCGTCCCTCACGCGTCTGAGCATGCAGACCAAAGATATCCAAAATCAGTGCCGTACGATCGATAATCTTTACCGGCTCGCCCACGGCTTTCTCCAAATAGGACTGCTGCGAGGGCGTCAGGTCGTCATCAAAAATAACAACATCGGCATCCATGCGATGTACCAGGCCGCAAAGCTCCTCTACCTTACCGGAACCGATAAACGATTTGGGATACGGCTTTGCCAAACGCTGAGACAAGCGAGCCACGCACTGGGCACCAGCCGTGTGGGCAAGGCGCTCCAGCTCATCGAGCGATCGATCGAGTGGCCATGCATTGTCGCGCCACTCAACACCAACTAAAATGGCACGCTCGGGCTCGGGTGCCGTGGGAACAAGGGGGAAACGGGCCATTAGGCAGCCTCAATACGATGCAGGATATCCTCAACGACCTCATCAATCGTACAATCATCCATATCAAACCACACGATACGGTCATCGCGCTTAAACCACGAAAGCTGACGCTTGGCATAGCGACGCGAACGCATCTTAATGAGTTCGCGAGCCTCATCCATGCTCATCACGCCACTGAAAGCATCGATGATCTCTTTATAGCCAATTGCCTGCATCGACGTCAGGGCATCTCCCAGCCCCTGGTCCATAAGACCGCGGACCTCATCGACAAGACCCTGCTCAAACATCAGATCGACGCGTAGGTTAATGCGTTCATAGAGCACCTCGCGATTTCGCGTTAGGCCAAACCATAACGCATGATAATGCTCGCGCGGAACACTAAACTGCGACTTTTGCTGCGCATAGGAAACGCCATCATCGTGCATTTCGAGCGCGCGAATCACACGCCGCACGTTATGGGGATGAATAACGGCAGCTGATTCTGGATCGCGCTCGGCAAGCAGGGCATGCAGTTCATCCTCGCCAATACGCTCGGCAAGCTCCTGATAGCCCGCACGGCGATCGTCCTCAAGTTCACCCGAGGGAAAGTCCATCTCATCGAGGGCGGCCTTGAGATACAGCCCCGTACCTCCGCAAAAAACCGGCAGGCAATCCGAACCAAGGAGACGTTCAACATGAGCGCGAGCGTCAGCCTGATAAAGCGCAGCAGAATATGCCACACCCGGCTCTACAATGTCGACGAGACGCAGCGGCGCCGTACACTCATCGGGCGCCATCTTTGCGGTACCGATGTCCATGCCGCGATAGATTTGCATCGCATCGCACGACAGCACTTCAGACGAAAGACGGGCTGCCAAACGGTCGGCAACATCACTCTTACCAACCGCCGTCGGACCGACGATCGCAACGGCGGAAAGACCTGCCCCGAGAGCAACCATTAGCGCGGCTCGCCCACAACGGAGCCGGACAAATACCAGGTCTTGGCAACGTCAACATCAACATCAACGATCTTGCCAACAAGCTGATCGATGCTGTAACCCTCGGGGATAGGCGCATGCACAGTCTGATTCTTGGGACTCTTGCCCAGCAGGACCGCGTCGTTCTTTTTACTCGTTCCCTCAATAAGCGCCGGCACCACAGTATGAAGCTCACCCTGGTTATACTCGTGTGCCGTGGTCTCGATAACCTTAACCAGGCGGTTGAAACGCTCGAGAATAACCTCATGCGGCGTAGGATCGTCAATCTCGGCGGCCGGGGTACCGGCGCGCTTGGAATAGATGAAGGTATAGGCCTGAGCATAGCGGACCGTCTCGGCAAGTGAGAGCGTCTGCTCAAAGTCTTCTTCAGTCTCGCCCGGGAAGCCAACGATAATGTCGGTCGAGAGCGCGATGTCGGGCATGCGGTTGCGAATGCGATCGACAAGGCCCAGATAGTCCTCGCGTGTATAACGGCGATTCATCTCTTTGAGGATCCGCGTCGAACCTGACTGCACGGCCAGGTGCAGCTGCGGCATAACGGCAGGCGTCTCGGCCATGGCGTCGATAGTCTCGGGCAGCAGGTCCTTGGGATGCGAAGAGGTAAAGAAGATGCGCTCCACACCCGTATCGCCCACGGCACGCAGCAAATCAGCAAACCGCGGCTTGCCAAACAGATCACGACCATATGAGTTAACGTTTTGGCCCAGCAACGTAATCTCACGCACGCCTTGGCGTACCAAACCGGTCACCTCGTCGACAATCTCCTCGAAGGGGCGGCTCTTTTCGCGACCGCGTACGTACGGCACGATGCAGTAGGTGCAGAAATTATTGCAGCCCGTCATGATAGGCACCCAGGCGTGATACTGGGTCTCGCGATGCCACGGCATGCTCATGGCATCCGTATCCTCATGCTCATTGGTGCGGATATGACGCTTGCCGTCAAGGAACGCCTCGGCAATGAGCTCGGCCACATGAGCGATAGAATGTGTACCGAAGATGACGTTGACGTTATCGACGTTGGTAAGCAGACCCTCGCCATCACGCTGCGCGATGCAACCACCAACGGCAACAACACGTTTGCCCGAAGGCGAAGGCGGCAGGCTCTTGCAAGAGTTGCACTGGCCGTACAGGCGAGTATCGGCGGCCTCGCGCACGCAGCATGTCATGAAGACAACGATATCGGCATGCTCGGGATCGAGCGCCATGAGACAACCAAACGAATCGAGCAGACCGCTCACACGCTCAGAGTCGTGCTGATTCATCTGGCAGCCAAAGGTGCGGATAAAGTAGGTTTTACCGGCAAGAATATCGCGTACGGAACGCTGGTCCATGTGCATAAGTCCTAACGATGGGGAGCAAAACGAGGCAATCAGAAGCTAAGCCACAGGCTTAACATCGTCCATGACGACGTTATCCATAGCAGCTCGATTGATCTGGTGAACGTAGATAGAAAGGCGGATGGCCGTGCGCGACTCCCCGTTAATGAGGATGTCGGAGAACACGGGCGCGCAGGAAATATCAAAACCGGTTGGAATCAAAAAACCGCGCGCGATAGCCACGGCCTTAATGGCCTGGTTGACCGCACCGGCGCCGACACACTGGATGTTGACGGGCACACCATCCTTGACCATGCCGGCGATGGCGCCGGCAACGGACGCGGGCGATGATTTGCTTGATACCTTCAGGCAATCCATGAAGAAACTCCTGCGTTTAAAAGTACGTTTTAACTGCAATAACTTTATCGTACCGAGTGGACTCGGTAAAGGCACTATTCCTCTTTGGCAAGATCGAAGGTCACAGTGATTCGATCACGCGAAACGCGAATCTTTGGGTCGCCGCAAAGGTTGAGATAGTACCGGGCGGCAAGGTCATTAAAGTCGCGCTCCACAGCACGCGAAAACTGTGCCATATCATCCTTGGCAATACGTAGCCCACGACGATCCTTTGCAAGATCGACGGGAGTCGGCGCATGCGAAGACGAATCACGCTCGCGCAGCAGACGCGCGGTCACACCGCGAACGGGCTTAATCTGCCCTGCCAAAATGCGATGAGCCGTGCGCTCGGACATCTCAAGACCCAAACCAGCACAGATACGGATAAAGTCCTCGGCATCAGAAGCAAGGCCTAAACGATCGATAACCGGAAGCTCGCTCTCGTCATCAATGAACAGGAGACGAGACGTATCGAGCCGACTTGACGCCTGAGCATAAAGGCTCGCGGCAATCTCGGACGGAGAGCCCAGATAGACATCGCAACCACGCAACTCCTCGAGCGCAAACTCACAAGCAGCGCGAATAATATTATGTGGACCGCGAGCACAGACATAACGTCCGTCCTCATCCTTGACGGCCTGGGGCCAGCTGGACTGATCGGCACGCTCACCGAGGCGGTCGGCCGCAACGCTCACCTTGAAGCTGAACCAAGATCGACGCCGGACGTGACCACGCGGGCCTCGTCGGTGTTCTGCTTGATCGAAAACAATGCCATGCCGCGACCGTGAACGCCCCAACGGTCCATCTTCATGCTCTCAAGCTTTGAGGTAACGCGAGCATCGAAGATTCGCTCTTGCATATCCTGCGGAACGCCCGAACCGTTATCCAGAAAGACAAGCGTGCGGACGCCATCTTCCTTGGTCGTGGCGAGATAGACCTTGTCGGCGCCAGCATCGCGAGCATTACGGAGCATTTCGATGACGATATCCTCGACATGCTGAATGTCGTGTTTTGCCTGGCGCCGCTCGGCCTCCGAAACGCGGAGGCGGACATACCCCTCGCCAAGGTTCTCCTCGACGCGAAGGTTGCCCTCCCCCGACATCGACGCGATAAATGAGATGAGCTCGTTCGCGTCGTTCATGTTATTTAGCGATATCGACAGCGCGGCTCTCGCGAATCACGACGACGCGCACCTGACCGGGATACTCCATCTCTTCCTCGATCTGGTGGGCGATATCGTGAGCCAGGACCGTGGACTGGGCATCGGAAATCTTGTCCGGCTGAACCATGACGTGAACCTCGCGACCGGCCTGCATGGCATAGGTACGCTCGACGCCGTCATGGGAGTTGGCGATCTCTTCGAGCTTCTCAAGACGCTTGATGTAGTTCTCGGCAGACTCGCGACGGGCACCGGGGCGAGAAGCAGAGACAGCATCGGCGGCCTGTACCAGGACATCGAGCACCGTGTTGGGGTCGACATCGGCATGGTGAGCCTCGATAGCGTGGACGATAACGGGCTTCTCGCCATAACGGCGGGCAAGCTCGGCGCCGATGACGGCATGCGGGCCCTCGACGTCGTGGTCGATTGCCTTGCCCAGGTCGTGCAGTAGGCCGGCGCGCTTGGCGGTCACAACGTCCAGTCCAAGCTCGGAAGCCATCACGCCGCACAGATCAGAGACCTCGAGGGAGTGCTGAAGCACGTTCTGACCGAACGAGGTACGGTAGCGCAGGGCACCAAGGGTCTTGACGATCTCGGGGTGCAGGTCGTGGATGCCGGTATCGAAGGCAGCCTGCTCGCCAGCCTCGCGCACGCGCTGCTGAACCAGGTCGGCAGCCTTGTGATACATCTCCTCGATGCGGGCGGGATGAATGCGGCCGTCGGCGATGAGGTTCTCAAGGGCGACACGGGCGGTCTCACGACGGACCGGGTCGAAGCTCGAAAGAACGACGGTCTCGGGCGTGTCGTCGATCACGAGGTTGACGCCGGAAACCTGCTCGAATGTCCGGATGTTGCGACCCTCGCGACCGATGATACGACCCTTGAGGTCATCAGAGGGAATGTGCACGGAGGTAACGGTGACCTCGGCAGTGTGGTCGGCAGCGCAGCGCTGAATCGCCAGGGACAGAATCTCCTGGGCGGTCTTGTGGCATTCGGCGCGAACCTGCTGCTCGGACTCGCGAATGATCGTGGCGGCCTCGTGGGTGACCTCGCCGCGAACCTTATCGAGGAGCTCCTTGTGGGCGTCCTCGCGGGTAAGGTCGGCGATTCGCTCGAGCTCGGAGGTCTGCTTTGCGCAGAGATCCTCGAGCTCACGGGAGCGCTTCTCGACCTGACCGGCCTGACTGGACAGCTGATGCTCACGCTTGTCGAGAGCGTCATTGCGGCGATCGAGGGATTCCTCGCGCTGCATCACGCGGTTCTCGAGCGTACGAATCTCGCTCTTACGCTGCTTGTCCTCGGCCTCGGCGGCCTGCTTGTTCTTGATGATCTCCTCTTTAGCCTCGAGCAGAGCCTCTTTTTTGAGGGTCTCAGCCTGACGCTTAGCATCACCGATCAGGGACTCAGCCTGTGCGTGTGCCGACTGGATCTTTTCGTCGGCCTCGTGAAGACTACCCTGCTTGGCGGTGCGCATGTAGGCAATGGCGGCGATGGCACCCAAAACGATGCCAACGAGCGCTGCGATGATAGGCATGCTCACTCCTTTTTATGGATTCGTTACACAACAAAGCGAACCGCCCTTACGAACGGCTCGCGACATTTGAGTAATATGGGCGCAGCTTATGCGGGTCGGATACAGATAAACATATAAACAAACTCATCACAGATGAGCACATATCACAAAGCAAATGACAGTGTTTATCGTACGTTGAACCACAACAACTGTCAAATAAATGGCCCCAGCACGGCGGCTAAAACGCGGTGAACGGCAGGGCCACAAAACACATACGCCTAAAGCGCACATTCCTCGCGTTCAACATCGAGACGTGCTTTAACGGCATCGGCGGCGATGTGATACGAGAAGCCCTTGCCCATCAAAAACCGAACCAGTTTTTCGAATCCGCGCGTCTCTGGAACACGCCGCTTGGCGAGCAGGGCTGACGCACGCGCCAAATCGTCTTCGACAGCAAAATAATCCTCCGGATAACCGGGAATGTCATCGAGCACGACATGACGGCGCTTGAGCTCGGTCTCGATTTTGCGCTGTCCCCAACCACGCCGCTTGCGTTCCTCGATAAAGCACGAGCAAAAGCGGTTCTCGTCTAAAAAGCGATACTCGGTGGCGCGCTCGACGGCGAAATCGATCGCGAGCTGATGAAAGCCGTAGCGAGCCAGCTTGTCACGGACCTCACCCGTCGCATGGTCGCGGCGCGACAACATCTCGGTCACCATGGTGAGAGCACATTTACGCTCGATGAGCTGCACCGCCTCACGAAAGATATCCCAATCACAGGGAAGATCGGGGCGGTTTTTGACATACAGGCGCGCGGCCCGCACGGGAATCCAAATGGACCGCTTAAAACCGCCCTCAAGCTCGCAATCGATATGCGCGCAAGGCTTTTTGGACGCATACCCGCTCGAGAACGAGGAGGCCGCCTTCTTATCGGGAAAGACGACCGTGGCCTCGGTCACCGTATACGACATGAGCGTAACCGCTACTCGTCGTCATCATCGAGCATGGCGGAACCATCGATGGCGTAAAGTTCGTCAAACTCCTCAGGCGCAGGCTGATCTGTCAGCTCGACCTCGGACGGAGCATCGTCATCAAACTCAAGCCCGCAGGCAAGACGGACCTTATGCTCAATCTCGTCGGCGCAATCGGGGTGTTCGCGCAGGAACGCCTTGGCGGCCTCGCGACCGTTGCCGAGCTTGTCCTCGCCATAGGCAAACCAGGAGCCCATCTTCTTGCAGATGCCGCACTCGACAGCCATGTCCAAGATCGAGCCCTCCTTAGAGATGCCTGTGCCGTACATGATGTCGAACTCAGCAGAACGGAACGGAGCTGCCACCTTGTTCTTAACGACCTTGGCGCGCACGCGGTTACCGATAACCTCGTCCTTAAGCTTAATGCTGTCGATACGGCGAATGTCGATACGCACCGAAGAGAAGAACTTAAGGGCGCGGCCGCCCGTCGTAGTCTCGGGGTTGCCGAACATGACGCCGATCTTCTCACGCAGCTGGTTAATGAAGATGCACGTCGTGTTGGACTTGGACAGCGAGCCGGCGAGCTTGCGGAGCGCCTGGCTCATCAGGCGAGCCTGAAGACCGACCGTAGTGTCGCCGATTTCTCCCTCGATCTCGGCACGCGGGGTCAGCGCGGCGACGGAGTCGACAACGATGGCATCGATGGCACCAGAACGCACAAGCATGTCAACGATTTCGAGCGCCTGCTCACCCGTATCGGGCTGGGAAATGAGCACCTCGTCGATATCCACGCCGATGCGCGCGGCATACGTGGGATCGAGCGCGTGCTCGGCATCGATAAATGCCACAACGCCACCCATTGCCTGGGCCTCGGCCAAGATCTCGAGCGAAAGCGTCGTCTTACCGGAGGACTCGGGACCGTAGATCTCGACGATTCGACCGCGCGGCACACCGCCGATACCCAGAGCGGCATCGAGCGCCAGAGCACCCGTAGGGATGGCCTCGACCTCAAGCTCGGGGCCACCGTCGCCGTACCTCATGATGGAACCCTGGCCGAATTTCTTCTCGATCTCGGCCTTGGTGGTGGCGATCATCTCATCGCGCTCTTTACCCGTCGTGCGAGCATGAACGGTACGTACGGGACCTGAATTCTTGGCCATGAATAGCCCTCCTCTTAACAACCTGCACCGATAATAAACGAACGGCTGTTCGTGGTCAACCGTTCAGATAAATCATATGCAGGCGGTCTTTCCAAAAACCAACCAAACGCCGACCAAACACTGACCAAATGCTTGACCACAAAGGACCAAATATGAACAAGGCTAGCAAAAATACGTCTACAACCAGCACAAACGCCAAATGAGCCTAAGGTCCCTATCTCCACAATTAAGGGGCCCGAAGGCCCCTTAAAACACGTCTATTCCATAGAGTTAAGCACAAGGGCAATGCGTCCCAATGCCTCCGCGACCGCATGGGCACGAACACACGAACGGTCGCCCTCATAGTGGCAGCGCACAGAGTCCACGACCGGCACTCCCCCATCGGCGGAACGATGCGCCCAGCCAATATAGAAAGTGCCCGCAGGATCGTCCTCAGTACCACCGCCGGGGCCGGCATAACCCGTTGCGCTCACTGCAATATCGCTCTGGTACAGCTCCAGCGAACCCGACGCCATCTCGCGCGCAGTTTGATGCGACACCGCGGTGTAGCGGTCGAGCGTCTCCTGCTCAACACCCAGCACGCGATGTTTAATCTCATCGCAGTAGGTCACCGCACCGCCACGCAGCACCGCCGAGGCACCCGGGATATCCGCAATCGTCGAGGCGATCATACCCGCCGTCAGCGACTCAGCCGTCGAAACCGTCACGCCCCGAGCGCTCGCGAGCTCGACGATATCGCGCGCCAGCTCCTCGTCATGTGCGGAAATCCGCTCAAAAGAGTCCGTCATACCCACCAGGACCTAGACCGAAAAGACGATCTTGCGGCAGTTCCAGAAGTACTGGGCGCCCGAGATAACGGTCAAGACAACGGCAACGGCATACAGGAAGCGCGACACCGAGTAGATGCCGAGCGTCAACGCCACCGGGCCAAGGTGCAAGCCGGCCATCGCAAAGACGCACAGGTAACCGCAGATGGAGATCATCGTGGTCGCCGTCTTGTACTTGCCTAGCTTGTCGGCGGCAACGACCACACCGGCCGCACTCGCGACCATGCGTAGGGCGCTCACCAGCAGCTCACGGAACAGGATGATGAACACCGACCACACGGTTACGGCGCCAAAATCCAAGAACAGCAGCAGGGCCGAGAACACGAGCAGCTTATCGGCGATGGGGTCCAAGAACTTGCCGAAGTCGGTGATCTCGTTGCGCGAGCGCGCCAGATAACCGTCAACCTTATCGGTGCACGACAGGATCACATACAGAATGAAGGCAGCGGCGGCGAGCGGGCCGTCGAAGGTGCTCCAATTCGTACCGGCAACACTCGTGTGAGACAGCGCCGAAACGATCATGAACACCGGGATAAAGACGATGCGAACGCACGTCACGATGTTGGCGGGCGTCCAAACACTCGTCAGTTCCTTATTGCTCTCGTTAGCCACAACGCGCTCCTACTCCACAACATGACCGATAAGCTCATAGCAGAAGCTATCGGTAAACTCGACGGTCAGAATATCGCCCACGGACGCCTCGCTGGCGTCCAAGTGAACCGCGCCATCGGAATCGGGCGCCTGGAACCAGGCATGGCCGATCAGCTCGGCGCCATCCTCGGTCTCTTCGATACCGTCGACAATCACCTGGGCGCGCTCGCCCACATGTGCGGCGGTGGCGGCAAAACCGAGCGACTCAGCCAGATCCATAGCCTCCTGGGCGCGCTCGAGCTTAACCTCCTCATCGACCTGGCCCTCCATCTTGGCGGCCAGGCTGCCCTCCTCCTGCGAGTAGGCAAAGACGCTCGTGTAGTCAAAGCCGACGGTGTCCATAAAGTCGATAAGGTCGCGGAACTCGTCGTCGGTCTCGGTCGGGAAGCCGACCATGGCCGTGGAACGAATCACGATGCCGGGGATACGCTCACGCAGATCGCGGAACAGGTCCTCGAGCTCCTGGCGCGAACCGGAACGGCGCATAGCCTTGAGGATGCGCGCGTCGCAGTGCTGCACGGGGATATCGATATAGGGCAGCACCTCGGGGGTATCGCGAATCGTCTCGATAAGCTCGTCGGTCATGCCCTCGGGCTGCAGGTAGAGCACACGGACCCAGACGTTGTGCGGGCGCACGGCCTCGGCGACGGCGCGCAACAGCTGCGCCAGATTGCGCGGCGAGCCCTCGGCGACGTCCTCGTCGGCAAAGTCGGTGCCCCAGATGCCCGTGTCCTGGCCGATCAGCACGATCTCTCGCACGCCACCGGCGACCAAGTCGCGCACCTCGGAGATAATGCTCTCGGCATTGCGCGAATGATAGCGACCGCGAATGTAGGGGATCATACAGAAGCTGCAGAAGCGGTTGCAGCCATCGGAAATCTTGACATAAGCAACGGCACCCTCGACGGTACGCTTGACCTGCGGGATATAGGCTGCGATCTCACGCTCGACACCCAGCACGCCATCGATGACCGCCACGATGCCGTCCTCCTCGTCGGCCTTCACAAAGGCCGCGACCTCGGGCAGCTCGTCAGGCAGGTCGTCGCCATAGCGCGACGGCACACAGCCGCACATGACGATGGGGCAAGAACGAACGCCGTCCTGAACCTCGTTGGCGAGCTCGAGCGTGGTCTCGATGCTCTCGGACGTTGCGGAGGCGAGGAACGAGCATGTATTGACGATGGCGATATCGGCATCCTGCGGGTCGAATGCCTCCTCGTAGCCTGCGGCGGTCAAAAGAGAACGCATGCGGTCGGTATCGACCTCGTTCTTGGCGCACCCGAGGGTGATGTAGAGCACGGAGCCCAACGGTGTATCCATGTTGGAGAGCGGTCCTTTCGAATGATATTAGCGGTAGTTGGTGAACTGCAGCGGCTGGCCGTAGTCCTGGTCGCGCAGGAACTGAATCACGGTCTGCAACGCGTCCTTCGAAGCAGAGGAAACACGCAGCTTGTCGGCTTCGATGGTCACCTTGACCTTGAGCTTTTGGTCCTTGATGTCCTTGTTGATCTTCTTGGCGGTCGCCTGGTCGATACCCTCGACGATATGGCCGAGCACGCGCACGGTGCCGCCCGATGCCGCCTGCGGAGCATCCCACGAGACAGCCTTGAGGTCGATGCCGCGCTTGATGAGCTTGGAGCTCAGCACGTCGACAATCTGCTTGGAGACAAAGTCGGCCGGGGCGTTGATCGTAAAGAGCTTGTCGCCCTTCGAAAGCTCGATCGTGGCGCCGGAATCCTTCAGGTCATAGCGCTGGGAAATCTCGCGCGTGGTCTGCTGGAAGGCGTTGTCGACCTCTTGCATGTTGACCTCGGACACGACGTCGAAGCTGGAATCTTTAGCCATGATGTTTCCTTTCGCGTACGAGCGGCTTAGTAGCTATCGTACGAATAGTCGGTAGAATCGGTGGGCGTCTGACCGTCAGTTGCGGTATCGGCGCCATCCGTGGACTGGGCATCGGTGCCGTCGGTGGTATCGGTACCATCGGTGGTGTCGGTACCATCAGAACTTTCACCATTCTCGGAATCAGTCGTCTCCTTCTTGGGAACGGTAATCGTCACACGCGCCACGCCCGAGGTCTTGGTATCGTAACGGACCTTTTCGCCGTTCTTGGTAACGGTGACATCGGAGGGCTTGGAGGTGGTGATCTCGATCGAGGACTCGGGCGTGTACTCCTGCTCAAAGGGGCCAGTCGCCTGGGCGCCATAGACCGACTTTCCGTCGACCTTGACCTCAATCCACGCGGTCTTTCCCTTGGCAACGGAGACCTTGACCTTCGTTACCTCGTTCTCTTCCTTTTTAGCCGTCGTCTTGGTGGCGTCCGAATCGGTCGACTCATCCGTCGCCTCATCGGTGTCTTCGTCCTCGTCGACCGTTTCGGTCTTCTTAGAAGACTTCTTGGTCGTCGTCTTGGTAGCAGTAGGCGTCTCGGGCGTGGTTTCGGGCGTCGAAGATGCGCAGCCGCGCAGAAGTACCACGATGAGCACGATCAGCAGCAACGCCACGGCACCGATGCCAGCGTAGACGATACGCGGATCGAGCCCGTTGTTTTGAGGAGTACGAGATCCGCCGCGTCCACGACTGGAACTGCTGCGGCCGCCTCCCTGAGGCATACGACCACGATTGCTATCGGAACGGCCACGATAGCCACCCTGGCCCTGAAGGCCGCGCTGACCCGAGCGGGACGCAAGTTCACCGCGGCCTTGATAGCCACGCTGGCCCGAACGCGGAGCCGAAGGGCGCTGGCCACACGGCTGAGACTGAGAGCGAAGACGCGGCGTCACCTGCGTGGTGTCGGCATCCGCATAGCCACCGCGAGAGCGTCCGGTGGAGACACCACGATAACCGCGATCGGAATAGCCGCCGTCGCCGTAGCCGGCACGAGGGTCACGCGCCACGCCGCGGGCAGCGGGGAGTGCACGGTCCTCGGGCATCGGCGTACTGCGGAACCGGTCACGCTGCGAGCGAATCTCCTCGCCCGAACCCGTCTCGGTAATATAACCGGCCTGCTGAGGACGCTGTCCATAGCGGGTCGAACGACCGCCCTGAACCATCAGGAAGCGCCCGTTATCGACCGAGGAACGCGAATTGACGTAGCCGGCGGCGTCCTGAAAACGACCGCCCTGCTGTGACGTCTCGCGTTCGTATGCCATCAGGTCGTCAAAGTAGGCATTGACGACCTCGCGCGGATTGAGGCCCAAAAAGCGCGCATAGCTCGAAATCATGCCCTGCGCATAGCCGCGCGGCGGCATCGAAGCAAAGTTACCGGTCTCGAAAAACTCGATGATCTGCGGCCTGATTTTGATGGTGTTGGCGACCTGCTGAATGGAAAGGCCCATTCGGCGACGCTGCTCGAGCAGCATGTCACCAAAGCGTGCAGCCATCAGAATCCTCCAAACTCACGATCTTCACGTGCCATCTCGGCATCGACAGATTCCAGCGCGGCAAGCCCCTCCTCGTCCAGCAGGACCTCGCGCGGCTTGGAACCGTCGGGCGGACCGACGACACCCTTTTCTTCCAGCATATCCATAATACGCCCGGCACGCGCATAGCCAACCTTCAGGCGGCGTTGCAGGCCAGATGTGGAGCCAAGCTGCGAATCCACCACAATATGGGCGGCTTCCCAGATGAGTGGATCATCGTCTTGTGGCTCGGCAACTCCGGTGCGGACAATGCCGCCGCTACCCGCCATGGACATGGAAGCGGGCGCCACGGCAGACAGGATCTCCTCGTGGTAGTCGGGCTCGCTCTGCGACTTGACGAACTCGACAATTTCGTTGATTTCATCGTCCGAGACAAAGCAGCCCTGAATACGGCGAGGCTTGCCCCAGTCGACCTTGGAGAACAGCATGTCGCCCAAACCGGTGAGCTTTTCGGCACCCATCTGGTCGATGATGACGCGCGAGTCGATGCCCGTGGCGACGTTAAAGGCGATGCGGTTGGTGATGTTGGCCTTGATAAGGCCCGTCACCACGTTTGAGCTGGGACGCTGCGTGGCCACGATAAGATGAATACCGGCGGCACGGCCCAGCTGTGCAATACGCACGATCGAGGCCTCGACATCCTTACCGGCAACCATCATCAGATCCGAGAGCTCGTCGATGATAATGACCAGGTAGGGCATCTTTTGCGGCGGATTGTCGTAATGCTCAAACTCGCCGGCGGCCTGCTTTTCGTTGTAGGTCGAGATCTTACGCACGTTGAGACGCTCGAAGACCTTCAGGCGACGCTCCATCTCGGACACGGCCCATTGCAGAGCGCTCGCGGCCTGCTTGGGCTCGGTCACTACAGGCACGTAAAGATGCGGCAGACCGTTATAGCCCGCAAGCTCGACGCGCTTGGGGTCGACCATGATCAGGCGAACGTCCTCGGGAAGGGCGCGCATGAGCAAGGTCGTGATGATGGAGTTGATCATGACCGACTTACCGGAACCCGTGGTACCGGCGATCAGCAGGTGGGGCATCTTGGCAAGGTCGGCGACGACCGGCGTACCCTCGGCATCTCGACCGATAGCCAGCTCGAGCGGACCGCCCTTCACATAGGGAAGCACGTCGCCCAAGTTGACGTTCTGGCGCTTGCGGTTGGGAATCTCGATGCCCACAAGCGAGGTGCCGGGGATCGGGGCAAAGATACGCACCGACTGGGCAGCGAGCGAAAGCGCGATATCGTCCTCGAGGCTCGAGATCTTGCTCACGCGCTCGCCCTCGCCAGGTTGCAGCTTAAAGGTCGTCACCGTGGGGCCGGCGATCCAGCCGACCACGCGGGCGCTGCGGCCAAACTCAAGCAACGTGGACTGCAGCGACTCGGCAGTCTGCTCAAGTTCCTTGTCCGAAGACGCGGCGGAAGCCGACTGCGGGTTGGCATGCAAGATCTCGAGCGGCGGAAGCTTGAGGCCGTCCTCTTCTTCGCCCTCGACATCCGTAGGAGTTGCGTCCGCTCCCCCATCGCTAGCCGCAGCCGATTCGACAGCACTCGAGGCAGGCGCGTCGGCAACCTTGGAATGCTTCAAGAAGTCGGGAATCTGAGGTGCTGCCGAGACAGGATTCACGGCAAACGGCGGCTCGGACTCGTCGATCTTATCGGGGTCGTCTTCCATCGAAAGCTGGCCGGTTACCTGGCCGCGCTTTGCATGGCGACGCGGCAGCAAAGTTGTCTTTGCGGTCTCAATCGGAGCCTCGTCGTCCTCGTCATCGCCCTCGGTGAGCTCAATCTCGCTCTCGGACCAAGACGGGTCGGGCTCACTCGTATTGAGCTTAGGAACCGTCTTGCCCTTCTTGGCATGACGGCGCGGCAGCAGCGTCGTCTTAGCGCGCTCAGCCTCCACGGCATCGGACACGTCGACAAACGGATCCTCATCCTCGTCGTCATCGTCCAAAACCGGGTCCACATCGTTGCCCATGACCGTGGTCACGGCAGCATCGGAACTCTTTTGGCGCAGAATGCTCAGGTGCGGACGGGCAACGCCGGGCACCGACAGGGCTTCGTCGTCACCCCACGGGCTCGCGTTAACATCGGCACGACGGCGTTCGGCAAAATCCGCCGCACGATCGCGGGCAGAGCGCAAAACGCCGCCAACCGAAAAGCCAATGATGACAAGGCCCACGACGACAAGGCCCAGCAGGACTACCATCGCGATAGGCTTACCCAGGGCATTCTGCAGCGCACTCGCAATAAACGCACCGATGTAGCCACCCGAAGCGGACAGATTTTGCGGCGTGAACATAAGGTCGCACGAGTCGCTCGTACCCGGCACCATCAGCGAAAGAATGGAGACGACGGCGACAAAGACCACGGCGCCGCCCGCAACAGAGCGCACGTTGAGCGGCGAGTCCTCGCCCAAAAAGAGCGTGGCGGCAAACAGCAAAATGACGATCGGCAACACGTAGGCGCCCAGACCAAAGCCCAGGTGGTAGAACCCGGCAACGGCAGCCGTAACGGGCGCTGTTGCCGGAGAAATCACGGCAATAAAGGACGCAATCGCCAAAACGGCAATGACCACGCCGGCGATATCGCGATTGGCTGAGGGCTCGACCAGGGGCTCGAACTCATCAAACTCGGACTCGTGGCCCTTATTGGCACGCAGATGGGAACCGGCACCCTTAGCAGATGCCGGTTGGTTATTGGCCTTATTGCCTTTGGCGTTTTGTGCAGATCCGCGCGCCAAACTAAACCTCCATGACGACCGGGATGATCATCGGGCGGGTGCGCGTACGGCTCCAGATAAAGTTAGAGAGCGAATCGCGTACGGCCTTGCGAATGGCATCGGAACCGCTGCTCGTAAAGCTGAACTTGCCCTTCTCGATCGTCTTCATAATGGATGCGGAGGCATCCTCGGAGAACTGGTCGTCGATGGCAAACGAGACACCACGGCCCGAGAACTCGATGGCCTCGATCTTCTTGTGCTTAAGCGAGACGATGGCAACAGCGGTAACCATACCGTCGTTGGCGAGCTTCTGACGATCGCGCAAGACGATGGGGTCGGTATCGCCGATACGCAGGCCGTCGACGTAGACGACGCCGGACTCGACGGGCGTACCGCGCTTAACGATACCGCCGCGCATCTCGAGCGTGTCGCCGTTGTCGAGGATAAAGATATGATCGTCCTTGAGACCCATCTTGCGGGCCAGCTGGGCATGGGCGCGCAGATGCACGGCTTCACCGTGAACCGGCATAAAGTACGTGGGCTTGGCCATGGCCATCAGGAGCTTGAGCTCCTCCTGGCTACCGTGACCGGAGACGTGAACGAGAGCGCGGTTCTTATCCCACACGTCACAGCCGAGCTTGGCCAGGCTGTTGACGACCTGCTGGACGGCCTTCTCGTTGCCGGGAACGGGAGTTGCCGAGAGGATGACGGTATCGCCCTCGTGGATGGAGAGCGTCTTGTGCTCGCCATTGGCCATGCGGGACAGGGCCGACAGCGGCTCGCCCTGCGAACCGGTGCACATGACGACAATCTTGTCGTCAGGCAGGTTATCAATGTCAAAGGCATCGATGATATCGGCGTCGTCGATGTTGAGGTAGCCAAGCTCGCGCGCCACGCGGGTGTTAGTGAGCATGGAGCGACCGGTCACAACGACCTTACGGCCGCACTTGCGGGCGGCATCGCAGATCTGCTGCAAACGATGGATGTGGCTCGAGAACGACGCGACGAACACGCGACCCGGCGCGTTCTTGATGGCGTGCAGCAGGTTGGGACCAACCTCGGCCTCGGACTTGGTAAAGCCGGGAACCGTGGCGTTGGTGGAGTCGGAAAGCAGCAGGTCGATACCCTGCTTGGCAAAGCGGCTGATAGCGGCATAGTCGGGCGTGACGCCGTCGATGGGCGTCTGGTCGAGCTTAAAGTCGCCGGTGTGCATAACGGTACCCTGGTTGGTGCGGATGAACACGCCCAGAGCGCCGGGAATGGAGTGCGTCATCGAGAAGAAGTCGAGCGAGATGCCGCCGAGGTTGACATGGCTGCCGCCCTTGACCTCGCGGAACTTGGGTGCGCGGATGCGGAACTCAGAAAGCTTGCCCTCGATAAAGCCAAGCGTCAGCTTGCTCGAAAAGATGGGCACCTTATTGTTGAGGTCCTGCAGCAGGTACGGAAGCGAACCGGTGTGGTCCTCGTGGCCGTGGGTAACGACGATACCGCGGAGCTTCTCCTCGTTCTCCAGAACATAGGTGTAGTCGGGAAGCACCAGGTCAATACCGGGCTGGGAATCGTCGGGGAACATGAGGCCAGCGTCAACGAGCACCATGTCGTCGCCGCATTCGAAGACCGTCATGTTCTTGCCGATGCCGTCAAGGCCGCCGAGCGGAATGATCTTCAAAGGAGATGATTTTTTAGCTGCCATAGGTTCGTGTGGTTTCCTTTCTTCGAAACGGGTCTGGAACAACCGACGGGGCGCTTCTGGCAAACCGACCGCCGGGAACGTACAAACATGCATCGCCGAATCAATGCAATAACCACAGTATGATACCCATTTGCACAACAACAGACCACCCATGCATCAAAGCCCCATCTGAACCTGTGTATCCCGCCGGTTCCCCGCGAGGGCGGGCACGGATGAAGTTTCCTGCTCTACAGTCCTGCTCACGACGGAGGCCACATTAAGTGGCCTCCTGTTCGTGCGGAACTCGCGATAAACTTCATCCGTGCCCGCCCTCGCGGGGAACCTACCAAAAAGGGACAGGTTTATTTTGGTCGGTTTTATCTTGAGATATGCTGTTGTGTCTATCTACAGATCTGAAATCTGACTACTGATAAGACTGTCTAACTAAATATCGATCGGCACTAACAAGCCCTTTTGCTTGTGTCCGGGAGGGACGCATATGAAGTTTATCGCGAGTTCCGCACGCAAAGGAAAGCACTTAATGTGCTTTCCGTCTTCGCAGGACTGTAGAGCAGGAAACTTCATATGCGTCCCTCCCGGGCACAAGCAAAAGGGCGACCCCTGTCCGGAGTCGCCCTTGTTGAGCTGATTATGTACGGCTGTTACTCGGCGTCGTGGTGACGGCGGGGCTTGCGGCCTCCGTTGTCGCCGGGACGGCGCGGACGGTCGCTGCGCTCGGAGCGCTCACGGACCGCGGACGCTCACGACGCTGGAAGTGCTCGCCGTCGCCCTCGGAGGCACCCTCGGCGCGAGCCGGGGCTTCGGGCTTGTCGAGACGATCGAGCGAGATCTTGCCGCGATCGTCGACCTCGATGACGACGACCTTGACCTCGTCGCCCACGTTGAGGACGTCCTCGACCTTCTCCACGCGGCCCTTGGCGACGCGGGAGATGTGCAGCAGGCCGTCCTTGCCGGGCAGCAGGTTGACGAAGGCGCCGAAGGGCTGGATGGAGACCACGCGACCGGTGTACTCCTCGCCCGGCTCGGGAACCTTGATGATGAGCTTGATGCGCTCAACGGCCTGGTCGACGGACTCGCCGGTGCCGCCGACAAAGACGGTGCCGTCCTCCTGGATGTCGACCGAGGCGCCGGTCTCGTCCTGGATGCCGCGGATGACCTTACCGCCGGAACCGATGACGTCGCGGATCTTGTCGGTCGGAACCTGGATGGAAACGATGCGCGGAGCGGTGCTGCGCGTGGTGTGGCGCGGCTCGGGAATCACATCGAGCATCTTCTGCAGGATGAAGGCGCGACCCTCCTTGGCCTGTTGCAGAGCGCGGGCCAGGATGTCGAAAGTGAGGCCGGTGGCCTTGTTGTCCATCTGCAGGGCGGTGATGCCCTCGGTGGTGCCGGTGACCTTAAAGTCCATGTCGCCCAGGAAGTCCTCGAGACCCTGGATGTCGGACAGGACCACGGTCTTGCCCTCCTCCTGAATCAGGCCCATGGCGATACCGGAGACCGGGCGCTTAATGGGCACGCCGCCGTCCATAAGGGCGAGCGTGGAGCCGCAGGTCGAAGCCATCGAAGAGGAGCCGTTGGACTCCATGACCTCGGAGACCACGCGGATGGCGTAGGGGAACTCGTTCTCGTCGGGGAGCACCGGAAGCAGAGCGCGCTCGGCTAGATTGCCGTGGCCGATCTCGCGGCGCTTGGGGCTGCCCATGCGGCCGGTCTCACCGGTGCAGAACGGCGGGAAGTTGTAGTGGTGCATGTAGCGTTTGCCCTCGGTGGGCTCGATGGTATCCAGACGCTGGCCCTCGTTGAGCATGCCGAGCGACAGGACGGAAAGCACCTGGGTCTGGCCGCGCTGGAACAGGCCGGAGCCGTGAACGAGCGGCAGGTAGTTGTCCTTCACCATGATGGGACGGATCTCATCGGCGGCACGACCGTCGACGCGCTCGCCGGTCTCAACGACCATGGTGCGCATGGCCTTCTTCTCGAGCTTCTTGAGCGCCACGGGGATCTCGCGCTCCCAAGCGGCCTGCTCCTCCTCGGTGAACTCGGCGCGGATGGACTCCTTCAGAGCCTCGACCTTACCGATACGGGAGAGCTTGTCGGCGTCGCGAAGGGCGGCTGCCATCTCGTCGTAGTGGGCGAAGATGCGCTCCTGGACCTCCTCGACGGGCTGGTCGAGCGGGTACTCCTTCTTGACGATGGGGCCGTTAACCTGCTCCCACTCGGCGACGAACTCGTCCTGAGCCTGGCAGAAAGCGGCAAGGGCCTCCTGGCCAAACTTCATGGCGGCGAGCATGTCGTCCTCGGAGATCTCCTCGGCGCCGGCCTCGACCATCGAGATGAAGTCGGCGGATCCGCCCAGCTCCAGGTCCAGATCCGAGTTCTCGCGCTCCTCGTAGGTGGGGTTGACGATAAACTCGCCGGTCTCCACGTTACGGCCGATGCGCACGCAGGCAAGCGGGCCCTCGAAGGGCACGCCGCCAAGCGTCATGGCCAGGGATGCACCCATGACGTTGATGACATCGAAGGGGTTGACCTGGTCGGCGACGAGCGAGGTGGCGACGATGTGCACCTCGTTGCGGAAGCCATCCGGGAAGCTCGGGCGAATCGGGCGATCGATCATGCGGGCCGTGAGCGTGGCCTTCTCGCTGGGACGGCCCTCACGCTTGAGGTAGCCACCCGGGATGCGGCCGGCTGCGTACATCTTCTCGTTGAAGTCGACGGTCAGCGGGAAGAAGTCGTAGTTCTTGCGCTCCTTGGAGACGACCACGGTGTCGAGCATCGTGGTGTCGCCCTGCTTGACCAGGCAGGCGCCGGTGGCCTGCTTGGCAAGCTCGCCCGACTCAAAGGTGTAGGTCTTGCCGTACAGCTCAAAGGTCTTGGATACGAGTGTCATTGTTCTCCTTAACCCCGCAGACCCCTTGTCTGCGGGCTTCTCATGTGACGCGGGCCCCCTGCCCCCGCCACGCTTCAGAGCGTGATTGTTCGCGCCCTTACACAAAAAGAGCGCCCCGCTGCGCAGGACGCTCTTAGCATGTACAAATCCTACTGGATGTTGTCGCGGATGCCCAGAGCCTTGATGAGCTCACGGTACTCGACGATGTCGTTCTTCTTGATGTAGGAGAGAAGACGACGACGACGGCCGACGAGCATGAGCAGGCCACGACGGGTGTGGAAGTCCTTCTGGTGGGACTTCATGTGCTCGGTCAGCTCCTTGATGCGCTCGGACAGGATGGCGACCTGAACCTTGGGGTTGCCGGTGTCGACCGGGGTGTTACCGAACTGGGCAGTCAGCTCCGCCTTGCGCTCTTTGGAAACAGTCATTGTTTCACCTTTCGTTTTGCGTCGCCCACGGGCGACTCGATTCGCCTCGGACTGGGAAGCCGCCGGTGGAGCGAACAACCAAGGTCGAGGTACCAACAGGTCGGTATGTTACCACAAGCAGCCCGCGCCTGCGCATCATCACCGACCCAACATGAATTCCATCGCGCGGAGGCGCTGATCGGTGTGCGTCGCAGCCCAAACATGCGAAAGCCCGAGCAGGAATGCCGCCGTATGCGGGTCGATTCGCTCGGCCATGAGCGCATCGAAGGTCATGGACATGAGGGCGCGCAGCCATGCGGTCTCACCGGTCGACACCAGTTCGGCACCTGGAACGCTCGACGCGCACGACCCGCACATGAGACCGCCCGCCTGGGCTGAAAAATACGACAGCATGGGGTCTCCGCACAGCACACAGGCCGAAAAATCGGGACGATAGCCAACGTGCGATAGCAGCTTAAAGACATATGCCGCCACAAGTAGGTCCATATGTGCCGTGTCAAGCCCGCTGCCCACCAGGGCAAGTGCTCGCTGCGTTATGGCAAAGGTAAACGGGTCCTCGGCGTCCTCGAACGAGCACACGCGCGCGACCTCGGCGATCGCGCTTGCGGCGCAGGTCGTCTCGTAATCGGGCGCAGCGCCGAGCGGCGCCTCCATAAGCTCGGCCTGAGAAACCACATCGAGTGACCGTCCATGTGCGAGCAGCATATCGACCGTACAGAACAGCTCGCAGCGCGCCGCCAAGCGCCCGCCGGGTTTGCGCGCGCCCTTTGCCACGGCACGAACCTGCCGACCCCGCTCGTCAAGCATCGTCAAGATCAGGTCGGTCTCTTTGAGCTTCGTCTTGTCGAGGACGAGCACCTTGGTGTGATATGTCCGGGAGCCTGCCATGCGCGCCGCGCGTCCTTAGTCCTCGGCGTTATAGCCAAAGCGGCGAATCTGGGCCTCGTCGTCACGCCAGCCGGCCTTGACCTTCACGTCCAGCTCCAAAAAGACCTGCGTGCCAAAGATGCGCTCAAGATCGCGACGGGCGTCGATACCGATATGCTTGATCATCTCGCCGCCCTTGCCGATGATGATGCCCTTCTGGCCCTCACGCTCGACATAAATGGCGGCGTGCACGCGCAGCACCTTCTTGGTCTGCTCGAGCGCATCGCAGATCACACCAACGGAGTGCGGGATCTCATCACGGGTGCGGCGCAGAACCTTTTCGCGCACAAACTCAGCAACGAGCGTCTCGTCAGAAGCGTCGGTGCCCATGTCCTCGGGGAACCAACGCGGGCCTTCGGGCAAAAAGTGCGCAACGGTCTCGATAAAGGCATCGACGTTGAAGTTCTTGACCGACGACGTCACGATCTCGTCGTCATATTCCATGAGCTCGTGGGCGGCCTTAAGCTGCTCCATGACCTGTGCGGGGTCGGCCTCATCGGCCTTGGTAAGCACTAGGACCTTCTTGGAACGAGCGTTCTTGACGCGCTCGGCAACCCAGGCGTCTCCCCTGCCGATGGGCTTGGTGGCATCAATCAAAAACGCGACGACATCGACATCGTTCAGCTCGAACAACGCACTCTTGTTGAGCTCGGAACCCAGGCCGTCCTTAGGCTTATGAATACCCGGGGTATCGACAAAGACCAGCTGGTAGCCGGGACGGTTGACGACGGCGCGCATGCGGCGGCGGGTCGTCTGGGCCACAGGCGAGGTGATGGCGACCTTTTTGCCATAGCAGGCATTAAGCAGCGTGGACTTGCCGGCGTTGGGGCGACCGACCAGGGCCACGAAGCCGCTGCGGAAACCGGGCTCCACGTCGCCAAAGCCCGCGAGGTTCTCATCCTCGTCGCACAGGGCGTCGAGTTCCTCGTCGCTCATACCCTCAAACGGGTCGAACTCCTCGACATCCTCGAGCTCCTCGGTATCCACCGCGTCCAGGGACTCGTCGTCCAAAATCTCATCGGTAGACTGCATATTGTCGGACATGGGAATCCCTTTCTAAATAAAGCCGAGCGCGTGGGCAAATACCAGCAAGCCCACAATCGCGGCGGTGATGGAAAGAACGTACACGGAAGCAGCGGCGATATCCTTGGCGCGCTTCGCCAGCGGATGAAGCTCCTGGGTCGCCAGGTCGACGATCGCCTCCATGGCGGTATTGCACAGCTCGCCGTGAATCACCAGGCCACAACAGATGATAATCGTGGCCCACTCGGCAATGTCGAGCCCCACGATGCAGCCGGCAATGACGGTGCACACGCCCGCCACGAGCATGACCTTAATGTTGCGCTCGGTCTTGACGGCGGTGACGAAGCCCTCCATGGCGTAAGAAAACGACTTTAAGAAGGACGGATGGTCCTTGTTCGATCCGGGAATCATAGACGGCTCCTAGTCGTGGGCATGGTTGGTGATGGGGCCGACGTGGACTAGCTTGGGGTCCTCGCCGCGCTCGAGCGCCAGATCGCGCAGGATGGCGTCCTCGCGGGCCTCCATGACCTCGGCCTCGTCGTCCTCGATGTGGTCATAGCCCAGCAGGTGCAGCATTCCGTGTACGAGCATCAGACGGCACTCGTCAGCGGGACTATTGCCAAAACCGGGGGCCTGACGGGCAATAACCTGCGGGGCCAAGATAATATCGCCGAGCTCGAGCGTCTCATCGGCGGGAATGTCATCGTCAAAGGCCGAATCGCACTCAAACGAGAGCACATCGGTGGTGTGGTCGATACCGCGCCACTCGTGGTTGAGCTCGTGCATCTCGTCCTCGTCGACATACGAAAGGGAAATCTCGACTTCACGCTCAACGCCCTCGGCGGCAAGCACGAACTGGCAGATGTGCTCCACCTCCTGCGCGTCGAGCAGCGTATCGAGCTCGGCATCGTTGCTGATCAATACACTCAACGGGACTCCTTTCGGTCGCGCGAGCGCTGCTCACGCACGTCATCATACGCATCATAGGCCTCGACGATCCTGCCCACCAGGGCATGGCGCACCACATCGGCGCGCTCCAGGTGAGAAAATGCGACATCGTCGACACGGCCCAAAATCTTCTCGGCATCCGCCAAGCCACCACGACGACCCACCAGGTCGCGCTGACTCAGGTCGCCGGTAATCACAAACTTGGAGTTGAAGCCCAGGCGCGTCAGGAACATCTTCATCTGCTCGGGCGTGGTATTTTGCGCCTCGTCGAGCACCACGAAGGCATCGCTCAGCGTGCGGCCGCGCATGTAGGCAAGCGGGGCGATCTCGATCACGCCACGCTCCATAAGCTCATCGGTGCGCTCGCGATCCATCATGTCAAAAAGGGCGTCGTAGAGCGGACGCATATAGGGATCGATCTTTTCCTCGAGGGTACCGGGCAAAAAGCCAGATTCTCCCCCGCCTCGACAACCGGACGCGTCAAGATCAGACGGCCCACCTCATGGCGCTTGAGCGCGGCAACGGCGAGCGCCATGGCCAGATAGGTCTTACCGGTACCGGCAGGACCCAAGCCAAAGGTGATGGTATGCGAACGAATGGCATCCACATAGCGCTTTTGCCCAAGCGTCTTGGGGCGAATGACGCGGCCGCGATACGAAAGCAGCACGTCATCGCGAAGCGACGTAGCCTCGTGCTCACCGTCGCGCAAGACGGCCAGGCAGCGAGAGACATCGTCGGCAGACAGTGTGCGCCCGGCGGCCGCCTCGCGAAAAGCGTGTTCGAAAAAGCGCGCCACGAGCTCGACCTCGTCCGGGTCACCGCTCACGGCGATGCTATCGCCACGGGCGACCACATGGGAGCGAACCAAGCTCTCGAGCGCACGAAGGACGCCGTCGCCGGCGCCCAAAACGCGCGAGGGATCAATCCCCTCGGGAACGGTAAGTCTAATCTTCGAGGCTTCCATGAACCTCCCTGCGCGCATGGACCAAGCCGGAATCATCGACTTCGATGATAGCAACATCGAGCAGGCACGGGGCTGTAAGTCCACAGGTATCGTCAAGACGGGCATGATGGAACGAGCCGAGCGTCAGGTTGTCACCATACTCGAGCACGGCGCGCTCAACGGTTCCCACGCGACGACGAGCGTCGGCGATGGCGAGTTCCTGCGCCGCGGCCCGCATACGGCGGCTGCGCTCAGCCATAACCTCTGGCGGTACCTGGTCGGGCATATCGGCGGCAAGTGTGCCGGGACGCTTACTGTAGCGGAACACATGCATGCGCGAAAAGCCCACGCGACGGCATAGCGCCAGCGACTCCTCGAACTCCTCATCCGTCTCACCGGGAAAACCGACGATGACGTCGCACGAAAGGGACGCCTGAGGCAAGTTGGCGCGAATCATGCGCACCGTATCCTCAAACGCCTCGGCGCTATAGGGACGGCCCATGCGATGCAAGGTCGCCGTGCAGCCGGACTGCACGGGCAGGTGCAAATACGGGGCGATACGCTGCGGATAGCGCGCCATAACCTTAAGCAGGCGCTCAGAGATATCCATGGGCTCGACCGAGGAAATGCGCACATGCGGAATAGATGTGCGCTCCATAATGGCCTCGAGCAGCTCATCGATTTCGACATGCTCGTCGGTCGCGCTCTTGCCATCGTAGGCACCCAGGTTCACACCGGTCAGCACCACCTCGGGCACGCCGGCCTCCTGGGCCTCGCGAACTTGCTCGAGCACGGACTCGACGGGCACGGAGCGCTCGGGGCCGCGTGCCTTCCACACAATGCAATAGGTGCAGCGATGGTTGCAGCCGTCCTGAATCTTCACGCCCAAGCGAGAGCGACCGAGCACATCGACCACGTCGCCATCGCTGCAGGCGGGCACGCTATCGGATTCAACACCCAGCACCTCGCAGACGCGCTCGGCGACGTCAATCTTGGACGGCTCGGCGATCACGCGATCGGAGAGCTCCAGCAGCTCCTCGGGATGCAGGTTGACGACGCAGCCGGTTACGACCACGTAAGGCTCGCCCGGATAGGCCAGCGCATGACGAACGGCCTTACGGGTCTTGGCCTCGGCCTCGCCCGTAACGGCACAGGTGTTAATGACGATCAGGTCGGCATCCTGGGGCTCCACCATAGCAAAGCCCAGGCGCATAAGATCGGCAGTGATACGGTCAGACTCAACCCGGTTAACACGGCAGCCGAGGTTGACGACGGAAATATGGGGTGCGAGCACGCGGGCTCCTTAATCGAGGATATCGTCGAGGGCACTCTTGATACGGTCGGTCACCGACTTCTTACCAGAAGCAACGTCATCGCCCATCTCATCGGCAAAAGCACGGAGCAGCTCGCGCTGCTTATTGGAAAGATTGGTGGGAACGACCACGCGCAGTTGCACGATCAGGCGGCCACGCGAACCGCCACCGCCAATGCGCGGCATGCCGTAATTATTGACGCTCACGGTGTCGCCGTACTGGGCACCGGCGGGAACCGTCACCTTAACGACCTCGTCGGGCATAATGCCCTCGACCTCGATCTCGCAGCCGAGCGCAGCCTGCGCAATCGAGATATCGCTCACCAGGTACAGGTCGTCACCGTTGCGCTTAAAGCGCTCATGGTCGGCAACGCGCACGTTGACAATCAGGTCACCCGAGGGCTCGCCGCGAAGGCCGGCCTCGCCAAAGCCGCTCACGCGCAGCTGGCGACCGGTCGAAACGCCGGCGGGAATATCGATGTCGATCTTTTCATGCGAAGGCGTGCGGCCCTGACCGTCGCAGGTCTCGCAGGGATGGTCGATAACCGTGCCCTCGCCATGGCAGTCGGGGCAAGGCGAGGAAGACTGAACCTGGCCCAGGAACGAGCGCTGGACCGTCGTGACGTAGCCTGTACCGTGACAGCGGCCGCACTGCTTTTCCTGTGCGCCCTCTGCCCTACCGGTGCCATTGCAGTCCTCGCAAGGAGCAAGGCGGTCATAGCTGATCGTCTTTTTGCAGCCGAGCGCCGCCTCCTCGAGCGTCACCGAAAGCGAGATGGCCATGTCGCGACCGCGACGACGCTCACGACGGTTGCGGGCGCCACCGCCGGCACCGCCGCCAAAGAACGAGGAGAACAAGTCGTCCATGCCCATGCCACCAAAGATATCGTTGATATCGACGTAGCCCGAACCACCAGGGCCGTCGGCAGTGCCGTAACGGTCGTAGTTAGCACGCTTCTGCTCATCGGAAAGAACGGAATAGGCCTCGTTGAGCTCCTTGAACTTGGCCTCGGCCTCGGGGTCGTCCGAAACATCCGGATGTACGGTACGGGCCTTCTTTAGAAACGCACGCTTAATCGTCCGCGCGTCGGCATCCCTGTCGACGCCAAGCACCTCGTAGTAATCCCTATTTTCCGACACGACCGAATCCTTCCGACTTTCATTATTGTCACAGTGCGTCCTATACCCAAGCTGGGCCAACCGCAAACAGAGGGTTTGATGTTATTGCATTCCGTAAGGCGAAAGCATGGCCCGTTGCGAGCAGCTCGCGAACCAAACCGACACGAGCGCGAACATGAAGCCATTGGCAAAACCGTTGGCAAACTGCATCGCACCGCGCTTCCACCACAGCAGGCTGCGATGAAGCACGCCGTCCGAAAGCACCATGAACAGGCCCATGGTAAACGGAATAAAGCACATCACGCAAAGGCCGAGAACACGCCCGAGATGGCCGAGAGTACCAAAAACGGCGCCACGATGCCCATCAGGTAAAAACCGGTACGAGCTTTGCCTTCCAAGCGCTCGGCCTCGACATGGGCACGGCCGACTAGATCACCGCCAGCGGCACCGTTAGTGCCGGCGTGACCCATGCCGCTAATGCGGACCTCGTCGCCATCGTGCGTGCCGGCAGGAAACTCAATCGTCTGCTCGGAGGTTACGCGAGTACGACCGCTGCCTCCGCAATCAGGGCAGGGGTCGGCCACGACCTTACCGGAACCGCCGCACTCGGGGCAGACCGACTGGAACGTGCCCGCACCAAACAGGAAGGACAAGTCGACGTCGATGTGCCCGCGGCCACCGCAGCTCGGGCAGGTATGGGCATGCTCAGACGAAACGGAGCCCGAGCCGCCGCAGTTGCTACAGGTGTCGAAGCGCGTGTAGCGGACGGTCTTGCGGGCACCGCCCTTGGCCTCCTTGGCGTCGAGTTTAATATCGACGACGACGTTGGCGCCGTTCTCGGGATTGTAGGCAGCCTGCCCACGACGCTGCTGGCCCCAGGCACCGCCAAAGGAAAGCCGCCCTCAAAGGGATTGCCATAGCCCGCGCTGCCGGCGTAGCCGCCGCCATAGGGCGAAGCCGTAGGAGCTCCGGCAAAGGGATTGCCAGAACGCATGGCGTCGTAGCGCGCACGTTTTTGCTCATCCGAAAGCACGGCGTAGGCCTCGGAAACCTCTTTGAACTTTTCCTCGGCATCCGGCTCTTTGTTGACGTCCGGATGGAGCTTGCGGGCCTTTTGCTGGAAGGCTTTTTGAATATCACGCGAGGTGGCGTCCTTGGAGACACCCAGAATCTCGTAGTAATCTTTTTCGTTCATCGTCGCCATGCGCGGCAACCTCCTGCTCACAGCAGCGTATATATTCCGGTAATTCTACCCGAGCGGCCTAAGCTAGATCCCAAAACAGCTCGAACAGAACATTTCCATCGAGCCAGCCCAGGTGGGTCGGAGCCAGACGAGCTCGAACATGGCCCGCGACGACATCTGCCGAAGTGAAGGGTCCCTCATGGACCCCGAGCGTCTCGGGCACCCAAGTGGCAAGACCCAATTCGAGCGCGCGATCGCAAGCAGCTGTCAGCTCATCGGCTGGGATGACACGAGCCACGCGAACCAACAGGTCGGACGCGACACCGCGCGTCATGCGGCAAGCAAGCATCAGGTCTTCCGCCGCAGCCTCGCGCTGCGAGAGATATTCGGCCTCGAACGCCGTCGCGTCATCGTCACGTTGCACCAGACGCACGCGGTACGCATCGCCTCGAGGAGACACGCCGGGGAACAAACCTGCAAGACGGTCGAAATCCTCGGCGTCGAGCATGCCCGCGGCAGAACGACCCAGGCCCAGGTAGCCCCGTCCGGTCCAGTAGGCAATGTTATGGGCGCACTCATGGCCGTCGAGTGCATAGCTTGCCACCTCATAGGGATGATAACCGGCCGCACCCAGGCGCTCACGCGCCGCGTCCATGCATGCGGCCTGAAAATCCTCATCAGGCTCGAGTGACTCGTCGCGACACGCCATGCGATAAAGGGGCGTCCCCTCCTCGAGCGTGAGCGGGTAGACCGACACATGATGCGGAGCCGCCGCCAGCACGCCATCGAGCGTGCGCTGCCAACTCGTTGCGGTTTGCCCGGGAAGTCCGCACATTAGGTCGCTCGACGCGTCAAGCCCAGCGTTCTTGACCGTCGCGATAGCCGCAAGTGCCCGATCAGCATCGTGAATGCGGCCAATAGCAGCCAGCTCGGTATTGTCGAGGGTTTGCACGCCCAGAGAAATGCGCGTGACACCCGCCTCGGCAAGCGCCGGGGCGAGCTCAGTGGCCAACGACTCAGGATTGGCCTCGCAGGTAAACTCAACGGGGGTGCACCACGCACGAATACGCCGCGCCAGCTCCACCAGGCGCTCCCCCGCCAGCGACGGCGTACCGCCACCAACATAGACGGTGCGGATCTGGTCAAGGGCACCAGCCTTGCCAAAAGCATCGAGGCGCGCGAACAACTGCTCAAAATAGTCATCGAGCGCAGCGCTCAGGTCGCACGGAGCAAAACTGCGCGAGTCAAAGTCGCAGTACCGGCACTTTTGGGCGCAAAACGGCACGTGCACGTACAGCGCGGTAACGGCCACTATTAGGCCTCCAGCGGATGAGCAGGCACCGACTTGCCAGCGGCAAGGGCGGCCTCACAGGCCACCACATCGCGCTCGATCTCATCGACCAGCGCCATAAACTCCTCGTAAGTGGAACAGCGCACCACATGAGCACGCCAAGCGGCGGCATGGGGCATGCCTTTTAAGTACCAGCTTGCGTACGTGCGGGCACGCGACATGAGCGGCAGGAGTTCATGCGTCAGCGTAAGGTGCTCACGCAGGGCGTCCAGGCGCTCGACGGAGCTGCGCGGCGGCACCGGTATGCCATCGAGCGCAAGAGCGCGAGCATCACCAAAGACCCAGGGATTACCGTAGATACCGCGCGCGATAAACACCGCGCTGGCACCCGAGTTGCGCAGATGCTCCGCGGCATCCTCGGCGCAGAATACGTCGCCCGAACCGATCACGGGAATCTCGACGGCATCTGCGACCTCATCGACAACCGACCAATCGGCCTGGCCGGTGTAGAGCTGCGTGGCGCAACGACCATGCACGGCGACTGCGGCAGCCCCTGCCCCCTCAAGCATCTGGGCAAATGTCGCGGCATTGCGGTCCTCGGCATAAAAGCCCTTGCGAATCTTGACGGTCACGGGCACGTGTGCCGCACCCACCGTGGCCTCGACAATCTTCTCCGCCAGGTCAGGGGTGCGCATGAGCGCCGAGCCCTCGCCCTTGGTAACGACCTTGCGGGCGGGGCATGCCATATTGATATCGATGAGCGACAGACGATCGCCAACGCGCTCCTCGACGGCGGCAACGGCACTCGCAAACTGATCGGGTTTAGAGCCAAAGAGCTGCACGCAAATCTGCTGCTCCTCGTCGGCCGGTAGCACCAGGCGCCAGGTCTTGTTGCTGGCATAGGCAAGGCCCGCCACGCTCACCATCTCGCTGTAGGCAAGGTTGGCACCGCGACGGCGGCACATGATGCGGTAGGCGGGGTCGGTCACGCCGGCCATGGGAGCCATAAGGAACGGCTGCTCGGCATAGGCGCCCAGCAGCCGCTGACTATATTCGGAAAGCGCCATAGACCTACTCGTCCACCTTGAGGATCGCCATAAAGGCCTCCTGCGGGACCTCGACCGAGCCGATGGCCTTCATGCGCTTCTTGCCCTCTTTCTGCTTCTCGAGCAGTTTGCGCTTACGAGAAATATCGCCGCCGTAGCACTTGGCAAGCACGTCCTTGCGGCGCGCCTTGACGGTGGAGCGGGCAATGATCTTGTTGCCGATAGCACCCTGGATGGGCACCTCGAACAGCTGACGCGGAATAATCTCCTTGAGCTTGTCGCATAGGCCGCGGGCAAGACCGTAGGCCTTGTCCTTGTGGACGATAAACGAGAGCGCGTCCACCTCGTCGCCCGAAAGCAAAATATCGAGCTTAACGAGCTCGGAGGGACGGTACTCGTTGAACTCGTAGTCGAGCGAGGCATAGCCCTTGGTACGGCTCTTGAGCTGGTCAAAGAAGTCCAAGATGAGTTCGGCGAGCGGCATGTCAAAGCGCATCTCGACCGATTTGCTCGTGAGATGGATCATGTCGGTTGTAATGCCACGGTGCTCGATAGCGAGCTGCATGACGGCACCCGTATACTCGGGCGGGCAGATGATCTTAGCCTTGAGGTAGGGTTCCTCGATACACTCGATGCGCGTGGCCTCGGGAAGATTCTGCGGGCTACGGACATCAATCATCTCGCCGTCAGTCTTGTAGACGTGATAGTCCACCGAGGGGCTCGTGGCAATGAGGTCCAAGTTGAACTCGCGCTCCAGGCGTTCCTTGACGACCTCCATGTGCAGCAGGCCCAGGAAGCCCACGCGGAAGCCAAAGCCGAGCGCCACCGAGGTCTCGGGCTCCCACACCAACGACGGGTCGTTGACGTGCAGCTTATCGAGCGCGTCACGCAGGTTCTCATAGTCCTTGTTATCGATCGGGAACAGGCCCGTATAGACCATGGGCTTAGCCTCGCGGTAGCCGGGAAGCGGCTCGGGGCAGGGATTCGACGCCCACGTGAGGGTATCGCCCACGCGCACGGCCTCGGGGTCCTTCAGGCCCGTGACCACGTAGCCCACCTCGCCGACCGTCAGCGCATCGACCGGAGTCTCGGCGGGACGCTTGACGCCCACGCCATCGACCAAAAAGTCGCCCTTTGCCTGCATCATGCGCAGGGTATCGCCCTTTTTGATGGAACCGTCAAAGATGCGCACCGTGGCGACGACACCACGATACTCGTCGAAGTACGAATCCAGGATGAGTGCCTTGAGCGGCGCGTTCGCATCGCCCTTGGGCGGAGAGATCAAAAAGACAATGGACTCCAGCAGATCATGGATGCCCTCGCCGGTCTTGCCCGAGACACACACGGCATCATCGGCAGGAATCGCCAGGTCATCCTCGATCTCGGTCTTAACCTCATCGGGATGGGCCGAGGGCAGGTCGATCTTGTTGATGGCCGGCACAATGTCCAGATTGGCGTTCATGGCGAGCGTCGCGTTGGAGACGGTCTGCGCCTCGACGCCCTGCGTGGCGTCGACAACGAGCACCGCGCCCTCACAGGCTGCCAGCGAGCGCGAGACCTCGTAGGTAAAGTCCACGTGGCCCGGCGTATCGATCAGATTGAACTGATACGTCTCGCCATCGTCGGCGTCATAGGACACGCGAACAGCATTGGACTTGATCGTAATGCCGCGCTCGCGCTCGATATCCATGGTGTCGAGCAGCTGCGACTCCATGTCGCGCTCGTCGACGGTATGGGTGAGCTCGAGGATGCGGTCACTGATCGTGGACTTGCCATGGTCGATGTGCGCAACAATCGAGAAGTTGCGGATGTGGGAAATGTCAATTGAAGTATTCATGCGGACTATCTTACCCGAGCGGTACAAAAAATGGAGCCTGTTCCATAAAACAGGCTCCATTTATGCGCGTAATCTGTGTGGTGTGAAATTTACAACTTAGGCGTTGATGCTGTTCACGAGCTTGGCAAGACCGGACTTGCGGTTGGAAGCCTGGTTCTTGTGGATAACATGCTTGGCGGCAGCCATGTCGAGACGCTTGGTGACGGTCTTGAGGGCAGCCTGGGCCTTCTCGGCGTCGCCCTCGGCGACGGCGGACTGGACGTGCTTGGTCAGCGTCTTAAGCTCGGACTTGACAGCCTTGTTACGCATGCGAGCTGCCTCATTGGTGCGGATACGCTTCTTCTGAGACTTGATGTTTGCCACTTCTGGAGTTCCTTTCGAGTTCCTTGCAAAAAATGTATGACACCTCTGAGACACGGTGAGGTCATGCAAGCGCCTACTATAGCACGCTCCCCCTCAAAGGGATAGAACGAATTTGTCAAATAGGCAGGTATCATCACGATTTTCTCAAGATGTTCGTAATCCAGAGCAAAAGCGCGGTCTGAGAATCGGCCGAACCCTTGAGCGCGAGTTCCACGTCGACCGCACCCTCGAGCGCTGCGACGAGCTCTGCCATCGAAAAGCGACGTGCCCAGGTCAGGTGATTCTTGACCTGCCAGGACTGGAGCTTAAGTGTTGCGGCCAGCTCACGACCCTGTCCGCGCGCATCGAGCGCCTTGGCAACGATAAGCTCGCGGATGCGGCCGCATAGCAGCGTGTAGGTCCACACGTAGCTCTTGGCGGGCAATAGATTGAAAAGCTCGAGCGAGCGTCGCATGTCACGGGCCGAGACCGCATTGAGAAAGTCCCAGGGTTGGACCTCGGCCGTACGTACAATCCAGCGCTCAACGTCGGCAAGCTCAATCTGGGGCGCCTCGACCATCTGGGCAAGCTTGGCCAAGTCGTTATCGAGCATGCGAGTGTTTTCACCCGAACGCGAGACGAGTTCCTCGCGGCCGCCGTCGAGATCGACTTGCCGTGCTGCGTCGCCATCTGCTGCACGCGGCGCGGTAGCTCCCAGCGCTTGGTGCCGGAGCAATCGATCACGGCCTTCTTGTCGATCTTGGCGATCGCCTTATATAGTCGCGTGTTCTTGGCAAGCGAGTCGGCGATGATGAGGCAGACCGTTGTGGGGCTGGGACTCGCCAGATACTCAACGAGCGGCTCCGAGACCGCCTTGGCGAGCTTTGAGCAGCCATCAAGGATTACCAGGCGAAACTCACTACCCATCGGAAAGGTGTTAAGCGATCCGATAATCGACTCGATATCGGGGTCCTTGGTCATGTCGCGCTCGTCGAGGTTGAACTCGACCATACCCGACTTTTCCAGACGCGCTTTCATACGCGAGACGGCGTGATCGCGCTTGACTCCGTCGGTACCGACGATCAGATATGCCGGCAGCAGACCGGTTTCGGACATTGCGCTCCCCTCCCGCAGGCCTTCGTATTCGCTCCGTGCCATTCTAGCCCAGGGGCCCACCACACGCCAACGACGTCGTCACGGTCGCTGGCATCGCATCGCAAAGCCATTCGCAGTCGGCGTGACGGTAATGTCGCCGTGTTCGATAGTGCACGCGAACACGCCGCCCGCTTCCTTAACGGCATCGATGCAGGCGTCGGACGGATGGCCGTATCGATTCCCCTCGCCCGCGCTCGCGAGGGAAAGCTCGGGCTTCAGGACGTCCAGCAACTCACCATCGACTGAAACCTTAGAGCCGTGATGCCCAAGTTTAAGGACATCGATATCCCCCACCTCCTGCACGAATTCCCGTTCTTGGTCGAGCTCGGCATCGCCGGTGAGGAGCATACGCAGGCCCTTGCCTTCCTGAATATAAGAGAGCAGCAGGACAAGCGAGTCCTCATTTCCCTCGCCATCCACGGACTCGAATGGCCACATCACGCGGGCGCAAAATGAGCCGATGTCGACTGTATCCCCACGGCGCACCTGCCGATACTCCACGCCAGGTCGGTTCAATACCTCGGCAGGAGCATCCTCCAGCGCATCCGCCGCCACGGCAATCGTTCCGACAGAAAACTGTTCGAGCACGGCAGGCAGACCGCCCCAATGGTCCTCATCCCAATGCGTCACAAAAACGGCATCGATATGGTGCACGTTATTGCGAACCAACGCCGCAACCACACGCTCGTCGAGCCCGCAGTCGACAAGTGCAACTGCGCCGCCTTGGCGGATAAGAATCGCATCGGCCTGGCCCACATCGAGCACCGTCACCGAAGGCGGAGCGAATCGATCCCAATAGACGTACGGAATCGCAGCCAAGAGCATCAGGCATGCAAGCCCCACCGCCATAGGACGTGCACGGGGACGCGGCCACCAGACCAGCAGAACCGCCAGAAAACACGGCACTAGGTAAATCCACATGCTATCGGGCGGCACGCTCACGGATGCACCCGGCATGGCGGCAAACAGCTGCTCGAAGAACAGCGCGCAACGGGCGGCAATCATGGGCACAACGAGCGCCCAAGTCCGCAACGGTCCCACGAGCGAAAAGGGAGCCAGCACGATCGACACAGCGAGCAGTACGCTCACCACCGGACCGATGACCGCATTCGCAAGCGGAGCAATGAGCGAGAATGTACCGAAGGCAGGAATGGTGATGGGAAGTGTCGCCAGTTGCGAGCACAGCGTGACGGAAAGCACGCTGGCAACGCCCGATGGCACACCTAGCTCACCCAAAGCGTAGGTCGCATAGGGACAAAAGCACAGAATGGCTAAGACGCTGGCGCATGAAAGCTGAAAGCCCATCTCGAACAGCACCGTCGGCCGCAGTAGCACAAAGATGGACATGGTTACGAAGAGTGCCGAAAGGCCGTGCCGACGACGCCCCGCGCCGTTTACGACAAGCGTCACGAACACCATGCAGCACGCGCGCACGGCCGAGGGAGACGCGCCCGTAAAGGCAGCGTAGCCCACAAGCGTTATCGCCAATATCGCCCGCTGAAGACCACGTGAGCACCGAGTCTTTTGCAATACACCCTCGATTACAAACCCCACGATAGCCAAATGGCTGCCCGAGACGGCGATAAGATGCGCCGTTCCCGTCACCGAAAACCAGTCGCCCGCCGGCTGGGCGCGCAGCTCGGCCGAACGACCGCAGACGACACCGGCTATGAGCGCACGCGCCGGGTCGGTCGCAGGCGCGATGGACGCAAGCAGCCCATTTCGCAGCCGAAGCAGCGGCCTCGGAGAACCCTCATCGACCGACACAATCCGAACGGCTTTAACCTTGCGTACCTCGCCTCGGAGCACGCGCGATCGTCCATACGCATCGTTCTCAAAACGTGACACGCGACCGATAACACGCACGTGCGCCCCGACCTTGAACTCACGGTCACACGATAGGCGAACCGTTGCCAAGTTCTTACCGTCCGAGCGCGCCTCGCAGGTATAGGAATACACGTCGTCATTTATGGATGGGTCACCCTGCACGACAAACTCGAGAATGCTTGCCGCTCGACCGTCGAGCGTCTTCGAGGCGTTGAGCGCACCCACGGCCCACCACGCCGAAACGACCGCACCCGCTATGAGACCGACGGACGCGGCATACAGCCACCGCTTCAAAGGGGCAAGCCGCGCACAAGATTGAGCCAGCACAACGAATACCGCAGCCGCAATGGGAATGGCTATAAGCAATGTGACGGGCGCTGGCTGCTCTCCCAGCAGCAAATCGGCTGCCATGTTAAGCACCAATCCGCAGCTCGCACACAAGCCGGCACAAATGGCCATCGTCCACGGAATCAGGGGCCGCGGAGGCATCACGTGCTCTCGCTCGGTCGCACTCATACGCAGATGCAATCTTTGATTTTGGCAAGCTTCTTCTCGCCGATTCCCGACACGCGCATCAGATCGTCAACCGAAGCAAAAGCACCGTTCTTTGTCCGCTCATCGATAATCGACTGTGCCATTGAGGGACCGATTCCCGAGAGCGTCTGCAGCTCTGCCGAGCTTGCCGTATTAATGTTTACTAGGCTGTTGCGCCACCGACGCCTGATGATGCGGAAGTCCCACCATCAACACCGGCTTCCGCAATGGACACCTGCTGCTCCCCTACCGTTGGAACGTGAATTTTTTGTCCATCAGTGACCTTGGATGCACGATTAAGCCCCGTAACGTCTGCTTCGGGCGCCAGCCCGCCGGCGGCATCAATCGCCTGAGCCACCCGCGCCCCGTCTTTGAGGCGATATACACCGGGTGACACCACGGCGCCATCAACATCGACATAGACCTCTGCCGCGGCAGACGCCTTAGGCGAAGAGCCTTCAGATGTCTTTCCACTCGAAGCATCGCCGGATCCCGGCTCCACTAACGTGCCCGAACCATCAGTGCGCTCAAACGACACACCGCCGGCACCGCCGCCAAAGTTCGCCATTGCCAGTCCACTCGCCATCGCAATGACGACCAGTATCGCCATCACCACTGCCTTATGACCGAGCAGTTTGCCCGCCCAGCGGTCCATCTTTTTGACTCGTTCGTGTTGTTCGCGCTGCGCCATAGCAAAACCTCCCAACACCATCGTGTCAGGAAACGAACGCCGCAGCTTCCGCACGTCCACACCGGTTTTCGCGGTCAAACCAAAAGCTGACCAAAACCTTACGAAATAATGTCCATTTATTCAGGCACACGTCAGCAAATGAACACTTAGCCGCAAAATGCCCAGATAGCAAAAGACCGACGATGCAGGCGCATCGTCGGTCTATGCACATATTTACTCGTGATCTTGGTAAATCTCACGCGGAGCAAGCTCAGAATGTTTGCGTTTTAAGGTCTTAGGGGCCTTGTACGTGTTGCTCTCGAAGTCGATGTACTCGGTCTGCTTGAGCAGACGCTCAATCATCTCCTCGTGATCAAACAGTTCCCAGGCCTCATGCACGGCATCGAGTTTAGCGTGCGTCTCGGGACGGCGTGGCATAAACAGCGTGCAGCAGTCGGGAGCGGCCTCAGTCGAGATATCGAACGTACCGATCTCCTCGGCGCGTGCGATGATCTCCTGTTTGTCCGAACCGATGAGAGGACGGAACACGGGAATCTTCACGGCTTCGTTGACGGCCATGATGTTCTCAAGCGTTTGGGAGGCAACCTGCCCAAGCGATTCGCCCGTAACGATGGCCCTGGCACCCTCGATGTGTGCAATGCGCTCAGCAACCGAATACATAATGCGGCGATACATGATCACGCGCAGGTTGCTGGGACAGGTGACCGAAATCTCACGCTGGCAGTCGCCAAACGGCACCACGTACAGGCGGCCGATCTGGACACCCGGCTCAAGCGCACGGATGATGTCCTGCACCAGGTATTCACTCGTGTCGGGCGTCTGCGGACGACCGGAGAAATGCACCGGCACGCACACCGCGCCGCGACGCGCGAGCATCCAGGTCGCCACCGGAGAATCGATACCCGACGACAGAAGCGTCACGACCTTGCCGGCAGAACCCACCGGAAGGCCGCCAACGCCGCGCTCGGAGCGCGCATACACGTAGACACTACCCTGAACCACCAGAACGTGCACCATCGCGTCGGGGTCGTGCATCTGGACCTTTTTATCGGGAAACGCCTCACACAGCACCTCGCCAACCTGTCGATTGATATCGATCGAGGTGAGCTCATAGTCAGTATTGGAGCGCTTGGCGTGCACCTTAAACGAATCGAAGGAACCAAACTCGCGCAGCGCCTTCACAGCGGCGGCGCAGTACTCCTGCGGGTCGCGGTTGGTGTGATACGCCAAAGACACACGGGCAACGCCGGGGACGGTGCGGATGACACGCGCCGCCTCGTCGGCCTGATGCTCGTTAAAGGTCACGAGGATATAACCGGAAATTCGAGACACGGCGTTCACGGAAAAGGCGGCCAAGGCCGCCTTGATGTTATCCATGAGGATATGCTCAAAATGTGCGCGGTTCTTGCCCTTCAGCCCAACCTCGTGATAGTGGACTAGGCAGACGCGAGCCGCCATTTAGGCTTCAGCAACCTTGTGGCCGAGCGCCTTCTCGTAACGAGCCTCGTCGTAAGAGATGTCGCCGTCGACAATCTCGTCCATAGCCATCGAGATGGTATCGGCACCGGAAAGTCCGATGGTGATGTCATCGACATCCTGGACGGCAAGCACGCGGTTGTGCTGGCCACGCAGCATGCTATTGATGTCGCAGGCGCGCTTGGAGGCAAGCGAAGCGAGCAGGAAGCGGTTGTGATCGGTCTTCTCCAGAAGATCGTCAATGCAAGGCTTTACAACGGACACGGACCTCAGATCCTTTCATGCATATCGAGAACGCGAACGAGCTCATCGGTCGCGCGGTCGAGATCGTCATTAACCACGACGTCGTCGTAGCGGTCGGCAAGGGCAAGCTCATCGGCGGCGTTTGCCATACGCAGCTCAATCGTCTCGGGCGTCTCGGTACCGCGACCGACTAGACGCTCGCGGAGTACCTCAAGCGAAGGCGGCTTGATAAAGATCAGCACGGCCTCGGGGAAGCGCTCCTTCACCTGCAGGGCGCCCTGGACATCGATCTCCAAAATCAGAGATGCGCCAGAGGCGAGCTTGGATGTGACCTCGCTCACCAACGTGCCGTAGCAGTTACCGTGGACCTCGGCCCACTCAACAAACTCACCGTTTGCCACGCGGCGGTCGAACTCCTCGCGCGTCAGAAAAAAGTAGTTGACGCCGTCGACCTCACCTTTGCGTGGTGCTCGCGTGGTAGCCGAAACCGTCAGGCCCAGGTTCGAGCGGCGCTCGCGCACACGAGTGACGAGCGTACCCTTGCCTGCGCCTGACGGTCCAGAAATCACAAAGAGCTTGGAATCCTGAGCGCTCACTTATTTGGTCAGCTGCTCGAGGAGCTGCTCGCGCTGACGGACGCCGAGGCCCTGGACGCGACGGGTAGCGGAGATACCGAGCTCCTCCATGATCTTGGCGGCCTTGGCCTTGCCATAACCAGGGAGAGACTCGATGAGGGTGGAAACCTTCATGCGGGAAGCGATGGGGTCATCGGAGTTGAGCACAGACTCGAGGGACTTCTCGCCCTTCTTGATCTGCTCGCGAAGCTCAGCGCGGGCGTGACGTGCGGCAGCAGCCTTCTCAAGAGCCTGCTTGCGCTGCTCATCGGTAAGCTGAGGGAGTGCCATTCGTACCTCCAAATAGTTGGGTTATATCTGATTCAATAATTGGCATTTTAGCACGTAGAACGTACAAAATGCCCAATCGCGGCTCCATAGGTTAGACGATACCCGCAAAAAGTGCAATATACTGCGCCCAAAGTTAAGCCCCTGACCTGCGATTCCACACAAAGGATGGGAAAGTTTACGCAGGCAAAGGGGCTATTTTGTGCTAATGAGACCCAAAAGTGGTGACTTAGGGGAATCTTTTAGGAGACGTTTTCGACCAGCTCAGCGACAATAGCGTCAAAGGCGGCAACCGGATCGTCGGCGCCGGTGATGGGACGGCCCACCACAATGTGGCTTGCGCCACGCTCGATAGCCTGGGAAGGCGTCGCCACGCGGGACTGGTCACCAAGAGCGGCACCCACCGGACGCACGCCCGGGGTCACGATCAGCGCGTCGGGACCCAGCAGCTCACGCATGTCGTGAGCCTCCATCGGTGAGCACACGATGCCATCGATGCCAGTGGCTTGAGCAAGCTTTGCCAAGCGGGCGGCCTCCTCGGCCACGGGAGACTCGACGCCGATCTCGCTCAAGGCATCCTGATTCATGCTCGTGAGCACGGTGATGGCGACGAGCTTGGCGCGGTCCTCACGCGCCTCCTCGGCACCCTCGCGGCAGGCAGCGAGCATAGCACCCGAGCCCAGGCCGTGGACCGAAAGCAGGTCGGCACCGGCAAGCGAGGCCGAGCGGGCAGCGCCGCGCACCTGATGCGGAATGTCATGGAACTTAAGGTCGAGGAAGACCTTAAAGCCAAGGTCCTTAAAGGTCTTGACGATCTGGGGACCCTCAGCGTAATAGAGCGTCATGCCGACCTTGAGCCAGGCGGCATGGCCCGAAAGCTCATGGGCGAGCTCGAGCGCACGCTCACGGTCGCAGTCGAGGGCGACGATAACACGGTCGCGGGCATCGGTCTCTAGCATTCGAACGCACCTACCAGTTCGTTGATGTCCTTCACGCCCTGGGACTCTGCCCAGGCCTCGAGCTCGTGCGCAATCTTAATCGAGGCACACGGATCGACGAAGTTGGCCATGCCGACCGACACACAGGTGGCGCCGGCCAGGATAAACTCAGCCGCATCCTCGCCGGTCATGACACCGCCGACACCGTTGATGGGGATATCGACGGCCTGGGCAACCTCCCAGACCATACGCACGGCGATGTGGTGGCACAGCGGGCCCGAAAGGCCGCCCTTGGGCTTGGCCACGCGGGACTTGCGGGTATGGACGTCGATGGCCATGCCCTGGATGGAGTTGATGACCGAAAGACCGTCGGCACCGGCAGTCTCGAGGGCCTTAGCGATCTCGGCGACGTTAACCGGCGCCATCTTTACGAACAGCGGCTTATCAGTCACCTTGCGGCAGGCAGCCATAACGGAAGAGGCGCCCTCGGGCGTGGAGCCCATGGCGGCACCGCCGGCGGCGATATTAGGGCAGCTCACGTTGATCTCGTAGCCGGCAGCCAGGGGCACAGCTCGACATACATCTCGAGTGCGCGCACAAACTCATCAACGGAGTGACCGGCAACCTGACAGATGACCTGGCAGCCGTCCTTGAACAGCTGTTCGAGCCACGGACCGGACTCGCGGGCAAAGGCGGCCACGCCGGGGTTCTGAAGACCCACGGAGTTGATCATACCGCCGGGAATTTCGGCCATGCGGGGCGCGGGGTTGCCGGGCCAGGGCTCGGCAGCGCAACCCTTGGTGGTGATGGCGCCCAGCTGGGAAACATCAAAGAAGTTCTGGAACTGCCAACCGTAGCCAAAGGTACCGGCTGCGGTGTTGATGGGGTTCTGCATCTTGACGCCGCCGAAATCGACGGCCATGTTCACGGTACCCACTAGAAGACCACCACCTTGGAAGCATCGAACACGGGGCCGCACATGCAAGCACCCTTCATACCGTCGACCGTCTCGACATTGCAGGTGTTGCAGGCGCCAAAGCCACAGCTCATCATGCGCTCGAGCGACACCTCACAGTACGCACCGGCCTCGGCGGCAGCGGCGGCGACTTTCTTCATCATGACGGCGGGACCACAGCTGGCGACGTAGTCGTAACCGCCCTCGCCGAGCAGCTTGGCGGCAGGATCGGTACAGAAGCCATGCGTGCCCAGTGAGCCGTCGTCGGTGCACACGTTGACCGTGGCTCCCAGCGCACGGAACTCATCGACGCCCACGGCCTTGGACGCGGTGCCAAAGCCCAGGCATACGTCAACGTCCACACCCTGCTCGACAAGCATGTCGGCCAGGCAGAGCACGGGCGGAACGCCAATGCCGCCGGCGACGAGCAGCGCCTTTTTGGCGCCCTCGGGCACCAGCCAGCCGCGGCCGCCAGGGCCCAGCAGGTTAGAGGTGGAACCGGGGCCCATCTGCGACAGACGGCGGGTGTCGTCGCCCACGACGGCGTACCACAGCTCGACAGTGCCGGCCTCGGCGTCGGCGCGATAGAAGCTCAGGGCACGCGAAGCAGCGAGGACGCATCGCCGGGCACGGCGATGTTCACAAACTGACCGGGCTTGAGCGCACTTGCAAGCTTGGGGGCCGAGATGACGAGCGAGAAGATGCCGTCGGCGATCTCCTGGTTCGAGACGACCTCGAAGTCGTGCATGCGTGCAGTGGAAGGTGTGGGCATAGACGCTCCAATCCCCCATGCGGTTGCATGGTCAAAACGAACAGAAAGCGCGGCACCGCAAGGGCACCGCGCACAAAAGCGATAAGGCTATGCTAGCAGATGCAGCCGTCGGCGAGCGTCTGCTTGCCGCCGACAAACACATCGGTGGCACGACCGGTAAGCGTGCGGCCGGCAAAACCGGAGTTCTCGGCGCGCGACTCGTAACCGTCCTCGCCGACCGTCCAGGTGGCGGACGTGTCGAACACGGTCAGGTCGGCAACGGAGCCCGCCTTGACCTGAACCTGATCAAGGCCCAGGATCTCACGAGGCTTGATGGCCATAAGCTCAACCATGCGGCCCATGCTCATCTTGCCCGTATTGACCAGCTCGGTGAGCACGAGCGCCAGCGAGGTCTCGAGGCCGATCATGCCAAAGGGCGCAAGCTCGAACTCGCGGGCCTTCTCCCACGGGGTATGGGGAGCGTGATCGGTGACGATAGCGTCGACGGTGCCATCGATGACGCCCTGACGGATAGCCTCGGCGTCCTCCTCGGTACGCAGCGGCGGATTGACCTTGAGCGAGGTGTTGTAGGTCTCGTCCAGGTCGTTCTCGGTCAGGAACATGTGGTGCGGGGTGGCCTCGCAGGTGACCTGCACGCCAGCGGCCTTACCGGCACGCACGATCTCCAGACCATGGGCGGTGGAGATGTGCTGGATGTGCAGCTTGGCACCGGTCAGCTTGGCGATCTCGATGTCGCGGGCGATCTGGATCTCCTCGCCGGCAGCCGGCCAACCCTCGAGAGCCAAACGGGTCGAGACCTTGCCCTCGTTGATCTGGCCGTGGCCGACCAGGTCCTCGTCCTGGCAGTGGCTCATAAAGACCTTACCGAACATCTTGCCGTAGTCCATGCAGCGACGAAGCATGCCCGCGCCCTGCACGCCGCGACCGTCGTCGGTGAAGGCGACGGCGCCGTGGGCGACCATATCGCCCATCTCGGACATGGCCTCGCCCTTAAGACCGCGGGTCATGGCGCCCGACGGATAGACGCGGCAGTGACCGACCTCGGCAGCACGGGACTTGACGAACTCCACGACGGTGCCGTTATCGGTGACGGGATCGGTGTTGGGCATGGAGCACACGCCGGTAAAGCCGCCCTTGGCAGCTGCGCGGGTGCCGCTCTCGATGTCCTCTTTGACCTCGTAGCCGGGCTCGCGAAGGTGAACGTGCATATCCACCAGGCCGGGGACGAGGTACTTGCCGGAAAGGTCGCGGACCTCGGCCCCCTCGACGGCGAGATTCTCGCCGACCTCGGCGATCTTGTCGCCGTCAATCAGGACGTCAACGACACCGTCAAGCTCGACGGACGGGTCGACGACGTGGGCATTCTTAAGAAGCAAGGCCATTATCGGCACCTCCAAGCAGCAGATACAGGATAGCCATACGCACGCAGATACCGGCGTAGACCTGCTCCAGGATGACGGAGCGTTGCGGGTGGTCGGCCATATAGGAATCGAACTCGACGCCGCGGTTGATGGGGCCCGGGTGGCAGATGATCGCGTCGGGCTTCATGAGCTTCTCGCGGTCCTTGGTCAGGCCGAAGAGCTTGTGGTACTCGCGAATGGTCGGGAACGGGGCACCCTCGAGGCGCTCCTGCTGCACGCGCAGCATGTAGACGACGTCCAGCTCAGGCAGGACGGAATCGAGATCGCTCGTCACGTGGTCGCAGCCCAGGACCTCGGGCGCCGGCGGCAGCAGCGTGCCGGGGGCGACGGCGTAAGTCTCGCAGCCCATGATCTTCAACGCGGGGATCAGCGAGCCGCAAACGCGGGAGTGGGCGATATCGCCGACGACGGCGACCTTCAGACCGTGGAAGTCACCCTTGTGCTCCCAGATGGTGTACAGGTCGAGCAGGGCCTGCGTAGGATGGTTGTGCTTGCCGTCACCGGCGCAGATGACGCTTGCGGGCGAGTTCTGCGTGACGATGTAGGGAGCGCCGGCGTGCTTGTCGCGCACGACGATGCAGTCGATCTTATATGCGTTGAGGGTCTCGACGGTGTCGACGAGGCTCTCGCCCTTGACCGTAGAGGTCGAGGAGCCACCAAAGTTAAGGCTGTCGGCCGAAAGACGCTTCTCGGCGAGCTCGAAGGAGCTGCGCGTGCGCGTCGAGGGCTCGTTGAACATGTTGACGATGGTCTTGCCCTTGAGCGTGGGGACCTTCTTGATGGCACGCTCGTTGACCTCGGAGAACGCCTTGGCCGTCTCGAGGATGAGCTTGATGTCCTCTTCGGAGTACTCGGTAATGTCGATCAGGTGCTTATGGTTGAACGCCACGGTACTACTCACCTCCCAGCGGCGCGGAGCCACGTGGGAACCCGGCGCGACGTCATTAATCTCGACAGCGGTGTGGCCGTCGACTTCCTTCATATATAGGTGCACGTTCTCCTCATGCGACGAGGGAACGTTCTTGCCGACAAAGTCCGGCGAGATGGGGAGCTCGCGGTGGCCGCGATCAACGAGGACTGCCAGCTCAATGCGGCTCGGACGGCCCAGGTCCATTACGGCGTCGAGAGCGGCGCGGATGGTACGGCCCGTATACAGGATGTCGTCCACCAGCACGACACGCTTGCCGTCGACGCTGAAGGGAATGTTGGTAGCGTGGATCGCGGGAGCGAAATTGGTCGCATAGTCATCGCGGTAGAAGCTGATGTCCAGGCTGCCGAGCGGAACGTCGACGCCCTCGATCTCCTTGATCTCCTCGGCGAGCTTCTTTGCCAGAAGGTCGCCGCGCGTGACGATGCCGACCAGAGCGAGGTCTTCACAGCCCTCGTTACGCTCGAGAATCTCGTGCGCGATGCGGGTCATCGCTCGGTTGACGGCGGTCTCGTCCATGATGACCGCCTTGGGGGAAGTCGTGCCCATCGATCTCCTTCCTCACATGTCTTGACTGCTGACACAGTCAAAAAAATAGATGCCCGACCGCTCAAAGCGGACCAGACACCCACAGGAAGGGCTGCTCTTTGGCAGCAATGTAATTCCATGTGGGTATCTCGTACCCCTTTAATGGTCAAGGGATAGTGTAGCCAACCTCGAGCTTAATTGCGAGCATAAATACAGAGCAATCCGTAAACGGGCGCAGGCGCTCCATAAACCTATATATATTTGTGGGACGAGCTTGAAAACCTTGTTGCGAGCTGGCATAATCCCCTCTGCTGCACGCAAATCGGATCTACGTCCAGGGCCGTGGCGTGGGCACTATCGCCAAAAGAGGAATATCTCTGTGTAGATTACGCACAGGGAGCTGCTTCTGTGCTATAGTTCAGGCTTGTTTGTTAACGCGACATGTTCGTTTGTCGCCCAAGGAGGGTCAGTTATGTCCAAAGTTTGCGAAGTTTGCGGTAAGCACCCCGTTGCCGGTCGCTCCATCAGCCACTCTCACCGCGTCACCAACCGTAAGTTCCGCCCCAACATCCAGCGCGTCTACGTCGTCGTCGATGGTCACCGTCGCAAGATGAACGTTTGCTCCACCTGCCTCAAGTCCGGCAAGGTTGCGCGCTCCTAAATAAGGTCTTACCAACAAGTACCTCGGACTCTCCGGGTCAAAGACCTCGCGTTCACATAGAACTTACCAAAGGCGTCCTCCCCTACGGAGGGCGCCTTTTTTGCACTCATTGGGGACAGACTTACATGAGTGTTTTCACGCATTGGGGACAGACTTAGATGAATGCTTTCCTAAGCTCACAGTGCATCGATCGGCCCCAATCCATACCTCAGGCCGCCTCGTTCCAGCCTGTGGTGGCCTTGGTTACGCTTGTAGCGCCGATACCGGTGATACGGGCAATTTGCTTGACCGTAAGATGGGCCCGCCTGAGCCTTAGCAGACAGGCATCGCGTTCGGGGCGTGGCAGGGCCTTGAGCAGCGCAGGATCAATGCTCGGCAGGGCCTCGTGTGCGACGGTAAGGGCATCCTCGTCGGGAATCCGTCGACGCGGAAGAATCTCAACTGACCAGATCCGCTCGGCAACTTCCTTAAGATGCTCGCAATAGCGACGGGAACCCCCGACAATATCGAGCATGGGGGCCGCATCGCAGATATCAAAGGGATCGTATCCCAGCTGGTATGCCTTGTAGCTTGACCAGCGGTAGGCATCAAGCGAGTCGAGCGCACCTTTCACGGGATTGAGATGGATATAATCGAGCAACTGCACCGCCTGCGTGTCCGACTCGACCGCGACCCGCGAATAGCGATTATCAAACAGGTGGCCCGTTCTTCCGGTTTTCCCATTGAAATACTTGGCATAGGCCGTCAGCGCGCACTGCATTGCCTTTGAAAGGTTGTCAAATGGGTCATCAACCATCAAATGGAAGTGGTTGTCCATAAGGCACCAGGCCAACACCGCCACGTCATGGCAAGCAAACCTGTCCGAGATGTCCGATAAGAAACGATAGCGGTCGGAGTCATCTTCAAAAATAATCTGTTTGGAATTGCCGCGGTCATAGACGTGGTAATAGCCGGTGAGCGAAACGGCGCGGGCGCATCGGGGCATAATCTCTCCTTTCAAAACTGTACAGGCAACACCTAAAAGGAGAGAAGCAACGCGAAATGCTGAGCCTGTGACCTATTTATATACAATGAACGACAAAAACATGCCCAAAACGACAAAATGACAAATCGATGTCTGTCCCAAATGAGTGAAAGCACCCATGTAAGCCTGTCCCCAATGAGCGGGGCGATGCAGCAGGCAGATAATTAGTTGAAACGTTTCAGTTTGTTGAAGCGTTTTAGTGTGCCTTTTACAGGAATCTTACCGCTCACCGAATTATTTATTGCTATCATGCAAGGCGTAGGGTAAATCTCCGATCGCAAGGAGACACAAATGGTGAAAAAGTCACCGGAAAACACTACTCCCGCAATTGTGGACAACGTAGAGGCGCTTGAGGCTAAGCTCGCTCAGATGCGAGAGGCCCAGGCGCTTTTTGCTACGTACACGCAGGAGCAGGTCGACAAGATCTTCTATGAGGCCGCCATGGCCGCCAACAAGGCTCGTATCCCGTTGGCGAAGATGGCCATCGAGGAGACCGGCCGCGGCGTTCTTGAGGACAAGGTCATCAAGAACCACTACGCCGCAGAGTACATCTACAACGCTTACAAGAACACCAAGACCTGTGGCGTTCTGGAGCGCGACGAGGCTTACGGCATCACCAAGATCGCCGAGCCCATCGGCATCGTGGGCGCCGTCATCCCGACGACCAACCCCACCTCCACCGCGATCTTCAAGACGCTGATCAGCTGAAGACCCGCAACGGCATCATCATCTCCCCGCACCCGGCAGCCGCCAAGTGCACCATCGCCGCCGCCAAGCTCGTGCTTGACGCCGCCGTCAAGGCCGGCGCCCCCGAGGGCATCATCGGCTGGGTCGATGTCCCCTCCATCGAGCTGACCAACATGGTCATGCGCGACGTCGACATCATCCTCGCCACCGGTGCCCGGGCATGGTCAAGGCCGCCTACTCCTCGGGCAAGCCCGCCCTGGGCGTTGGCGCCGGTAACACCCCGGTCATCATCGACGACACCGCCGACGTGCTGCTCGCCGTCAACTCCATCATCCACTCCAAGACCTTCGACAACGGCATGATCTGCGCTTCCGAGCAGTCCGTGACCGTCATCGACACCATCTATGACCAGGTCAAAGCCGAGTTCCAGAAGCGCGGCTGCTACTTCGTCAAGCAGGGTGCCGAGATGGAGGCCCTGCGTGCCGCCATGTTCAAGAACGGCGCTCTCGATCACCGCATTCCCGGCATGGCTGCCGCCAAGATCGCCGAGCTCGCCGGCATCGAGGTTCCTGCCAAGACCAAGATCCTGATCGCCGAGGTCACCTCCACCGACCCCGCCAAGGAGGAGTTCTCCCACGAGAAGCTCTCCCCGGTCCTGGCCATGTATCACGCCAAGGACTTCCAGGAGGCCGTCGACAAGGCCGAGCACCTGGTGCTCGCCGGTGGCCCGGGCCACACCGCCTCTCTGTACGTGCACCCCGCCCAGGCCGAGAAGATCAGCCTGTTCGAGCACGTCATGAAGGCCTGCCGTATCGTCATCAACACCCCGTCCTCGCACGGCGGCATCGGTGATCTGTACAACTTTGGCATGAAGCCGTCTCTGACCCTGGGCTGCGGCTCCTGGGGCGGCAACTCCGTCTCCGAGAACGTTGGGGTGAAGCACTTGATCAACGTTAAGACTGTGGCCGAGCGCCGTGAGAACATGCTGTGGTTCCGCGCTCCCGAGAAGGTCTACTTCAAGAAGGGTTCCACGCCCGTCGCTCTCGACGAGCTCGGTACCGTCATGGGCAAGAAGCGCGCCTTCATCGTCACCGACCAGTTCCTCTTCAAGAATGGCAACACCCGCGCCATCGAGGCCAAGCTCGACGAGATGGGCATCGCCCACGACTGCTTCTACGACGTCGAGCCCGATCCGTCGCTGCAGTGCGCACGTCGCGGCGCCAAGCAGATGGCTCTCTTTGAGCCGGACGTCATCATCGCCGTCGGCGGTGGCTCCGCTATGGACGCCGGCAAGATTATGTGGATGATGTACGAGCACCCCGAGTGCAAGTTTGAGGACATGGCCATGGACTTCATGGACATCCGCAAGCGTATCTTCACTTTCCCCGAGATGGGCAAGAAGGCCTACTTCGTCGCCGTCCCGACCTCTTCGGGTACCGGCTCCGAGTGCACGCCGTTCGCCATCATCACCGACAAGGAGACCGGCATCAAGTGGCCGCTCGCCGACTACGCGCTGCTCCCCAACATGGCTATCGTCGACGCCGACAACTGCATGACCGCCCCGCGCGGCCTGACCGCTGCCTCCGGCATCGACGTCATGACCCACGCCATCGAGTCCTACGTCTCCATCATGGCTTCCGACTACACCAAGGGCCTCTCCGAGCGCGCTGCTAAGCTCGTCTTCGAGAACCTGCCCTCCAGCTTCACGAACGGCGCCAAGGACCCGCATGCCCGCGAGGAGATGCACAACGCCTCTTGCATGGCCGGTATGGCCTTCGCCAACGCCTTCCTGGGCCTCAACCACTCCATGGCTCACAAGCTCGGCGCCTTCCATCACCTGCCTCACGGCCTCGCCAACGCCGTCATCCTGACCCGCGTTATGCGCTACAACGCCGCCGAGGCTCCCGTCAAGATGGGTACCTTCTCCCAGTATCCTTACCCCAACGCGCTGCACAACTACGCCGAGATGGCCAAGTACTGCGGCATCGAGGGCAAGGACGACAAGGAGGTCTTCGAGAACTTCATCACGAAGCTCGAGGAACTCAAGGACTTCATCGGCGTCAAGAAGACCATCGCCGACTACGGTGTTGACGAGCAGTACTTCCTCGACACCCTCGACGAGATGACCGAGCAGGCATTCAACGACCAGTGCACCGGCGCAAACCCGCGCTACCCGCTCATGAGCGAGATCAAGGAGCTCTACCTGGACGCCTACTACGGCCGCGAGCCTCAGGACTACGCCGTCTGCTAGTTTTAGCACGGTTTTTAACGGCGGGGGTGCACGGGTGTTTCACACACCCCCGCCGTCGCTTCTATCGCATCGTTGAAAGGATGCAACCATGCTGCTACCCGATTCCAAGACCGAGCTCGTCCGCCGTGGCAACAAGGTCGTTTACGACCTGGGCGACAAGATCGTCAAGGTCTTTAACGAGACCAAGCCTGTCTCCGACGTGTTCAACGAGGCTTTGAATCTTGCCCGCATCAATGAGTGCGGCATCCGCAGCCCCAAGGCTCTCGAGGTTTCCCAGCTCGAGAACGCCAACGGCTGGGCGCTCGTGACCGAGAAGGTTCCGGGCACCACCCTTGCCGAGAAGATGACTGCTGAGCCCCAGCGCTTTGGTGAGTATCTCGAGATGTTCGTCGACCTCCAGATCGAGATCCACGGCTATACCTCCCCGCTGCTCAACCGTCAGCGCGACAAGTTCGCCCGCATGATCGACAGCCTTGATCAGCTCAATGCCACCACGCGCTACAACCTTCAGGAGCGTCTGGACGGCATGACCAAGGAGTTCAAGGTCTGCCACGGCGACTTCAACCCCTCCAACGTCATCGTCGGCGACGACGGCCAGCTCTATGTGTGCGACTGGGCACACGCCACCCAGGGCTCCCCTGCTGCCGACGTTGCCACCACCTACCTGCTCTTCGCCCTCAACAGCAAGGACCAGGCTGAGGCCTACTTGGAGCTCTACTGCGACCGCGCCGACATGCCCATGCAGGTCGTGCGTCAGTGGACGAGCATCGTCGCCGCTTCCGAGCTCGCTCGTAAGCGCAACGTGAACGATGAGTTCCTGAAGAACTGGATCGACGTCGTCGATTATCAGTAATATCTGAGCGTTTTATTTCGCATCGGAGGCACAAGAAAACCCCGCAGCTCATATGGGCTGTGGGGTTTTCTTTACCCATCGAGTTTATTCCAACAAAATAGACTGCTCCGCATCTCATCCTAAGAGAGATACGGAGCAGCCCCGCAATTACATCTAATAGCAGAAACGTCGATTAACGGCGGGCCGCCTTAACAAGCTCGGCAATCTTGGCGACGACCTCGTCGATCGCCACGTCCTCACGCTCGCCCGTGGCACGGTCCTTGAGCTCCACAGTACCATTCTTGAGGCCACGCTTGCCAAGCACGACCTGATACGGGAAGCCCATGAGGTCGTTATCGGCAAACTTAAAGCCAGGACGCTCGTCACGGTCATCGACGACAACCTCGATACCCTCGGCGCACAGGCCCTCGACGATTTGGTCGCAAACGTTAGCGCACTCCTCCTTCTTGGGATCGAGCGGAATCACCGCGACCTCGTACGGGGCAACGGAGACCGGCCAGACGATGCCGTGTTCGTCGTTGTGCTGCTCCACGACGGCAGCAAGCGAGCGGGACACACCAACGCCGTAGCAACCCATGATAAGCGGCTTCTCCTTGCCGTCCTCGTCCATAAAGGTGGCGCCCATGGCCTCGGAATACTTGGTACCCAGCTGGAAGACCTGCGAGACCTCGATGCCGCGAGCAGCAGAGAGCGGCTTGCCGCAGTGCGGGCAGGGATCGCCGGCAACGACGGTTACCAGGTCGGCCCACTCGTCGACGGTAAAGTCGCGCTCGGGGCAGGCACCGGTAAAGTGATAATCGACCTCGTTGGCACCGCAGGCCCACTGCTTGGACTCGCGCAGGCTCTCGTCGCACACCAGGCGAATGCCTCGGGCAGGTTAACCGGTCCGATAAAGCCCTTATGCAGACCGTAGGTCTGGAGCTCCTCATCAGTCATCATGCGATAGGCCTTGCCAAAGACATGCTCGGCCTTGCAATCGTTGAGCTCGTGGTCGCCCGGAACAATGGCCACGACGGGCTTGCCCTCGGCGTCGAGGAGTGCCAGAGACTTGCGCGTGCCGTTCTCGGGGAAGCCGAAGAACTTTGCAACGGCCTCGATGGTGCCCATGCCCGGAGTCTCGACCTTGGTAAGCGTACCGTCGCCAGGACCCTCGGTCACAACGACCTTGGTGCTTGCGGCCTCATCGTCGGCAGCGAAGCCGCAATCGTCGCAGTAGACGAGCGAAGCCTCGCCAGCGTCGGCCAAAGCCATGTACTCGACGGAGGTATCGCCACCGATCTCGCCGGAGTCGGCGACAACGGGCAGAGCCTTGATGTAGCAGCGCTCGCAAATGTTGGCATAGGCCTGCTTCATCTTGTCGTACTCCTCCTGCAGGCTCTCCTGCGTAGCAGAGAAGCTGTAGGCGTCCTTCATGATGAACTCGCGACCGCGCATCAGGCCAAAACGGGGACGGAACTCGTCGCGGAACTTATCCTGGATGTGATAAAGGTTCACTGGCAGCTGCTTGTAGGAACGCAACTCATTGCGCACCAGGCAGTCACGGTCTCCTCGTGCGTGGGTCCGAGCACAAACTCGCGGCCGTGGCGGTCATCAAAGCGCACAAGCTCCTTGCCATAGGCATCGATACGGCCGGACTCACGCCACAGCTCGGCATCGACCATGATGGGCATCATGAGCTCCTGAGCACCGGCGGCATCCATCTCGTCGCGCACGATGTTCTCGATCTTGCGGATCGAGCGCCAAGCGAGCGGCAGATAGGAATACAGGCCGGCGGCCTCCTTGCGGATCATGCCAGCGCGAAGCAGCAGACGGTGGCTCGCTAGCTCGGCATCCGCCGGATCCTCTTTGAGCGTCGGCGCATAGAGCTTAGACATATACATTGCTCGGGTCATTTATTTCTCCTCAATAAGTTTGTCGACCTCGGCCATAAGCGCGTCGACAATTTGGTCCTCAGCTACTTTACCAATGATCTGGCCATGCGAAAAGAGCAGGCCCTGACCTCGTCCACAGGCCACGCCTAGGTCGGCGTCGGAAGCCTCGCCGGGGCCGTTAACGGCACACCCCATCACGGCGATCGAAAGCGGCGCGGAGTAGTTCTTAAGCCGCTCGGTGACCTCCTCGGCAATGGGAATAAGGTTAACCTGGCAGCGAGCGCACGTAGGGCACGAGACGATCTCCGGACCACGGCGGCGCAGGCCCAGCGACTGCAGAATACCCCAAGCGACCGGCGGCTCCTCGACCGGATCGGCCGTGAGCGACACACGCATGGTGTCACCGATGCCTCGGAAAGCAAGATACCCAAGCCTACAGAGCTCTTGATGGTGCCCTGGAGTTTGGTACCCGCCTCGGTTACGCCCAGGTGAAGCGGAACGTGGGGAATCTCACGCGACAGGGCTCGATAGGTATCGAGCGTCGTTTGCACGCTATGGGCCTTAGCCGAAAGCACAATGTTCGTAAATCCGCGGTCCTCAAAGTGCTTGACGAAACGCTCGCTCGACATCACGAGCTTTTCGGGCTGCGTGAGGTCATCGCGCTCGGCGATATCCTGCTCGAGTGAACCGGCATTGACGCCGATACGAATCGCACAGCCCGCGGCACCAGCAGCATCGATCACCGCGTCAACCTTGGCCCAATCGCCGATATTGCCGGGATTGATGCGCAGCTTGGCAGCACCGGCCTCAACGGCACCAATGGCGAGCTTATGGTTAAAGTGAATATCGGCGACGATCGGCACCGGGGACTCAGCACAGATAGTACGAAAGCCCTCGAGCGCGGCCTCGGTGGGTACACTCACGCGCACGATATCGCAGCCCGCCTGCGCCAACGCGCGAACCTGCCCAAGCGTTGCCTGGGCATCGGCGGTATCAGTGCAGGTCATGGACTGAACCACGACCGGCGCGCCGCCGCCGATCTGCACGCCGCCCACATGCACGGGGCGCGTCAGCTCGCGCGGCAAAGGATGGGATAAAGACAATCCAAACACTCCCCTACAGAATAAATCGAAGGATGTCGGAACGAAGCATATAGACAAACAGCAGCGCAAAGAGCGCGATGCCCACATAGCTCACAATCGTCTGGACCTTGAGCGGAAGCTCGCGTCCCGCAATCTTTTGAATGATCTCAATTAGCAGCTTGCCGCCGTCGAGCGGCGGGATAGGCAGCAAGTTCATAAAGCCCAGTGAGAACGAAATGAGCGCGGCAAACGACAAGAACGTGATGGGACCGGCAGCAGCTGCCTGCGAAGACATGACGCTAATACCCACGATCGAAGAGGACTGATCGAGGATCTCCATCGTATGCTGCGGCTGGAGCAGGCGCATCACGCCCTCCGCTGTCTGCGCAACATACGAAAAGGAGAGGCGCGCCGAGGTGATTGGGTCCAAACGGACCACCTGCGTAGAGGCATAAACGCCCAGACGTTCGCCCTCTTTGAGTGCGACCGAGGTCGAGCACTGCTTGCCATCGCGCTCATACTCAATAGCGATATCGTCCTTACCGGCGGCCTTGCCGATGGCATCGTAGACGTCCATCCAAGTGGAACATGAGACGCCGTCGACCGAAAGGATCGCATCACCGGCCTCGATACCCGCCTTGGCGGCAATAGACCCATCGTCAACCTGACCGATCACGTTGGTATCGATCGGCACGGTGACACCCGCAATGGAATAGATGCTCATAAGGAGCAAAAAGCCCGTCAGGATATTGACAATGATGCCCGCGAGCAGCATAAAGGCACGCTTGAGAAAGCCCTGGCCAAGATAGGTGTGCGAGCGCTCTTGCGCCAAGAAATCAGCCTCGCCGCACGGCAGCTCCCACACATCGCCCTCGGCAGTCGCATGCTCTCGATCGAACCGGCGGCCGTCAAAGGTGGTGTAACCCGCAGCGTCTCGAGGCAGTGTCTGATACTTGGTGGGATAGTAGCTCGGTGAGGGCTTCTCCCCTTCCTCATACCAAGGTGCGATGGAGCCCCAGCCCAGCAACAGAGCACAAGCCTCGAGCACATCCTCCTCGGAAAGCTCGAGCTCGACAGCAAGGTCGGCCACGGTCACGCGACCATGACGGTAGATAGCCGCGAGCACGCGATCGGCGCACGAGACATCGGTCGGATCCATACCGCAGATGGCAGCGTAGCCACCCAGCAGCAGCGGGGTCACGCCAAACTTGGTTCCAATGCGATGCGACGTGTAATGGATGTCAAAGCGGCACGGCAGGCCCAAATAGAACTCGGTCACACGGACGCCGCAGGCACGCGCCGCCAAAAAGTGGCCGCCCTCGTGCAAAAACACGAGGACGGAAAGCATCAGCAGGCCCCAAAAGACCGATGAGAGAACGCTCAGAACAGTATCCATAAAACGAAAAAGCAATCCTTATGGGTTAGGAACGGGTTGCGACGAGCACCTGCGCAGCCTTTTCACGCGCCCACGCATCGATGTCGCAAAGCTGCTCAAACGAATCGACCGCCTGCATATCGTGAGCATCCATGCAGGATTCCACAATGCGATCGATATCGGTAAAGCTGCAGCCATCGTGCAGGAAGGCATCGACGGCGACCTCGTTGGCGGCATTGAGCACGCACGGCATGGTGCCACCCGTCTTGCCGGCACGCTCGGCCAGTGCCAGACAGCGGAAGGTATCCATGTCGGCAGCATCAAACGTGAGCTGCCCCAGCTCGCGGAAATCGATACGAGGCGCCGGAGTATCCCAACGCTCGGGATACGAGAACGCGAACTGGATGGGAATACGCATGTCGGATGCACCGAGATGCGCCATCACGGAGCCGTCGGCAAACTCGACCATAGAGTGAATCTTGGACTGACGCTGCACGACCACGTTAATGAAATCGAGGTCGCAGTTAAACAGATGCATGGCCTCAATGCGCTCCAGGCCCTTGTTCATGAGGGTGGCGGAGTCAATGGTGATCTTGGCACCCATGGCCCACGTGGGATGCGCGAGGGCATCGGCACGCGTCACGCGATCGAGCTCGTCGCGCGTGCGGCCAAAGAACGGACCGCCCGAGCAGGTGAGCCAAATGCAGTGGGCCTCGCGCGGGTTCTCCCCCAGATAGCACTGGTAGATGGCGGAATGCTCAGAGTCGACCGGAATAAGCTGGCCCGGTTGCGCCAACGGCATAAGCAAGTCGCCACCGACGACGAGGGACTCCTTGTTGGCAAGGGCAAGGCGCTTATTCGAGGTCAAGGCCGCATGGCTCGCCTCGAGACCGGCGGCGCCCACAATAGCGACGAGCACGCAGTCGACATCGTCGCGACGCGCGAGCTCGCAAACCGCCTGCGCGCCAACGCCGAGCTGTGTGCCCTCGGGCAACTCCTGCAGCACGGCGTCATCGCCATGAGCGACATCGGCAACGGCAACCGCCGGAACCGAGAACTCGCGGGCAGCAGCAACGAGCTCCGAGGTGCTGGAATTAACGGACAGCGCCGTCACCTGCAGGCGATCGGCATGCTGGCGGCACACATCGAGCGCCTGGGTGCCGATAGAGCCCGTACAACCCAGGATGGCAACGCGAAGGCGTCCATCGGGGCCATACATCGTCTGGAAGGACATTACAGCACGCCTCCGATCATCAGCAACAGCTGTGCGGTGATGCAACCGAAGATAAGCGAATCGCTACGATCGAGCATTCCGCCGTGGCCCGGGATAAGGTTGCCGGAATCCTTGACGCCCACACCGCGCTTGATGCGCGACTCGATAAGGTCGCCGATAACGCCCAGAATGGACACGACCACGCCGCACAGCAGCGCATAGGGCAGGCTGAGCTTGTAGAAGTGCGTCGCCCACAGGATGAGCCAAATCAAAACCGAGCCCAAGATGCCGCCGGCAAACCCCTCCCAGCTCTTTTTGGGGGAGATCTTGGGAACCATCTTGTGCTTGCCGATACGGCTGCCCACGATGTAGGCAAACGAATCGGAGACCCAAAGGGACGCGCAAACGCCCACTGAAAGCAGGGCGCGGCAAACCGGGCACGGCATCGCGCAGCAGCACGATAGCCGACAGCATAAAGCCAGTGTAGATGGGACCCATGAGCGTCACGGCCACATCAGAGATGCGGGTACGCGGCGACCAGACATACCAAATGCCCACAGCGAGCATCAAGGCAAAAAGCAGGGCATTCAGCAACATCGAATCGCCCAACGCCGACAGCGGAAAGAGTACGGCGGCAGCGATACCCATGCGCTCGTTAGCCATCTTGCCATCGAGCCTTGTCATACGGAAAAACTCATAACAGCACAGACCGCTCATGACAGAAACAAAGATGGCCGTGGGCACGATACCCAAAACCAGGCACAGGATAAAGACAACGGCGTAGACGATACCGGCGGCGGCACGGGTAATAAAGCCCGCCAGCCACGAACCGGTGCCGCTCTTCGCTGCAGGCGCTCCCGCAGTGGCAGCTTTGCGCACAGGCGTCTTGGGAGCAGATGCCTTGGGACGATCGGACACGATTAAGCCTCCTCGGTCTTGCTCAGTCCACCAAACCTACGGTCACGGCCCTGATAGGCCAAAATGGCGTCGACAAGGCCCCAACGATCAAAGTCGGGCCAATAGGTATCGGTGATGTAGAATTCGGAATAAGCCACCTGCCACAACAGATAGTTCGAAAGGCGCAGCTCACCTGAGGTGCGAATCACAAGCTCAGGATCGGGAAGGCCGGCGGTATAGAGGTGGGAAGCCACCATGTCGTCATCAATTGCGGCAGGATCGATCTTACCGGCGGCAGCGTCGGATGCGATCTGACGGACAGCGCGGGTAATCTCGGCACGCGCGCCGTAGTTGACGGCAAGCGCCAGCGTCATACCGGTGTGATCGGCGCACTCGGCAAGACCGCGCTCAAAAACGTCGCGAGTCTTCTTGGGCAGCGCGGAAATGTCACCCAAAAAGACGACGCGCACATTTTCGCGCTTCAGAAGCGGCAGCTCGTCGATAAACGTCTTGGCAAACAGATGCATCAAGACGTTGACCTCATGCTGCGGGCGGTTCCAGTTTTCGGTAGAAAACGCATAGGCCGAAAGCACGTCGACGCCCAGACGCACGCAGGCAGTAATAATCTCGCGAAGGGAGACGATACCCGCCTTGTGGCCCTCAGTGCGTGCAAGACCGCGCGACGTGGCCCAACGACCGTTGCCGTCCATGATGCACGAGATATGGTGCGGAATGTTATTGAGGTCAAGGTCGGAAAAACCGACGCCCGCAGGGGCGTCGGCAAAGTACTCGACCAGTTTATGCTCGTCGTATTGCACCTTAGATCTCCATGACCTCGGCTTCTTTTTCCTTCAGAAGCTCCTCGACCTTGGCGACATACTCATCGGTGTGCTTCTGGACCTTGGCCTGCTCGCGACGGACATCGTCCTCGGTGAGCTCCTCATCGCGCTCGAGCTTGTTGTTGAAGTCGCGACGGATGTTACGGATAGACACCTTGGCCTGCTCAGCGTACTCGCGGCACTCCTTGACGAGCTCGCGACGGCGCTCCTCGGTGGGAGCCGGGAACGGCAGACGAACGACGGTGCCATCGGAGTTGGGGGTAATACCCAGATCGGAAGCGCCGATGGCCTTGACGATAGCGTTGATGAGCGCCTTGTCCCACGGCTCGATGAGCAGCATGTGGGCCTCGGGGGTCTTGACGGCGGCAACCTGCGTGACCGGCGTGGGAACACCGTAATAATCGACGGTGATGTCGGACAGAATGTTGGCATTGGCACGGCCGGTACGGACCTTGGAGAAGTTATGCTTGAGGGACTCGAGCGACTTGTCCATATGGGCGGTGATGTTCTCTGCCATGCTTAATCCTCCTGATAGACGAGCGTGCCGACGGGCTCACCCGAAAGCGCGCGCTTGACGGTGTCCTCGCCATCGATGTTGAGGACCAAAATCGGCATACGGTTATCCTGCACAGTGCCGTAGCCGTGGAATCCATAACCTGCAGACCGCGGACAAGAACCTCGTGGTAGGTAATCTTGTCAAAACGGACAGCATCGGCGCACTTGACGGGATCTTTGTCGTAGATGCCGTCAACCTTGGTGGCTTTAATCAGAATCTCGGCGCCGATCTCGCACGCACGAAGAGCCGCGGCGGTGTCGGTCGTAAAGTACGGATTGCCCGAACCGGCAGCAAAAATAACGACGTTGCCCTTGGAAAGGTGGTTGATGGCGCGACGACGAATATAGGGCTCGCAGATCTCGTTCATCTGGATAGCGCTCATCACGCGGCAGGGAACATCGTTGTGCTCGAAGGCATCCTGCAGGGCGAGCGCGTTCATAACGGTCGCGAGCATGCCCATATAATCGGCCTGAGCACGCTCCATGCCACCGGCAGCGCCGGCCATGCCGCGGAAAATATTGCCGCCGCCGACAACGACGCCGACCTCATGGCCAACGGCTAGCAGCTCCTTGACCTGCTTGGCAAGATGGTCGGTAACCTTGGGGTCGATGCCATATTGGCCGTCGCCCATCAGTGCTTCGCCGGAAAGCTTAAGAAGCACGCGTTTATATCGGATGTCGGACAAAGCGATCCTCCTTTAATTAGACTCTCAATATGATATCAAAGGCTCTGATAAGAGCCATGAAAAAGCAGGCTGTGAGTAAAACCCACAGCCTGCTCATTACCAGCTACAAGAGCTTATTTACTCGCCACGGACCAGACGGTCAAAGGCAACGACGGTAATGGTGTCGCCGAGCTCCTTGGAGACCTGCTCAGCGTACTTCTTGATGGTGAGGGAGCTGTCCTTGATGAACTCCTGCTCGGTGAGCACGGACTGCTTGTAGAACTTCTCCAGACGGCCGACAGCCATCTTCTCCTGGATAGCCTCGGGCTTGCCGGACTCGGCAGCCTGGGCCATGTAGATCTGCTTCTCGTGCTCGACGGTCTCGGCCGGAACCTGATCGCGGGTAGCGCAGATCGGGGCGACGGCAGCAACCTGAAGGGCAACGTCGTGAGCGAAGGTCTTGAAGGACTCAGCCTGAGCGGTCTCGGCCTTCTCGAAGGCGAACTCGACGAGGACGCCGATCTTACCACCCATGTGGATGTAAGAAGCGAGCGCGCCGTTCTCGGCCTTGCGGGCAGCGAAGCGGGAGATCTTCATGTTCTCGCCCATGATGTGAATCATCTCGGTGAGCTCGGAGGAAACGGTCTCCTCGCCCATCGGCTTCTCGAGCAGAGCGTCGACGTCAGCAGGCTCGGTGGTAGCGACAACCTCAGCGACCTTGGAAGCAAAGCCGGTGAACTTGGCGTTGGAGCCAACGAAGTCGGTCTCGCAGGAGAGCTCGAGCAGAGCGCCGGTCTTGCCATCCTCGGAGACGAACGCGGCGACAGCGCCCTCGTTGGTCTCACGGCCAGCCTTCTTGGCAGCCTTGGCAAGGCCGTTCTTACGCAGAACGTCGACAGCGGCGTCCATGTCGCCGTCAGCCTCGACGAGAGCCTTCTTGCACTCCATCATCGGGGAGTCGGTCATCTCGCGGAGCTGCTTGACCATAGCGGCGGTAATCTGGGCCATTGTGGTTCCTTTCAAAGAGATGAAAAAGAATTAACTAAGACTGATTTACTCGGCCTTGGGCTCAGCGGCCATCTCGCCTCGGAGACCTGCTCCTTGCCGGAGCCAGCGAGGCAGGCGTCAGCCATGAGCTCGCACATAAGGGTGACAGCGGAGATAGCGTCATCGTTGCAGGGGATGCCGTACTCGACCTCGTCGGGATCGGAGTTGGTGTCGATCAGGGCGACGACGGGGATGTTCAGGCGCTGAGCCTCCTTGATGGCGTTCTCCTCGCGCTTGGTGTCGATGACGAAGAGAGCCTGGGGCAGACCCTTCATGTCGCGGGCGCCACCGAGGTTGGTCTGGAGCTTGGTGAGCTCCTTGCCGAGAACAGCCTGCTCCTTCTTGGGCAGAACAGCCATGCGGCCGTCCTCGACCATGGCCTCGAGCTCCTCCATGCGGTTGATGCGGGAGCGGATGGTGACGAAGTTGGTCAGCATACCGCCGAGCCAACGCTGGTTGATGTAAGGCATGTTGGCGCGCTCAGCAGCGTTCTTGACGGCCTCCTGAGCCTGCTTCTTGGTGCCGACGAACAGCACGTTGCCGCCCTTAGCGACGTTCTTGACGAATGTATAGGCCTGGTCGGCGTCGAGGATGGTCTGCTTGAGGTCGAGGATGTAGATGCCGTTGCGCTCACCAAAGATGAACGGCTTCATCTTGGGGTTCCAGCGACGGGTCTGGTGACCGAAGTGGCAGCCGGCCTCGAGCAGGGTGCGGATATTAATCTTGGTAGCCATGTTAAACCTCCTGTGGTTTGCCTCCGCGCGGGGTCATCCTCCAAAACCAACCCGGACATGTGCTACCAAAGCCCGGGCACCACGGTATGAAGTAGCCGCGCGTGCGTGATAAAAACATGTTGCCGTGAAGCAACCCGATGAATGATAGCAGGAATGCTTCTTTCTGCCAACCCGCAATCAAAACCACACACCTGAGTGCGGCGCGGGACGTCCCAGCCACTATTCGCCGCGGGGATGGGCTTGAGCCACGGCACGCTTGAGCCGATCGGGCGTGAGATGCGTGTAGATTTGCGTCGTGGACAGGCTCGCATGACCCAGCAGCTCTTGAACCGAGCGCAGGTCCGCACCGCCCTCAAGCAAGTCGGTCGCAAAGGTATGGCGCATCGCATGCGGGGCGATGTCGGCCGGAATGCCGGCGAGCGTCGCCAGCGTATGGAACCGCCGCCGGAGCATGGCGGCGCTCATGCGATTGCCACGCGCCGATATAAGCAGCGGATGCGGCCCAGTAGCGAGGTCGCGGCGCTTTGCCTGAGCGAGCAACTCCGGCCTCCCCTCCTCAATATAGAGACGCGTCACATCGAGCGCACGACGATACAGAGGGACGATACGCTCCTTGCTCCCCTTGCCCCAAAGTCGCAGCGTTCGCTCGGACCAACCAATAGACTCCACGTTGAGCGCCGCGAGCTCCGAGATTCGCGCGCCGGAGGCATAGAGCAACTCAAGCATCGCCGCATCGCGCAGTCCCGCGGGCGTCGAGGTATCAGGCGTCTTGAGCAGCGCCTCAACCTGCTGGGTCGTAAGGACACCCGGCAGGTCACGCGGCAGCCTGGGCGATGCGATCGCCGAGACCGCATCGCCCTCGACAATCCCCTCGGCAGCCATCCAGCGATAGAGAGATCGAATAGCCGACAGGTGCGCCGCAAGCGTTCGGGGAGCCACCTGCTCACGCGAAAGCTCGGCAAGATAGCGACGAATGGTGCGCACGTCGGCAGCGAAAGCATCGATATCCTCGCGCTCGCACCAGGCAGCGAAGCGCTCCAGCCTCGAGCCATAGGCCGTCACCGTGTTGGGAGAAAGTCCCTCGACGCGTGCGATATAGGCGATAAACGAGTCGACGGTGTCGTACAGGTCAAAGGCTATGACCGGTCGCCTCCAAACAAGTCGGAACGCGTGGCCAAGTAGGCATCGAGGGCCTCGAGCGCACGGTCCGCATAGGCCTGGTAGCGGTCGCGCTTGCTGCGGCGCTTACCATCCTCGAGTGGCGGCACCAGGCCAAAGTTGACATGCATGGGCTGATAGCCCACGGTGGCAGGATCGGTCGCATAGCCCACGAGCGCACCTAGGGCGCCCACACGCGGCAACTCGACGCCCGCGGCACCGATAGCCTCGGCATAGGTGTTGAGCGCCGCGAGAAGACCGGTCGCCACGGCTTCCATGTACCCCTCGGTGCCGGTGATCTGACCGGCCAGGCGCACACCGGTACCGGGCACGGCAAAGGCGCCATCGAGCACATGCGGGGCGTCGACAAAGGTATTACGGTGCATGACACCGTAGCGGAAGAACTCAGCGTTCTCCAGGCCCGGCACCATATGGAAGACGCGCTTCTGCTCGCCAAAGGTCAAGTTGGTCTGGAAGCCCACCAGGTTATAGGCGGTCTTCTCCTTATTCTCGGCACGCAGCTGAATCGCCGCCCAGGGACGACAACCGGTTCGCGGGTCGGTGAGGCCGACGGGCTTCATGGCGCCAAAGCGAATGGCGTCCTTGCCGGTGCGCGCAACTTCCTCGGCAGGCTGGCAGGCCTGGAACAGATCGCCGCCCTCAAAGTCCTTGAGCACCACGCGGTCGGCCGTAGTAAGCGCCTCGATAAAGGCCTCGTACTCCTCCTTATTGAGCGGAGCGTTGAGATAGTCGCCGCTCCCCTGCTCCTCGTAGCGCGACTGCGAGAACAGCACGTCCATATCGAGCGTGGAGGCATCGACGATCGGCGCCGCGGCATCGAAGAACGCAAGGGCGTCGCCACCGACGAGCTTCATGACCTCTTCGCTCAGCGCCGGCGAGCACAAGGGGCCAGCGGCAATGACCACGTGACCTTCGGGAATCTGCGTGACCTCGCCGTGAATGATCTCGATATTGGGACGGGCGGCAACCTCGGCCTCGACAAACTCGGAAAACTTGACGCGGTCGACCGCCAAGGCGCCACCGGCGGGAACAGCCGCGCGATGGGCGCAATCGAGCAGGACTGAACCCATGCGCTCAAGCTCGGCCTTCAGCAATCCAGCCGCGGAATCCGGACGGGTCGACTTAAACGAATTGGAACAGACGAGCTCTGCCAGGTGATCGGTATGGTGGGCCGGGGAGCTAACCTGGGGGCGCATCTCGCACAGCTTTACGGCGAACCCGCGATCTGCAAGCTGAATCGCGCACTCCGAACCCGCCAGACCGCCACCGATAACCGTCACCTGATCAAACAGCATCTGCAAACACCTTTCTAATTGACATGTTTTCCATTGTGACCGAAGGGTGTCTGGGCGTGAAGGGCAAACTTGGAGGGCGCATACCTTCCATCCATCATGCGCTCGATAAGACCCTCGAGCTCAAGCGAACCCAGGAGCTTAAGTACGCCGACAGCATCGAGCGAGACGAGCGCCGCAATGTCGTCGACCTTGAGCGGAGAGGCGATGAGCGCATGCATCACGGTCTGCTGTGTTGGATCCAGGTCGGCAATGCCGGGAGCATCGGGGCGCGAGTAGCGCAGGGTGCCGTAGATGCGTGAGATAGCCATCTCGATAGATTCCTCGTCGATGATGCAGCAAGCACCGTTCGCAATGAGGTAATTCGTGCCACGCGACTCGGGCGATAGGATCGAACCCGGCACGACAAGAAGTTCGCGCCCCAAATCCATAGCAGCCTCGGCTGTAGAAAACGTCCCGGAAGGCATACCCGCCTCGGAAACAAAGAGGGCTTGCGACAGGGCCGCGATCACGCGATTGCGGCGCGGAAAGGCAAACTTGCGCGGACCCATGCCCCACGGAGAGATCGACACGACCGCGCCACCCGTATCGAGCGTGCGCATAATAAGCCCCGCGCTCGAACGCGGGTAGACCACGTCGGCGCCCGTCCCCAGCACCACGACGTGTTTGCCGCCGGCGTTGACCGCAGCCCAACCCGAGGCCTGGTCACAACCGACCGCGCCGCCCGAAACTACCGTCACTCCCGCCTCGACCGCCACCTTTGCCGCAAGCTCTGCCACGGCAAGACCATACGGCGAGGCCTTGCGCGCGCCGATGATGGAGAGCGCGGGTGTCGAAAGCACCTCGGGATTGCCACGCACATAAAGCGTCTGGGGTACATCAGAAAGCTCCAAAACGGTCTCGGGATACAACGCATCACCTGGATGCAGCTCAAAGGTCCCCTCGGCTATCATTGGTCCCTCCTTCCCTGGTACATCGCCGCCTCGAGCACATGGTCCTGCGTCACCTGCTCGCTCTCGGCGACGTCAGCGATTGTACGCGCGATGCGCACCAGGCGCACGATGCCGCGGCCCGTGAGATGCGTGCGTTTGGACAGGCCGAGTACGCATTTCTCGGCAGCATCATCGAGCTCAAAGGTCGAAACGACGCCGTCAATAGACCGTGTCTCGTCATCCTCGGCCTCGGCATCCGCATCGTCCATACGGGATTCGCGCCAGGCGCGAAAGGCGCGACCGCGCACAACGTAGTCACGCAACTCGGCCGACGACATACCCTCCGCACCCTCGATAATCACTTGGGGGTCGGGACGGGTCACGTCGATCATCATGTCGATACGGTCGGCCAAAGGACCGCGCAGTTTAGACCGATAGCGCTCGACCATCGCCGCCGAGCAGCGACACGGTACCTCACGATCGCCCAAAAAGCCGCAGGGGCAGGGATTGCTCGCAGCCAGCAGCTGAAAGCGCGACGGGAAGGTAAAAGCCCCGTCGACGCGTACGATCCTGACGTAGCCGCGCTCGATGGGCTGACGCAGCGTCTGCAGCACACCCGTGGGAAACTCGGCAAGCTCGTCCAAAAAGAGCACGCCGCCATGAGCAAGGCTGATCTCACCCGGGTGCACCGGGCGCCCACCGCCGATAAGACCTGCGGTCGAAATACTGTGATGAGGACTGCGGAAGGGCCGGTGCCCCGCCAACAAGCCATCAATGTTCTCACCCAAAACCGAATGGATGCACAGCGCCGCCTGTTGATCCTCAACGGAAAGCTCGGGCAGGATGCCGGTCATACGACGCGCGAGCATCGTCTTGCCCGATCCCGGGGACCCGATCATGAGCAAGCCGAGTTCTCCTGCCGCCGCAAGCGCCATGCCGCGTTTAGCGACTTCCTGCCCCAGCACGTCGGCATAGTCGAGCTCAGGCTCAAAGGTCGCCTCGACGCCTCGGAATCCAGATAGTGCCGAGCCGCCTCGCCCATGCCATGGGCAAGCTGAGACAAATGATCGATAAAGCCGCAATCCACGCCCGCGAGTGGCACATGCTGGTCGGACCTGCCGGCGATAAAAGACAGCCCCATGTCGCGAGCCAATAGCTGAAACGCCACCTCGCCCTTGACAGGAAGCACCGTACCGTCCAAGCCAAGCTCGCCGGCGATAAGGCAGCGATCGAGGTTGTCACGAGGAATCTGACCATCGGCCGCTAGAACCGCGATGGCGATGGGCAGGTCAAAGCCGCTACCGGTCTTGCGGATATCGCCGGGCGCTAGGTTGACCGTAATGCCCGAGCGTGGGATCTCGAACCCGGCGGAGCGCATCGCGCAGCGAATACGACCGCGTGACTCCATCACCTCCATGCTCGGAATGCCGAGCATTTGGATGCCCGGAACACCACCGGCAAGCGAGACCTCGACCGTGACGTGAATCGCCTCGACGCCACGGATGCAGGCCGCGTGAACGGCAAACGTCTCGAACGCCATCACGACACCTGCCAATCGAACGCGTTGTACTGATGCTCGATCTCAGCGATATGCCCGCCACGAATGGTGACACCCACGGCATCGAAGCGAATCGCCTTGAGCGGATAATGCTCCATGAGATAGCAACTTGCGATGCGGCGGTAGCGGCGTTGCTTTTGAGCGTCCACGGCCTCCTCGGGAAAGACCCGCGTGCTGCAATCCAGTGCAACGCGTCTGGTCTTGACCTCGGCCATCACCACGACATCGTCGAGCTCATCGAGCAGCACCAGATCGGCCTCGCCCTCGGTGCAACGATAACCCTGCTCCAGCAAGGTGTAGCCGCGCTCGTTAAAGTAGTCGATGGTGATCAGCTCGCCCAGCATGCCCAGCTCGCGGGGACTGAGTCCCTTGATAAACTCGGGCGTCATCGCCCCGCAGTCGAGCTCGCCGTTTTCCCAACGCTCCTTGAGCTGCTGCGTCTTGCTCTTTTTGCTTGCGGCACTCATGGGGTCTCCTTTCCCGCACGCTGCATTGCCCCGATGATGAGGGCACCTTTCATGCGGGTAAGTACCGGAAGCAAACCAAAAGCTGACCAAATGCCGTCAAAAACGGGCCGTACGCAGCAATGGTGTTGCATACGGCCCGCTACCAGCAGGTTTATAAAACCCCTGAGGTCCCTGTCTCCACAATTGACCTAGAAAAGGCGCTCAGTCTGCAGAAAGTTTCCGCAAAAGCTCACGCGGTGCAGTGGACAAAGTCCATGTTTGCGAATGGCCTCGATGTGCTCGGGGCTTGCGTAGCCTTTCGATTCGGCCAAATGGTACTCGGGATACTCGGCATCGTACTCGACCATCATCTCATCACGCGTGACCTTGGCCATGATGGACGCCGCGGCGATACAGGCGATCTTGGCATCGCCCTTCACCACGTCGCGCTCGTTGGGAACGGCGCCCAAGGGGTTACCGTCCATAAGCACGCAATCGGGCTCGAGCCCCGTATCGGCCACGGCGCCCGCGACAGCGGCTCGAATGGCGCGGGCCATGCCCATCTCATCGATATCCTTAGGCGCGATATGGCAAAAACCAATTGCCGTCGCCACCTCGGCAATCTTCACTGAGAGCAACTCGCGGCGCGCCGGCGTGAGCTTTTTGGAATCGTTGATGCCCCAGACGCGCGGCTCCATAGGAAGGCAGACGGCGCATACCGTCAAAGGACCGGCCACCGATCCGCGACCCACCTCGTCGACACCAACGACCACCCCATCGCCGCCAAGCTCATGCATAAGCTCGTACATGTCATTGACGCGCTCGCGCTCGGCAAGTTCCTTGGCATGGCGCTTAAGAGCACGCTCGCAAGCCTTGATCACCTGCTGGCGCGGGTCCTCGCGATAATGCTCCACGAGGGCGGGGATCTCCTCAAACGTAGCGCTCGCCAACTCACCGGCAACCTGCGATGCCGAAACCGAGCTCGTCATATTGGCCATACCAGGCCCTCCTTGCATGCAAATCAGATAAAAAGAAGGGCCACCCGAAGGTGACCCTTGTGTCCAAACGAGTGGACAGACGCTGCGATCTTCTTAGCGCTTCTCGGGGATGCGAGCAGCCTTGCCCACCTTGTCGCGGAGGTAGTACAGCTTGGCGCGACGGACGCGACCATGACGAACGACCTCGAGCTTGGCGATCTTGGGGCTGTGAAGCGGGAAGGTACGCTCAACACCGACACCGAAGGACATCTTGCGGACGGTGAAGGTCTCGCGGGCACCGGCGCCGGCCATGCGGATGACGTCGCCCTGGAAGACCTGAATGCGCTCGCGGTCGCCTTCCTTAATGCGGTAGTGAACCTTGACGTTGTCGGCGACGCGAACCTGAGGAATGTCCTCGCGGATCTGCTGACGCTCGATTGCGCGGATGTAATCCATGTGCAATTCCTTACTCTTCTAGAGGTGCCGTACCACCTTGGCCGGCACGTAGTTGAACAAACGTATTCGAGTATACACGCGCGGGTTTCTGCTGCAAGAACAATTTTTTACGCAGACAAAAAGACAAAACCCGCACATGATAACCGCCCGTCTCACGAATGAGACGGGCGGCATGAAGGGGGACTACGCTAGGCGTCTAAACGCTAAACGCTAGGCGGAACGCTTGGCCTCGAGCTTGGCCTGAGCGGCAGCCAGGCGCGCGAGGGGCACACGATAGGGCGAGCAGGAAACGTAGTCCACGTCGGCCACGTTAAACAGGCCCTTGATGGACTTGGGGTCGCCGCCGTGCTCGCCGCACACGCCAAAGTGCATGTCGGGATTGGTGGCGCGGCCCTTCTCGACGGCCAAGCGCACGAGCTCCAGCACTGCCGCGTCGATGGTCTCGAAGGGGTTGTCTTTCAGGATCTTTTTATGCATGTACAGCGGGATGAACTTGGCCTCGGCGTCATCGCGCGAGAAGCCAAAGGTCGTCTGGGTGAGGTCGTTGGTGCCAAAGCAGAAGAAGTCGGCATGATGGGCGATCTCGTCAGCGACCATGCAGGCACGCGGCAGCTCGAGCATCGTGCCCACGGGAATATTGAGCTCGACGCCTTCCTCGGCGGAAACCTCGGCGATCACGCGCTCGATAACCTCGCGGGTCTGGACATGCTCGGCCGTGATGGAAACGAGCGGAACCATGATCTCGGGGCGCGGGTCGACACCCTCCTTGATAAGGCGGGCAGCGGCCGTGGCGACGGCGCGAACCTGCATGAGCGGCAGATCGCCAAAGACGACGGACAGGCGCACGCCGCGCAAGCCCAGCATGGGGTTGGACTCGACCATGCCGTCAATGCGACGCAGGCGGGCGCGCAGGGCAGTGAGCTCCTCCTCGGGAGCGCCGGCGGCCTCCTTCTTGGTGATGGCGACCTCGAGCTCGCGAGGATTATCCAGGAACTCATGAAGCGGCGGATCGAGCAGGCGGACGACCACATCGCGACCGGACATGGTCTTGAACATCGCCAGGAAGTCCTCGGTCTGAACCTTGAGCAAGTCGGCCAGGGCCTGCTGCTTCACGGCCTCATCGTCAGACAGGATAAAGCTCTGGATGATGTTCTTGCGATCGCCCAGGAACATGTGCTCGGTGCGGCACAGACCGATGGCCTCGGCGCCAAACTCGAGCGCGAGCTCGGCATCCTCGGGGTTGTCGGCGTTGACGCGCACGTGGTTGGCGTGACCGTCGGTCTCGTCCAAACGGATCTCATCGGCCCAAGACAGGATGGTGTCCAGGTCGCCGGTGAGCTCTGCAGAGACCAGGTCGACCGCGCCGTCGACGACGATACCCTGGGTGCCGTCGATGGAGATGACATCGCCCTCGCGCAGCACGCGGTCGCTGCCCTCGATGCGCACGACCTTCTCTGCCGCGTCAATGTGGAAGCGCTCAACGCCGCAAACGCAGGGCGTACCCATGCCGCGGGCGATAACGGCGGCATGGCTCGTCTTGCCACCGTGGCTGGTCAGGATGCCCTCGGCGGCGACCATGCCCTTCAGGTCGTCGGGGTTGGTCTCCCAGCGGACCAGAATGACCTTGTGGCCCTCGTTGGCGCGCGCGACGGCGTCATCACTCGAGAACACGACCTCGCCCACGGCGGCACCGGGGCTGGCGTTAAGGCCGCTGGCCAGGGCCTCGTACTTCTTGGAGGAGTCGAACTGCGGGTGCAGGAGCTGATCGAGCTGCGCGGGATCGATGCGGCTCACGGCCTCCTCGCGGGTGATCAGGCCCTCCTCGACCATCTCGATAGCGATGCGCAGCGCGGCGGTAGCGGTGCGCTTGCCCACGCGGGTCTGAAGCATCCAAAGTTTACCCTGCTCGATGGTGAATTCGATATCGCACATATCGCGGTAATGATCCTCGAGCGTCAGGAACACGCGCTCGAGCTCCTCACCAGCGGACTCGAGGCCCGGGGTGGTCTTGAGGTCGGCGATGGGCTCAGTGTTGCGGATGCCGGCGACGACGTCCTCGCCCTGGGCATTCACCAAAAAGTCGCCATAGAACTCCTTGGTGCCGTCGGCCGGGTTGCGCGTAAAGGCGACGCCGGTCGCAGAGGTCTCGCCCTTGTTGCCAAAGGCCATGGCCTGGACGTTGACGGCGGTACCGAGCTCGTCAGAGATGCCGTGCTGTTTGCGGTAAATGCAGGCACGCTCGTTCATCCAGCTGCCAAAGACGGCCTGGATGGCAAGGCGCAACTGGAGCTCCGGATCATGCGGGAAGACGGGCTTGCCGTCGGCAACCTCAAGCTCGGGATACAGGGTCGCCTCGACGTTCTCGGAGAAGATGCCCTTAAAGGTCTCGACGAGCTCCTGCAGGTCCTCGGCCGAAAGCTCGGAATCGACACGAACGCCGGCGACCAGGCGGGCCTGGGTCAGAGCGTTCTCGAATAGGTCGCGTCGACGCCCATGACGACGTTGGAGAACATCTGGATAAAGCGACGGTAGCTGTCCCAGGCAAAGCGCGGGTTCTGCGTCTGCGCAATAAGGCCCTGGACGGAATCGTCGTTGAGGCCCAGGTTGAGGACCGTGTCCATCATGCCGGGCATGGAGAACGGAGCGCCCGAGCGAACCGACACGAGCAGCGGATCGGAGGCATCGCCGAGTTTCTTGCCGCAACGGGCCTCGAGGTCCGCCTCGGCGGCAACGATCTCATCGAGTGCGCCTTCGGGCCAGACGTTGCCGGCACCGGAGTACTCGACACAGGTCTGGCAGGTAATGGTAAAGCCACCGGGAACCGGCAGACCGATGCGGCTCATCTCGGCAAGGTTTGCGCCTTTGCCGCCAAGCACGAAGTTCATGGATTTGTCGCCCTCAGTGACACAGGTGCCCTGGGCGTCGGTTCCAAAACGGTAAACCCTCTTGCAATCGCTCACGATACTTCCCCTTCCATGCGCTTACGCGCACGACCGTGGTAACGAATCGACCCGCCGGATGCGGGCCGTGAGGGAACTATACGGCGGGTTTTGGACAGGCTTGAGCAGAGGGTGCGCGGTTTGGTAAACGTGCTAAAACCGGCGGTAAACGGTAGGTAAAGGTGGTTACCTTATGAAGATACCACTACAAGGAAAGTGCAGGTCGGATGCGATGTTTTTGCTAAATCGCTTTACCACTTATCAGCATTAATTCCAAGTATTCTCTTTGGTTAGCTAAAAGAGCCCCGTCCCAAATTAGCTACCCAAACAACCTTGTCCCAAGTGAGCTACTTTTGTTGAGCGCGGCGGGCGGCACGGCGGGCTCTGGCTTCCTGGATCTCCTCGAGGTGGGCAATGATCTCGGCAGCGCTTTCCTCGATGGCTTTGCCGTCGGTGCGCACCACAAAGCAGCCCAGGCGCTTCATGAGGGCACGGGCATCCTCAAGCTCGCTGCGCACGCACTCAGGCTCGGCATAGGAGCCTGCGACGGCGCGGGCGTAGTCGTCGCCCAAGCGGCTATCGCGAATCTCGGAAATCACATCGACGGTCGAAATCAAGCCGAACAGGCGCATCGGGTCAACCTCGTAAATCGACTTGGGCGGCTCCATGCCATGCGCCAACGGAACATTGGCGACCTTGTAGCCCTGATAGGCTAAATACATCGACAGCGGCGTCTTGGATGTACGCGACACACCCAGCAGCACGATATCGGCACCCGACAGATCGTCGCAACCGCGCCCGTCATCGTGCTCAACGAAATACTCCATGGCCTCGATACGATGGAAATACCGATCGTCGGTCTTGTGAATCACGCCCGCAACGCCTTTGGGCGGCACACCGATGAGCGACGACAATACGGCGAGCGTCGGACCGATCAGGTCGACCGAGCGAATGTGCAGCATGCCCAAATAATCGAGCACGCGGGCGCGAAGCGCCGGATCGACGATGGTGTGGAACACGGCGATATCGCGATGGTCGGCATCGACGCGCGGCCCCACAAATGACTTGACCTGCTCCACGGAGGTCACCTTAGGCAGGCGCAAAACGCGAAAAGCCCCTACATCAAATTGCCCGGACGCCGCAAGCACCACCTCACAAGCGGTATCGCCGAGCGAGTCGGAGATAACGATAACGGTGGGACGAGCGGTGACCGGGCAATCCATGCGGGGCTCCTTTTGCGCTTATGCGCAGGCTGGCTTACTTTTTGCGGGCAAGCTCACCGATGTTGGCAATGCCGGAGAAAACGGCCTCGAAGCGGTTGAGCAGCTTAAGGCGATTATCGCGAAGCTGCTCGTCTTTGTCCATGACCATGACCTCATCGAAGAAACGGTCGATGGGCGCGCGCAGGGCGGCGAGGGCGGCAAATGCGGCCGGGTAGTCCTCGACAGCAAGGGCGGCATCGACAGCGGTCTGAGCGGCCTCGGAGGCGTCGGCGAGCGCGAGCTCGACCTCGCCCATCAGGCTGCGGTCATACTCCGCACCAAGCTCAGGCTTGGAGATATGCGCGGCGCGGGCATAGGCGGTCGCCAGGTTGTCGAACGTCTCAGCGTCGTTCTTGCGGGCCTCGTCGAGGGCGGCGCAGCGGGCGAAGAAGACGGACGGGGCGATAATGTGCACCGCGGAGACGGCGGCAACGGTATCGGCCGGGATCTTTTCGTCGCGGGCCATGCTCACCAGGCGGCCATGGAAGAAGTCACGAACCTGCTGGGCGACCTCGGCGGCGTCGAACTCAATGCCCTGCTCGCTATAGAGCTCGAGCGCAAAGTCGATGAGCGACGTGGGATCGATCGGCAGACGGTCGCGCAGGATGTTGATGATACCGATAGCGGCACGACGCAGCGCGTAGGGATCGGAGGAGCCAGTCGGGGGCTCGCCGATGGCAAAGATACCGGCGATGGTATCAAGCTTGTCGGCGCAGGCCACGATGCAGCCAGCGGTGCCCTCGGGCAGCTCGTCACCGGCAAAACGGGGACGATAGTGATCGCGAATGGCGTGGGCGACCTCGTCGTTCTCCCCCATCGCGGTGGCGTAGTAACCGCCCATCACGCCCTGCTGACTCGTGAATTCGACGACGGCGTTGGATACCAGGTCGGCCTTGCACAGGTGCGCGGCACGAGCAGCGTCGGCGGCAAGATGGGCGCCCAAATGAGCCTCGCGGGCAATAGCGAGCGCGAGCTGCTCAATACGCTCGGACTTGGCGAGCACGCTGCCGAGCTTCTCCTGGAAGGCAACCTTGGACAGACGCTCACGGAACTCGTCGAGGGAGATCTTCAGGTCCTCCTCGTAGAAGAACTTAGCGTCGTCCAGACGGGCGCGCACGACGCGCTCGTTACCGTCGATCACGCGCTCGGCATTCTCGGGCTTGCTGTTGGAGACGACCACGAACTCACGCGTCAGCTTGCCCTCGCCGTCATAGATCGGGAAGTAGCGCTGGTTGGTGAGCATGGACTCGCAGATGATCTCGTGCGGGACCTTGAGGAACTCCTCATCGAAGGTACCGACGAGCACCGTCGGCCACTCGCAGAGGTTGATAACCTCCTCAAAGACCTTCTTGGGCGTATCGACATGGCAGCCGGGACGGGCAGCCTCGACCTCGGCGATACCGGCTAGAATCGCCTCGCGACGGCGCTCGGCAGAAAGCACGCCGGCGTCCTCGAGCACCTGCTCGTAGGCGGCGGGGCTAGCGACAACGTGGTCACCGGGGCCAAGCACGCGATGGCCGCGCGTAGTGTTGCCGCTCGTCACGTCGGCAAACGACACGGGCACAACATCCTCGCCCAGAAGGCAGCAGATCCAGCGGACCGGGCGCACGAAGGTGGCGTGCTCGTGGCCCCAGCGCTGACTACGGTAGTTGGGCCACTGCAGGCCGGCGATGGTCTTCTCGCACAGGGCCGTCAGGATCGGAGTAGCCGGAGCGGAAGGAATGTTCTTCTCGGCAAAGACGTACTCACGGCCGTCGGTGTCCTCGCGACGGACCAGATCCTCGGCAGCCACACCGCACTTGCGGGCGAAGCCTGGGCGGCCTTGGTGGCGTTACCGTCAGCGTCGAAGGCGATGTTGGCCGCAGGGCCACGCTTGACCTCGTGAACCTCATCGGTCGCGGTGGCAACGTCGGCAACGAGCGCAGCCAGGCGACGCGGGCTCGAGATCACGCGGACCTCGCCGTGGGCCAGACCGGCCTCGTCGAGACCCTTGGCGATCATGGTACCAAGCTGCTTGACGGCATTGTTCAGCGGTGCAGAGGGCATTTCCTCCGTACCGATCTCAAACAGGAAATCCTTAGCGTCTGCCATGGCTTACGCCACCTCGCCTTCCTGGTCGGCATTCTCGTTCACTCCGGCGACCTCGGCCATGTAGGCCTCGCAGCACGCCTTGGCGACGGCGCGGACGCGCAGGATGTAGTTGGCACGCTCGACCGCGGACAGGGCGCCGCGGGCATCGAGCAGGTTGAAGGCGTGGCTGCACTTCATGACACAGTCGTACGCCGGCAACGGCAGCTTGCGCTCCAGGCAGGAATGGCACTCGGCCTCGTAGTCGTCAAACTTCTGACGCATCATCTCGACGTTGGCGACCTCAAAGTTATAGGCACTGAACTCGCGCTCGTTCTCGAGGAACACGTCGCCGTAGGTCATGGGCGTGCCGTCGGGCAGATAGCTCCACACCAGATCGTAGACCGAGTTGACGCCCTGAGCGTACATGGCGATACGCTCCAGGCCATAGGTGATCTCGACGGGCACGGGGTCGACCTCGATACCGCCCACCTGCTGGAAGTACGTAAACTGCGTGACCTCCATGCCGTTGAGCCAGACCTCCCAGCCAAGGCCCCAGGCGCCCAGCGTCGGGCTCTCCCAGTCGTCCTCGACAAAACGGACGTCATGGTCGTTGGGGTCCAGGCCAATGGCAGCAAGAGACCCCAGGTAAAGCTCCTGAGCATTAACCGGCGAGGGCTTAATGAGCACCTGGAACTGATAGTAGTGCTGCATGCGGTTAGGGTTCTCGCCGTAGCGGCCGTCGGCGGGACGGCGGCAGGGCTGCGCATAGCAGGTGCGCCATTCGGCGGGACCGAGCGAGCGCAGCGTAGTCGCGGTATGGAAGGTACCGGCACCGACCTCGGAGTCATAGGGCTGCATAATGACGCAGCCCTGCTCGCCCCAGTACTGCTGGAGGCGCAGGATGATGTCTTGGAAGGAAAGCGATGAAGCGTTCATGCCTCTAATATCCCCTCGTCGAAACGATTACACGGTTAGGTACTGTACTATAGCGGTTTTTAGTCGATAGCGCCGATGCGGTTGAGCGGCCAGTAGCGCACAAGCGCCACAGCGATCAAATCAGAGCGATCGACGGGACCAAAGTAGCGCGAGTCGGCAGAGTTTTCGCGGTTGTCGCCCATCACCCACACGCACCCGTCGGGAACGGTGTAGGGATAACTCACCTGGGCGCCAGGCGCTTGGACCGAAAGCGGCCAACTCATGCCGGTCGTATAGTCCTCATCGAGCGCCTGGCCGTCGACGACGACCTTGCCGTCCTGCAGGTCGAGCGTCTGGCCGGCCGTGGCGATGACGCGCTTTACCAGCACGTCATGCTCGGACGTGGCATCGGGATTATGGAACACCACGATATCACCCTGTTTGACGGGCTGACCGAGCTCGAGGCTCACCTTTTGTGCCAGGATCTGGTCGCCAATCTCGATCGTGTCCTCCATGGAGCCGGTGGGTACCACAAAGGGCTCGACCACAAAGGTGCGGATCAAGAAGGTGGCGGCGAGCGCGATAAGAATGACTAAAATCCACTCCAGAGCACCACGTAAAGTGAAAACGGACCTTTCGCCAAAATCATGTTCGAGGTGAACCCGTTGACGCCCTTTATCATCCACCATTCTATTCACCCCTTCCGGAAAGCAAATCTTGCGCGTATGCGCGCTCCTGGGGCGTAAGCCGCGCCGTCTCGATCAGGTCGGGACGCCAGCGGCAGGTGCGCTCGATGGCATTCTTACGGCGCCAGGCGTCAACCTTGGCATGGTCGCCGCTCACGAGCACCGGCGGCACGCCCTCGCCGTTGAACTCGGCGGGGCGGGTGTACTGCGCGTACTCGAGCAGGCCTCCGTCCTCGGCGGTCGAGAACGACTCGTCACGTTGCTCATCTCGTCACCAAGGGCGCCGGGGATCAGGCGTACGACGCATCGGCAACGACCATAGCGGGAAGCTCGCCGCCCGTGAGCACGTAATCGCCGATCGACAGGCGCTCGTCGGCATACGCATAGGCACGCTCGTCGACACCTTCGTAACGGCTGCACACAAACAGCAGGCGCTCGCTTTTGAGCAGGCGCTCGGCCACATGCTGCATAAAAGGCTCGCCGCACGGGGTGAAGAACACCACCGTCGGCTTGGGGCCCTCCGCGCTAATGGCCTCGATGGCCTCGGCGATAGGCTCGACCTTCATGAGCATGCCCTGCCCGCCGCCGTACGGCTCGTCATCGACGGTACGATGGCGGTCGTGCGTCCAGTCGCGCAGGTTATACGCCTTAAAATCAAAAAGGCCGGCCTTGCGGGCGCGGCCCAAAATCGATGTGGACATGACGGGCTCAAACATCTCGGGAAAGACCGAAAGGGTCTCAATCAGCATGTTGTCCTCCCTACTTGTCCATATCGATCAGGCCGTCCATAACGTGGACGGAAATTGTTCCTGTGTCGGGAAGATCGAGCACAACCTGCTCGATCACGGGAATCAGTACCTCGCCGTACCGATCGCCCTCGACATCCCAAACATCGTTAGCGGGCGTCGACATGATCTCGGCAATCGTACCGAGTGAACCGAAGCGCTCGTCGACCACCTCGCGACCCATCAAGTCGGAATAGGCGGCGTCGAGTGAATCGAGCTCAAAATCGTCACGATTTGCCAACACATAGCATCCCGTGATGCCCTCGGCGGCCGTCAAGTCGTCAATGCCCTCAAACGAGACCAGATCGCCATCGCCCGTATCGGTGACGGACACGACCGTGCAAAAGCGGTCGCGCTTGAGCGCCGGCGGCGTCAGGGCGACGCGCATACCCGGCTCTAATACAGAAGGAAGCCCCCGCAGCGGCTGCGCGAGGACCTCCCCCTTCCTTCCGTGCGGCTTGACCACACGGGCGATGTTTTTGTACTGGGACCTCAAGGTCCTAGCCCAGAACCTCTACCTCGACAGCAGTGTCGAGGCGAGCGGCCAGTGCACGGGCGAGCGTGCGAATGGCTTGATGGTACGGCCACGACGGCCGATGACCTTAGCGACGTCATCCTCGGCGACCGAAACCTCAATCGTGGAGGCGTCGTCACCATCGATGACCTCAAGGCTCACGGAATCCGGGTCGTCGACGATCTGAACAACGAGATATTCGACGAGATCGGCGATGCGATCTGAGAGCATTGCCTCACCCTCGAGCTGTGCAGCGTCAACCTCAGGCACGATTTACTCCTCGGCGCCCTCAGCGGCCTCAGCGGCAGCTTAGCGGCCTCGGCCTCTTTGGCGAGCTGCTTCTTGGACTTCTTGACGACGGTCTCGGTCTTCTCGCCCTCGTTGGCGGCCTTGACCAGAGCGGCGACGGCGTCGGTGAGCTGAGCGCCCTTGGACTGCCAGTCGGCGATCTTCTCGAGGTCGAGGTTGATGGTCTTGGGGGCGGTCATCGGGTTGTAGCGGCCAACCTCCTCGATGATACGACCGTCACGCGGGGCGCGGGAATCGGCGACGACGACACGGTAGTACGGACGCTTCTTAGCGCCGTGACGAGCAAGGCGAATCTTGACTGCCAAAGGAAACTCCTCCAACCAAGCAGCTTTAGGCTGCAACTACAAACAAACAGTTGAACATAATACGCCATCGACGCGGGCAGGTGAAGTCCGTGAGACCAACTTCTTCGGTGTAGTCGAGGGCAAATCCATATCTTAGACAAGAATTCGGGATTTGCAAGCACATACACGCACCCCACATGAGCTGCGCGGTATACTCATGACATGGAAAGACGCGAACATACATACGGTTATGAGGATGCCATGGGCGTCACGCCGCCTCCCTGGACGGGTCCGGCGGTGGGCCTGATGGACCTCGATGCGTTTTTTGCGAGCGTGGAGATGCTCGATCATCCCGAATGGCGCGGAAAGCCGCTCATCGTGGGCGGAGACGCCGATTCCCGCGGCGTTGTGTCCACCTGTTCTTACGAGGCACGTCGCTTTGGCGTGCACTCCGCCATGCCCTCAGCCGAGGCACGGCGCTTGTGCCCGCAAGCCATTTGGACGCACGGGCACTTTGATCGCTATCGCGAGGTGAGCGCGCAGGTCATGGCGATTCTTGCCGAGGAGACGCCGCGCGTTGAGCGCGTATCGATCGACGAAGCCTTTATCGATATCACACCGGGTCGCTTTGCGCCCGAGGACCCGCTGCTGGTTGCACGGCGTATAAGCGACCGCGTGGCAGCGCTGGGAGTGACGTGCTCCATTGGCGTAGGCTGCAACAAGACGGTCGCAAAGATCGCAAGCGAGCGGGATAAGCCGTTTGGGCTGACCATCGTGCGCCCCGGAACCGAGCAGCGCTTTTTGGCCGCGCTGCCGGTATCTGCCATGAGCGGCATCGGGCGCTCGGCCGAGGAGCGACTGCGCCGCATGCGCATCTACACGCTCGGCGAGCTATCACGTGCACCGGAATCCACCTTGGCCTCTATTTTTGGCGTCAACGGCGAACGCATGCGCCAGCGTGCGCTGGGACTCGAAATCTCCGAAGTCACGAGTCTCGATGAAGGGCGCGAGGTCAAGTCGGTCAGCAATGAACGCACCTTTGCGAAAGATTTGACTGAGCGCGGGGACATCGAGCGGCGATTGCGCTGCTGGGTGAGTCGGTTGGACGCCGCCTGCGCCGTCAGGGACTGACGGGCGGCACGGTAACGCTCAAGCTCAAGTATTCGTATGGAAGCGGGCGTACGGCACAGCGCCGGCTGCCTCATCCGACCGACGATGAGAACATCTTCGTGGCCGTGGCGCTCGAGCTACTCGACAACATCTGGCAGGAAGGCATGCATGTTCGCTTAGCAGGCATCGGTATGAGCGACTTCGACCACCAAGGCGGCATCCAGACCGACCTGTTCTGCGAAGTCGACGACCGCGGAGCCCAATCGAGCGACCGTCGCGACCTCTCCGTCGCGATCGATGCCGTCCGAGACAAGTTCGGCGACACCGCCCTATCCTTCGGCCGCCAATCCCGCTTCAGCGATTAACCGCCTTTGAGCAAAAAGAAAGCCGGGCAGGTACGGAAAACCGCAACTGCCCGGCAAAATGCGCGAGGCTAACTAAAAGCCCCGTATCAAATGAGCCACTAGAGGAGGTCGAGGGGGAGCTGGGGGGCGTCACCCCAGAGCTTTTCTAGACGGTAGAAGTCGCGGGCTTCGGGAGTGAAGACGTGAACGACGACCGAGCCGTAGTCCATGAGCATCCAGATCTTCTGCTCGCGGCCCTCGATGGAGAACGGATGCTCACCGCAAGCCTCGGCGACCTTCTCCTCGATCTCGTCGACAATCGAATCGACCTGGCGGTTGTTGGTACCGGTGGCAAGCACAAAGTAGTCGCACACGTCGGAAAGCTCGGTCAGGTTGAGCACCTGCACGTCCTCGCCCTTCTTGTCGTAGGCGGCCTGCGCGGCGGCGCGGGCGACATCCTCGGCGGCGACACCGCTCGCGGACAGCGAGGCGGCGGTGCGGTCGGACGTGGCAACGAAACTCTTGTGCTCCACACCTTCAAGAATCTGCTCGTCAGTCATGGTCTCGTCGGCCATGGAATACCTCTTTCTAGACACACCCGAGCTAGCGCAGCTGGGCGTAATGGTTGTAAATCGTAATAGCCGTGGGATAAAGATAGCGCCCGGACTGGATCACATAGACCAGACCCTGCGCAAAACAGGAGAAGAACAACTCGTCGAGCGAGGACTTCCCCACCATCTTGCGCAGCGCATGGGCATAGTCGCCGTGGCGGTTGGGCTCGATGGCATCTGCCACAAAGACCACCATATCGAGCGGCGTCATGTCGCAGGCACCCACGGTGTGACGGTCGACAGCCTGGAAAACGGCCGGTGACAGCTCGGGAAAAAGCTGCGGAAGCTCATAGGCGGCAACAGGGCCATGCAAAAGCGGCGTCGCGGCGGAAGGAGAGCCGACAACCTTGATGCCATAGTGAAGCGCGCGGGCCACGAGCTCATCATCGGAAAGCACCTTGTCCCAGTCGTGAATTAAGCCGGCGGCAGCGGCATCAAAGCGGTCAACGCCGTAGACCTCGGCCAGATGAAGTGCGGTCTCGGCAACACCCAGCGAATGCACATAGCGCTTGCGCTTATCTTTCATGCGAACATCGAGCAGCTCTTGAATGCGCTTGAGCAGCGCGCGCTCATCGCCCTCAAACTGATCCTCTACCGACAACGTAGCCCCCATCACTCAAAATCTTCTTGACCCAGATCGACATACAAACTGCGCTTGCGAATGTAGCCGAGCACAGACTCGCTCGTAAGATAGCGCACGCTCATGCCGCGGGCAACTCGCTTACGAATGTTCGTCGAGCTGATCGCCAGCGCCGGAATCTGAATATAGCGCACGTCGAACGGCAGCCCCGACTCTTTGATTCGGGCACGCGCCGTATCGATATCAAAGCCCGGTCGCGTCGCCGCAATAAAGGTAGCAAGCTCAGCAATTCGTTCGGCATCATGCCAGGTCACAATATCGATAATCGCATCGGCGCCCGTAATAAAGTAGAGCTTTACCTGTGGCGGGTAAAAGTCGCGAAGGGCATGAAGCGTATCGGCCGTATAGGTTACGCCCGGACGGTCAATCTCGAACCGGCTCGCCAAAAAGGCCGGGTTCGCGGCGGTGGCGAGGACCGTCATGGCATAACGGTCCTCGGCAGGCGTCACCGGCTTGTCAAGCTTAAAGGCGGGAGAGCCCGCCGGCATAAAGAGCACAGCGTCCAAGTCGAGCGACTCGCGCGCCTGCTCGGCAGTCACCAGGTGCCCGTAATGAATCGGGTCGAATGTGCCGCCCATAATGCCAAGCCGAAACTCTTTGCCCTCTTTTATGGGCAGCTCGGGCAACCGATTCCACCGCGCAGCGACATGGCTTACTCGCCCTCCGAGGTCTCGGCATCGTCCGCGACATCCGCCGCATCGACAACCTCGACGCCCTCATCCGGAGCATCGGTCACGTCAAGGGCCTCAACGGCAACGTCCTCGCCAGCGTCCTCGAGCTCCTCGTACTCCGAGAAGTCCTCAGCGCCCTCAAAGTCAAAGGCGCGCTGGCAAATGCGGACCTCGTCGCCCGCACGGCAACCGGCCTTCTCGAGCGCGTCGTCAACACCCATACGCGCAAACTTGTGCTGTAGATAAATGACAGCTTCCTCGTTTTCCCAATCGGTCTGGATGACCATGCGCTCAATCGCGCGACCAACCACACGGAAGGCACCGGGCTCTTCCTGGACAATGCGGAAACGCTTCTCGCGCTGCAGACGGCGGCGCTCCCACTCCTCGTCGCGCAGATCGACTGGCTCAGCGGAGACCACCAACTCGGCACGCAGCTTAGCCACCTGCTCGCCCACGGCAAGCATCAGCGTGTTGAGGCCGGCGCCCGTCACGGCGGACACGGCAAAGAACATATGTCCATCGTCGAGCGCGGCGCGCTTGAGGTCGGCAATCTTGTCGGCCGTGCCCGGCGCATCGCACTTGTTGGCGACGACGATCTGCGGACGCTCCGAAAGCTCGGCGCCATACTGCTCGAGCTCACGGTTGATGATACGGTAATCCTCGACCGGATCGCGATCCTCAAACCCGCCCGTCATGTCAACGACATGCATGATGAGCGCCGTGCGCTCAATGTGGCGCAGGAACTGGTGGCCCAGGCCCTTGCCCTCGCTCGCGCCCTCGATCAAACCAGGAACGTCGGCAACGACGTAAGAATACTCACCGGCACGCACCATGCCGAGGTTCGGCACGAGCGTGGTAAACGGATAGTCGGCGATCTTGGGACGGGCGGCACTCATGCGCGCGATAAGCGAGGACTTGCCCACCGAGGGGAAACCCACGAGCGCGGCATCGGCCATAAGCTCATCTCAAGCTCAATCCAGTGCTCCTCGGCCGGTTCGCCCAGCTGAGCGAACGCGGGCGCGCGACGCACCGACGTCACAAAGTGCGTGTTGCCCAGGCCACCGGCACCGCCGGGCGCCACGACAACGCGCTCGCCATCGTGCACCAGGTCAGCAATCTCGAACATCGGGGTCTGCGTCTCGGGGTCGAGCTCGCGCACCACGGTACCCATGGGAACCTTCAGGATCAGGTCCTCGCCGCTCTTACCGTTACGACGGGCACCCTGCCCATGCGTGCCGCGCTCGGCGCGGAAGTGATGCTTGAAGCGGTAATCGATCAGCGAAGACAGCTGAGCATCGGCCTGGATGACAACATTGCCGCCACGACCGCCGTCGCCGCCATCGGGGCCGCCCTTGGGGACAAATGCCTCGCGCCTAAACGACATGCATCCGGCTCCGCCGTCGCCGCCGCACACGTTAATGCGGCTGATATCGGTGAACTGTGACAACAGAATCGCCTCCTACAAAAAGAGGGAGACCCTTGAATCCTAAAACTCAAGTGCCTCCCACATATGTGCTCTATGAAGGGTAAATTACGCGTTCGCGAGCGGGCGTACGCTGACCCTGTGCTTGATACCCTTGTGGAACTCAACGGTACCGTCGACCAGCGCGAACAGCGTGTCGTCCTTGCCACGGCCAACGTTCTCACCCGGGTGGATGTGCGTGCCGTGCTGACGGACGAGAATCGTGCCCGTGGTTACCGTCTGGCCGGCATAGCGCTTCGTGCCAAGGCGCTGACCGCGGGAGTCACGGCCATTACGGGAGGAACCGAGTCCTTTTTTGTGTGCCATTGTGTATACCTACTCTTTCGTTACGAGTGTAATCTACTCGGCGACGGGAGCCTCGGCAACAGCCTCGGCCTCTGCCTTGACAGCCTTCTTGGCGCGGGACGTAGCCTGGACCTTCACGATCTTCAGCTTGGTGAGCTGCTGACGGTGACCCTTCAGACGACGATAGCGCTTACGCTTGTGGAACTTGAAGACCAGCTGCTTCTCGCGCTTGAACTGCTCAACGATCTGAGCGGTAACCTTGGCCTTAGCCAGCTTGTCGGGATCGGTGACGATCTTCTTACCATCGTTGAGGAAGATGACCGGCAGGGTGACCTTGTCGCCCTCATTGCCCTCGATCTTCTCGACGGTGATGACATCGTCGGTGGCGACCTTGTACTGCTTGCCGCCCGTGTTAACGATTGCGTACATGTTTACTTGCCCTTCATGCATCAGTTAGTGCAACAGCCGAATATAGTAGCAGGCGAAAATACCCCCGTCAACGAGTATGTGGAGCAAATCCACAAGTTCGCACAGGTATGGGGCTGACGAGTCGGCCCTCGTCGTCCTCGCATGCTTGATTCTGACGCTCGACATCGTAGGAGCAGATGGTCACGAGGTCTTGCATACCGGTGGAAACAATAGGTGCATCCACGCCCGGGGTCAAGCCCTGCAACAAAACATCAGCAGCGGAAAGCAAAATTTCCGGACGCATGGAGCCCTCGTTGTCGGCATGGGTGTCGAGCATGAGCACCAGATGGTCCGGACGCTCCCCAGCCGTGAGCTCATAGCCCACGAGCGTGTGATCCAAATCCAAGCGCTTGCTCTTTTTGCCGCGCGCGTAGTCGATGCCATGGTCGGCGCGCAGCGTGTCGATCGCACGACGCACCTCGTCGGCGCTTACGGGCGCCTCGGGATCCAAGTGCAGGTCGATGCGATACGACAGACGCGTGAGCTGCGCCGTCAACGCCGGCGTGCGCACGTCGATATACGCCGCCTCGATGGGCGCCAGATCGGCCGGTGACGCCGCAGCCAGGCGCCCAAACGCCTCGTCGAGCGCCACGAACTCGGTCATAAACAGGTCATACCACTCGCAGGTCGACGACGTACCCACCGGTAGCGCCGAAGAGAAGCCCACGCGCATGTGCGGAGAGAAGCCCTGCGTGACGGCATAGGGAAGTCCCGCACGGCGCACGATGCGCTCAATGGTATGGATTACTTCGAGATGGCCCAGGTACTTAAGGCGATCGCGTTTGCCATAGCGAACACGAAGCCTAAAGAGCGTGGGGTTGTCGGTCAGGCACTCACTCATGCGCGATCACCCATCAATACATTCTTGACGTGGAGCGTGGGGCAGATTCCGCAGCCGGTGCACGACGTGCGGGTGCAGTCGGGAGTCGTGACACCCTCGAGCGAGCGACGGTACTCGCGCTCGAGGAAGCCACGCGTGCAGCCGGGGCTCACATGCTCCCACGGCAGGCGCCAGTCCAACTCGTAGGCAGGTGCACGAGCTCATTGAGGTCGATGCCGTTTTTGGCAGCAGCCTCCTTCCAGTTATCGAGCGAGAAATGCTCTACCCAGGCGTCAAAGCGAGAGCCCGAGCGCCAAGCGTCGATGATGACGGGCGTCATGTCACGACCGGCGCGGGACAGCGCGGCCTCGATGAGCGAGGTCTCGGCATCGTGGTAATGAACGCGGACGGCACGGTTGCGAACGCTCGTGATGAGCAGCTTCTGGCGACGCTTGACGTCGTCGTAGTCGAGCTGCGGGCACCACTGGAACGGCGTGGCAGCCTTGGGGATAAAGACCGAAACCGAGATCGACACCGAGATCGAGCCGCGACGAGCCTTGGGCACCACGGAACGACCGAGCTCCAGCACGTGATCGGCCAGATTGGCGATGGCCACGATGTCCTCGTCGCGCTCGCCGGGAAGGCCCATCATAAAGTAGAGCTTCATGCGGTTCCAGCCGGCCTCGAGGCCGCCTTGGCCGCACGGTCCAGGTCCTCCTCGGTCACGTTCTTGTTAATGATGTCGCGCATGCGCTGGCTGCCGGCCTCGGGCGCGAACGTCAGGCCGCCCTTCTTTTCGCCGGCGACCGACTCGGCCATATCCACGCCAAACGAATCCAAGCGCTGCGACGGAATAGACACGCGAATACCCGTATCTTCCAGGCGACGGTTGAGCCTGTCAAGCACGTCACGAATGCAGGAGTGGTCGGTCGTGGAGAGCGAGGTCAGCGACACCTCGTCATAGCCGGTCTTTTCCAGACCCTGAATCACCGACGAGACGATCTGGTCGGCCGAACGCTCACGCACCGGGCGATACGTCATGCCGGCCTGGCAAAAACGACAGCCGCGAGCGCAGCCGCGCAGAATCTCGATAGACAGGCGGTCGTGAACCAGCTGCGCATAGGGCACGCACGACTGCGACAGCGGATTCGTGGCGCCGAAATCCTCGACGACGCGTTTGTAGACCACGGTCGGCGCATCCTTGCCCTCGCGCGGCACGGTGTAGCCGTGCGGCGAGCAGGGCTCGTCGTGACGAACCTCATAGAGCGACGGCACGTAGTTGCCGGCAATGGATGCAAGCTGCTCAACAATCTGCGCGCGCGGGACTCCTTCGTCGCGCAGGCGGCGATGCAGCTGGCAGGTCTCGAGCAGCGATTCCTCGCCTCGCCGATGAGGATGGCATCGAAGAAGGCCGCGTACGGCTCGGGGTTGTACACCGAGGGGCCGCCGGCGATGATGATGGGGTCGTCTTCACCTCGGTCGGCCGCTAACAGCGGAATGCCAGCGAGATCGAGTGCCTCAAGGAAGTTCGTCACCGCCATCTCGTGCGGCACATGCAGGCCGACGATATCAAACGAAGCGACCGGCGCTGCACCCTCGAGCGAGAGCAGCGGAATGCCTGCCTCGCGCATAGCGTCACCCATATCGGGCCACGGCACATAGCCACGCTCGCAGGAGATGCCCTCGGCCTGGTTAAGGATGTTGTAGAGGATGGCGATACCCTGGTTGGGCAGACCAACCTCGTACACATCCGGGTAGATCAGGCAGCAACGGTAGTCGGCATCGGCCTTGGAAAGCGTGCCCCACTCGTGATCGATATAGCGACTCGGCTTTTCGACTTTGGCGAGCAGCGGCTCAATTAAATGAAAACAGTCTTGATACGGAACGCGCAACGGAAAACCCCTAAGCAGCGAGATCGGACGCGTCTTGGTAGGACGCCATAGGACGGGTAGCGCCCGCGACCGTGGTCACCAGATCGCGAACGCGGGAGAACGTGGCAGTGACCACCTCGTTGGCACGGCTGTAGTCGACATCGCGCTCGTAGAGCGAAACGAGCGCACGGCCCATGCCATAGGTGCCCGCGGCAGCAGTGAGCGCCTTGACGGCAAACCCAATATGCGGCGTCTGCTTGACGAGCGCGCGGGTGACCGCGCGGATCACAAGACCGCCGACAAGCACGCCCGCGACCTCGTAGCCGCGCTCAGGCTTAATGCCGCGTCCAAAGACGGCAGCGAGCTCAAAGAGCATGCCCACCTGCGCCAGCGCCATAACGGGATAATCGGCGCCCGGCAAAAACACCAGCGCACCGGTCGCCATATTAGTGAGCGCGCACGAGGTGATGATACGATTGGCCGCCGCGATGCGCATGAAGGCAAAGTTCGCCGCAAAAGCCGTTTCCTTTTCGGTGCGATCGAGAATCCAGCGGGCAAGCGTCTCGAGCAGATACGTCTTATCGGTTGCCGCTACCACGCCGAGCATGGGCGTGGACTCCTCGATAAACGGCACCTCCACAGCTGACTCGGCAAGCACGCACACGGGCGCGCCGGCGATCACGAGCTCCTGCACGGCACTCTCCAAGCGGTCGGAACCGCACGAGAGCACCAGTACCACATCGGTATCGGTCTTTGGAGCAATTCGCTCCTCCCCCAGACGCTCGACGCGCACAATGCCCGAGGTCGTCTGCGGCACAAAGGCGTCACGCACCGTCTCGGCCAGAAAGCGCGAGGCGGACGAATCCAAATAGACCGAGACGCGCACCGGCGTATCGGAATCCTTCTTAACGGACGCGCCCATCTTAAAAGCGCGGGTCAGCTTATCTACGGGAATTTTCATAGCAAACCCCTCCAGCGGTTACGCGGCGCCCGAACGATGCCGCCATATGGATTGTACGATACCCACCGTCAGCAGCTGAATCATCATCGAAGACGAACCGAAGCTAATAAACGGTAGCGGAATACCGGTAATCGGCATCATGCCAATGCACATGCCGATGTTTTCGAAGGTCTGGAACGCCCACATGCCAACGATGCCCACACACGATAGGCGCAAGAACAGCGACTCACACTTAAAGGCGACGCGAATCGTCGAAAAGATCAGCAGCACGTAGAGGCATAGGAGCAAAAAGGAACCGCAAAAGCCAAAGGTCTCGGACAGGAAGGCGAAGACGAAGTCAGTGTGGAACTCGGGCAGAAAGCCGCCGGCCGACTGCGTCGCATGGCCCAAACCCTTACCAAAGAAGCCACCCGAGCCAACGGCGATAAGCGACTGCTGCAGGTTGTAGGCATCGTCCGAATCGGCATTATCGGGGTCGATAAAGACCGTCAGGCGGTTCATCTGATACTGCTTGATGAGCACATCGTGGCCGAGCAACGAATCAAAGACCGAATCGAGCGCCAGGACGAGGGCTACCAGGCCCACGAGCAGGGCCAGGGTCGACAGCACCCATTCGCGGCGCGCACCGCTCATGCAGATGACGATGGCGCCCGAGACCAGCACGACCAGGCCCGAGCCCAGGTCGCCCATGGCGACGACGGCCAAAAACGGGATGGACAGCATGCCGCAGAGCTTGACGTAGTCGCGAACGGTATCGATGCGGCCGTTATACTGCGAGCCAAGCGTGGCAATAAAGAAGATGGTGATGAGCTTGGCAAGCTCGACCGGCTGGAATGTCAAGCCGATACCGGGAATCTTGATCCAGCCCGTCATGCCCAGACCGCCCGTATAGGACAGACCCGGAATCTTGGGCGAGAAGATCACGATCAGGTCGATGACGAGCAACGCCGTCGAGAAATTGGAAATACCGCGCAGGTCGGTACGCCAGACCAGCACCGCCAGCAACGCCCCGATACCAATTCCCAGCAGATGGCGTGAGAACGAAGCATCGGCCTTAAACTGCGAAGCCGACCAAATAATGATGGCACCGTAGGCGACAAGCGCCACTGTAGCCACGAGCACACCGATATGCACCTTTTGACGAAACGTGCCGCGCGAGGCCGAAAGTTGCTTGTTGACGCGGTCCAGGCTGCTGCGAGAGCCGGTCTTGGTTGAACGGAACAGATCCGCCGGAGAAAAATCCATCGCAACCTCCTATCGAACCGAAGAATCGCCCGAGGCCGAAGAGGTATCGGGCTCGTCATAAATCACGCCGAGCACATCGCGCACGACATGCATCGCGGCATCTGAGCCACCGCCGCCCTGCTCCAGGACAGTAGCGATGACATACTTGGGATCATCGGCCGGTGCATAGGCGCAGAACCACGCGTATTCGTCCTCGCCGCTTTTCTCGCCCGTGCCCGACTTGCCGTATACCTGCGGCGTCAGGGTGCCAAAGTGAGCCGCCAGGGACGTCGATGCCGTGTAAATCACGTCGTGCATGCCGTTGCGAACAAGAGCCAAATCCGAATCGCTGTTGATCTTGGCCTCCAGGCGCTTCTTCTTGCCCTTGCCGTTGTACTTATAGGCATCGCCGTCGCCATCGCGCGACACGGCAGACAAAAACACGTGAGGCACGTACTGTTTGCCGCCGTTGGCAAGACCCATATAGGCGCACGCCATCTGCAGGGGCGTCACCAAAATGTCGCCCTGGCCGATGGCAATGTTGGTCATATCGCCGGCATTCCACTTGCGGTCCTCGGCAGAGGCGTCGGTGAAGTACGACTCTTTCCACTCGGCATCGGGAATACGGCCCGCGCCCTCACTCGGCAGATCGATGCCGCAGGTCTTGCCTAGGCCCCAGCGACGAAAGACCTCCTGCAGCCCCTCGGAATGTTGCTCGTCATAAAAGAACGCCTTGCCCATGTCGTAGAAGACGGGGTCGCACGAGTTGGCGATACCCGACTGCAGCGTCATGGTGCCGTGGCCAGACGTCAACCAGCAGCGCTTGCCCCAAGCCTTGCCCAGGCCAGTCCAATAGCCCGTGCAGTTGGTTGTCTGCGTTGAAGTGTAGGTTCCAAACTCAAGACCGGCCAGTGCCGAGAGCGGCTTGATGGTCGAGGCCGACATGTACTGTCCGCTAATGGCGCGGTTGAGCAGCGGGTGCGAACCCTTGTCATCATTGAGCTCGGTCCACACGTCATTTGAGACGCCGCCGATAAAGACGGACGGATCGAACTTGGGCTGCTCGCCATGCCCAGGATCTCGCCATTGTTGGGATCGAGACACACCACAGCGCCGTTGCCGGCATTGCTGTAGCCAGTGGTCTTGGCAAGCTCGATGGCGCTCGCCAGCGCCGTCTCACAGGCCTGTTGGATCTTAAGGTCGAGCGTGAGCTTAATGTCGGAGCCGGCCTTGGCGGGCACGGCGCCGGCCTGACCGGTCACGTTGCCCGAGGCATCGACCTTGACGGTCTGCTCGCCACGAATACCCTGCAGCAGTTTTCGTAGTAGCTCTCAACACCCGCCTGGCCCACGATATCGCCCGACTGGTACGTAATCCGGCCAGCAGAAGCATCATCATCACCAGAGGTTTTCTTATTCTGGGCCTCGAGCTGCTCGGAGGTAATGGTGCCGGTATAGCCCAAGATATGGCATGCCGTCTCGCCATATGGATACTGGCGCTCGGTACGCTCGGCAATCTTGACGCCCGGGAACTCGCCGGCGTGCTCCTGAATATAGGCAACCGTGGAGCGACGGACGTCCGTCGCGATGGTATGCAGGCTCTGAGCGCCCTCGGAATTGTCCTGAATATTGCGCAGAACCGCCACGTAGGGCATACCGAGCACGTTGGCAAGATGGCGAACCAGAACCTCATCCTCGGCAAGGTCGCGGTAGGCCACGACAGCAAGTGAGGGACGGTTCTGGACAAGTGCCACGCCATTGCGGTCGAGGATGCGGCCGCGCACAGCGGGTGTGGTAACGGTGCGCGTCTGATTGCTATTAGCCTGCTTTTCGTAATAGTCCGACGAGACCATCTGCATGCCCCACAGCTTGACGGCAAGCGCCGCGAACATCGCGCCCACACCCGTGGTGAGGATGGAGAAGCGGCCCTTAAAGGCGGTCGCCGCGGTATTGCCCTCGCCCTCGGTGGCGCGCGGGGCCGTTCCATGCTGCGTATCGTAGGTAAAACGAGAATCGCCGCGACGCATGATGACCAGTGCGACCACGATGGCCACAACCAGCACGATACCGGCGATAATAACCGTCATCTGGGAAGACATCTACGAGCCTCCCCTATTTGAGCTTACGGGTCTTGGGCTTAAAGCGCATGCCCGTCTGGCGTCCGCCACGTGCGGAGAATCCATAACCGGACTGCGGCACGACGCCGGACATCAAAAACGGAATGGCAACCAGACCCGTCAGGATCGAAGACGGCAGTGCATGGCCGAAGATCGCCACGACAAAGCTCGTCTCCAAACCCATAAACAGCAAGATGATGCTGTAGATCACATTAATGACGAACGCGAAGGCGCCCACAGTGATGCCGCGCGCACTCGGGGTACCGCCCGTCTGACCGGCAGCGCTATGCACCAGGGCAAAAGAACCCACGGTCAGCAGGAGCGACATAACGCCCACCGGCACGGCAGCGGAAAGGTCATAGAACAAGCCGCTGCAAAAACCGCACACGACGGCACGGGTCGGGTCGCCCGAGAACACGCTTAGGCACACCAGGATAATCATAAAGTTGACGCGACCGCCCGCAATGGAGATCTGCGGTGCCAGGCCTGCCTGCAACAGCACGCACACGATGGCGGCGATTACAAACGTGCGGGAGCTCATCCCCTGCTCATGTAGATCCATGGACATGCCCCCTATTCGCTCGAGCCGGAATCGGTCGTCTCGGACGTGTCGGAACTGTCATCCGGGCTCTCGTCCTTCGTCTTGGTCGCAGCATCGCGCGACGTTCCCTGCGGCGTGCTGTTGGCCGTGTTCACGTCCTCATCCGAGGCCGACTGTTCGTCGGTCAGCGAGGTAATGACCAGCACTTCCTCGTTGTTCTCGGCCGTCGTCTGGGCGCGCACCACAATGGTGTAGTACACGTCGTTTGCCGATTTCTCAACCGACGAGACGGTGCCGAGCGGTAGACCCTTGGGGAACACACCGCCAATGCCCGAGGTCACGATGATGTCGCCAACCTTAACGTCGGAGTCGACGCTCACGTACTCAAGACGCAGCGTGCCGTCAGCCTGACCCTGCAGCATGCCCTGGGCGCGCGTGTCCTGCACCATAGCGGATACGCCCGAGTTCTCGTCGCCAATCAGGCGCACGGTGGACGTCTTGGCCGAGACCTCGATAATCTGGCCTATGACACCGGCAGAACTCGTCACAGGCATGTTGATGGTAAGACCGTCGGCAGAACCCTTATCGATGGTGACGGTCGAGGTCCAGGCATCGCCCGAAGCGCCGACGATACGAGCTGCGGTTGATTTGAGGTTGTAGGTCGACTGCAGGCCGACCAGCCCCTCCAGTCGCTCGGCGGTCTTTTGAGCCTCGGAGAGCTCGGCAACCTTAGAGGTCAGTTCCTCGTTTTGCTTCTTAAGCTCGTCAAGCGTGTCCTGCGACGCCGTAAGGTTAGAGAACACGTTACCGATCGCATTGAAGGGAGCCGCCACAGCCGAGCCCACAAAGCGCACCGGCGAGGTAATCGTCGTCACGCCCGAGCGCACGGCATGAATCGGTCCTGCCTCGCCCTCGCGGATGTAAAACGTGAGCAGCAACACCGAAATCAGGCTGAAAACAATCAACGGGCGCATACCCGTTGATTGTCGCTTGGTATTCAGATTTGTGGAGAAACCCGAAGATCGTGCCAAATGGAATCCACCTTTTGGAAATTAAGCATTGGTCTGGACGAAGCCGCCATCAAACGCATTGGCCTCGAGCACGCGGGCACAGCCGTTAACAACGTTATCGAGCGCCGTGGGGCTAACATTGACCGAAACGCCGGTCTCATCGCGCAGGCGCACATCGAGACCGCGCAGCAGCGCGCCGCCACCGGTCAGCAAAATGCCATAGTACATAAGGTCCGAGGCAAGATCGGGAGGCGTAGCGTCGAGTGCGTCCTTGACGGCCTTGGCCATCTCGTCGAGCGGCTTGTTGAGTGCGCGACGAATCTCCTCGCTCTCGATGCGCACGGTCTTGGGCAGACCGGTGATCACGTCGCGGCCGTTGACCTCGACGTCGAGCTCGTCCTTGAGCGGCACGGCGGAGCCGACCTTGATCTTGATGTCCTCTGCCGTACGCTCGCCGATGGCCAGGTTGTAGGCATCACGAACGTGCGTGAGGATGGCCTGATCGAACTCGTCGCCGGCAATACGGATGGACTGCGAGACGACGATGCCGCCCATAGCGATAACGGCAACCTCGGTGGTACCGCCGCCGATGTCGATGACCATGGAGCCGGTGGGTTCCTCGACGGGCAGGTCGGCGCCGATAGCAGCTGCCATAGGCTCTTCGATCAGATAGGCCTGGCGGGCACCGGCCTGGATCGTGGCCTCAAAGACAGCGCGCTTCTCGACCGACGTGACACCGGAGGGAACGCAGACGACAACACGCGGACGCGGAGTCCACGGATAGCGCTTCTCGGACGCCTTGTCGATAAAGTAGCGAAGCATGGCCTCGGTAACATCGAAGTCGGCGATGACGCCGTCCTTCAGGGGACGAACGGCCACGATGTTGCCGGGCGTACGGCCGAGCATGCGCTTTGCCTCGATACCGACCGCCAGGATGCGCTCGTCGTTCTTGTCGATGGCAACAACAGAGGCTCGCGAATAACGATGCCCTTGCCGCGCACGGAGACAAGCGTATTTGCGGTGCCGAGGTCGATGGCAAGATCGCCCGCATAGCTACCGAAGAACATATCCATCAAAGAAAACAACGCAACTCCTGATGTGTTGGATGATTGCTGGAAAACTACTAGCTCATCATACTAGCGCAAGCCCGGCACCTCACTTGCGGTGAAGCGCCGGGCAAAGCTAAATCCCATAAGGTCACTACTGGTTGTCAGCAGCCGAGAAATCCATATCGAGCGAAGAAACGGCCCAGCCGATATGGTTGTCGGAGCGCACGAATTTGACGGTGTACTCCTGCTCGCCGCCCTTGGACAGCGATGCCTTCACCTTGGCGGTCGTCTCGGTCATGGACTGATCCATGCCCTCGACGGACACGGTGGCACCCTGCGGAATCGAGGAGATGATCATCGACTTAGCGTCCTCGGACAGGCTCGAGGCCAGGCAAGACTCGGCCTTTGCGGCGTCACCGTCGCCGGCAGCCTGGAACAGATCGGTAACGACAGACTCCTGAGACGGGAAGCCAAAGCCACGCGTGTAGGCAAAGCCCAGACCGCCCGCGGCGATCAAAATGAGCAGAAGCAGCATGATGAAGACTTTGAGGCCCGTGTGGCGATGGCGACGACGGACCTTGGCCTGCTTACGATCCTGACGGTCCTGCTGGACCATCTCGGACTCGGACAGCGTAAAGAAGCCGGTGTCCGAGGGATCAGGCATAAACTGACCGGTCGCGCCCGTAGGATCGAGCGGATCGACGGAAGGAGCGTCCATCGCGGGCGCCGGAGCCGTGGCCATAGCCGTCTGGGCAGACAGCGCGGCAAGCGAATCCTGCACGCGGGCAAGCTCATCGGCCTGCTCGGAGGTGAGCTGGTAGATGCCATCGGCAGTAGCGGTGTTAAAGGCGTCGAGTGCGTCGGAGGGACGGCCGGCGGCAGAAAGCGCCTGACCCATGCCGGCGTTGAGCGCACGCGTGTCGTCGCGGGGGCCGGCAAAGTCGATAGCCGTGCGGTAGGTCTCCACGGCGTCCGCCGGACGGCCGAGCTTAATGAAGCAACGACCGAGCTCGCCGAGTGCGGCGGCAGGAGCCGGATTGGCGCCGTCGATGGCAGCCTGACGGAAGGCGGTTCCCGCGTTGGCATAGTCGCCCGACTGGAACAGCGCATTGCCCAGGCCCAGATAGGCCTTGAACGGCGTGGCATAGGAAGCATCCTGCGTAGCGGCAGAGAAAGCCTGAGCGGCCGTCGTGTAGTCGCCCACGGCGGCAAGCGCCTTGCCGCGGTTGGTGAGCAGCGCGCCGCGCTTGCCGTAGGTGCCGTCGTTGAGGGCGGCGGCATAGGCCTCGGCGGCCTCGGCATACATGCCCAGGTGCATCAAGGCGTTACCACGAAGGTGATCGGCCTCGCCCATAATCTCATCGGGAGTTTTTGCCGCCCCAAGCATCTGGGCTGCAGCGGAAAAATCACCCGCGCGGTAAGCGGCGCGGCCCTGTTGGATCAGCTGGCTATTCAAGGAAGTCCCCTTTACTCGTGAACGATCTCGACATGGACGATCTCGTCGCCGGCACGCAGTTGCGAAATCACATCGAGACCCTCGACCGTGGTACCAAAGACGGTGTAACCGGAATCGAGGTTATGCTGGGCACCCAGGCAGAAGTAGAACTGCGAACCCGCGGAATCGGGGTCCATGGAGCGTGCCATGGCAAGGGCGCCATCGACATGGCTGTTGCGCGGATTGGTGGCGAACTCGCCCTTGATGCAGTAGCCGGGGCCACCGGTACCGGGCATGCCGTCGGGGCCCTCAAGACCGGCGGCGACGTCGGCGCCGGACATGTCGCGGGTATTGGGGTCGCCGCCCTGGATAACAAAGCCGGGCACATAGCGATGGAACTTAAGGCCATCATAGAAACCCATCGTGGAAAGCTCGCAGAAGTTCGCGACATGAATGGGAGCGCCCTCGCCGTCAAACTTGACCTTGATGGTACCCTTCGACGTCTCGATAACGGCGCACTCGTCGCCGGCAAGCTGATACTCGGGCGTGTAGAGCTCTTTCTTAAAACCAAACATGTGGTTCCCTCCTCGTGCGTTTAAAGCATATTTGTACGAATTGTAGCAATAAGCATGGGCTTACATCAATTGCGCACGTAGGTTATGCCGACTATGGCGAACTAATTTTAGGAACGCTGCTGCGGCTTCCAGGAACCCACATTGGCATCGTACTGATTCAGCGCGCTGTTGCCGCTCTGCGCGATGGGCGCCAGGATCTCGCTTTGGTGGGAGCTCATCGACTCGCCATCGGGAATGGCCAGCGAGATATCCCAGCTCTGGCAGATCACGTCAACGCGCTCATACATCCACTCGGCAAGCTGCTTTAAGTGGGCGATGTCGTCCGCATAGACCGTATCGTTCTGATACTTAAGATTGTTGAGCTCATCTTGCGTCTTTTTAATCTGGTCGCGCAGGGCGTAGGCACTCTGCGACAGCTCCTGACGGGTGGACAGCGGCGTTCGGAGATAGCCGTTGTTGAAGGAAGCGATGACCTCGCCGATCTGATCCTCGTCACCATAGGACACGATGGTCTGATACAGACCATCGAGCCTGGTATAGAGCTGATCATCGGTGAGCACGGTTTCTTCCTGGACCACCTCGGCAGAATCGTCCTGCTTGGTATCGTCCTCAGTCGCCTCGCTCTTTTGGCGCGTGGGGAAGGTCGTCTGCGCGGCCTGGCCAAACTGGTCGTAGAAGCCAGGCATGACACCCATAGGATCGGCCGTCACGAACCAATAGGCACCGCCGCACACGACGGCAAGGACCGCGATGATAATGAGCGGCTTGGGGATATGACGCTTGTGCTTGTGATAGGCGTCCTCGTCGGGGTGCACCTTGCGCTTGGGTTTTTGAGCATCGTCGTGCAGGGAAACGGGCGTGGGAATATCGACCTTGGGGATACCGAAATCCTTATCGAAAGCCGGCAGCACGCAGGTCTCATTGGGGTCGGCGGCGTCCGAAAGCACCGCAGCGGCAGAGGCTGGCGCATGCGGCACCTCGGTATCGATCTGCTCTTGCGTTAGGCGCGGAAAGCCCGCCGTGCGGCCCGCTGCCAGGTCGGATGCGGCCGCGTCCTCGGAGAGGATACCCGGAGCGGGGCGTCCGCATTTGGGGCACGTACGATCATGCGGAGAAAGACGGGCACCGCAGCCCTCACAGAACACAAACTCGGTGTGCTCGGGACCATCGCCCGGACCCACATAGGCGTTGCAGTAGGGGCAGAACGAGGCGCCGTCCTCGATAGTCTTAAGGCAATGCGGGCAGATCACGGCATCCTCTTTTCGAAGCAATTCAAACAATCGAGGTTAGAGCATAACATCGCCACGGCCCCACAGGAGCAAGGCACCAATTCAACATCGCCAGGGCGCGTAGTTACTTCTTCTTTTTGCTCGGCATCGAGACTTTGATGCCTTGGGCGGACTTGGTTACGCGAGAGCGCTTGGCTCCGCTACCCTTCTTTTTCTTGGGCTGGGCCTGGGCCACGCCCTCGAGTGCGCGGGCCTCGGCCTCACGAACGGTGCGAGATTCGCGGCGCTGCGCCATGTCGGCGGCGACGCGCTTGGCAAAACGCTCCGCCGTCGAACCCGTCGAGCTCACCTTGCCGCCACCGCGACCCAGGCGGACGCGCACACCGCGGCCAAAACCAGTTGCGGCATGACGACGACGCGGCTTGAGCGAATCCATCATCGTGGCGAGCTTAAAGAACACCGAGCAGGTAATGACCACGATGACAGCCAAGATAACCATCTGGCCCATCGACAGGTTGGCAATAGACAGCAGCTTCGGGAATCCGATAACGCCCACCAGGATGCCGGCAACTACAAACACAAAGAGCACCACACGTAGGGGCGTGAGAGGCTGCGAGATGCGCCAGATCAGGCTGACGCTCGCCGCGCACGACGTAAGCAGGCACATCGTAGACAGCGTGAGCTGGCTAAAGCCAAACACGCGTGCCACAAAGATATCGAGCGCCGCAGCCATAATGACCGCAATCGACGCCGGCAGTGCCCGCTTGAGCACGTTCGTCAGGAACGACCCCTTCACGCGAGCATTGTTGGGCTCCAGGCCCAACACAAAGCCCGGCGCGCCGATGCAGAAGAAGTTGATGAGCGTCATCTGAATCGGCTCGAAAGGGTACGGCGGCAGCGCGATGCACAACGCCGCCAGGCCCATCGAGAACAGCGTCTTGGTCAGGAACAGCGAGGCCGAACGCTGCAGGTTGTTGATGGAACGACGGCCCTCGGCCACCACGGCGGGCATCGAGCAAAGTCGTTGTCGACGAGTACGATCTCGGCCACGTTGCGCGCGGCGTCGGAGCCAGCCGCCATGGCGACGGAGCAGTCGGCCTCCTTGAGCGCCAGAACGTCGTTGACGCCGTCGCCTGTCATGGCCACGGTGTGCTCGCGGCGCTTGAGCGCCTGCACGAGCTCGCGCTTCTGCTGCGGGGTCACACGACCAAAGACATGGTAGCGATCCACTGCGGCATCGAGCTTGGCCGGCGTATCGAGCGTCGTGGCGTCCACAAAAGCGTCCGCCCCCGGCACGCCCACCACGCGCGCGATCGACGACACCGTACGCGGGTCGTCGCCACTGATCACGTTGAGGGTCACGCCCTGCTCGTTAAAGTAGCCGATGGTCTCGGCCGCCGAGGTACGAATCTCGTCGCGGATGGTCACAAAGCCCACGGGCTCGGCCTCGCCCACCATATCGCCATCGGGCGTAAAGCCGTCCACGCGCGCCACCACGAGCACGCGGCAGGTATCGGCAAGCTCGGCGACACGGTTCTCGACCTGCGAAAACACACGCTCCGAAAGAACAAACTGCGCGGCGCCCATCACATAGGAGCCCTGCGCAAACGAAGCGCCACTCCATTTTTTAGACGACGAGAACGGAATGACCGACAGCGGCTCAGACACCTCGACCGGGCGATCAGCGTAATAGTTGAGCAGTGCCTGGCAGGTCTCGTTGGCATCGGCCGAAGTCGCACGCGCCACGTTAGCCAGCGCAAAATCGAGCACTGTGGTATCGACGGGAACAGCCGCCTCGTTCTCCCCTACGCCCAGGGCAACGCCCTCAACCGGCAGCGGATACGTGCCCTCGACCTCCATGCGGCCCGACGTGATGGTACCCGTCTTGTCCAGGCACAGCACGTCGACACGCGCGAGCGTCTCGATGCAGTAGAGCTGCTGCGCGAGCACCTTGCGCCGCGCCAGACGGACCGTAGCGATAGCAAGCACCGACGAGGTCAGCAGCACCAGGCCCTGCGGAATCATGCCCAAAAGGGCGCCCACCGTGGACAGCAGCGCCGACGAAGGCACATGGCCAGCCAACAGCTCGGAGAAGCACCACGAAAGCGCGCTATCGCCCGGGGTTCCCGCGGCATCCCACAGCTCGCTCACACTCGAGGCAAACAACGCCAAACCGAGCGGGATCATGATGATGCTCGCAAAGCGCACGATGGCGTTCAGCGCGTTCATGATCTCGGAATTGACCTTTTTGACGTACTTGGCCTCGTTATTAATTTTGGCCACGTAGTTGTCGGCGCGACATGAATCACGCGGGCGCGCAGCAGGCCCGAGTCGATAAAGCTGCCGCTCATGAGCTCGGAACCGGGCTGTTTCTTAATAAGGTCGCTCTCGCCCGTCAGCAGGCTCTCGTTCACGAGTGCCTCGCCCGAAACCACCACGGCGTCAGCGGGAATCTGATCGCCGCGCCCCAGGCGGATGATGTCATCGAGCACGATCTGGTCCAAGTCGAGCTCCACCTCGGCACCGTCGCGCACCGCGATGGCCTTCTTGGAGGTCAGCAGCGTGAGCTTATCGACCATCTTCTTGGAACGCATGGACTGAATGACGCCAATAGCGGTATTGAGAAACACCACGAACAGAAACGTCAGGTTCTTAAACGAACCGGTCAAAATGACCAGGAACGCCAAGATCACGTTGATCAAATTGAACAGCGTGCAGAGGTTCTCGATGATGAGCTCTTTGACCGACTTGGTCTTGAGCTCCATGTTGCGGTTGATCTTACCGGCGGCGATGCGCTCCTCGACCTCGGCGGTCGAGAGTCCGCGCTCGATATCCGTTGCTGCCATACCACGTCCCATCACGTCGCGTCGGTATAAGAAAAACCGCCCGGACCATGCGAGGTTCGGACGGTCTTACGTTCGATGGTGCCCCATGTTGGATTCGAACCAACGGCCTTCTGCTCCGGAGGCAGACGCTCTAATCCCCTGAGCTAATAGGGCCAACGTTTGGCATTATACCCAAGTGCACCACGGGCTATCAAAATAAAAGAAAAAGCTTTGCAATTCCGAGGAAGACACGACGCAACGGCCCACTTTAGAAGGCAAAAGCGAGTCAGATAGTATAAACTCTCATGCACCATATATACACGGCTCGCGATGCGGGCCGTTTTTGCAAGGGTTATCCATCGAGGTGAGAGGCACACCATGATTGCAATTTTAAAGCAAAGTGCCAGCGACGAGGCCGTCAGCCATATCGTCAGCTGGATTGAAAAAAAGGGCCTGAAGACCGATGTCTCGCGCGGCGAGAACGAGACGATCATCGGCCTGGTGGGCGATACGACCAAGATCGACCCGTTCCTGCTCGAGTCCATGGACGTCGTCGAGCGCGTACAGCGCGTCTCCGAGCCGTTCAAGCGCGCCAACCGCAAGTTCCACCCCGAGGACTCCGTCATCGACTGCGGCCACGGCGTACATGTAGGCGGCGATCAGTTCCAGGTCATCGCCGGCCCGTGCTCCGTCGAGGGCGAGAACCTCATCCGCATCGCCCGTCGCGTAAAGGCCGCCGGCGCCACGATGCTGCGCGGCGGCGCCTACAAGCCCCGCACCTCTCCCTACGCCTACCAGGGCATGGGCCCCGCCGGCCTCGACCTGCTGTGCGAGGCGTCTGCCGAGCTCGACATGCCGATCGTCACCGAGATCATGGACCCACGCGACGTGCAGGTCTTCTTGGACAAGAAGATTGACGTCATGCAGATCGGCGCCCGCAACGCCCAGAACTTCCCCCTGCTCAAGGAGGTCGGCAAGACCCAGACCCCGATTCTGCTCAAGCGCGGCATGTCCGGCACGATCGACGAGCTGCTTATGGCAGCCGAGTACATCATGAGCGAGGGCAACGACAACGTCATCCTGTGCGAGCGCGGCATCCGCACCTTCGAGACCCGCACCCGTAACACCTTCGACCTCAACGCCGTGCCGGTGCTGCACCACCTGTCGCACCTGCCTGTCGTCGCCGACCCCAGCCACGCCACCGGCTACACCCGCTACGTTGAGCCCATGGCGCTCGCCGCGACAGCCTGCGGTGCCAACGGCCTGGAGATCGAGGTCCACGACGAGCCGAGCCGCGCCTGGTCCGACGGCGCCCAGGCCCTCACCCCCGATCAGTTCGACGACACCATGCGCCGCATCCGAGCCATCCGCGAGGTCGTCTGCCAAGAGACCATGGAGTAACCCATGGGTACGGTGAGAAACGCGCGCGTTAACCAGGGCGGCCCCAAGTGCGCCGGCATCGTGGGCCTGGGCCTCATCGGCGGCAGCTTTGCCCGCGGCTATGCGCAGGCGGGCGTCCGCGTGCTGGCCTGGGATCCCGATGACGATGTCATGACGGCTGCCAGCATGGGCACCGTTGCCGGAGAGCTCAACGACAAGACACTCGGCGAATGCGACATCATCGTCCTGGCTTGCTACCCCGAAGCCTGCATCGAATGGCTCGAGGCACACGCCCAGGCACTCGCCGACGCCACCGATACCGAGGCCATCATGGGCCCCGTGGTAATTGACACGGTGGGCGTCAAGGGTATCGTGTGCGAGCGCGCCTTTGAGCTTGCCCGCGAGCACGGCTTTTACTTTGTGGGCGCGCACCCCATGGCGGGCACGCAGTACTCGGGCTATGCACACTCCCGCGCCGACCTGTTCCAGGGCGCCCCGCTGGTGCTCGTACCGCCCGCGGTGGACGATGCGCTCAAGCTGGAGCTTTTGGGCCAGGTGCGCGAGATGGTGCGCCCCTTGGGCTTTGGCAAGTTCAGCGTGACCAGCGCCGCCGAGCACGACCGTGTCATCGCCTTCACGAGCCAGCTTGCGCACGTGGTATCCAACGCCTACGTCAAAAGCCCCACTGCCCAGGTCCACCACGGCTTTTCGGCCGGCAGCTACCGCGATCTCACCCGCGTGGCGCACCTCAACCCCCAGATGTGGTCCGAGCTCATGATCGACGACGCCGACGCGCTCGCCTTCGAGATCGACCATCTGATCGAATCGCTTGGCGCCTACAGCCGCGCGCTCAAGGACCGCGACCAGCGCTATCTGGAGAATCTCCTTGCCGAGGGCGACCGCATTAAGCGCGCACTCGACGACGAGGCCTCCCACTAGACAACCCATCACGCCAGGTCGAAAGGACCGAAGCTTATGGCGATTACCATCGATATCGACACTGCACGCCCCTACCAGGTGCATGTTGGCACGTTTTTGCTGGAGCAGGCGGGGCCGCTCGTGCGCGCCACCGCCGGCGGCACCAAGGCCGTCATCGTGACGGACACCAACGTGGGCCCGCTCTACCAGATGCCCGTTAAGCAGAGCCTGGAGGCGTCAGGCTACGAGGTGAGCATCTGCACCTTCGAGGCCGGCGAGGCCCATAAGCGCGCCGAGACCTACGTTGCCATTTTGGAGTTTGTGGCCGAGCACGAGCTTTCGCGCTCCGACGTGATCGTGGCACTCGGCGGCGGCGTCGTGGGCGACGTGGCGGGCTTTGTAGCCGCCACCTACATGCGCGGCTGCAAGTTTGTGCAGATCCCCACGAGCCTGCTCGCCATGGTGGATTCGTCGGTGGGAGGCAAGACCGCCATAGACCTGGCTGCCGGCAAGAACTTGGCCGGCGCCTTTTGGCAGCCGAGCGTGGTTATCGCCGACGTGGGGTGTCTGGCCACCCTCACGCCCGAGCAGTTCGCCGACGGCTGCGGCGAGGTCGTCAAGCACGCCGTGATCGCCGACCCGGAGCTTTTCGCCGAGCTGGAGAAGACCCCGCTCACGCTGGAGCTGCTCAACCGCGATGTGGCCCGCGTAGCGCTCATCATCGCCCGCAATATCGACATCAAGCGCGCCGTGGTCGTCGCCGACGAGCGCGAAACCAACCAGCGCAAGCTCCTCAACTTTGGACACAGCGCCGGACACGCCGTCGAGGCCTGCGAGCACTTTGAGCTCGGACACGGCAACTGCGTGTCGATCGGCATGGGCATCATCACGCGCGCCGCGGCCCTGCACGGCGTCTGCGATGCTGCACTGCCCGATCGTATTGAGGAACTCTGCGCCCGCCATGGCCTCAAGACCCGCTGCGACCTAGATGCCGATACCGTCTTTGCCGAGGCGCTCCACGACAAGAAGCGCGCGGGCGACACTATCGATCTGGTGATTCCGCACGGCATTGGCCGCTGCAGCATCGACCGCACGCCGCTTTCCACTTTCCACGAACTCATTGCCGAGGGCCTCGGCAGAAGGGAGACGCATCCGCATGCTAGCCCGCATCACCCCGTCCCCGCTTAAGGCACCGTTCCCGCCATCGCGTCCAAGTCGATGGCGCATCGCCTCATCATCTGCGCCGCGCTTGCCAACGGCGAGACGCACGTCACCTGCAACACCACCTGCGCCGACATCGAGGCCACGGTGCGCTGCCTTACGGCACTGGGTGCTCGCATCGAGACCGTCGAGGACGGCTTCCAGGTCCACCCCACCATGAAGAGTGTTGAGTTTGGCCTGCTCAAGGCCCTTGCCGGCGGCACGCTTGACTGCGGTGAAAGCGGCTCCACGCTGCGCTTTATGCTGCCTGTCGCCTGCGCGCTGGGTGCAGAAGCAACTTTTGTGGGTCAGGGGCGCTTGGGCGCCCGCCCGCTCTCCCCGCTCTCGGACGAGATCATCGCCGCCGGCTGCGACCTACAGGGTCTGGGCGGTTTTCCGCTCAAGACGAGCGGCCGCATGCGCCGGCACCTTTGTGCTTCCGGGCAACGTGAGCTCGCAGTACATCTCGGGCCTGCTGCTGGCAGCCCCGCTGCTGGCCCAGCCCTCCTGCGTGCAGGTAACCGGCCTCATCGAGAGCCGCCCCTACATCAACCTGACGATACAGGCCATGAAGGCCTTTGGCGTCGAGGTCAACGTCGAGCGCATTCCGGCCAAGGACGGCCAGCCCGAGGTCACGAACTTCCGCGTGAGCAGTGGCTCGTACCGCACGCCCGGCAGCGTGGCCGTCGAGGGCGACTGGTCCAACGCCGCCTTTTGGCTGTGCGCCGGCGCCATCGGTACCGACCCAATCACCGTCGAGGGCGTGTCGCTAAGCTCCGCACAGGGCGACCGTAACGTGCTTGCCGCGCTTTCGCGCTTTGGCGCCCGCATCGTGCGCTCCACCAACGCCGCCACCGTGCAGTCCGACAAGCTCGCCGGCTTTGAGATGAGTGCCCACGACATTCCGGACCTGGTGCCCGTCATCTCGGCCGTGGCCTCGCTGGCACAGGGCCGCACCTTTATCCGCGATTGTGCCCGTCTGCGCATCAAGGAATCCGACCGCTTGGTCACCACCACCCGCGAGCTCACCGCGCTGGGCGCGCAGGTGCGCATTGCCGGCGACGACCTCATCATCAAGGGCGTCGACGCCTTTACCGGCGGCGAGGTCGATTCGCACAACGACCATCGCATCGCCATGATGGCCGCTATCGCCGCGAGCCGCGCCACCGGCGAGGTCGTGATCCACGGCGCCGAGGCCGTCAACAAGTCCTATCCCGATTTCTTCGACCACTACCGTCTGCTGGGCGGCAAGGTCACGCTCGAGGAGGAATAGCATGTCCTCGACCTTTGGCAACGTCTTGCACTTAAGCATCTTCGGCCAGTCGCACTCCCCCGCCATCGGTTGCTCGCTCGATGGCGTCCCGGCGGGCATTGCCGTTGATCAGGAGCAGCTGCAGGCCTTTTTGAGCCGTCGCGCCCCCGGCCGCGACGAGACCGCGACCAAGCGCCGCGAGGCCGATGCCGCGCATATCATTGCCGGCGTGGTCGATGGGCACACCACCGGCGCGCCCATCGCAGCGATTATCGAGAACACCAACACGCGCTCCAAGGATTACTCTGAGCTGCGCCGCAAGCCCCGTCCGGGACATGCGGACTTCCCTGCGCGCGTGAAGTATCACAACATGCACGACGTCGCCGGCGGTGGGCATTTCTCCGGCCGCCTAACGGCACCCCTGTGCATTGCCGGCGGCATTGCGCTGCAGGCACTCGAGGCCCGCGGCATTAACGTGATGGCGCACGTCGCGCAGATCGGCGGCATCTCCGACCTGCCGATGGACGACATGGTCTATCGCGAGGCCGACCGTAAGGCGATCCTAACGAACGATCTTCCTTGCATTGACGCCGCCGCAGCCGGTCGCATGCGCGAGGAGATTCTGGCCGCGCGCGATGAGCTCGACAGCATCGGTGGCATCGTGGAGTGCGGCATCTACGGCCTGCCCGCGGGCATCGGCGACCCCATCTTCGACGGCATCGAGAACCGCATCGCGCAAATCGCGTTTGGCATTCCCGCCGTAAAGGGCGTGGAGTTTGGCATGGGCTTTGCCGTGGCCGCCATGCGCGGCAGCGAGAACAATGATCCGTATCGCATCGATGCCGAGACCGGCGAGATCGAGGTCGAGTCCAACAACGCCGGCGGCATCCTGGGCGGTATTTCGACCGGCGCGCCCGTCATGTGGCGCATGGCCGTAAAGCCGACGCCCTCCATTGGCCGCGAGCAGCAGACGGTGGACATGGACGCTATGGAAAATGCCGAGCTCTCGGTCCACGGCCGTCACGATCCCTGCATCGTCCCCCGAGCCGTCCCCGTAGCCGAAGCAGCCGCCGCCCTCGCCATCTGGGACGCCCTCCTCGAGGACGCCGCCCAGCTCTAACCCGACTCACCTGGGTTGCCCGTCAGCTCTGCCATTACGTGAAAGGGGCCTCCATGGACCTTGCCGATATTCGCCAGGCCATCGATGGCATCGACACCACGCTCCTCAACAGCTTTGTCGAGCGCATGGACATTGCCACCGAGGTCGCCAAGTCAAAGATCGAGATGGGCAAGGCCGTCTTTGACCCCGCCCGCGAGCGCTCCAAACTCAACAACCTCGCCAGCCGCGCGCCCGAGCGCTACGAGGCCCAGACCATCGCCCTGTTCCGTCTCCTCATGAGCATGAGCAAAGCCGAGCAGCAGCGCTACATCAACGAGCTCAAGGGCATCACGATCTCGCAAAAGGCCCACGCCACGGCCGCAACCTTCGATACGCCCTTCCCCCAGACGGCCAGCGTTGCCTGTCAAGGCGTGGAAGGCGCCTACAGCCAGATCGCCGCGTGCAAGCTCTTCGACGTGCCCGATATTGCGTTCTTTGAGACCTTCGAGGGCGTCATGCGCGCCGTGCGCGACGGCTTCTGCGAGTTTGGCGTGCTGCCCATCGAAAACTCAACCGCCGGCTCGGTCAACGCTGTCTACGACCTGCTCGCCCAGTTCGACTTCTATATCGTGCGCTCGCTGCGCCTCAAGATCGACCACAACTTGCTCGTCAAGCCCGGCACCAAGTTCGTGGACATACGCGAGGTCTACAGCCACGGTCAGGCCATCGCGCAGTGCGCTAGCTTTATCGAGGCGCACGGCCTGCACGCCACCAAGTACCCCAACACGGCCATGTCGGCCGAGATGGTCGCCAGCTCCGAGCGCACCGATGTTGCCGCCATCGCATCGCGCAGCTGCGCGGCACTCTATGGCCTGGAGGTGCTGGAGCCCAACATTCAGGACTCGGACAACAACTACACGCGCTTTGTCGTCATCAGCCGCGAGCCGCGCGTCTACCCCGGCGCTAATCGCACCTCGCTCATGATCACCACGGCCAACGAGCCGGGCGCGCTCTATCGCGTACTCGAGCGCTTCTACGCACTCAACATCAACCTCATCAAGCTCGAGAGCCGCCCCATCCCCGGCCGCGACTTTGAGTTTATGTTCTACTTTGACCTGGACTGCCCCTTTGGCAGCAAGGCCCTCGACGACCTGCTCGATTCCATCGACGACGTATGCGAGAGCTTCACCTACTTTGGCAGCTACACGGAGGTGCTCTAGATGACCGATACCGCCGCAACCCGTCCCTACGGCGTGCTGGGCCGTGTGCTGGGCCACAGCTACACCCCGACCATCTACAAAGAGCTCGTTGGGCTTGAGTACGTGCGATTTGAGCGCGAGCCCGAGGATCTTGAGGCTTTTATGACGGGTAACGAATGGGAAGGCACCAACGTGACCATCCCCTACAAGCGCGCCGTCATGGACTACCTGGACGAGCTGAGCCCGCTGGCCGAGCGCATGGGAAACGTTAACACCATCACGCGCCTGCCCGACGGCCGCCTGCGCGGCGACAACACCGACTACTCGGTTTCCAGTGCCTAGTCGAGGAGCTGGGCGTTGAAGTTGCCGGCAAGAAGGTCCTCGTGCTTGGTGCCACCGGTGGTGCCGGCACCACGGCAAGCATGGTGCTCGGCGATCTGGGCGCCGCAGTCGTGCCCGTGGGCCGCACGAGCGAGGTCAACTACGGCAACATCGCGCAGCAGTCCGACGCCGCCCTGCTCGTCAACTGCACGCCTGCCGGTATGTTCCCCCACTGCCCTGACGCGCCTTGCACACTCGAGGGGCTCGATGCGCTCGAAGGCGCTATCGACATTGTCTACAACCCCGCCCGCACGGGCTGATGCTCGAGGCTGAGCGCCGCGGCATCCCCTGCATCGGTGGTTTGCTCATGCTTGTGGCCCAGGCGGCGCAAGCCGTCGAGCGCTATACCGGCCAGGTCACCCCGCGTGAGCGCATCCTGGACGTGACGGAACGCTTGTCACGCCGCGAACAGAACATCGCCCTGATCGGCATGCCGGGCTCGGGCAAAACCCGCGTGGGTGAGCAGATCGCCCTGCTCACTGGCCGCGAGCACATCGACTTAGACGCCGCGCTTGAGAAGCGTCTGGGCATGCCCTGTGCCGACTATATCGTCGAGCGCGGCGAGGCGGCCTTCCGCGAGCAGGAGACGGCGGCGTTGTCCGACATCTCCAAGCGCAGCGGCCTGGTGCTCTCCACCGGCGGCGGCGTGGTCACGCGGGACGAGAACTACCCGCTGCTGCACCAGAACAGCCAGATTGTGATGCTCAACCGCAAGCTCGACGAACTCGCCCACAAGGGCCGCCCCATCACCGCCCGCGACGGTATCGACAAGCTCGCCGAGCAGCGCATGCCGCGCTACTGCGCTTGGGCCGACTACATCATCGACTCACGCGACTGCGCCGCCAACACCGCCCGCGCCCTCCTCGACACCCTCTAAACCTGCCAAAAAGGGACAGGTTTATTTTGGAAGGTTTTATCTGGCAAACGTCGAAGACCACAAGACCGGCCACGCCAACCAACCACAAAGGAAGCAACCATGAAAGCACTCGTCATCAACGGCCCCAACCTCAACATGCTCGGCATTCGCGAGCCGGGCATCTATGGCAGCGACAACTACGACCGCTTAGTGCAGATCTGCCAGGAAGCGGGCGCTGCACAGGGCTTCGACGAGGTCGAGGTCTTCCAGTCTAACCACGAGGGCAGCATCGTCGACAAGATCCAGGAGGCCTACGGCAAGGTCGACGGCATCGTCATCAACCCGGCGGCCTACACGCACACGAGCGTGGCGATCCTCGATGCGCTCAAAGCCGTCGCCATCCCGGCCGTCGAGGTGCACATCAGCGCCGTAGAGACGCGCGAGGACTTCCGCCAGGTGAGCTATGCACGCCTAGCCTGCTTCGCCACTATCACTGGCGAAGGCCTCCAAGCTACGCCCACGCGTTGGAGCTGCTGGGGGAACGTCTCGAAAAGTAGCCTCGCGAGCAAATCCATCAACGCGATTCATACGCTAATAATGCCAGTGCCGCCAGCAGCAACCTCGCTACTGGCGGCACTTTATTACTAGCATATAATCGTTGCAGTCACACAACGTCTGGAGACGCGCATGTTAAGCATCCATCTGGGGGATTACCCCGGTTCTATCTACGATACCGAAACCTATTTTAGGAACTCATACTTGGACTCATGGTTCGAAGATCCTATGGCCGCACAGATTATTAAAAGCGTGGACGGATCAGAGCTCATCGGTCCCCACAACATCGTAAGCAAGCAGCTGGGCTCAATCACCCCACTCGAACTGTCCGGCGGCGTTAAGACGCTGCTGCTGGTGCGCAATCTCCCAAACATGGTGTTCAATGCATCCACTTGCGGAGATAACTGCGCTCGCTGGCTGCTCAAAATTGGCAAAGAGCAGGATGTGCTGGTAACCCTTTACCACATCATGAAGTTCCCCTGGAAGCGTTTTGAGATTCGCATCAATAATGATGGCCGCATCGTCAGGAACATGCAGGAGTTTGTCGGTGCCACCAATGATTTTCTGGATGTTGATGAGTAATGAAGGGAACGCATACCGTTGTCGTAGAGCGCGCAAAGGTCAAATACACACTCACGTTTAAACGCAACATTTCCTTCATTCGCGGTAACAGCGGCACGGGCAAAACGACGCTCATCTCGATGATTCGCGACTACAACGACCGAGGACCGGAAAGCGGCGTTACACTCAGCTGCGACGTGCCCTGCGAAACGCTTTCCGGCAGACGTTGGGAGCGCGAGCTGTCGATCATCGAGGATTCTATTGTATTTTTAGACGAGGGCAACGAGTTTATCTACTCAAAGGACTTCGCCAAAGCCATCAACGGATCGTCCAACTATTTTGTTCTGATATCTCGTCGCGACGCCAACGAACTCCCCTACAGCGTCGACGAGATCCTAAAGCTAGTCAACACCACAAGCAAGACAATTAATGGCCGCAAGAGCGACAGACGCTTCTACTCGGTGACCAAGCCGCTATATGACCACACGGCAAGCATGTTGTATCAGGATCTAAATGTTGGATTCGAGATACCCGACGCCGTAGTTGTCGAGGACAGCAAATCGGGTTATCAATTCTACAGCGTCCTTTGCAACCGACTGGGAATCCCCTGCTATTCCGCCACCGGCGTAGCAAGCCTAAAACGAACGATTCACGAATGTCCCGAGCAAAACATACTTGCCATAGGAGACGGCGCAGCGTTTGGCCCCTACATCGAAAAGGTGCTGGGACAGCGCGTTTACAAGAACGTTCGCTTGTTCCTCCCGGAATCATTTGAGTGGACACTTCTGCAATCTGGCCTCATTCCCAGCAACGATATCCCAAAGATTCTCGAGGACCCCTCGAACTACATCGAGAGCCGCGACTACCTGAGCTGGGAGCGGTTCTTCACCGATGTATTGATCAAGTACTCGGCAGACACTCGCTATGCCTACAAAAAGGCAAAGCTCAACGAGCAGTATCTCAAGCCGCAAGCGATAAGTACAGTTGCAAGCGTTTTGCCCGAGTGTCTGAAGGCATAATGACAGCGGAGAGGGCCAACTTGGTCCTCCCCGCTTTAAATTACGCCTTCTTGATCACGTACGCCAATCCAATATCGCAGGCGCAACGCACGATTGATGCGAAGAGCCACGATGCTGGCAGCGTCATAAGTAGAGGCATGGTCTGCCAGGGGATAAACCAATCGACCGCGTGGATTGCAAAGATGGCAAGACTGGCCTGTCCGCAGAACACGAGCGCTTGTTCAAAGGACCCCAAAACCGGCACGTCTTTCAACTTCTCCAGCGCCATGGAAACCCAGCACACGCAATAGCTGCCGGCAAGAGCGGCAACTGTCGCAACCACGAACCCATCCACGCGGCGGCTCGAAAGCTCAAGCCCACTCAGCGCGGCAAGGACAAGCCAAGCGACACCGGCTCCAATAAACAGCAGGGGCTTGCTCACGCTCGGCTCGAGCCCCCTTGGCGCGCCGTATAGCCAATCCACATCAGCAGCACAACAGCAGCTCGCGCCACGGCTTCGGCCTAAACGTATACCCGGCAAGAATAAAGAACACTTGCATGTGAAAAAAGCCCAGACCACCAAGCGGTCTGGGCTTAATAAACGATGGTGCTCCATGGCGGATTCGAACCGTCGACCTTGGGATTAGAAGTCCCCTGCTCTATCCAACTGAGCTAATGGAGCAAATAACCGCACGCCCAAGCAAGCGCAAGCCTGTCAGGCGCAAGTAATTATAACCTAGTTGAACTGCTCGCGGTACGCCTTGCAGACCTCATCGACCGGGCCGTCCATGCGAAGGTCACCCTTCTCAATCCAAACGGCACGCTGGCAAATGCGTTCGACCTGTTCCATGGAATGCGAGACAAACAGAACCGTCACGTCACCGCTCTGGATAAAGTGCTGAATGCGAGCCTCACACTTTTGCTGGAAGAACACGTCACCAACGGATAGCGTTTCGTCAACGATCAGAATGTCGGGCTCAGTGATCGTCGCGATTGCAAAAGCGATGCGCGCGACCATGCCCGAGGAGAAATTCTTGAGCGGCATGTCAACAAAGTTCTGAAGCTCAGCGAACTCAATAATGCCGTCAAAGTTGGCGTCGATGAACTCCTTGGTATAGCCGAGCAGGGCGCCGTTCAGATAGATGTTCTCGCGGGCCGTCAGCTCGGGGTCAAAACCAGCACCAAGCTCAATCAGCGGCGCGATGTTACCGTGCACCTTAACGCTGCCTTCACTGGGCTCAAGCACGCCAGCGATAATCTTGAGCATCGTAGACTTACCGGAACCATTGGTGCCAACCAGACCGACAACTTCGCCGCGATGAATATCGAACGAGATGTGCTTGAGCGCCCGAAACTCCTCAAAGAACAGCTCGTGCTTGGCAAGCTTGATGAAGTACTCCTTGAGGTTGGTCAGCGACTCGGACGCCATGTTAAAGATCATGGTAACGTCGTCGACCTCGACAGCCAGAGGCTGCTCGCTGTAATCAACAACAGATTCAGTCATCACAGCACTCCTTAGATATAGAGGATGAACTTGCGCTCGGACTTATGGAACACGGTGTAACCAATAACAAGCGCAAGAACAGCCCAGGCAACGCACATACCAAACGTCAAAAGCGAGGGCGTGGTCTGGAACAGGAAGATATCACGCATAAACTGCAGGTAGTTGTACATGGGGTTCGCATACATTAAGATACGCACGAGATGCGGCATTTGCGCAATATAGTCAGTCGTCCAGAAGATGGGCGTAATGTAAGTCCACGCCGTAATGACGACGCTCCACAGATGCATAACGTCGCGGAAAAAGACCGTAAGGGCGGAGAGCATCATGCCCAGGCCCATGCAGAAGCACATAAGCAGCAGCAGGCAAACCGGCAGCAGAATCAGGTGCCAAGAAGGCATAACGCGGAACCACAGCATAACGATGGCGACGGCGACCAGCGAGAAGGCAAAGTTGACCAGCGAGAAGAGCACCTTCTGCACCGGGAAGACCCAGCGGTGCACCTTAACCTTCTTGAGCAGCGGAGCCGCACCCACGATCGACGTCAGGGCCTGGTTCGTAGACTCGGACATGACGGCAAAGGTCACGTTACCCACGATCAAGTACAGCGGGTACATCTCGGGCGTCATTGAGCCATTGCGGCCCTGGCCAAAAATCGTCGAGAACACGATGGCCATGACAATCATCATCAGCAGCGGATTGAGCACCGACCACGCAACGCCCAACACGCTGCGGCGATACTTGATCTTAAAATCCTTGGTAACCAGTTGACGAAGGATAAACGCGTCCTTCTCAAATTCGTTCTTAGCAAACGTCGCAGGTAGACTGCGAGTTTCTTGTTGCTTTGTCTGATCCGACACGGATGCAACTCCCTTACTCGTAATCGTTGACAAACGAACAGTATAGACCCGCTCCTAACACCGGAAGGCGGCATTGCGAAACTGGAAAACTATCCCACAACATCGGATTCGGAATGCCTTTCGTCAGGCAGCAAGCCGCGAGCAACTACCACAAGCACAACCGGAAGACCAAATTGAGCCGCTACGATATAACGGGGCCAATACCAAATAGGGCTCGCAATAAAGAGCGTTCCGTACAACAGCAAAAAAGGCAAAAGCGGCAATGCGAAACGTGGACGCCCACGCGATACCAAAAGAACTGCCGAAAACACGAGCAGCCAAAAGACAACGGCACCAGAAATAGACCAGGCGTTCAGCCCAATTGCCGCATCGACGCCATCGCCAAAGGATGCAAGCAGGTTGCGAAATGCAACTCCCGCAGAAGCCCCTGTATCTGCCATAAGGTTATACGGAGCACCCATAAGAAAGTTTTCCGGCAGATTGTCGGCGCCTATTACATTTGGGGCCCAAAAACCAAACGTCTGCAGCTCCCACGCTTCAAAGTATATCGAAGGGTTACGCGAGAGCATCGAGGCCCAATGAGTCCAAAACCCATCCTCAAGATGCTCCGCATTAAAGTCTTCATTCCATTTAAGCGGATCGATAAAACTGGGGCGATACACCTCTTTGTAACGATCGAGCGGAAGCAGCTCGTTCATATAAGAACGGTCGGACTCGGTCATATCACCGTCAAGCGCAGCAACGCGGGCCATCTGGGCAAGCGGAATACCCACCGACTCAACAGCTTCCGATGGAACAACGCCGATTGCCGAGTACACGGGCCCCGTAATAACCAGGCATATAACAAGCGCCAAACCGAAAGATGCGGCCAAACGAGGGGCAGGCTCCAACGGGGCAATGCGGCCGAGCCGGCTTAATGTCGCGACGATCGCAAGCACCACGAATAGCGCAGCGCAAATATACAAACCGTTATTTCGCAGAAGCATAACGCCCAACGCCAGGGCACCAAAAACGAGCAAACGCAACGCGCTCGACCAGGAACCCTTTCCCATAACGGCATCGGCAAGCATGGTCACTACCAAGATAAGGCAGCACGAAAACAGCGGATCTTTCCAAAGCGCCACAGAATAAAGAGCGCAATACCGAGACAAGCCAAAAAAGGCTACGAGCAACCAGGACCAACGAGAGGAAACCCCCAAACGGGAAGACACCCAAATAGACAGATAGCCAAACGTGCTGGCAACACATGCCATCTGAAGCACCGTCAGCAAGGCAACGCCCGCCGAAGGACCCATCCCCATTAGGCCGACAATCTTGATACAGACAGCCATCATCATGGTGAATGCAACCGGATGATGGTTGCTCAAAGGATTCCACCCCATAATCTGCGCAAATGACGAGAAGGTGTCGCCAAAAAACAGGCCGGGACAATACCTCAGGAAGAACGGCAGATACAAAAGAAATATCACTAGGGCGCGAACCGCAACGGACGGGACTCGAATGGACGAACAGCCACCATCCGCCCGCAACGTGTCTTCGCCGTAACCACAGCAGCAGAAACAGCTAGACAGCTGAACGAGAGCCGATAAGACCCAAAAGACCAACGCCGACATAACGCAAAAGGCAACAACATCAAGCGCGGAATACGACTCAATATAATTCTCGTAAATCCCGCCGGCAATCACCGGTTCTGCCACGACAATATGTGCGCCCAGCACAAGAACAAGCGAAAATACAAGAGAAAGTACCAGGCAGCAAACTCGGCCAAAAAGAGAAGGAAATGCGAAATCCCTGCACCCCAACTTATTGAAGCAAACCAATGATGCGATTATCGCAACGCATGCCAAGACCGATGGAAACAGGTCGAAGGAACCACTACAATACGTCACCGTAACGATGCTTGCTGCAACCAGCAAAACAGCACGCGCCACGTCTGAAAACTTGAACTGTCGAATCAATGCGTCCATCCTAACCATGTAACAAACGATTCGATTGTACGCGACCAAAGGAACATTTATGGCCGAGCAAACGATTGCCGTTATTATCCCCTGCTACAACGAGGCGGTCACTATCGGAAAAGTCATCGACGACTTTCACCGCGAGCTTCCGCAAGCGAAGGTCTATGTCTATGACAACAACTCGTCGGACGACACCTCACACATCGCCACCGAACACGGCGCCACGGTCCGCTTTGAGCCCCGTCAGGGAAAGGGTAACGTGTGCCGCCAGATGTTTCGCGATATCGACGCCGATTGCTACCTGATGGTCGACGGAGACGACACCTACCCCGCCGAGGCGGCCAAGGCCCTCTGCGAGCCCATCCTTAACGGCACGGCCGACATGACCGTAGGCGACCGCCTTTCCAACGGCACCTACGCCGAGGAAAACAAGCGTGCTTTCCACGGCTTTGGCAACAATCTGGTCCGCGCCATGATCAAGTGGATCTATGGCTACAGCTTCGATGATGTCATGACCGGCTACCGCGCCATGAGCCGCCCGTTCGTTAAAACCTTCCCTGTGCTTTCCGAGGGCTTCCAGATCGAAACCGAGCTCTCGATCCACGCCGTCGACCACCGCTGGCGCATCAAAGATGTGCCCATCGAGTACCGCGACCGTCCGGAAGGCTCCGAGTCCAAGCTCAATACCGTGAGCGACGGCATTAAAGTCGTCGCGATGATCGGTACGCTGTTCAAGGACTACCGCCCTCTAAAGTTCTTCAGCCTCGTCGCGCTTCTGTTTGCGGTGATCGGCCTCGCCCTGGGCATGCCCATCGTTGTCGAGTATTTCCAGACCGGCCTCGTTCCGCGCTTCCCCACCGCCATGCTCGCCGCGTCGTTTATGTTCTTATGTGGCCTGAGCCTCGCAACGGGCCTTATCCTCGATTCCGTTGCAAAGGTTGAGCGTAAGCAGTGGGAGGTCAACGTGTACAACACATACGACTGCAATAGCTGCTTCGGCGCCGAGAATAACGCGAGGTAAATCGCATGCCGCTCATTTCTATTGTCGTGCCGTGCTACAACGAGCAGGAGTCGCTCCCGATCTTCCTCAAGGAGCTCGATTGCGTTGCCTGCAGCATGGCAAAAATCGATTCCAACATATCCTTTTAAGCGATTCTTATCGATGATGGGTCAAAGGACGCAACGCTTTCTGTAATGAAAGAAGAAGCTGCCGCGATGCATCCGTACGCCATTCGGTGGTACTCCTTCTCGAGAAACTTTGGCAAGGAGGCGGGATTGTACGCTGGACTCCAGCACGCCAAGGGCGACTATGTCGCTACCATGGACGCCGACATGCAGGATCCACCCTCGCTCCTGCCGCAGATGTACGAAATCTTGCAAACCGAAGACTATGACAACGTCGCTACGCGCAGGACCACCCGCGAAGGCGAGCCTCCCATCAGATCATTCTTCGCCCGCATGTTTTACAAGATCATCAACCGCATTTCCAATGCTGACATCGTCGATGGCGCACGCGACTTTCGACTTATGAAACGGCCCATGGTCGACGCCATCGTTTCCATGGGCGAATACAACCGATTCTCCAAGGGCATTTACGGATGGGTCGGTTTTAAAACAAAATGGCTCCCCTACGTAAACATTAATCGCGTTGCGGGCGAGACCAAATGGAGCTTCTTCACGCTCCTTCTCTATTCCATCGATGGCATTGTCGCGTTTTCCACCGCACCGCTCTCCATTGCCGCTCTTACGGGCATCGTTTTCTGTCTCATCGCTATTGTTGGATTTGTCGTCATCCTGGTAAAGACGCTAGTCTGGGGTGACCCCGTCGGCGGATGGCCGTCGCTCGCCTGCCTCATAACGCTGTTTGGCGGCATGCAGCTCCTGTGCCTGGGAATCATTGGCGAGTACCTGGCAAAAGCCTACTTGGAGGCCAAGCGCCGCCCCATCTATATCATCCGAGAGTCCAACGAGGAATCTGATGACACGGCCCAATAACAGCACGCTCAAGAATGTGGCGTTCTACGCCGCCTGCTTCACGTTTTCCGTCGCACTCTTTGTCGCACTTGCAGCGGCAGGGCATGTCTACCCCTTTGGCGACAACTCGTTTCTCACCAACGATCTCAAATACCAATACATCGACTTCTTCGCGTGGTTTCGCCGCGTCCTTTTAGGAGAGGCAAACCTTCGCTATTCCTTCTCGCAAGGACTCGGCATGAACACATGGGGGCTCTATAGCTACTACCTCGCCAGCCCCTTCAACCTGCTCTGCGCGCTGTTTCCCGCAGACAAGCTGACGCTCTTCATATTTGCCATAACCGCGCTCAAACTGGGCTGCATCCACATCAGCAGCGCTTGGTATGTGCAAAAGCGCTTTGACCTGTCCAAGCCCGCCGCATTCCTGCTTTCCCTCTCGTTCACGTTTTGCAGCTGGACCATCAGCAACCTGCGCAACCCTCTCTGGATCGATTGCCTCATCCTGCTGCCCATCTGCGCCTACGGATGCCACGAGCTCATCCGCAAGCGGCGCATGATCCGCCTCGTCATCGCAACCGCGCTCAATGTCATGTTCTGCTGGTATACGGCCTACATCAGCATCCTGTTCCTCTGCATCTTCGTATTGATCGAATTTGTCGATTATGTTGCAGAAAAAGGATTTAGCTGGAAGCTCATGCTCGATCGGGCCCTGCGATTCGCCGGGGCCATCGCGCTTGGACTGCTTCTGTCCGCCTGGACCTTTTTGCCGACCATCCTTGCCATGTCCAAGGGCGGTCCCGTTCTAGCACTCGGCCCCCTACTTAAAACCAGCCTCAAGTCGGTCATCAGGGGCTTTCTTCCCTGCATGTGGGTAAGCAACGAAAGCACACCGCAGTTCTATTGCGGCATCATCATGATGCTGCTTGCGGTGAGCCTGCTGGTTAACCGCACGGTTTCAATCAAGACGCGCATCGCAACACTCGTCGTCACGATAATCCTGGTTGCAAGCTCCGTTTTGAGCCCGCTCGAGCACATCTGGTGCGGCATGCGCGTTCCCAACGGCTTCTACTCGCGCACGGCTTTTTTGCTGAGCTTCTTTGCGCTGTGGGCTGCGGGCTATACCCTGCAGATCCTCAAGGATCAACCTAAATTGCGCCAAGCCTATCGCCCCGCCGTCATCTTGCCACTCCTGGCGCTCACCGCTATTGAACTGTTTGCCAACGCTCATGTAGTATGGAACCAGCTCTACGCGGGCTATTCCGAAAATACCAACAGGGCCTATGTAGCCACCGCAACCAACACGATCGCTACCACTACAGAACGGGATTCAGCTCCGTTCTACCGCATCGATCGTACAACCACACGAGCCGATAGTGCCGCTCTAAACGAAGGCCTGGCACTAGGGTATAACCAGCTATCTTCTTATTCGTCCGCCAATAACCCGCAGGCAATTGCATTGCTCAACTCCCTTGGTTACAGCAGCGTCGGCGAATTCTCGACCCGTTATGCCGAGCCCATTCTTGCCGTTGATGCCCTGCTAGGAGTCAAGTATGCCATCGCCGAGCAAGCTCCCGCGGGTTATGTAATGGCAAAGGCGAATCAGCCCGAATCCGCAACCGCGGTCTACGAGAATCCCTACGCGCTCAGTGTAGGCATCACGGCTTCGAACGATATCCAAAACAGCACATTAGAGGGCGAAAACCCCTTCGAAAAGCAGAACGACCTGTACAGCAAAATACTGAGTCGTAAGGTCGAGCTCTATACCAAAATCGAGGCCGCAAAGACGGAGGATGGCGAGAGTCTAAAGCAATGGAGCGTTACCCTGCCGGCAGGCTCCATCGGATACCTCTACATCAATAAAGATACGAGCGCCGGAAGCTATTGGCCCGTCGCCCTCACCATCGATCAGCGATCAATCAATAACGAAGCCTGGAGATTCGACAATAATATCCGCCAGATTGCGGATGCATCGGACGCCCCGAGCCAGCATACGGTGTCAATCGGAGTCGCAGAGGGCTATACAGACATGCCCCAAGACAATGAGCCGGTCTTTTACGCCCTCAATCTGGACGTTTTCGAGCAGATTATTAGCGAGCTTAAGACGAGCGAGTTTATTCCGACGGTTTTTGAGGACGGAAGAATCGAAGGCGAGTATACCGCCAAGGACGACGGCAACCTGCTGCTGAGCGTTCCGTACGATGAGGCTGGAACGTAACGGTAAACGGAACCGCCGCAGAACTAACGCCCGCCGCCGATAAGGGCTTGTCATCCCTGAACATGCAGAAAGGCGCGAATAGAATCGTGATGACCTACAAGACTCCGGGCGCCCTTGCGGGGCTTGCAGTGAGTCTGGCGACCTCCGCCCTTGTTGCAGCGGGGCTATTCACCAGGCATAAGAAAAGCCGCCGTTAACAAGCGGCGGCTTTTACTCTCGAAAAGTTAATAGCGGCTAGAGCGTCCTGATGTACTCCCCCAGCTCTTCCTCCCAGTCGGGCATGCGGAACCCGACCGACTCGAGCCTGGACAGGTCGAGCGCGGAGTGGACCGGGCGCGGTGCAACGGGGCCCTCGGCGCTCGCGTAGTAGTCGGCGGTCGATACCGGCACGACCTTCTCCCCGTTGCCGTTGGCGGCCTCGAAGACGGCGCGGGCGATATCGGCCCAGCTCTTCACGGTGCCGGAGCCGGTGCAGTCGTAGGTGCCGCAGGGGGCCTTCGCGTCCAGCACGTGGAAGATCGCCTCGGCCATGTCGCGCGTGAAGGTCAGGCGTCCCAGCTGGTCGTCCACGACCGTGACTTGCATGAGCTTATCCTCGGGGTCGGCTACACGGTCGGAGAGCGCCTTCATGGTCTTCACGAAGTTGTGCCCCTCGCCGATGACCCAGGAGCTGCGCATGATGTAGTGGCGGGGGCACCCTGCCACGGCGATGTCGCCGGCGGCCTTGGTCTGGCCGTAGACGGACAGGGGGCTGAAGGGTTCGTCCTCGTCATGCACTTCGGCGGTGCCGTCGAGACGTAGTCGGAGGACACGTGGACCAGGGTGATGCCGTGCCCGGCGCAGGTGCGGGCGAGAAGGGCGGGCCCCGTCGCGTTGGCCTTCCAGGCGGTCACGCGGCCCTCGGGGGTCTCCGCCCTGTCGACCGCCGTGTAGGCGCCGCAGTTGATCACGGTGCCGTAGAGCGACCAGTCGTACTGCGAATAGGCCTCCGGGTCGGACATGTCGAAGGTATCGATGTCGCAGAAGTCGAAGTCCTTCGCCACGCCGCGCTCCTCGGCAAGCGCGCGCACGGCATGCCCCAGCTGGCCGTTGCAGCCAGTGACGAGGGTGCGCCTGGGCGCCATGGGTACGACGTCCTTCAGCATCGGGTGGTTGAGGTCGGCCTCGGAGACGGTGGCCTCCTCCAGCGGGATCGGCCACTCGATGGCGAGCTCGGGGTCGGCGAGGTTCACGAAGGTGTAGGTCCTCTTCAGCTCCAGCGACCAGTGGGCGTCCACCAGGTACGTGTAGGCGGTGCCGTCCTCCAGGGCCTGGAAGGAGTTGCCCACGCCGCGCGGGACGTAGATGGCCTTCGACGGGTCGAGCGTGCAGGTGAACACCTTGCCGAAGGTCTCGCTTCCCTCGCGCAGGTCCACCCAGGCGCCGAAGACCGAGCCGCGCGCGACGGAGATGAACTTGTCCCAGGGCTCGGCGTGGATGCCGCGGGTGACGCCGCGGCTGTCGTTGTAGGAGACGTTGTTCTGGACGACCCTGAGGTCCGGGATGCCCAGGGCGCACATCTTGGCGCGCTGCCAGTTCTCCTTGAACCAGCCGCGCGAGTCGCCGTGGACGGCGAGGTCGACGACCTCAGGCCCCCGATGCCGGTCTCGGTGACGGAGAGGTCCTTCTCGAATGCGATGTCAGCCATGTGGGAAAAGCTCCTATCGAAGAGGTTGGATAACCGGGGGCGCCGCGCGGGGACGCAGGATCATCCCCATGCCCTGCGGCCCCGTTCATCCCCATGCCCTGCGGCCCCGTGCGCGCCCCGCGGTGCGGTTCGCCGGGGTTCGGCC
>JAQCYU010000030.1 GCA_027682925.1 Coriobacteriaceae bacterium AF45-21
CGCTCGCGGCCATGGCCGGCATCGGCGCGCTGACCGCAGCGGGCGGCGCGGTCCTGTACCGTAGGCGCCGCTAGCGGATACTGGACGAGTGGGGCGAATCCATCCGATGGGTTCGCCCCACTTGCCCTGCTGGACGGGAGCAGGTAAGATATACCGAGCGCCTAGCGCGTTCGATGGGTTCGGATGACGACATGTTCCGAATCTGGTCAGGTCCGGAAGGAAGCAGCCATAAGGAGCCTCTGTCGGGCATCCGAATCCATCGAGTGCGCAGGCTTTCTTTTTGCGCGGTTTTACCAAACCGCGCAATGCTCGACGCTGCGCGCCACCCAGAGCGACAATTTGTCATTCAAAAGGCAAGGCATGACCAGAAGGTCTATGCCTTGCCTTTTTCATGCCAACTTGTTCGCTCTGGATGGCGCTCGCTGACTGCGCCAAGACATCAATGGCTACGTGGTTCAAGAGACGGCGGCGTTGCCATCTGTTTTTACAAGTAAAGAGGCCCGTTTCCCTGGTTTTGGTTGGGGAAACGGGCCTCTTTGTCTATGGGCTTGTAGATTGGTGGGAGCGATATGCTCCGGCAGCTACCTTGAGTTCTTGATGCGGCGTGTGGCTGTGGCGGTTATTCCGAGTCCTGCGGCGGCGATTCCTGCGAGTGCGATTGCGCTCGGCGCTGCGTCGCCCGTGTTCGCGAGCTTGCCGGTGGTCGTATTTGCTTGCTTGGTGGAGCTCGATGGAGCGTATTTACCGGTCGCGGGCGAGCTGGCGGGCTGTGTTGCCTCGGCCGGTTGCGCCGAGTTGGAGGGAGGCGTCGTCTCGGCCGGTTGCGTTATCTCGGGCGAGGTGGCCTTGTCTGCCGCGGCCTTTGCCTCTTCGTATGCCTTGCAGGCGTCGTCATAGGCCGTTTGCGCTTTTTTCAAATTGTCGAGGAGCGCATCTCGCTTGGCTATGTCTTCGTCGATGTGGGCTTTAGCTTCCTTTGCCTCACTTTCGAAATACTGAACCTGTTTTTCCTGGCTTTCGAGCCGGCGTTGGTAGTGGTGAAGATCATCTTCACAAGATTCTTCTCGCCTTTCTGCCGCCATGATCTCACTGCGCAACTGCTTAATATGCTCCTTAATGGCTGTGCTGGGCGCCTCGTCGCCGAGCTCCTTGAGTACCTTATCTAATTCTGCCTGAAGGCCGCTTGTCCGGTTGTGGGCCTCATCGTATTTGGCTTGGGCTGCATCGACGTTCGCTTGCATGGCGGGAAGGGGTTCCCTCCGTTTGGCGGCTTCCGTCACCACCATGTCGTGGATCTCTTGAAAACTGGCAATGTCATCATCGATTTCCGCAAGTTTCTCGGGACTTGCGGCGTCTTTCGCGGCTTCGAGGTTTTTGAGCGCTTCCTGCATGGCTGCATACGCTCTTTCTTTTGCGGTGGCCGCATCTTCCGTCTGCAAGGCAACTGCACCGGTGGGGGAGCTGGTTTCTGCCGCGATCGTCGTTACGGGGGCGATTCCCGCGACAAGTGCCGCGGAAAGGGCGATGCCCGCAGTTGCTCGTCTTGCTCTTCTTGCGAGAATGTCGTTCATCTCGGCACCTCATTTCAAGGGTCGGCGACTAACTTGGTAGCACTAATGTAAGTATATCAGGCGGTTTGCCCGCCATTGATCGGGCGTGCGCGTATACCTCTTGATTAACAGCCATTAAATCTATCCCTTAAGGAACGCGGCTTGCTAGTGTTGTCTGGGCATTGATGGCTGCGTGGTACAAGAGACGGCGGCATTGCCATCTGTTTTTTCAAGTAAAGAGGCCCGTTTCCATGGGTTGGGGAAACGGGCCTCTTTTGTCTCTGGGTTTGTGGATTGGCGAAGGTAGTATGCTCTGGCGGCTATTTTGAGTTCTTGAGGCGGCGTGTGGCTGTGGCGGTTATTCCGAGCCCCATGGCGGCGATTCCTGCGAGTGCGATTGCGCTCGGCGCTGCGTCGCCCGTGTTCGCGAGTTTGTCGACGGTCGTATCTGCTTGTTTGCCGCTGCTTGCGTTCGCTTGCTTGGTGGAGTTTGGCGAGGTGTCTTTACCGGTTGCGGACGAGCCGGTGGGCTGCGTCGTCTCGGTCGGTTGCGTCGAGTTGGAGGGAGGCGTCGTCTCGGTCGGTTTTGCTATCTCGGGCGAGGTGACCTTGTCTGCCGCGGCTTTCGCCTCTTCGTATGCCTTGCAGGCGTCGTCATAGGCCGTTTGCGCTTTTTTCAAATTGTCGAGGAGCGCATCTCGCCAGGCTATGAACTGGTCGGTATGGGCTTTATATTTCTCTGCAGAACGTTCACAGTCATTAACTTGTCTTTCCTGCCTTTCGAGGCGGCTCTTGATCTCGCGGAGCTCCATTTCGCAAAAGTCAACTCGCGCTTTTGCCGTTACGATCTCTTGGCGCAACGACTTTATTTGCTGTTTAATAGTTTCGGCAAGCTCCTCGTCGCCGAGTGCTTCGACTGCCTTAAGCTCCTCAAGCTTCATGTCTAATTTTTCCTGGAGCTTGCTTACCCAGTTGATGGCCTCGTCGTTTTTGGCTTGGGCTGCATCGATGTCCGCTTGCATGGTGGGGAGGGATTCCCTCAATTCGGCGGCTTGCGCCGCCATCTTGTCGCGGAGCTCTTGAAAACGGGCAATGTCATCATTGAGTCTCGCAATTTTCTCGGGACTTGCGGCGTCTTTTGCGGCCTCGAGGTTTTTGAGCGCTTCCTGCATGGCTGCATATGCTTTTTCTTTTGCGGCGGCCGCGTCTTCTGTCTGCAAGGCAACTGCACCGGTGGGGGAGCTGGTTTCTGCCGCGATCGCCGTTGCGGGGGCGATTCCCGCGACAAGTGCCGCGGAAAGGGCGATGCCCACAGTTGCTCGTCTTGCTCTTCTTGCGAGAATGTCGTTCATCTCGGCACCTCATTTCAAGGGTCGGCGACTAACTTGGTAGCACTAATGTAAGTATACCAAGTGGTCGACCCGCCACTGGCTGGGTGTGCGCGTATGCCCCTCTGAAAACTGAATCCCATTAGAAATGACGAGTTGTTTACGCTTCTTTTGGGTTCACCGTACTATCATGATTCGAATTGAGTGTGAATGATGATAGGGAGCGCCTTTTTATGATTGAGCTGCTCAGGCGTTTTGGTGGCAAGTTTCGCCGATATATGGTGATTGGCCCTGCGTGCAAGTTGATCGAAGTGATCTTTGACCTGCTTACGCCGCTGGTGATTGCCAGATGATCGATAAAGGTATCGGTGCGCACGACGTGAGTGCCGTCGTCCACTACGGCATGGTGCTCGCCGCCATGGCTGTGATCGGTATCTCGTTTACGCTCGTTTGCCAAAAGATGGCGGCGCTCACCTCGCAGGGCATGGGCACCGACATTCGCGGCGCGCTCTACCAGCACATCAACAAGCTGAGCTATGCCGAGCTCGATCGCTTTGGCACGCCGTCGCTCATCACGCGCATTACCAACGACGTCAACCAGGTGCAGCTCGCCGTGGCGCTGGGCGTGCGCATGCTCATCCGCTGGCCCTTCCTGGCGGTGGGCTCCATGGTCGCGGCCCTTGCCATCGACCTTAAGCTCGGCATTATCTTTTTGATTTGCACGCCCGCCATTGGCCTGGTGTTTTGGTTTGTCATGGCGCGCTGCATTCCCTACTACAAGCAGCTGCAGACAAAGCTCGATCGCATCGCGCTTATCTGCCGCGAAGGTCTTTCGGGCGCCGCGTGGTTCGCGCCTTCGTGCGCGAGGACCACGAGCGCGAGCGCTTTGCCCAAGCCGCCGATGACCAGGCCAATACTGCCATCGCGGTGGGCAAGCTCTCGTCGATTCTCAACCCCGTCACGTTTCTTGTGATGAACCTGGGCGTGTGCGCCATCCTGTGGGTGGGCGGCATCCAGGTCAACGTGGGCGAGCTCACGCAGGGCCAGGTCATGGCGTTCGTCAACTACATGACGCAGACCCTCACCTCCATCGTGTATGTTGCCAACTTGGTCGTGGTCTTTACCAAGGCGAGCGCCAGTGCGTCGCGCATCAACGAGGTGCTCAATTGCGTGCCGAGCATCACCGACGAGGACAACCAGCCGGTCGCGCTGCCCAAGCCGGGCAATGTCGCTCCAGTTCCCGCGCTGAGCTTGAGCCATGCGAGCTTCTCCTTTGGCGCCGGCGCTGCCAACGCCGTCAACGATGTGACGCTGGAGCTGCCGCTGGGCAAGACGCTCGGCATCATCGGCGGCACGGGCAGCGGCAAGTCCACGCTCGTCTCGCTTATCCCGCGCCTGTACGATGCGGGCACCGGCAGCGTGAGCGTGATGGGCGCCGACGTGCGCACCTGGCCGCTCGACCAGCTGCGCCATGTGGTCGCGACCGTTCCGCAGCGCGCGTCGCTCGTTCCGCAGCGCGCGTCGCTCGTGAGCGGCACCATCCGCAGCAACCTGACCTGGCGCGATGAGGCGGCAACCGACGAGGAGCTCTGGGCGGCGCTCGACATGGCGCAGGCGAACGAGTTCGTGCGCAACAAGCCGCAGGGCCTCGACGCCCCGGTCGAGGCGGGCGGTAAGAACTTCAGCGGCGGTCAGCGCCAGCGCCTGACCATCGCGCGCGCCCTGGTGGCTCGCCACAGGTCCTGATCATGGATGACTCTGCCTCGGCGCTCGACTTTAAGACCGACGCGGCGCTTCGCCATGCCATCCGCGAGCGCAGCGTGCGCGGTGCCGCCGAGGGCGGGCTGCCGCTGACGACGGTGATCGTGAGCCAGCGCGTCTCGACCGTGCGCGACGCCGACATGATCTGCGTACTCGACCACGGCTCGGTTGCAGGCCTGGGCACGCATGACGAGCTCTACGCAACCTGTCAGCTCTACCGCGAAATCTGTCAGTCGCAGCTTCGCCGCGAGGAGCTTGAGGGCCAGCGGGGGAGTGCGGCGCCCGCGCCCAGCCCAGGGCCCGCGTCCGCCCTAGGCGCCCCTGTATCTGTCTGCGCAAAGGAGGGCTGCTAAATGAATCCGTACACTTCCTCCGGTTCGGTCGCCACGATGACGGCCAACGTGTCCGGTAACGATAACCTCAACGACTTGGGCGACGGTCCGCGCCAGCCCGGCGATCCCGAGCGCTATCCCGTGGGTGCGGTGACCCGCCGCCTGATGGGCTACGTCCGTCCGCACCGTATTTCGTTTACGGCGTCGTTTGTGAGCGCCGCTATCTCGGTGATTCTGCAGCTCTACACGCCTATCCTTATCGGCGAGGGTATCGACCTGATCGTTGCCGCGGGCCAGGTGGATTTCGATGCACTGCTGCCGCTCGTTACCAAGCTCGCGATTGTCGTCGTAGGTGCTGCGGCCTTCCAGTGGCTGCAGGGCTATTGTGTCAACCGCCTGTCCTACGAAACGGTGCGCGACATGCGCGTGGAGGCGAGCGACAAGCTCAGCCGTATGCCGCTCAGCTTTATCGACAGTCACGCCCACGGCGACCTTATGAGCCGCGTGGTCAACGACGTCGATCAGGTGGGCGACGGTTTGCTGCAGGGCTTCACGCAGCTCTTCACCGGTGTTATTACCATCGTGGGCACGCTCGCGTTTATGCTTTCCATCAACCTGACCATGACGCTCGTGGTGGTGCTCGTCACGCCGCTTTCCATCTTTGCGGCCGGTGCCATCGCCAAGCTTTCCAATAAGAGCTTTACGGCACAGCAACGTATTCAGGGTCAGCTGGGCGGTCATATCGAGGAGTATGTAGGCGAGCAAAAGCTGGTTGATGCGTTTGCCTACGGCCCGAACGCCCAAGCGCGCTTCGACGCGCTCAACGCCGAGCTCTATACGGCGGGTGAGCGCGCGCAGTTTATGGGTTCGCTCTCCAACCCCGGCACGCGCTTTATCAACAACATCATCTATGCCGTGGTCGCTGTGATCGGCTGCGTGGGCGTGATCACGGACGTGCCGGCGGCGCTCACGGTGGGTGGCGTGCAGATCTTTTTGTCCTATGCCAACCAGTACACCAAGCCGTTCAACGAGGTCACCAACGTCATTACGCAGATCCAGACGGCGTATGCCTCGGCGCGCCGCATGTTCGCGCTGCTCGATGCACGCGAGCAGGAGCCCGACGCGTCGGACGCCGTAGAGCTTGCCGCCCCGCAGGGCGAGGTCGCCTTTGAGCATGTGGACTTTAGCTACGTGCCCGACCGCAAGCTGCTGCAGGACATTTGCATTGACGCCAAACCCGGCATGCGCTTTGCCCTGGTCGGCCCCACGGGCTGCGGCAAGACGACGCTCATCAACTTGCTGCTGCGCTTTTACGATATCGATGCCGGACGCATCATGGTCGATGGCAAGTCCTCGCGTGACTACACACGGGCGAGCCTGCGCCGCGCCTTTGGCATGGTGCTGCAGGACACTTGGCTGTTCGAGGGCACGGTGGCGGACAACATCGCTTACGGTTGCCCGGATGCCACGCGCGAGCAGGTTATCGAGGCGGCCAAGCGCGCGCATGCGCATAAGTTTATCGTGCAGCTGCCAGGCGGCTACGATACGGTGATCGGCGAGGACGGCGGCACGTTTAGCCAAGGTCAAAAGCAGCTGCTGTGCATCGCGCGCGTCATGCTCACCGATCCGGCGATTCTGCTGCTGGACGAGGCAACGTCGAGCATCGATACCCGCACCGAGCTGCAGGTTCAGGCGGCATTCGACGAGCTCATGGCCGGCCGCACGAGCTTTGTCGTGGCGCATCGCCTGAGCACCATCCGCAACGCCGACTGCATTCTGGTGATGCGCGACGGCCAGATTATCGAGCGCGGCACGCACGACGAGCTGCTGGCGGCAGACGGCTTCTACGCCGAGCTCTACCGCAGCCAGTTCGCCCAGTGAGCAAGCCCGTGGGGCAAATTAATCAATCGACAGACGGTGGTTTACATCTGTCGCGTTAGTACTAAGATATTCATCTAATAAATTGCATTAGTGGCTTTAGTTTTGGGGGAAACGAGGCAACGTGACTATGACGTGCTCTTTGGTGGTTAACAGCAAGAGCGGTAATACCAGGATGGTTTCGGGCGCGATTAAGCGCGCTCTGCAGGCTGCGGGCGTTGAATTTGTCCATGCCGCGGCGTTGAGCGACGATGCGGATGCAGATCAGGTTGCGCTCGAGGCGCAGGGCGCCTGCGTGGCCGACACGGTGCTCGTCGGTTTTTGGTGCGACAAGGGCGCGTGCACGCCTTCGGTCGCGGCGTTTCTCTCCGCCTTGCACGGCAAGCGCGTCTTCCTGTTTGGCACCTGCGGCTTTGGGGCCGACCAGAGCTATTACCAGCAGATTATTGATCGCGTAACTTCCAATTTGGCTGAGGATGCCGAGCTTGCAGGTTGGGCGATGTGCCAGGGCAAGATGGGCCCCGCGGTCAAGCAGCGCTACGAGGCCATGCTCGAGCAAGATCCCGACAACGCCCGATTTAAGATGCTGCTCGACAACTGGGTTGCCGCGAAGGACCATCCCACCAAGGGAGATATGGATAACATGGCGGCGGCGGCCAAGAAGGCCGTGCTGGGCGAGTAACTTCGCCGTTCGCGGTCCTTCGTGCAAAACAATACAAATGTGAAAGCCTCGAAGTTCTCGAGGCTTTTTTCGTGACACGAGGGCGCCCCTTTATTGATGGAAGGCCTAATAAGCTGATTGCTCTATACCCGGATGTGTGTGGAGTGGGATGGGATTTCCGGATGGGTGGGGTTTCGGAAAATGCGTCCCGGAATTTGCCTTTGGAATGGGATGCGGTTTCCCGTTGAGGGTCTTGGCGGAAAGTGCGACCCGGAATTTGTGATCGGAGTGGGATGTGGTTTCCCGACGGGGGCACAAGCGGAAGCCGTATCCCACTCCGGACGTGAATTCTGGGACACGGTTCTCAGAGGGTTATGGGCTGCGAACTAGATGGGGCTGTCATAAAACTCCAGTAAAAGGGGTCGGAAATAAAGGGCACTTCCAGCAATTTGTTTTAATGTGGGGGGGGGTACCATTATTTTAGTTCCGCAAAAAATCGATCCCTCTATGGGGAAGTTGCGTAGGGGGTTAGTCACAGATATTGGATAAAGCAGACCAATTTGGGGATAAATGACCACTTACGCCAAAATAAGTAGCATTTAGCGACAAAACATTGAAAAATGTGTAGCACATCGCTATGTTTTTCTTACGAAAAGATTCCAAATTGGCTTATTTCGGACTCGCTATTCAAGCGCCTTGCGGTTTCTGCTGAAACTTGCTGACCCTTGGATTGGTCGAATTAAGGCCTCGATGGGGATGAATTACTTATTATGGCGGCGCGCGGACTCAAACGATTTATTGCGCTTCTTAGTAGCTTGGTGCTTGTACTCGTCATGGCCCTTGCCGTCGTTTCTTTTGTTCCTCGTGCATTTGGATACATGCCTTTTGCTGTGCTCTCGGGCTCTATGGAACCCGAGCTTCCCGTTGGCTCCATGGTGTTTGTTCGCCAGGTTGAGCCAACGGATATTGCCGTGGGCGACAATGCAACGTTTTACCGATCGGACGGCGCCGTGGTGACGCACCAGGTGTACGAGGTCGACCCTGTGGCGCAGATGATCGGCACGCAGGGAATTGCGAACAAAAATGCAGATGGAAGCATCATGCACGATGCCGAGCAGACACCTTTTTCGCGCGTGATCGGCACTGTCTCTTTTTGTGTCCCTTACCTGGGCTTCGTTAACGCATATTGCACGACGATGCCCGGTTTGCTTGTTGTGGTGGCCGTTCTGGCGCTGCTGGTCGCGGCGTCGATTGTGCTCGATCGGATGGTTCCCGACGAGCCTGCGGACAAGCATGCCCGCGCGCATGCGAGGGGGCGGCGTCCATAGCGGCAGGGAGAGGTGTCGGCGGCGGCAAGGGCCGTTGCCGGGGAAGTCGGTTTTCGAAAGGAAGAGAACGATGGAAAACAAGAAGAAAAAACGCTACGGCATCGTTGCCGCCCTGCTGCTGCTGGTACTGGCTGCCGGCGTGGGCACCTATGCCTGGCTGACGGCTACGCAGTCGCTGGAGAACGTGTTTACGGTGGGTAGCTTTGGTCCCACGGAGAACAAACCGGATCCGACCGACCCCGAGAAGCCGGACCCCAGTAAACCGAATACTGGCAAGGCCTACCTGTTCGAGACCAAGTGGGTCGACGACTCCAAGATCGTTCCCGGCGCAACTGCCGATAAGAACCCCAACGTTGGCATCAAGAAGGGCTCCGATGACGCCTACGTGTTTATCTATGTGAAGAACGCCATGGTCAAGGAGGGCACCGATCCCGCGGACACCCCGTACTTCACGCTCCATAACAACTGGAAGCCGGTCGATGGTGAGGTGTCCACTTCCGCCGACGGCAAGTATCTGAGCGGCCTGTTCATGTACGCCAAGGGCGCCACGAGCGGTCCCGCCGTTCTAGGCGCCAAGAGCGCTGCTGCGGACGTCTACACCGGCGAGCTCTTTAGTAAGGTTATGTTCCCTAGCACGCTGAAGGGCTCCATGGTCGCCGACGCTCCCAAGATGACGGTTTCCGCCTACATCTTCGGCGCCGACCAGAAGGGCGAGGAAGCTACTCCTGCCGCCAACGCCGTTGCTCAGGCCAAGGATTGGGCTAACGGCCTGAAGTAATCCCACCCCCTCCACCGAGATCCCGACCCGCTCCCCATCCCCATTTTCGGGTCGGGATCTCGGTCCCCCTTTGATCGACGATTGGCGAACGTAATGCTCAACAATCTTTCCGACAATCAGAAACGCACCTTGGCGCTTGCCGCGATTGCGCTGTTGGCCCTGGCGTGCCTGTGTGGCACGCTGGCTTTTACAGTTGATATGGTTCCGGCGAACAACGTCCTATCGTTTGGCAGCGTGAAGGTACGAGTCTGCGAATACACCTAAACGAGCGGGGCGAGGAGATTCCGTTTGAGGCCAACGAGCACGGGGACTATCCCGACACCAAGGCCGGGGGCTCTGACATCAGCCGCATCGTGCGCGTGGAGAACGTCGGCGCGCAGCCTGAGTACGTTCGCGCGCGCCTGCGTATGGTATCGGTGGCGCCCGACGGTTCGAGCGCGGATGCCTCGGGCAACGTTGCGTTTAACGTAAACGCGGGCGAGGGGTCCCCGTGGATCGATGGCGGCGACGGGTGGTACTACTACCGCGGATTGGCTGGACGTGGCGGCGTGCTTGACCCCGGCTCCATGACGGAAAGCCTCATGGACTCGCTGCGATTTGTGGGCGACTACCACGATGCCGCGCGCGGCGGCTCATACAGGCTCGATATCGACGTCCAGGCCGTGCAGGCCAAAAACCAGCAGGCAAACGATACCGTCCTCGACGTGCTCGACGTCGTGGGCTGGCCGGAGGCGAACTAGCCCATGGAGATTAAGAACATGAACCGAGGCGTGCTCGGCAGGCTGATCGCTGTGGTGGCAATCGCCCTTTGCTGCGTTGTAGCGCTGCCGGCGGCAGCGTATGCCGAGGATGTGCCCGAGGACAAGACCGAATTCCATATCACAAACAGGAACGACTTCCTGGCGTGTGTCGCGCTGTCGCGACAGCGCGACACGTCGCAGTGGCGCGTCTATCTCGATAACGATATCGTTCTTAACGATGATGATATGAGCGCCATTGTTGAGGATACGGTCAAGCACCTCTCCTTTGGCAACAAAGAACATCCCTTTAAGGGCGTCTTTGACGGTCAAAACCATACCGTGAAGGGCCTGAACTACGAGAATAAGGTCTTGGATCCCGAGCGCGATACGGGCTTTTTTGCCGAGACCGATGGCGCCACCATTAAGAACTTCCTGGTCAAGGATGCCAACATTTGGGCTGACTTCCGCGGCGGCATTATCGTGGGCAGGGCGATCAACACCCACTTCGAAAACGTTATGGTCATGGAGAGCACCCTGCACGTTACGTGTGCCAACAACATGCTCAATGTGATTACCAATGCGGGTTTTGAGGGGGGCCTGATTGCTGGCGAGCTCGATGGTTGCACCCTCTACAACTGCGAGGTCCGTGGTGGCCGCGCCGTTAACAACACGACTTCGGGCGTACAGGCAATCGGTGGCGAGGGCCTGTATATGGCGGCGTTTGCCGGCTACGTTAAGAACTCGACCATCGAGTATTGCCGCGTGACGCCTACGCGCAACGAGGATGGCTCGATTGCCGAGAAGGGCATGACCGACGTTACCAATAAATACGATGTGGCCATTGGCGCCCTGGGCGGCAACAACGTGTACGCCTCGGGTTTTGTGGGCTGCATGGCAGAAGGCGCTAAAGTCATTGACTGCTTTTCAACGGCGAAATGCTATAGCTATGCTGCTTCTTACGTGGGCGTTGTCTCCGTAACGCGCGCTTGGACGGGCGGTCTTGCAGGCCGCATCTTGTCTAAGAGCGGTAATGAAATCACTCGCAGCCATTTCGCCGGCGATTTGAGCTCGCGCCAGTACAACCCCATCGCCGTGATCCCCATTATTCAAAACGACGTGAACCTGGGCGGTATTGCTGCACGCGCTAATGCGGGTGATGCGACTATCACTGATTGCTACTTCAAGCCCAGTGTCAGCCTATCCGGGTTTAGTCAGGGTACGGCAGCCAAGAAGAAGATTTACGCCCTTGCGGGTGATGGCACGGTATCCGGTGCCGGATTCGGTCCCTGGGACGACGAACGCTACGTCACACGTGAGCTGTGGGAGCAGCATGATTACGACTTCTGTGCCGGCACCATGCGCTCGACTGCTAACGATGCGTATCTGAATGACTCACACTCCAATGAGTGGGCGATGGACTACAAACTGAATATTCCCGTGCATGGCCAGAGCGTTAAGGCGACGATTGATTTTCCCGGTGCAGGCATCGCGACCATCGAGGCAACCAAACTCGGTATTGATCAGGCGACCTCGGATCCGTATACCTTTGCCGTGAGTGCCGTGCTGGCGGGAACGGCCCAGGGCTTGGCCCAGGGCGATACGTCGGTAACGTTTAAGCAGGATACCTCCGCAAAGCCTGAGGGGCTGAGCGAGGAGAACGGCGGCTACCGTTTTATGGGCTGGTTCCGCGAGCCCGATGTGCAAGTGAATCGAATTGGACAAGACAACAGCTGGTTTGACGGCAAGACCGATGCCGATGCTGTGGCTGCTGGCAAGCAGGTCCAGAAGAGCGAGTTGCACGACGAAACGTCAACCTATACTGCCGATAACGCGAAAGGGGCCAAGGCTTTTGAGGGCAATGACCTGTTTATCGCTTCGTACGAGGCACAGGTGCTGTTCTATAACGTCAAGGGCGAAACGCTCGATTGGCAGAGCGGTGCTGCGCACGACAGGTCGACGGATTGGTACCGCTACGGCGTGGGTTTGACGCCCGCTGCCCCCGCGGATCGCGGCAACTTGAAGCCTACCGCGACATTTATCGGCTGGACCACGCAGCCTAGCAGCGAGGCGGGGATGAATGGTGGCTATGCCGCCATCACCTCGACTCAGTTAGCCGAGCTTAAAAATCAGGGAGCTTTTTATCCTGCGGGTAGCGAGATCACGGTTGTCCGTCCTACCGACTTCTACCCGGTGTACAGCGACTACGTGTCGAACATCATAACGGTGTTCGAGGGCAATGAGCGGGACACAACCGACGATAAGACTCTGCGCGACGGTGTGGGCAAAACCAATGTCGACGTCCAGACTACCGAGGACGGCACCAGCGTCTACACGGTACAGGTGTGCAACACGGAAGGTACGCCCCTGTCCAATGGCGGCAAGCTGCCCGATGGCTATCGCTTCTTGGGTTGGTATGAAAACAAGGGGACCGAGGATGCTCCGCTCGAGGTGCGCGTAAGCCGCGACCCCAGCTACACACTCCCTGCCGATGTCGATCTAACTGTGCCACATACCTACATCGCCCGCTTTGAGTACCGAGTGGATTATTACGTTCGGGCTTATACCAACCATGAGTTTACGGACAGCAAGCTACTTTGTTCCGTTTGGAATCGCTATCAAACGCCCTTTGAGGAAAACGTCGGTAGTACCTTCGTGCGTGAAAACGTCGTCCACTGGGGTCCGGAGCATGTTGACCACGGCATAAAGGATAGTTATGACGGAACGTGTGAGACGCGCTACACGACGAAAACCCTTGTCGTGAGTCCCCTTAACGCGTACTCGCACAACGTTAAAAACGATACGGGAGCCGATACTCTAAAAAACCTCTATGCCGATACTGATTTTCCAGGCGCTGCAACGCTAAGCGATACTTGGACTTCGGCTTCGCTGAACGTAACGGCCAAACTGGTGAATGATCGCTATCGCCTGAATTTCTGGACGCTTGAGCGCGATGGTGAATATTGGACATATGTGAAAAATCCCATCGAGAGCATAGTGCGTACAGATAAGAAGTACTACGTTCGTGCGATGATTACCACGGACGTTAATTTCTACAACAAGGGCGATAATGTCGTGAGGACTGCCACGCGGCGCTATGAGAGTAACTTGCTGCAGACCAAGGTGAACGGGGCGGATCCGACGTTCACGTATTACTACCCGCATGTTAATAAGTCGGTTAAAGTGGCCGAAAAACCAGAAGATGGTGAGAAGGGATCGTATGAGAGCCCCCTGACCCTCGAAGCTTCCCCGACCGATGCCGACATGGCCGTGCCGGGCTATAAGTTCCTGGGCTGGATTTCGACCGCCGAGGTCAAGAAGGATTCTGCCGTCTGGAAATATATCTATGATGTCGCCAACGACCCCTATGTGACGAGCGATCCGGAAAAGGCGGCGCCATACTTGGCGACGGATGACTCCAAGGTCACCCAGTGTCAGGATGCCTATCCCGTCTACGCAAAGTTCGACGTCAACTACACCACCAACCTGCACCGCGCCGGTTTTAATGGCACTTCCGAGGTGAATGTTCCTAGGTATGACATCACCCCTAATCTCAATGCGGACACCGATCCCGCCGCGGCAACGGTGACTCCTGATATCGAAACGACGGTATACAAGTCAGGCGGCGAGCGATACAAGCTGAATAAGGTCGAAATCGAACTCCCGAACGGTGAGGTTAAGGAGCTCGAATCTGACGGCAATAACTCGTATACCTATCCGGTGGAGCCGGGCAAGCCTTACACGTTTGTGGCCTACTACACGCCCATTGCGGTGGTGTATCACCTGAACGACACCGATATCGATGGCAAGCTCGCGCAGGAGGGCAATACGCTCGGCAGCCTTAAGGATGGCATGCCGCTGCGACGTATAACGTTGGCGACATCGATGCTGCAACGAACGCATACAATGCCTTCGTAGGCTGGACGGAAACTAAACCGGCATCCGGCAACGGTTATGTCGTTTGGTCGGACGGCCTACCCATGGTGAATACAAACACTGTGGTTAACGCCCCCATGGAGCTGTACCCGGTCTACCGTGCCAGCGCGGTAATTGTCCAATCGAGTATCGATGCCAATCTGGATAACCCCGATTCTGTGCGTTCTCTTTCGCGCACCGACTCTGGCGATCAAATTTCGCTGGAAGTAAGAGCTACAGCTGAGGTTGTCGGCAAGGATGGCACCAAGTACGACTTTGTCGGCTGGTCGCGTGACTACGAACCCGATGGCAAATACACTCTGTTGACCGATGACGAGAAGTATCCCCTCGAGGGCAGCGAGCCCTTTGAGAGCGTGACCTACACCGCGGTGTATAAGATCGCGCCGTATAAGGTGCGCTATCACGGTGTCGACGGGTCGGTCGTCTTTACGGCGACGGTCGACTCGGACGGCGAGCGAGCGACGGGCGCCGGCTTTGTCCATAACGTCGATGTTCCCAAGGTGGATGAGAGCGGCAACCCGGTCTATGACAAAAACGGCAATCCCGAGATGGAGAAAAAGTCCGTGGCATACGACCCGGACGCCCACTCCAAGATCGTCGCGCTGCTCGATGAACAGACGGCTACTAGCGGTGGCGTGCGCGAACTCTTCCTGGAGTGGCGATATGTGCCTGCCGTTGGCGCTCCGAAGTCTTGGGATGAGTTTAAGGGCGAGCCGGTCAAGGGAGACATGGACCTGTATCCCGTGACGTATCGAGTGGCCGCCAACGATACGTCCGATACCGAGAGACCCGTAGCCATGACCGCGCAGCTTAAGTGGCTGCTCGATCCCACCGCTGGCAACACAGTCGACAACAACGCCGATGAGGCGCCGTTTAAGGCCTGCTTCGCCGAGCCGTTTATGGGGACGCAGCTGACTGTTACCGTTAAGCGGGCGAGCTACGGTCCTGGTGCGTCCATGTCGGAGGAACCCGTTAACGACCAGTATGTCTCGCTCTACAGCTTGGGCTCGGGTAACGGTTCGTTCGACTTGACCAACCGCCTGGAGTCCAAGAAGACGGGCGAAGGGGGGCAGGCTCCTGGCAATGCCGTGTTCGACTTCGCCAAGACCCATGCGCTGACGATCGTCAAAAAGACCACCGATGCCAGCGCCATGGGACAGACGTTCCGCTTTAAGGTGACGAAGACGGCGGAGGGAGCCTCTCCCGAGACGCGCGTGGCCGAGGTGAAGGTCGATAAGCGGCAGCAGGAAAACGGTGAGACCTGGTATGTCGGCAGCGTGCAGCTCGCCGCTCCGGCGGGCATCTATACCGTCGAGGAAGACACGGCTTGGGCATGGCGCTACGAGGGCGAGCTGAGTACGCCGGGCAAGGCGCCCGGCAAATCTGCCGAGCTGACGATTTCGTCTGCATCGAGCGCGAACGATGCCACGTTCACCTGCACGAACACGCGTGTGAACGACAAATGGATCGACGGCAGCGATCGTGCCCATAACGTTTGGAGCAACGGCAACGTAGCAAAGAAGGAGGATTAGCATGTCCAAGCGCAAGCGCATCATCGCCTTGCTGGTGGGGGTTATCCTCTTGGCCGGTACGGCAGGCACGCTGGCCTGGCTTTCGGTTACGGGCGTGCTGGTCAACCAGTTCGGCATCGGATCGGTGACGCCATCGGTTCAGGAAACGCTCAACGGCAAAGTGAAAAGCGATGTCAAGGCGAAGAACACGGGTACTGCGCCCGCCTATATTCGTGCTGCAGTGGATATCTACTGGCAAGATGCGACGAGCGGCGCTCGCCTGTGGGATGAGCCGCAAGCTGACTCGGACTACGAGATTGCGTGGAGCGTGGCTGATGCCTCGGGCGCGAACTCGGCTTCTAGCTGGGTTAAGTCGAGCGACGGGTTCTATTACTGGACGTCGCCCGTTGCTCCCGGCGGTGAAACCGGCATGCTCATTAATAGAGTAACCGAGCTCAAGGCAACCGAAGGTCGCGATCTTGTCGTGGATATCTCCACTCAGGCGGTCCAGGCGACGCCCGATGAGGCCGTGCACGATGCATGGGGTTGCTCGGTCAAGAATGGCGTGCTGGTGCCGCCGCATGGAGGTGCGTAAGTATGGCGTTCCCAATTCGCAAAGGTGTTGCGCGCTCCTTGCGTTGCATGGTCGCGGCCATTTTCTGCGTGGTCACGCTCGCTGTTCCCGCCCGTGCGTTTGCCGATACTCTCGCGATTGCCTATGACGGAAATGCGCGCCAGCTGACGGTCTCGGGGGCGACGGGCTCCTCGGGGGAGCCCGATCTGTTTCCCGCCTTTAAAGGTCTAATGCCCGGCGATGTGCGCGAGCAGCAGATTGAGGTTCGTGCCACGGGTGTAAAGTCCCAGGTACGCGTGTTTGTGCGGGCCGTTGTCGATCACGAGACGGCACGCCAGCTGTCGCCCATTACCTTAACGGCGTCGGCGGGCGATGCGTCTGCCGGTTGGCTCCAGACGGGAACGCCGGGCAGCGTGTTCGCCTATCCCACGCAGGTCGCAACGTTTACGAGCGATGGCAGCACGGTGCTCAATTTGCAACTAAGTGTCCCGACGTCGGTGGGCAACGAGCTTGCCGACGCAAGCAAGACCATCCGCTGGGAAATCACCGCCGAGGACGATGGCGAGAAGATTCCCGTACAACCTGTTGGCAGTAAGAGCCCCGGTCTGTTTGGCCTGGCGGCAACCGGCGACAGCACGCTCGCATTGCTCTTGGTGTTGCTGACGCTTGCAATCATTGCTTTCATGGCCGTGCTGCTTTTATCCCGGAGGGATAAGCGCTAGGTCCATCTTCTAAATGCTTCGCCCTCCCGGGCGGCGGGCACGAAGTTCCCTGCTCTACAGTCCTGCGCAAAGGAAGCCACATTAAGTGGCCTTCCTTTGCGTGCGGAACTCGCGATGAACTTCGTGCCCGCCGCCCGGGAGGGCGTCCCTTTGTTGATGGAAGGACTTATAAGCGGATATTCCATGTCCGGATATATTCAGAGCGGGATGGGCTTTCCGAATACAAAGAAGGCCACTTAATGTGGCCTTCAACTTACATATGTTGCGGATGCTCTCATGGCAAGCCGCGCCTCAACACCGAGGCGTCTGCTCGGTGGCGCGGAACGTAAGGTTCATCGCGAGTTCCGCACGAGCCGGAGAGCACTTAATGTGCTCTCCGTGCGAGCAGGACTGTCCGAGCGAGGAACCTAGTTCGCGCCGCCCGGGCGGACGAACCAGGTCGATAGACCCGCTACTTGATTTTGGTCGTGCCCGGCGCCAGGTTGGGGTCGGTCTCGTTGGCCTCGGTCTGGAAGTGCTCGGTGTACACGTTCTTGCCGTCGCGGAACATCTCGTAATACTGCATCTTGGCGTAATCCTCGCGTGCCTTGGTGGCGGCTGCGGCAGCGGCGTCGTCACCGGTGACGTTGGAGGAAAGCGCCCAGCGCAGGCTGGCGTCCTCGTAGCCACGGAGTTGATGGCGGGCAGCGACTCTCGCAGCGTCATGTGCGCTTTCTGGTAGTCGGTCAGCGGGGCGCCGATCAGCTGCATCAGCTGGGTGGACAGGTAGTTGGTAGACAAGTCGTCGACCTCGCTCGTCTGGTCGCAGCCGGCAACGTCGTAGTTGGCCCAGATGATGTAGTCGGTCTGCCACAGACGCTCCTGGTGGGTGGCGTCGTCCTCGCCGGTAAACCACTTGTCGTTGAACTTGGACGGGAAGAACGGCTGATGGTCGCCCCAGAACACCACGACCACCTTGCGGTCGAGCTTGCTCAGGGCGTTGAGGAAGTAGCGCAGCGCCTGATCGGACTGCTCGATGCACGAGACATACTCGTCGACATCGGAGAGCGTGCCGTCCTCGACGGTCTTGGCGTCCAGGTCGGTCGTGTCGATGTTCAGGTGCATCTGCTTGTCGACCGGCAGCAGACCCGTATCGTAGCCCGAGTGGTTCTGCATGGTCACGTCGAAGATAAACTGCGGATCGGCGTTCTGGTCGAGCAGCTCAAGAATCTTGTCGTAGGTAGCCTGGTCGGTCACCATGCCGCGCAGGGTATCGGCGCCCTGGAAATCGTTGATGGACAGGAACTGGTCAAAGCCAAAGTCCTTGTAGACGTTCTCGCGGTTCCAGTTGGTCGCGTGGTTGGGGTGCATGGCCGTGGTGGAATATCCGAGCGACTTGAACTGCTCTGCCAGGTTCCCAGTCGTTTCCATGTTGTAGATGGTGTAGGGGTACACGCCCGAGCCCAGGTTGGCCATGGAGTTGCCGGTCATAAACTCAAACTCGGTATTGGCGGTACCGCCGCCGTAGGCGCTCACATAGAGCTTGCCGCGACTGAGGCAGTTGGACAGGCTCTTAAAGTACTGCGGACCCTCGTAGCCGGCGCGCATGTTCTGGTAGATCGACAGATCCGAGAACGTCTCGTTCATGATGGCGATGACCGTGGGCTTCTCGCTGTCGAACTGCTCCTTTGCGGCGGCGCGCTCGTCGCTCTTGGCGGCGTCGGACTTGTCGTAGGCCTTGGCGTACTTTTTGAGCGTGGTCTTGGCATCGTCGACGGAGTAGTCGGCGGGTTTGGGCGGCTTGATGGACTGCGCCGCACTAATAAAGGCAGGCAGGTAGCCCTCGCGCCAGTAGCTCTCGAGCGGACGCCAGGTGTAGACGGTGATGCCGAGGGTGTTGTAGTAGTCGATAAGCGTGACATGCGCGGTCACGCCGCCCAGGCACAGCACCGCCACGAGCAGGTTGATGAGCAGCATGCGCTTGGCGTTGGCGGCACCCTTTTGACGGTGCGGTGCCACCAGGCCGGCGTACTCGCATAGCAGCATGGCGATGGCGGTAAAGCCCATGGACAGCACGCAGAACAGCGAGATCGAGAAGGTGTAGCCGTTGCCGGCGACCGCGGCGGCGGTGGAGATGGCCGAAAGGTCGCCCGGCTGGATGGGCATGGATTTAAACGTGATGACGAAGAACTCGGCAATGCCCAGGACAAAGAGGGCAAAGGCCAGGACCGCGGCAGCTGCGCCGTGGCGCTGGAATAGGAAGAACAGGCCGGTCATGAGCACGGTGATGATGGCCCACTCGAGCAGGATGCACAGGGGGTAGACCCAGGTAAAGTCGTGGTTGGACGAGACCTCCATGCCCAGCAGCGCAAAGACGCCGGCGAGCAGCAGGCACAGGACGGCGGCGACGAGCGGTTTGCCCACAAAGGCGCCGCGCAGGCGGGCGAGCTTGCCGGTGGGGGCGGGGGCGTCGGCAGAGGCGAACGCAAAGACGCGCGGGGCGAGGCGGTCGCGGGCGATGCTGGCCCAAGCGCATCCGGTGAGAATGGCGTTGGTCAGGATGAGCATCACAAAGGCGAGCGGCTCGTTTTGAGCGACGAGGCCAATGGCGCCCCAAATGGTCAAAAAGAGCTGGAACAGGCCGAAGGCGACGCTCCATCCAAGAGCGCTTTTGGCAACGGTGCCCGACTGAGCGCGAATGGCCTTGGCCTCGCGCAAGACAAGGTAGACGGTCGCCGCAAGACCGACGAGCGAGATGGCGGCAGCGAACATGCTGAGACTCCTCACAAACTAAAACCTACGAAAGCGGGGGTTTACCCGATTGTTACCAAGATATGCGCTGCATTTGGTGACTGCGCACAACAACCAGCCATAATAACGCGCGTGCGTGGCGGTGTTGCGCAATGTAGCGGCGACCTGCGCGATAATGGACGGGAATTACACGGAAACGTAAAGGCTTCTTAAAGAAATGGCGAGGGTAGGGCGATGAGCGAGCAGGTTTGCAAGGCGGACATGGGCAGCGACGGAGCTGCGGTCGTGGATACATACGGCTATCCGGTCGAGACTACGGGCAACGCGGTGCTGGACATCTTGGAGCATCGCTCGTCTACGCGTGCCTTCGCGCGTGATGACGATGACCGTCCCGTGGCGGTGACCGACGAACAGCGGGCGGCGATTCTGCATGCGGCGAGCCGTGCGCCGTCGGCAGGCGCCATGATGATGTATTCCATCGTGAGCATTCGCGAGCAGGCTACGCTGGACCGTCTGGCCGACCTGTGCGATCACCAGCCATGATCGCCAAGGCGCCCTGGGCACTCATATTTGTGGTCGATTATGCCAAGTGGATCGATCTGTTTGAGCACGCGGGTTGCTTTGAGCCCGAGTTTGTCGAGCGCACGGGCAAGGCGCCCCGTCGTGCACCGGGTCTGGGTGACTTTGCCATCGCGGCGCAGGACGCCGTGATCGCCGCGCAAAACGCCGTGGTTGCCGCCGAGGCCCTGGGGCTGGGGAGCTGCTACATCGGTGATATCGTCGAAAATGCCGAGGAAGTGGCCGAGCTGCTGGATCTGCCTCCCTATACCATGCCGCTGTCGATGCTCATCATCGGCACGCCCCGCAAGGAGCGTCCGGCAATCGCGCATCCCGTGGTGAACCTGGTGCACGAGGAGCGTTATTGTCGCGCCGACGCCGCGACGATGGATGCGCAGGTGGCCGAGATGGATGCGATGTTTCGCCCGCACGCCCGCGAGGTGGGCGACCGCGTCATCGACATCTACACCCGTAAGCACACGAGCCCCTTTATGGCCGAGATGAGCCGCTCTATGGAGTGGTGGTTCAAAAACTGGCTCGGAAAATGACGAATGTGACAAAGGGGGCGTCCCTTTGTCACATTCCATATCGCCGCGGTGGCCTAAAGGCCGCATAAATGTTTATCTAGCTGGGAAAACGGTGCCATTAAAATATGGGCTGATTACATATAATCCCGTCGAACGTTAAAATTGGGAGGAAACCGGCTTATGGAACAAAAGGCCAAGGAGGCAGCTTCGCACGCTGCGATTCCTGTGAGCATCTCGGCGATGCTCGTCACGCTGGGCGTGGTGTACGGCGATATCGGCACCAGCCCTATGTATGTAACTAAGGCGCTCGTTGCCGGCAACGGCGGCATCGGAAGCGTCACGCAGGAGTTCGTGCTCGGCGCGCTCTCCCTTGTCGTGTGGACGGTCACGCTGCTGACGACCGTCAAGTACGTGCTGATCTCGCTGCGCGCCGACAACCACGGCGAGGGCGGCATCTTTGCCCTGTACAGCCTGGTCAAGCGCTGCGGCAAGTGGCTCATCATCCCCGCCATGCTGGGCGGCGCGGCGCTCCTCGCCGACGGCATCCTGACGCCTGCCGTTACCGTCACCACGGCCATCGAGGGCCTGCGCACCATCCCGGCGGTCCATGCCGTGCTCGGTGACGACCAGGGTCGTGTCGTCGCCATCACGCTTGCCATCATCATCGCGCTCTTCTTGGTGCAGCGCATCGGCACGGCCAAGATCGGTCACGCCTTCGGCCCCATCATGACGCTGTGGTTTTTGTTCCTGGGCGGCACGGGCCTGTTCTTTGTCTGCCAGTATCCCGCGGTGCTGCTGTGCCTCAACCCGTTGCGTGGCATCGCTTTTCTGCTGAGCCCCAACAACCACGCGGGCATCATGATTCTGGGCAGCTGCTTCCTTGCCACCACCGGTGCCGAGGCGCTCTACTCCGACATGGGCCATGTGGGCCGCGGCAACATCTACGCCACCTGGCCGTTCGTTAAGTGCTGCCTGCTGCTGTCCTACATGGGCCAGGGCGCGTGGCTTATCAACAACGCCGGCAACCCGGAGCTCATGGGTATCGCCGACCTCAACCCCTTCTACCAGATGCTCGCCCCGGGTCTGCGCCCCTTTGCCGTCGGCCTTTCCACCGTCGCGGCCATCATCGCCTCGCAGGCGCTCATCACCGGCGCATTCTCGCTGGTGTCCGAGGCCAGCCGCCTGGACCTCATGCCGCATATGCAGGTCTTCTATCCTGCCGAGACCAAGGGCCAGCTCTACATCCCCATGGTCAACAACGTCATGCTTGTCGGCTGCGTCATCGTGGTGCTGCTGTTCCAGAACTCGGCTCATATGGAAGCCGCCTACGGCCTTGCCATTACGCTGACTATGATGTGCACCACGCTGCTGCTCTTCTTCTACCTGCACGAGGAGCGCAATCTCAAGGTCGCGCCGTGGATCTTTGCTGCCTTCTTCCTTTTGCTCGAGGGTTTCTTCTTTGTGAGCTCGCTCACCAAGTTCTTCCACGGCGGCTACTTCACCATCCTTATGGCTGCACTCATCATGGGCATTATGGTGTGCTGGTACAACGGCACGGCGGTCGAGCAACGTCAGTTTACGCTGCTGCCGCTGCGCAGCTATCTGCCGCAGCTCAAGCGCCTGCGCGACGACGACCGCTACGAGCTCATGAGCGACAATATCGTGTACCTGACCAAGGACACCAACACCGACTATATCGACCGCGATATCGTCTACTCGATTTTGGATAAGCACCCCAAGCGCGCTCGTGCCTGGTGGTTCGTGAATGTCGAGACCATGGAGGAGCCGCATACCTTTGCCTACTCGGTCGAGACGTTCGGCACCGACTACGTGTTCCGCGTGCATCTGTATCTGGGCTACAAGATCAACCAGCGCGTCAATGCTTACCTGCGTCAGGTTGTTCAGGATCTGGCTGCCAGCGGCGAGCTGCCGGCGCAGACGCATGACTACTCGGTCTACAAGGACCCGGGCAACATCGGTACGTTTAAGTTCGTCATGATCCGCAAGCTGCTGGCGCCCGAAAGCGACGTGGAGCCCAGCGAGCGTACGGCCATCACGCTCAAGTACATCATCCGCCGCGCCGCCGGCACGCCTGCGCGCTGGTACGGCCTGGAGAACTCCAACGTGAGCTTTGAGTACGTGCCGCTGTTCACCAAGTTTAAGGCCGTGAGCAAGATGCAGCGCCTGGCTCCCGACGAGCGTCCGTAGTCGACGTCTGCTGTTTGTCTAGCGACCGCAGGCTGCAAAGGCTATACACTTGAAACCACCACAAGGAGGCCACCACCGCAAAGGTGTCAGTCCCCTTTGTGGTGGTTTTTGTTTTTGAGAGAGGGGCGGGGCGCTGATGGACGTCCGTGCGGACGGCGATATTGCCGAGAACTTTTGGTGGCGGCGTACAACGCTGACGCGTCGCAGTCCTCTGTATGACGCCTGCGTATCGGCGGGGCTGCTAGCCGCGGCGACGATTGTGGGCGCGCTGCTCGACCATCCGGGGCTCGCGCCGAGCATCATGATCGTCTATGTGTTTGCCGTGCAGCTGTGCGCTTTCTTTACCTGGAGCCGCCTGTACTGCCTGCTGAGCTCGGCTGCCGCCGTGGCGCTCTACAACTTCTTGTTTGTCGACCCGCGCTACGCGCTGTCGTTTATCGACCGCGTCTATCCCGGCATGTTCTTTATCATGTTTGCGGTCTCGCTCGTATCGAGCTCGATCGCGCTGGCCCTGCGCCGCGCCTTGGCGCAGGCCGCCGCCAGCGACCGTCGCACGCAGATGGTGCTCGAGACCAACCGCATGCTGCAGCGGTGTGGCGATCAGCAACAGATTGTGCACGCTATGGCAACGCAGCTGGCGCGTCTTTCGGACTGTCCGGTCGTGTGGTATAGCGCCGATGCCGATAACGATGACCTGCTGCCGCGCACGACGTACACGGCCGTGGGCGATGCCGCGCCGGTACACCAGCTGGCGCCGCAGATGCCGCCGCGGCTCTCGGCGTCCGCCTATGTGGGAACGCCGCTCGATGCCACCTATGGCGCCTCGGCGTTCTACGGCATATACCTGACCGTGCGCTCGGGCGATACCATGGTGCGCGCAGGCGATCCTGCCTCGGTGGTGGGGGTGTTCGCCATTGTCGCCGAGCCCGATGCGCTGACGCCCGAGGAGCGGACGCTTGCCGATGCCATCGTGAGCGAAGGCGAGCTGGCGCTCGATCGCGCCCGCGCCATGGAGGCTCGCGAGGAAGCGGCGGTGCTCGCCAAAAACGAACAGCTGCGTGCCAACTTGCTGCGCTCCATCTCGCACGACCTGCGCACGCCGCTTACCAGTATTTCGGGTAATGCCGATGTGCTGCTCGACCAGGGCTCGACCGGCACGGCCGTGCTCGACGACCAGACACGCCGCGGCCTGCTGCTATCCATTCGCTCGGATGCGCTGTGGCTCAACGCCACCGTCGAGAACCTGCTTGCCATCACCAAGCTCGAGGGTGGCGGTATGCACCTGTCGACCACGCTCGAGCTCATGGACGATATCGTCGAGGAGGCGCTGCGTCACGTAAATCCGGCCGTGCGCGAGCACGACCTTAAGGTGGTGGCGTGCGATGAGCCGGCGCTCGTCAACGTCGACGCGCGCCTGATGGTGCAGCTGGTGGTCAATCTGGTGAACAATGCCATCGCCTATACGCCTGCGGGCTCGCATATCGTGATCTCGATTGGCGTCCATGATGGATACGTGGCGTGCTCGGTGGCCGATGACGGCCGGGGCATTGCGCCCGAGGACCGCGAGCGAATCTTTGAGTCGTTCTACACCGCCAACCATGGCCTGGCCGACAGCTGCCGCAGTGTGGGCTTGGGGCTTTCGCTCTGCCGCTCCATTGCGCTGGCACATGGCGGTAGCATAGAGGTTGCCGCGGCGGACTCGCACGGTTCGGTCTTTACGATTGAGCTTCCCGCCGCCGACGTTTCGTTTGATAAGGAGTAGCGCTGTGCCGAACTCTGCCGTGAAACCGCTCATCTTGGTCGTTGAGGACGATCCCGCCGTCCGCAACCTTATCGTCGCCGCGCTCGAGGCGCACGGTTTGCGCCATATGGCTGTGGAGACCGCCCACGCCGCCATCGCCGCCGCTTCGTCGCAGGCGCCGAGCATTGTGCTGCTCGATCTGGGCCTGCCCGATATGGACGGCGTCAAGGTGGTGGAGTCGGTGCGCGCATGGTCGGGCATGCCGATCATCGTTGTCTCGGCACGCAGCGAGGATGCGGACAAGATCCGTGCGCTCGATGCCGGCGCCGATGACTACCTGACTAAGCCGTTTTCGGTCGAGGAGCTGCTCGCGCGCATTCGCACCACGCTCAGGCGCCTTTCGTATGCGCAGGCGGGCGGTGTTGTCTCCGAGGGCTCGTTCGATACCGGCGAGTTGCATATCGATTTTGATGCCGGCATCGCCACGATGGATGGCGAGGAACTGCATCTGACGCCGATCGAGTATAAGTTGCTCTGCTTGCTGGCGCACAACGCCGACAAGGTGCTGACGCACCAATTTATCCTGCACGAGATCTGGGGCACGGCGACCAAGAGCGACCTGGCGAGCCTGCGCGTCTTTATGGGTACGCTGCGCAAAAAGATCGAGTCCGATCCCGCGCACCCGCACTATATCCAAACGCACGTGGGTATTGGCTATCGCCTGGTCACCCAAGGGTAGGACGGCACCCGCCATCCCACTATGAGCTGCGGTGAAATAGTTCCTGTTTGGGCCTTTACCAGGCATTTTTAGGAACTATTCCACCGCAACTTTGTTTATTTGCCCTTGGGCTTGCTGGCGTAGAACTTCTTCTTTTTGGGCTTGCCTGAGCAGGCGGGCTTGTCGTCGCCGTGCGGTCCTCGGACGCCGGCCTGCGCGTGCGCGGGCGCCGTTGCGCGAGGCTTGCGGGCTCCGGGGTTGCGCAGTTCCTCGACGCGCTCAGCAATTTCCTCGGCGCTAAAGCCGACCTCGGCCATGGCGTCCTCGATGGGCAGGCGGCGCACGATGTAGCAGTGGTGCACCTTCTGGTTGCGCGCGAAATCCTCGGGGATGGTCTGCGCCGTAATGTCCTCCAGCACCACGCCTGCGCGCGCAAGCTTGCGCGTCTCGGGGCGGAAACCGCGCAGGTTGCAGCTAAAGATGGCATGGCCGCCCTGCGCGAGCAGGCGCGATACGCCGGCCAAAAGCTCAACATGGTCGCGCTGGACATCCCAGGTACGGCGGCCCATCTTGGACGAGTTCGAAAACGTGGGCGGGTCGACAAAGATCAGGTCCCAGCGGTTGCGCGTCTGACGCTGGTCGCGAATCCAGGCGAGCACGTCGTCGCGCACAAAGTGATGCTGCGGGCCCACAAAGCCGTTCTGACGCATATTGCGCTCGGCCCAGTCCAGATAGGTGTTCGAGAGGTCGACCGTCACGGTCTCCTCGACGCCGCCGTCTGCCGCATAGCAGGTGGCAGTGCCGGTGTAGGCAAACAGGTTGAGGAAGCGGCGCGCCTGCTTGGCGTGCTCGCGCACTAGGTTGCGGGTGACGCGGTGGTCCAAGAAGATGCCCACGTCCAGATAGTCGTCAAAGTTGACGGCAAAGGTAAGGCCGCCCTCCTCGATGAGCGGCAGGCGACGGCGCGCGATGTTGGCGCGCTCGCCCGGGCCGCCCTTGCCGGCGCCCTGCTTGCC
>JAQCYU010000031.1 GCA_027682925.1 Coriobacteriaceae bacterium AF45-21
TGCTGGCGCGAATCTGGGCGCTCGGGCTCGTAAACGCACGCTCGCAGGCACGGCCGCAGGGATGCGGGCAGATGGTGCCGGTAATGAACGGCAGGGCGTTGCGCTCGATGATGATGTTGAGCGCGTCCTCGAAGCGACCTTCGTCAACAGCCGCCAGGTAGGCGGGAATATCCTGCTGGATGGGGCAGCTCGTACGGCACGGCGTGGTAAAGCAGTCGGAAAGCGGGCTCTTGCCGGCGACCTTGCGATCGGGCAGCGGGCGCAGCGGCTTCTTGTAGAGCGGGTTGGTGAGCGAGTCGGTCTGGATCGCGGTCACGGCCTCGAGCGAGACGCCCTCAAACGGCTTGCCGTCCAGGTCGGTAAACTCGCCGGCCATCTGGCTAAAGCGCTCGTAACCACCGGGCTTGAGCACGTCAGTCGCCAGGGTGACGGGCCAAATGCCGGCGTCATACAGGGCACGGATGTTGTAGACCGTGGCACCGCCGGAGTAGCTGATGCGCAGCTTGCCATCGAACTGCTCGGTAATGCGGCGGGCGGCCTCGATGGTCAGCGAGAACAGCGAACGGCCGGACATGTACATCTCGGTGGAAGGCAGCTCGTTCCTGGTCACGTCGACGGGAAACGTGTTGGTCAGCTTGACGCCGAACTCCAGACCGCGCTCGGCGCACAGGACAATCAGGCGCTCGAACATGGGCACGGCATCGGCCCACTGCAGATCCTCGCGGAAGTGCGTGTCATCAAAGACGATATAGTCAAAGCCCAGCTCGTTGAGGCGCTGACGTGCAAACTCATAGCCCAGCAGCGTGGGGTTGCACTTGATGTAGGTGTTGAGGCCCTTCTCGGTGATGAGGTAGGTCGCGATGCGCTCGATCTCCGCCGGCGGGCAGCCGTGCAGGGTAGACTCGGTGATGGAGTTGGAGACGCGCGCCGGGATGGACTCGACAAACGCAGCGTCGACATGCTCAAACTTGTCCAGGTTGGCAAGCGCCCAGGCACGGCACTCGTTCCAGACGTCGGAGCCGCTGGCATCCTTCATGCCCTCGATGTAGGCGTCGACCTTGGGGCTCTTAATGCCCTCCAGGTCATAGCCCACCGACATGTTGAAGACAAAGCCGTCCGGGCTGCCCAGACCGTACTCGCGAGCGATCAGGTGGCAGGCAAACCATGCCTTCACATACTCGGCAAAGGCCTGCGGAACCTCGAGCTCGGTCGACCATTCGCAGTTGTAGCACTCGTCCTGAGCCACGATGCAGGGCTTGTTGACGCACTTGGAGAGCTCCTCGCCGTCCATAACCTGGACGGTCTTGAGCTCAAAGAAGCGAGAACCGGCCACATAAGAGGCCACGATGTTCTGGGCCAGCTGCGTATTGGGACCGGCAGCCGGGCCAAACGGAGTCTCGATGCGCTCGTCAAAAATGGGAAGCGCACCCTCCTGGTTGGTCGTGACCATCTTACGCACGCCAAAGATGGCGTCCTGGGTCTTGTGCTCCTCGATGATCCAGTTCATCAGCTGCGAAAACGGGATCGGCCTCATGATGTCGCTCATAGTGAGCTCCTCTCTGTAACGCCCGGCGAGACCGCGCGGCGGGCGCAAATACGGTGTAGCGCTAGCACAGCGCCGGCGACCCCGCGGAGGCCGCCTATGCGCGCGTCGGATGCGGCGAAACATCCGACGCGCGCGAATCTACTTGTGAATTAGTAGGTTCGATCGTTGAGCGTGCTCCAGAGCTTCTTGGACTCGGCCATGGTCCACGCGTTGATCTTGTCCTCATCAATGCCAACGAACTCGCGATCCTTGTACAGGACGCGGCCGTTGATGATGGTGGTGCGGCAGTTTTTGCCCATCATGCCAAAGAGCATGTGGCCGTCGATATTCTCCTCGCTCAGCGGCGTAAAGGGCTTGTAGTCCATGACGATGACATCGGCGGCAGCGCCGGCCTCGAGCACGCCGAGCTTGCGATCGAAGTACTTGCTCGCCATCTTGGCGTTGTTCTCGAACAGCATGGTCATGGCCTCGCACCAGCCCACGTTGGGCATGGCGGCGTTGTGTCGCTGAATGATCAGGAAGACCTTAAGGCTCTCGAGCATATCGTGGGTGTAGGCGTCGGTGCCCATGCACACGGGGATGCCGCGGCGGAAGAACTCGAGCACGGGGGCGCAGCCCACGGCGTTGCCCATATTGGATTCGGGGTTGTTGACGAGCCAGGTACCGGACTCCTTGACGATATCCATCTCGGCGGGCGTCACGTGGATGCAGTGGCCGAGCATGGTGTCGGGACCCAGCAGATTGTGCTGCAGCAGGCGCTCGACGGGGCTGATGCCACCGCGGTTGAGGCGGGAGTCCCACACGTCATTCATGCCCTCGCACACATGGATGTGGAAGCCGGTCAGGCCGTTGTTGGCCTCGGCCATCTTATCCATGGTCTCGTCCGACAGCGTAAAGGTGGCGTGACCGCCAAACATGGCGGCAATCATGTGGTTGTCGTTATCGCGACGCTCCTTGGCGGCCCACTGGGCAAACTCGGCGTTCTCGGCAATGGCCTGGTCGCATTTTTCCTGACCGCGGCGGTCGGAGACCTCGTAGCACAGGCACGAACGCATGCCCAGCTCCTGAGCTGCATCCTTAATGGTAAAGAGGCTTCCCGGGATCTCGCAGAAGCTCGCATGGTGATCGAAGATCGTGGTGACGCCATCGCGGATGGAGTCCAAAATCGTGGCATAGGCGCTGGCCTTGGTGCCGTCGAGCGTCAGGTTGTCATCGATCTTCCACCACTGCTGCTCAAGATTCTCCAGGAAGTTGGTGGGGTTGCAGCCCTTAATGGCAAGGCCGCGGGCCAGACCCGAGTAGATGTGGGTGTGGCAGTTGATGAGTCCGGGCATGATGAGGTTGCCCTGGGCGTCGACGTACTCGGCATCCGGGTACTTGGCCTTGAGCTCGCACTCGGGGCCCACTTCGACGATCGTATCTCCGTCAATGGCGACCGCACCGTTTGGAATAAACGGGGTCTGAGCGTTGCGGGTAAAAACGGAACCGTTAGCGACCAGAAGCATGGATGCTCCCTTCAACATCAGAGGCGGGGTTTGACACCTCTGACATGGCGGAGTGCGAAGCGCCGGCCTACACCGGAAACGGGCCCTCTCCCGTCAACGCTTCACCAAAGGGACAAACCCTTTGAAGTGCGGCTTGGCGCCGCATGGCGTCGGCGGACGAGGCGATGCGCCCGCCGACGAATAGCACCGAATTGGTTACTTCTTGCTCTCGGGCAAGACCAGATCCACGGCAGCGTCCTTGGCAGCATCGATGTGTTGAGCCACGACCGGCGTCTGCGGAAGGATCAGGTTAAGGACAATGGCCATGATGGCGGTGGGGGTTACGGCATTGGAACCGATGACGGTGGACACCCAGGCGGGCATACCCTCGCCGGCAAGGCAACCGCTGGCCATCCAGATACCCAGGCCAAAGACGACGGAGGTGCCGACGATGGTGGTAGTGCGCTGCGTGAGGCCCTCGCGGGTGAACATGCGCACGCCGTTCATGGTGATGGTGCCAAAGACGCCGACGGTCGCGCCGCCGATAACGGGCTGCGGGATAGCGGAAAGGACGGCAGAGAGCTGCGGGAACAGACCGGCGATGGCAAAGACGGCCGCGATGATCACAAAGACCCACTTGTTGACGACCTTGTTGGAGCAGATGATGCCCACGTTCTGGCCAAGGGCGCTGGTGGGAAGACCGCCCAGCAGGCCGCCGACCATAGAGGTGAGGCCCTGGGACACGATAGCGCCGGAGAGCTCGCGCTCGGTAGGCATACGGTCGATGGAGCCCAGGCAAGCGGCGGAGACGTCACCGATAACCTGGATGGCGACCATGGGGAACACGACGGCGAGGGTAATGCAGACTTCGGGATCAAACTCGAGCGCGTAGGGCATGAGCTTGGGAAGGGCGAAGACCTGAGCGGTGGCGACGCTGGAGAAGTCGATCATGCCAAAGGGGATCGAAACGATCATGCCAACGATCATGCCAAAGAACACGGATCCCAGCTTGAGCGTGCCCTTGCCAAAGTTGGCGAGCGCAAAGACCACGGCGAAGGTGATAAGAGCGACGCACCAGGCCTGCGGAGTGCCCCACAGCGGCGTACCCATACCGCCGGCCATATACTTGACGGCCGTGGGATACAGCGAAACGCCGATGGAGAAGATGACCGTACCGGTCACGACGGGCGGGAACAGCCACTTGATCTTGCTGTAGGCCAGACCAAAGAGGACCGCGACGGCGCCGCCGACGATCTCGCCGCCCAGCAGCGCACCAAAGCTAAAGCCCGAGGCACCCATGGCCTGCAGGGCCGGCAGGAACGCGAACGAAACGCCCATGACGATGGGCAGGCCGCCGCCGATGCGACGGAAGGGAGCGAAGGCCTGAAGGGCCGTATCGATCGCCGAAAGAATGAGCGCGACCTGGATGATGTCGGTGCTCTGCTGGCTATTAAAGCCGTAGACGCCGGCCATGATGACCGCCGGGGTAATGATGCCGGCAAACGATGCCAGTACGTGCTGAAGGGCACACGGGATCATTTCCTTAACGGGAGGCATGCCTTCGCGAGTGAACAGGGCTTCAGTGCCGTTCGTAACCGTCTCCTGGGTCATTTGACCACCAATCCTCGAAATAGTTGTTTTCGCATCTAACGCTCTATTGTGACGCAGTGCGGGGTTGAGGTTGTGCCTTCGTTGCATATCGTATTAAAGATGATTCTCATTCTCAATAATAATTTTTTGTTATCAGACTATTCTTCAGCTGAGATAATGCATTTCCGCAGGTCAGGAAAGTGTCTGGTCAAAATAGCATCTAACTTTTCTTTTGGTCAACCGTTTACCGCCAAATACCTACCGTTCGTCTGTATTACGCAATGTACCTGCGGATATACGAGATGATGGGCAGCGTGTTACCATGAGAAAAAATTGTTATGAACATTTCCGATTTCACCCAAAGGAGTTGCCCGTGAACGAGACCGTACGTCGCTTTTTGCCGATGGTCGATTTTCTGGAGCAGATACTCGGCAAAAACAGCGAAATCGTGCTGCACGATTTCTCGGATCCCGACCACGCCATCGTCGATATTCGCAACGGCATCGTGAGCGGCCGCAAGGTCGGCGGTCCCGCCACCGATCTGGCGCTCAAGATCATGCACGACGCCAAGTATCGCGACCTGCCGTTTATTACGGGCTACGAGGGGCGCGGTGCCGGCGGCAAGACGTTGGAGTCAGCGACGTACTTTATCCGCGAGAATGACGAGATCGTCGGTATGCTCTGCGTCAACACCGACCTCTCGACCGTACGCTCCATCAACGCCATGGCGCAGCAGCTCATGGCGTGCTTCGACGCAGCGCCGACGCGCACGGAGCCCGCCCCTATCGAGGTCGAAAGCCTTTCGGAGTCCACCCAGGAGCTCATCGACCGCAGCATTGCCGAGTTGCTGAGCGCGCGCGGGCTGGATGTAGCGTCGCTTGGTCAGAGCGACCGCGTGGACGTCATTCGCCACCTCAACGGCAACGGGGTGTTCATGCTCAAGGGCGCCGTGGCCTGCGCTGCCACCGCGTTGGGCATCTCGGAGCCCAGCGTGTACCGCTACCTGCAAAAAGTCCGCAAGGAGGGCTAAACGTGATCCCTTGGGGACGAAGGGAAACGGATCATTTTTGTCGCATCGCTTGACAAAAGACCCTGCAGCTCGCACGCGCTGCAGGGTCTTTTTGCATGTCATGTTTAGTTGTTACCAACACCTTAGAGAGCGGCGACAACCTCGATCTCGACCAGACCGCCAGCCGGAAGGGCGGCAACCTGGAAAGCGCTGCGCGCGGGGAACGGAGCCTCGAACTTGGAGGCGTAAATCTCGTTCACGGCGGCAAAGTCGGCGATGTCGGCCAGGTAGACCGTGGTCTTGACGACATCGGCAAACGTGGCGCCGGCAGCGGTCAGCAGAGCCTCGACGTTGGCGAGGGACTGCTTGGCCTGGGCCTCGACACCCTCGGGCAGCTTGCCGGTCGCGGGATCGATGCCCAGCTGGCCGGACAGAAACACCATGTTGCCAGTCTGGATACCGGGGGAATACGGGCCGATGGCTGCGGGTGCGTTATCGGAAGACACGACGGTCTTGCTCATGTTTTTCTCCTTACAAGTAAAAGGGAACGGGAGCGCGGCGTTCACACCGGGAGGCACAGTTCGGTCTGAACACCGCGCTTGATTGGGATAGTACTCAAGGTTTCCGCGCGATGCAAGATTATTATCACGTTGCGAGAATATTTTATCGCCCAACGGTTTCCCCGGACCGCTGAACGGTTCTCATGTGGAGCAGCCAGTCCAAGCTGCTGAAGACTTTATCCCGCTTAGAGCACGGGCATCGCCTGCCGCGACGGCACCACTATACTTTTGAGTATCTGAGCATTTTGAAAGGCAGGATATGACCGCAACCGCCAGTCGAACCACCAACCGCAGACCCGAGCTTTTGGCGCCCGCCGGAGGGCCCGAGCCCTTTGCCGCCGCACTCGCCGCCGGGGCAGACGCCATCTACTGCGGCATGGGCAGCTTCAACGCACGCCGCAAGGCCACCAACTTTACCGACGAGGCCTTTGAGCAGGCCTGCCGCGCCGCGCATCTGGCCGGCTCGCGCGTCTACGTCACGGTCAACATCATCATCAAGGAATCCGAGATGAGCGATGTGCTGCAGCTCATCCATCGCTGCTCCACGCTGGGCGCCGACGCCTTCATCATCCAGGACTGGGGCCTGTTCTTTGAGGTCAAGCGCACCATGCCCGGCATCGAGACGCATATCTCGACCCAGGCGAACATCCACGACGACCGCGGAACCCTTTGGTGCCGCGAGCAAGGCGCCGACCGCGTGACCCTCTCGCGCGAGCTTTCCATCGACGAGATTGCCGCCATTCACGATGCCGCGCCCGATGTGGACCTTGAGGTCTTTAGCCATGGCGCCATCTGCTTTTGCTACTCTGGCCTGTGTCTGCTTTCGAGCTTTGCCATGGCGGGCCGCTCGGCCAACCGCGGCATGTGCGCTCAACCCTGTCGCCTGCCCTACGAGCTGATCGACGAGAACGGCCGCTCGCTCTCCCCTGCCGGTCGCGAGCGCGCGCTGTGCCCGCGTGACACCAACACTTCACAACTTGTTCGCCGCCTGTATGACGCCGGCGCCGCGTCGCTCAAGCTCGAGGGCCGCATGAAGGCGCCCGATTACGTGTATTCCATCGTCGACGTGTATCGTCATCAGATTGATGACATGCTGGCCGGAACCACCGTTGCCAAGGACGAGAAAGCCGCCCGCCAGCGCCAGCTCAAGCGCTGCTTTAACCGCGACTTTACGCACGCCTATCAGGACGGCACCTCGGGCGACGAGATGATGAGCTATGAGCGTTCCAACAACCGCGGCCAGATCGTGGGCACGGTGCTCGGCAGCCGCCCGGCCAACCGCGATGTGCGCGGCCTCAAGCCCGACGACCGCCGTCGCCGCGCCGCCATCGCCCGCATTGAGCTGTTTGAGCCCGTGGGCACGGGCGACCTGCTGGAGCTTCGCCACGATAACGAGTTTGACCAGTTCCTAACCACTATCGCTACCGATGATGCCGCCGCGGGCGACATCATCGAATGTCGCGTGCCCGCAGCATGCCCGAGGCTGCCGCGTCCGCGTGATTCGCAGTCAGCGTGCCATCGACGCCGCCGGCGCCGCGCTCAAGCGCGATGTGCTGCGCCGCCGCGCCGTAGATGTGTCCGTCGTGGCGCGCCTGGGCGAGCCGTTTACCGTGACGCTCACCTGCTGTGACAACCCCGCGCTCACCGCCACCGCCACGGGCTTCACCGTCGAGCCGTTTACCGTGACGCTCACCTGCTGTGACAACCCCGCGCTCACCGCCACCGCCACGGGCTTCACCGTCGAGGCCGCCAAGACCCGCGCCGTCGAGGCGGCGGACATGGTTGAGCATGTGGGCCGCATGGGTTCCTCTCCTTTTGAGGCTGCGAGCTTTGAGGTGGCGCTCGATGAGGGCTGTGGCATGGGTTTCTCCGCCGTACATAAGGTGCGCGCCGCCGCTTGCAAGGCGCTGGAAGAGGCCATTCTGGCGCCGTACGCGGAGCGCGCGAAAACGCTCGAGCTGCCGGCGATTGTCACCAGTGATTCCCGCCCCGCGCCCGAGCACTACCGCGACGAGCCGCAGATCTGCGCCACCGTCACCTCGCTCGAGGCCGCCGAGGCAGCGCGGGCGGATGGTGCAACGCGCATCTACATGACCACCGACGCGCTCGATGCGGCCAAGCTCTCCCCCGCCGATACGTTTGAGCGGGGCATCGTACCCGTGCTCGATGAGTCTGCCGCGCCGTTGACCACGTCCGCGTTGACCCATGGGTTGTTGCCGGCGCCACGGTCGCTATTGGCAACATCTCTGAGCTTGCCCTGGCCGCCCAGGTTGGCGCCACGGCCGAGATTCGATCCTGCCTGCCCGTGCACAATGCGCCCTGCATGGAGGCACTCGCCGAACGCGGAGCCGGCGCGTTTTGGCTCTCGCCCGAGATCACGCTCGACGAGATTGTCTCGCTCGGCGCCGCCGCGCCCGCGGCTCTGGGCATCACCGTCTTTGGCCGCCCGCGCGTCATGACAAGCGAGCATTGCATTCTGCAGGTTGCCAACGGCTGCATCCACGATTGCGCCAACTGCCGCCTGCGTGCCCGCAAGCTCTCGCTCAAGAATATCGACGGAAAGGTCATGCCGGTGCGTACCGACATCCACGGCCGCTCACGCTTGTACGACGCCTACCCCATCGACCTTACGCCGCAGGTTCCGCAGCTGCTCGATGCCGGCGTGCGCCGCCTTATGGTCGACGGAACCCTGCTCGAGGCAGATGAGATTGGCCGCGCCGTCGCACGCGTCCGTCGCGCCGTCGAGGCCGCGCAGGCCGGCCGTAAGCCCGCCGCCCGCCTGCGCGGGGCGACCTCGGGCTGCATGTTTGTGGGAATCAGCTAACCGAAAGGCATACACGTGAACGAAGAACCTCAAGTCCTCTACTGCGACGCCTGGCTCATGGCCATCGACAAGCCTGCCGGTATGATCGTCCACGGCGACGGCACCGGCGAGCGCACGCTCACCGACTACGCCAGCGACCTGCTGCTGGCGATGGGCGACGGCTTTGCCGCGACCGACATGCAGCCGCTCAACCGCCTGGACCGCGACACCACCGGCGTGGTGCTGTTCTCGCTCGACAAGCAGACGCAGCCCGCCTTTGACCAGATGGTCATCGACCACGCTTTCGAAAAGCACTACCTGGCGCTCGCCGAGGGCAAGATCGACTGGAACGAAAAGCTCATCGACAAACCCATCGCCCGCGACCGACACGACAGTCGAAAGATGCGCGTCGGCGCCAGCGGCAAGCCGTCTCAAACGCGCGTGAAGGTACTCAAGCGTCTTAAGAGCCGTCGTGGCCTGCCTACGCGCTCGTATATCGATGTCGAGCTGCTCACCGGCCGCAAGCACCAGATCCGCGTGCACCTGGCCAGCGAGCATCATCCCTTGGTTGGCGACGACCTGTACGGAACGCCGCGCCCCTGCGGCCTGATGCTCCACGCCCACAGCGTGTCCTTTACGCATCCCGTAACCGGCGAGCACATCCACATCGAAGCCCCCTGCCCCTGGGAGCCCTAAATCCTGCCAAAAAGGGACATGTTTATTTTGACAGGTTTTATCTGGTCAAACGTCATGCCGCCACGATGACTCAGCCGCGGTCCCAAAACGTCTCGATCTGTAACAGTTAGAGCCCATTTTCCGGTCTATCTGCTACAGATCGAGACATTCGAATCCCCCTCAAGGGAAAATCTCAATCTGTAACAATAACTCGGCAAAATCGATCCCAAATGTTACAGATTGAGACAAAGGAACGGCGCAATTCGGAAGTATTTCAATCAGTAACACCTAGCCCACTTTAAGCGGTCCAGTTGTTACAGATTTAGACTAAACCGGTAGACAACGAAAGCGGCAACGCCCGTAATAGACGTTGCCGCTTTTCTATTGAGAAAACTACTCGGTTTTCATTACTAACCACCACAATGGGGACGGGCACCTTCGCGGTGGTTTTGGCCTTAGCCCGTCCCTGCCGTTAGACCGTGACGACGTTGTCCATTGCCCGGTACTTGGCGGGGACCTCGCCTGCGGTAATAATCGTTGCATCGCGGAAGTCCGCGAACTTGACGGGCGCCACCATGCCAAATTTACTGGCGTCCGAGATTACGAAGCGCTTGGCCGTATGGCGCATCGAGATACGCTTTACTTGCGCCTCCTCGATATCGGGCGCCGTGAAGCCCTGCTCGGCGGCAATGCCGTTAGAGCCCCAAAAGCCGCAGTTGAAGTTGTAACGGTCTAAGGTTGCCAAGGCATCGGGGCCAACGAGCGCCTCGGTCTCGGGTTTGAGCTCGCCGCCCAGCACCACGGTACGCATGCCGCGCAAAGCGAGATGCTGAGCATGGAGCACGGAATCAGTCACATAGGTGACACCTTCAAGGTGTGGAAGATGCTCGATGAGCCTGAGCGTCGTCGAGCCCGAGTCGATGTACACAAAGCTCTCGGGCTCCACCAGCGCCGCCGCACGGGCGCAGATACGTTCCTTGTCGTCGTTATGGAGATCGCTGCGCTCATTAAGCGTTAGGTCGCGCGTCACGTGCGCGCGCTCAAGGCTCGTCGCCCCACCGTGCACCTTGGCGATACGGTGTGCGCGATTGAGCGTCTGCAGGTCGCGCCGAATGGTAGACGCCGTCACGCCCAGGGCCTCAGCAAGCTCCGGTACGGTAACCGAGCCCGTCTGCTGCACCATCGACACGATTGCGTTGAGCCTATCTTCCGCAAGCATCGCTTACTCCTCCTCGGGGTACACGACTCCCCAATCGGCGCGAAGCTTGGTCATAAGCTCCATAACATCAGAAGCATAATCCAGAAGCTCGCGCTTGGAGTCGTCGCCGGCAACGGCCTTCTCAAGATCGGCCATCTCATAACACAGGGCGTAAGCCTCGGTGCCTGCGTGGACCTCCTCGCGGTGGCCGTCCGCAGTCCACACGATGGTCGCGTGATCGGCACGCGGATATTCGTTGACCTCGATGTAGCACTTGTCAAAGCTGATGACCGAGCGCTTGGGCTGCTTGGAGTGAAGCGTAAGGCTCACGACGCCCAGCTGCTGCTCGGCATTGCGGCAGACGATGCCGCCCGCAACATCGACTCCAGTCTCGCAGGTGTTGCCTAGAGACACGACCTCGGCGGGCTGGCTCGCCATAAACAGGCGCATGACGGACAGGGCATACACACCAATATCGAGCATGGCACCGCCGGCAAGGTTGCGATTGTAGAAACGGTTGGTCAGGTCGCCGTACTCCTTGTAGCTACCAAAGTTGAGCTGAGCGAGGTTCATGCGGCCGAACTCGCCGGCATCCATGCGGCGACGCAGCTCTTGATACAAGGGCATGTGGAGCACCGTGGTAGCGTCCATAAGGACCACGTTGTGCTCGGCGGCAATGGCACGGGCCTCATCGAGTTCAGCGGAATTGAGGGTAATGGCCTTCTCGCAGAGCACGTGCTTGCCGGCTGCCAGGGCAGCGCGCAGATAGGTGATATGAGTGTTGTGCGGGGTAGTGATGTAGACGGCGTCGATGCCAGGATCGGCGTAGAGGTCCTCAACCGTGTCGTAGACCTTCTCGATGCCATACTGCTCGGCAAAAGCCTGAGCCTTGGACGGCGTACGGTTGGCGACGCCCGCAAGCTTGCGACCGGCAAGAGCAAGGGACTGAGCCATCTGGTTGGCGATAACGCCGCAACCGATGACGGCCCAATGGAGCTCGGGAGCCGTAAAAATATCGTCGGGGAACGGCTTGTCCTGGACCGAAGCGAACGCTGCTTTGGCGGCTGCCGCGGCGTCGAGCGGAGCCTGCTTAGAATCTGCCATCATGTGCCTCCTGTGTCATAGAACGTCTTGCATTTCTGATAGCTCTATATTCGCACAAACACGCGCGTCTGTGCGCGTTTTTGCGTGTCTCGCCGCTAAACGGTCATTTTTGCCCCGTAAATGGCGCATATATACGCGGTAGTGCGCAATAGAACGCAAGAGAACGCGCACAGACACGCAAGCATGCAATTTACAGAGCACGACGCACGACCGATATTGGCTCTTAGGCGGATAAGAATCTATGCTTGATGCATCCAGTAGGTTGATCCCCGATACGTCTCAGGCCGAAGATTTGCACAGGAGATATCGGTCGAAAGGACCCTAGGAACGCCATGAAGATCGCCCTGCCCGCGAAGGACCTTCCCCAACGGCTAACCCACTCATTTAAGTCTGTCCCCAATGAGTGCAATGAGTAGGGATAGAAAAAGGCCCGGGTGCCGTGGCATCCGGGCCTTTGCTAGCAACTTGATGTTGCGGGCAGCTTAGAACTTGTGGCCGCACTTCTTGCAGACGCGCAGCTTGTTCTTGCCGTCCTTCTCGTGACCGACGCGGGTAACCTTACCGCACTCGGGGCAGACGAGATTGACGTTGGAGGCGTCGATGGGAGCCTCCTGCGAAACGATGCCGCCCTGCTGGTTGGCAGCGTTGGGCTTGACGGCCTTCTTGACGACCGAAACGCCCTCGACAACGACCTTGTTCTCGGCGGGGAGAGCACGCAGGACAACGCCCTGCTTGCCGCGATCCTTACCAGAGAGAACCTGGACCTTATCGCCCTTCTTGATATACATATATCTCCCCTAACTACAGGGTCTCGGGAGCGAGCGAGACGATCTTCATGTACTTCTTGTCACGAAGCTCGCGAGCGACGGGCCCGAAGATACGGGTGCCGACGGGCGAACCATCGTTGTTGATGACAACGCAGGCGTTCTCATCAAAGCGAATGTAGGAGCCATCCTTGCGGCGGATCTCCTTAACGGTGCGAACGACGACGCAACGGACAACGTCCTTCTTCTTGACGTTGGCGCCAGGGGTAGCCTCCTGGACAGCACCGATGAACACATCGCCGATGCCTGCATAACGACGCTTGGAACCGCCAAGCACCTTGATGCAGCGAATCTTGCGAGCGCCGGAGTTGTCGGCGACGTTCAGCATGGTTTGCATCTGAATCATGGTAGATGTTCCTCCGAACTAAGAACCGAAGAGAGGTGCGCAGCCTTTATACGGCCCGTGGTATGCAAGCCAGGCATACGCACATCTTCGGAAACGTACAAGTCGTAAGAGCGACTGCTTATTTAGCGCGCTCGACGACCTCGATGAGGCGCCAACGCTTCATCTTGGACATAGGACGGGTCTCCATAACGCGGACGGTGTCGCCCACGCCAGCCGTGCACTCCTCGTCGTGAGCGTGCAGCTTCTTGGAGCTGGTCATCATCTTGCCGTACTTGGGGTGACGCTTGCGCTCGGTGATGGTGACAACAATGGTCTTGGCACCGGAGACGGAGGTAACGACACCCGTACGGACCTTACGCGAGTTACGCGAATCAGTCATGTTCTCTCCTTAGGTCCTACTCGGCGACAGCGGACTTCTCCGCTGCGATCTCGCGGGCGCGCTGCTCCGTGAGGACGCGAGCGATGTCCTTCTTCACGGTGTTGACGCGAGCGGTGTTGTCCAGCTGGCTGGTGGCCATCTGGAAACGAAGGTTAAAGAGCTCGGCGCGCATTTCCTTCAGCTTCTCAACGAGCTGAGCGTCCGAGAGCTCACGAATCTCTGCGGGCTTCATTAGTTCTCCTCCTTGGCGGCGGCGGCGTCCTCAGCAGCCCACTTGGCCTCGAGAGCGGCCTCCTCAGCCATCTCCTTCTCGATGCGCTGCTCAGCGTTCTTGGCAGCAACAATCTTGGTCTTGATGGGAAGCTTGTGCTGTGCAAGACGCAGAGCCTCGCGAGCGACCTCCTCGGGCACGCCCTTGACCTCGAACATGATGCGGCCGGGCTTGACGACGGCCACCCACTCCTCGGGGTTACCCTTACCAGAACCCATGCGAGTCTCGGCAGGCTTCTTGGTGATGGGCTTATCGGGGAAGATCGTGATGTAGACACGACCGCCACGCTTCATGTAGCGGGTCATGGCAATACGAGCGGCCTCGATCTGACGGTTGGTAATCCAATGGGCCTCGAGAGCCTGGATACCAAACTCGCCGAAATGCAGCTCGGTATTACCCTTGGCCTGGCCCTTCATGGAGCCACGCTGCACCTTGCGGTGAAGAATACGCTTAGGGGCAAGCACTACTGACCCCTCCTCTCGGAGTTACGACGACGAGGACGGGAAGAGCCCTCGAGTGCAGGGTTGGGAACAGGCTGGCCCGGGAGCTTCTCGCCCAGGTAGATCCAGACCTTCACGCCGCAAGCGCCCATGGTGGTGCTGGCGACAGCCGTGCCGTAGTCGATCTTGGCACGGAGGGTGTGCAGAGGCACGCGACCCTCGCGGTACCACTCACGACGGCCCATCTCGGCACCGCCGAGACGACCGGAGCACTGGATACGGATACCCTTAGCGCCGGCCTTGCGGGCAGACTGGACAGCCTTGCGCATAGCGCGACGGAAGGCAACGCGGCCCTCGAGCTGCTCGGCGATAGACTGAGCAACGAGGTTGGCGTCGAGCTCGGGGCGCTTGATCTCGACAACGTCGACGGAGAGCTGGCCCTTGGAGACGCCAGCGACCTTCTCGAGCTCGGTGCGGAGGGTATCGATCTCGGCACCCTTCTTACCGATGACAACGCCGGGGCGAGCGGTGAGGATGATGACCTTCACCTTGTCGCCAGCGCGCTCGATCTCGACGCGGGAGACAGCTGCGCGGGAAAGACGCTTCTCGAGGTACTTGCGGATCTCGAGATCGTTACCGAGGGTCTTAGCGTAATCCTTCTCTGCGAACCAGCGGGAGCGCCAGTTCTCGGTGATGCCAAGACGGAAGCCGGTGGGGTAGACTTTCTGACCCATACAGCTTTACGCCTCCTTTCGAGGAGCAACGACGACGGTGATGTGGGAAGTACGCTTCAGAATACGAGAAGCGGAACCCTTGGCGCGGGGACGGATGCGCTTAAGCGTCGGACCCTCGTCAACATAGGCAGCGGCGACAACCAGGTTGTCGGCACGCAGACCGTTGTTGTTCTCGGCGTTCGCAACGGCGGAACGGAGAACCTTCTCGACATCCACGGCGACGGCGCGGTCGCAGAAATGGAGGATGTCGAAGGCCTGAGCGACAGGCTTGCGGCGGATCAGATCGACCACCAGGCGGGCCTTGCTGGGGGAAACACGCACGTACTTAGCGACGGCGCGAACCTCGGTGGCCTCAGTTTCAATAGACTTAGTTGCCATTTACGGTTAACCCCCTATTTGGCCTTGTGGCCACGGAACGTACGAGTCGGCGCGAACTCGCCGAGCTTGTGACCAACCATGGACTCGGTAACATACACGGGCACATGCTTGCGGCCGTCGTGGACGGCGATGGTGTGACCAACCATCTCGGGGAAGATGGTGGACGCGCGGGACCAAGTCTTCACGACGTCCTTCTTGCCAGCCTCGTTCATCGCGGTGATACGCGAGAGAAGGCGAGTCTCCACGAACGGGCCCTTTTTGAGACTTCTGCTCATAAGTGCTTTCTCCTAAAACTCGGTATCCGAAATTACTTCTTACGGCGACGAATGATGTGCTGGTTCGAGACCTTCTTCTTCTTGCGCGTACGAAGGCCCTTCGTCGGCTTACCCCAGGGGGTAACGGAGGGACGACCAGAGGTGTGGTTCTTGCCCTCGCCACCGCCGTGCGGGTGGTCGACAGGGTTCATGACGGTACCGCGGACGGTCGGGCGCACGTTCATGTGACGCTTACGGCCGGCCTTGCCGATAACGATGTTGGAGTGATCGGCGTTGCCGACCTCACCGACGGTGGCGCGGCAGGTAACGAGGATGCGGCGCATCTCGGAGGAAGGCATACGGACGATAGCGTACTTGCCCTCCTTACCCATCAGCTGGCAGGAGTTACCGGCGGAACGGGCGATAGCAGCGCCCTTGCCCGGCTGGAACTCGACGGCGTGGATGAGCGTACCGACGGGGATGTCGGCGAGGGGCAGAGCGTTGCCCGGCTTGATGTCGGCGTCAGAACCGGACATGATGGTCTGACCGACCTCGAGGCCCTTGGGGGCCAGGATGTAGCGCTTCTCACCGTCAGCGTAGTGCAGCAGAGCGATGCGAGCGGAACGGTTCGGATCGTACTCGATCGTGGCAACCTTGGCGGGCACGCCGTCCTTGTTGCGCTTGAAGTCGATCACGCGGTAACGACGCTTCACGCCGCCGCCCTGGTGGCGGGTGGTGATGCGGCCGTTGTTGTTACGACCGGCCTTCTTGGGCAGGGGCTCGAGAAGAGACTTCTCGGGCTTGGTGCAGGTGATCTCGGAGAAATCGGAGATCGTCTGCCAACGCCTACCAGCGGAGGTCGGCTTAAGGTGCTTTACAGCCATTACAATCCCTTTCAATAGGAATCCGTTAGCCATCGCAGACAGGGATTCGAGGTTCTGCCTCGGGTGCGATGACACCGGACGTATACACGGTTCCGGGCGTGTCCATTTTATACGCCCAAAACCTTGAGCTCTCGCCTCCCCTATTTGGGAGGCATGAGCTCACTCAACAGCAGCGAGTCTTAGGCCTGGTTGCCAAAGACCTCGATGGTGTCGCCCTCGGCCAGCGTGACGATGGCCTTCTTCCAAGAACGGGTCTTGCCGGCGACATAGCGCACGCGCTTGGTCTTGGGCTTGACCGTCAGGGTGTTCACGCGAACGACCTTGACGCCGAAGATCTCCTCGACAGCGTCCTTGATCTGATACTTGTTAGCATCCTTGGCGACCTCGAACGTGTACTTGTTCAGCTCCATGCCGGAGAAGGAACGCTCGGACACGATCGGACGGATGATGATCTCGTGGGCGGTCATTTATGCAAGCACCTCCCCGAAGTGAGCGGCGATGTCGGCGGGCATCAGCACGGCGTTGTTGTTGACGAGATCGTAGGTGTTGGCCTCGTCGGCAGTGATGATGAACGTCTTGGGAATGTTGCGGAACGACAGGTAGGCGTTGACGTCCTCATCGCGAACGATGATGGTCAGACGCTTGCCCTCAAGGCCAAGAGCCTTGAGCATGGCAACGGCAGCCTTGGTAGAAGCTTCTCGAAGCCGTAGTCGTCGACGAGCACGAGCTCGCCATCGGCCAGCTTGGCGGACAGCGCGGAGCGCATAGCCAGCTTGACCTCCTTGTTGTTCATACGCTTAGCGTAAGAACGGGGCTTGGGGGCGAAGACGACGCCACCGTGACGCCACTGGGCAGCACGGATGGAACCCTGGCGGGCACGGCCGGTGCCCTTCTGACGCCAAGGCTTCTTGCCGCCACCGGAAACCTCAGAGCGACCCTTAGCAGACTGGGTGCCCTGACGCCAAGAGGCCATCTGGCACTTGACGATGTGGTGCATAACGTGGATGTTCGGCTCGATGCCGTACACCTCAGCGGCGAGCTCGGCCTCGGCGACCTTCTTGCCCTCGCTGTTCTTTACTTCAAACTTTGCCATTTAAGTGTTCTCCTTGGTATGACGCTGGGCTAAATGGGCTGGGCCCTTAGGCCATACGGATGGCGACGAGACCATTCTTGGCACCCGGGACAGCGCCCTTGACCAAGATGAGGTTCTGCTCGGCATCGATGCGGACAACGGAAAGGTTCTTGACGGTAACGCGCTCGTTACCCATGTGACCGGCCATCTTGACGCCCTTGAGGACGCGCGCAGGATAGGCGCACTGACCGATAGAACCGGGGTGACGCTGGAAGTGAGAACCATGCGTCATAGGACCGCGGCGCTGACCCCAGCGCTTGATGCGACCCTGGAAGCCCTTACCCTTGGAGGTACCGATGACGTCGACCTTCTCGACATCAGCGAAATCAGCGACGGTGACGACCTCGCCGACCTTGTGCTCCTCGCCGTTCTCGACGCGAACCTCACGAAGGAAGCGGACAGCTCGACGCCAGCCTTGGCGAAGTGACCAGCCATGGGCTTGTTCACGTTCTTGGCCTTGATGTCGCCGAAACCGATCTGGACGGCGTCATAGCCGTCGGTTGCCTGAGTTTTAACCTGCGAGACAGCGCAGGGGCCAGCCTGGATGACCGTGACGGGAACGACGTTGTCGTCCTCGTCCCAAACCTGGGTCATGCCAATCTTGCGGCCGAGAATCATGCTGATCAAGATATGATCCCAACTCTCGCGTGGTCTTGGGACAATGCGTACACCACCGAGCGTACGCCCCTAGAGGACCACTACTTACACGACGTGCTCCCCAGCCTTGTATTTCGCCCGGACTACCTGACAACCCTATTAAGCAGGCATTTTGTCCAGCCAGAATACTCCCCTGGTTACACACAGCTGTTTAGTATACACGGCTGCGGGCGTATCCATCGAGATTCATATTTCACTCACATTGTTTACGCAGGTAAAGTGCGTGGCACGTTCCCAGCGTGCGGCGGAGGGGGCGGGCCTGAGACATATTAAGGTTGCTGCTCTACAGTCCTGCTCACGACGGAGAGCACATTAAGTGCTCTCCTGTTCGTGCGGAACTCGCGACAACCTTAATATGTCTCAGGCCCGCCCCCTCCGCCGCACGCTGGGAACGCCACGTTGATGTCTGCTAAACCTTGCTCGCTCAGGCTAATGACTTTGTTGGGGATCGATAATTTGCCGCAAGGTGAACTTGGATTGAGGCGTGTCGCCCTCTTCTCCCGACTTTTCCTCGTCAAAATCGAAGATCATGATGGCGCAGTTGGGGAGTTTTGTTGGGAGCTCGAAGCCCTCTGGGGCTGCAGCCTTGATGAATTGGCGGCTGGCGCTGCCGTGGCTTACTGCTAGGAGGGTTTCGATACCATCGGCGCCCATGATATTGGTGAGGGTGTCTACCATGCGCTCTTGCAGCGCCTGGCTTCCTTCTCCTCCGAATGGGATTAAGTCCTCGCCTGGATCCCAGACGTCGGTGGGTAGCGCGTCGTGCGGGCCTTCTTCGAAGGTGCCGTAGCAGCGCTCGATAATGCCTTCGCAGGGCTCAACGTCAGCGTCTGCGCCGAGAAGCTCGGTTGCGACGAGCTGAGCTGTGTCCATGGCTCGGTCTAGAGGCGAAGAGACCACTTTATCGGGGACGACGCCGTGGCCCTTGAGCCATGCGGCTGCCATTCCCGCTTGTTTGCGGCCCAGATCGGTCAGCGGCGAGTCGCAGCGGCCCTGGACCAGCTTTTTGACGTTGAACTCCGTCTGACCGTGGCGGAGTAGATACAGTTTCTTCATGCTCTCCCCTTCTGCATAACCTGCTTTGCCGGCACAGCCTTACTCGTGGGTATGCCCTACGTAGTCTTCGTCGATCGTAATCTTGGCAATCGACTTGGGATATTCCGATTCGACCCGTTGTGCCAGCGCGTGCTTTAAGTCATCGGCACTCATCTGCAGATCCGAGGGACGCACGCAGTCAAAGATCACGTTGGTGTGCGTAGGACCCGGCACACAACGTAGGTCATGAATCGAGAGGCGGCTATCGATCTCTTGAGCCATAGCGTTGATGCGCAAGCGCATGCTCGCCACCTTTGGGTCATCGGTCACGATGGGGTCGTAGTGAAGCGTGACGATCATGCCGTCTTCGACCCTAAACGACTGCTCGATGTTATCGAGCGTGTCGTGACTTTCCAGCGGGCTTGCCTCGGCTGCCATCTCAGCGTGAGCGCTTGCGAACTTCCTGCCCGGGCCGTAGTCGTGAACCATCAGATCGTGAACGCCCAAAACGCCGGGGTAGCTCATGATCTTGTCTCGAATGTGCTTGACCAGCTTAGGATCGGGCGTCTGGCCCAAAAGCGGGCTCACCGTATCCTGGATGAGTTCAAAACCGCTCCAGCCAATATAGGCGCCAACGGCAAGGCCGACCCATGCATCAAGATTGATGTGCGTCACCTGCGAAACAATTGCGCACGCCAGCACGGCGCCTGTGGCAAGGACATCGTTCTTGGAATCCTGCGCGGTCGCATGCAGCGTCTCGGACTCAATGCGATCGCCGAGCTTTTGGTTGAGGGCCGCCATCCACAGCTTTACAACCATCGAAAGCGCCAGGACTGCCACCAGGGCAAGCGAGAACTCGACAGGTTCGGGGTGGATGACGCGCTCGACCGAGGACTTCACCAGTTCGATGCCAATAAGCAGCACGAGCGCCGCCACGACCAGACCCGAGAGATACTCGTAGCGGCCATGTCCGTAAGGATGCTCGGGGTCGGCCGGCTTGCTCGCCAGCTTAAAGCCAAGCACGCTCACGATATTCGAGCTGGCATCGGACAGGTTGTTCATGCATCCGCCACGATCGAAACCGATCCCGAAACCACGCCAATTACGCCCTTCGCAGCACATAGTGCCACATTGGCGAGAATACACACCACGCCCGTCAACGTGCCCACGCGCGCACGGTCGCCCTGCGCGCGCTTAACAATCCACTCGACCATCTGCATCCGCCCCCACGGTACTGCCTATATATCTATTGCTCAAACGGATTGTAGTGTAGCCACTTTGTCCTCCAGATACAAAAAGGCCGCAACCCGCACGGGCCACGGCCTTGGAACATGACAAAGGAATCGTCCTTGTGTCGCACAGGTTTATGCGCTCACTTCAGCAGCGCTCGCCACTGTTTCGGGTGAATCGGCTCCGTCCCCTGCCGTCTGCCCCTTCGCCGGCACCACGCCAAAGCAGTAGCTCAGCGCCGCAGACACCGCAAATGCCACACCGCCGGCAGCGCAGCACCACAGCAGGTTCGAGATGCCGCCCGTGGCAAAGCCAATGACCATGAGGACATTCGTCATGCCGATGGTATAGGCCGTAACGTGGCCCACGGCTGCAACAAGGCTCCGACGGCGCCGCCAATGGCCATGCACGTCAGGCACCTGCCATATTTAAAGCCGCAACCGTACAGCGCCGGCTCGCTTACGCCGCCAAGAACACCCGAGATTGAATAGCCCAGCATGAGCGCCTTCTCGTCCTTATCCGCAACGCGAAGCGACGCGCCAAAGGGCATGCCCCAAACGGCGAACGTTGCCATCGTCGCGGCGATCAGGATGCACGAATCCGTTCCCACACTCATAAACTGCGCATAGGCGAGCGATAGGACAACGTTGCTGATGCCCGCAATCTTAAGGAACTCCCAACCCGCGGCAAGCCCCATGAGCGTAAGCAGCGACACGACACCACCGGAATTGCCAAGCATAAACATAAGCTGTCCCAACAGCATGCCCAGATAGCTGCCCGCCGGCGCCGTAATACACAGCGAAACCGGAACCATGACAAGCATGGTTGTAAACGGAACAAACGAAAACGCCACGGCCTTAGGGATAATGCGCGAAAAGAAACACTCCACTCGCCATAGCACAGGCACCGAGATAAGGACCGGAATAACAGTCGTCGTGTAATCGTTGACCGGCGCAGAAAGCAGACCATACACGGAAGTCATCGATGCCCCCGTCGTCGATGCGGCATCGACGAGCTTAAGCAGATCGGGCGCAATCAATACGCCGCCCAGCATCATGCCCAGCTGCTCCGAGCAACCGAGCTGGCGGGCGGCCGCCCAACCAAGATAAATGGGCAAAAAGTAGTAGCCGGCGTTATAAAGCCAACTGTAGAACAGGCGATAGATTTCGGAATCGGCAGACCACAGGCCCAGCATGCCTTCGCCCATAATGACGGCGACGGTGCGGAACAACGCCGCGCAGACAATAAACGGCAGCGCCGACATCATGCTTTTGGACAGATAGTCCACCACGGCCGTGGCGTTTGATGAAACCGTCGTTGTAAACGAGGTGTTAGAAACTTGCGACATGGAACGCCTTTCCCAATGTGACATGCGGGCTGCCCCTTTGTCACATCGTGCGGTACCGACCGATTGTGCGGTACTTTTCATAGCGGAGGTTTGTGAGGGTGGCGTCGTCGAGCTGCCCAAGCGTATCGAAGGCATCAAATGCCGAGGACATGACGGCACCGGCGATCTCCTCATGCGACAGGCCCCTATCGTCAACAATGCCGTCGATGATGCCGAGCGCCAACAGATCGGGGGCCGTGAGCTTAAGCGCCTCGGCGGCCTCATCCGCGCGCTCGGTATCCTTCCACAGGATCGATGCACAGGCCTCGGGGCTCACAACCGAATAGGCCGAGCTCGAGAGCATCAGGATGCGGTCGGCCACGGATAGTGCCAGCGCGCCACCAGAGCCACCCTCGCCTGTCACCACCGAGACAATCGGCGTCTTAAGGCCGCTCATCTCCATGAGATTCTGGGCAATCGCCTCGCCCTGGCCGCGCTCCTCGGCACCGATGCCGCAAAACGCGCCCGAAGTATCGACCAGGCACAGAACCGGTCGACCAAACTTTTCGGCCTGGCGCATAAGGCGACGCGCCTTGCGGTAGCCTCGGGATGCGCCATGCCAAAGTTGCGGCGGATACGCTCTTTGGTCGTGGTGCCGCGCTCGATGGCGATAACCGTCACGGGTCGCCCGTCCTTCCAGCCGATGCCGCCCACCACAGCGGCGTCGTCGCCAAAGTAACGGTCGCCGTGCAGCTCAACGAATCCGTCGAGGCCCAGCGAGATCATCTCCCTGCCGTGGCGCGATCTGCCGAGCGGGTCTGCTTGACAATCTCGAGCGCGGTTTTTGGTGCCGTCGAGCGCTTAAACAAGTGTCCCAGCTTTTTGCCGCGGCGACCCGCATGGACGATCTCATGCGGTGCCCCCAGGCCGGCACGTGCCTTCGTGCAGCGCCAACAGCTCGCCTACCGTGAGCGCAATCTCGCCACGCGGAACAACGGCATCGCAAAAGCCGTGCTCCAGCAAAAACTCGGAGCGCTGGAATCCCTTGGGCAGGCGCTTGTGCATGTTCTGCTCTATCACGCGCGGGCCGGCAAATGCCGTCAGGGCATCGGGCTCGGCCAGGATAATGTCGCCCTCCATGGCAAAGCTCGCGGTTACGCCTCCGGTCGTGGGGTCGGTGAGCACCGTGATATACAGGCCGCCCACCTCGCTGTGGCGCCTAACTGCCGCAGAAATCTTGGCCATCTGCATAAGCGATGTCACGCCCTCTTGCATGCGCGCACCGCCCGAAACGGTAAAGCCGACAACTGGCAATCCCAGCTCGGTCGCTCGCTCAAATGTGCGACAGATCTTCTCGCCCACCACAGAACCCATCGAGCCCATCATAAAGTTGGCGTCCATAAAGAAGAGAGCTGTATCGCAACCGCAGATTTTGCCCCTGCCGCACACAACGGCATCGCGCTCGCCCGAACGCTCGACCGCGCCCTTGAGCTTGTCGGCATAACCGGGAAACGAGAGGAAGTCCTCCGACGCCAGATTGGCATCCCATTCCTCAAACGTGCCCTCGTCGACCGTCATGCGCATGCGCGCGCGACCGCTCACGCGAAAGTGCTTGCCGCAACGAGGGCAGACCTCGAGGTTGTCGTGCAGGCGTGCCTCATCGATCACACGGCGGCACTCCGGGCACTTGATAAACACGTGGCGCGCGGGAAACTCGGCGCACGACTCGGTCATCGGCCCCTCGAGAACGTTGACCGTCTTCGCTTTTCTATTCATCAGCATAGAGATGCCCCATCAGATCGGTGTGATACATGCCCGACAAGAACTCGTCGTTTGCCAGCACGTCGAGCTGAAGCTCGCTGTTTTCGCTCACGCCCTCGATCACGAGCTCGCCCAGGGCCGAGCGCATCTTACGAATAGCACCGTCACGCGTGGGCGCACACACGATGAGCTTGCCGAGCATAGAGTCGTAGTACGGCGGAACTTTCGCACCGGTAAACATGGCGGAATCCCAGCGCACGCGCGGACCACCCGGCACACGCAACGCGGTGACCGTTCCGCATGACGGCAGAAAGTCCGGCGTTTCGGCATTGATGCGGCACTCCATGGCGTGGTTGCGAACCGGCATGTCCTCCTGCTCAAAGGGCAGAGGCTGGCCGGCTGCCACGCGCAGCTGCCACTTGACCAAGTCGGTATCGGTCACAAACTCCGTAACCGGATGCTCCACCTGCAAGCGCGTGTTCATTTCCATAAAGTAGAAATTGCCGTCATCTGAGTACAAAAACTCAATGGTGCCGGCGCCCTCATAGCCAACGGCACGAGCCAGGTCGCGCGCGGCCTTGTGCATGCGCGCGCGAATATCATCGCGTCCGTCGAGGCACGGCGCGGGGCTCTCCTCGATCAGCTTTTGGTTGCGGCGCTGCACCGAGCACTCGCGCTCGCCGAGCGAAAACACATGGCCCTGCTTATCGGCCATAATCTGCACCTCAACGTGGTGCGCCGGCGCGACGAACTTCTCCATGTAGCACTCGCCGTCGCCAAAGACGGCCTCGCCCTCGGCACGCGCCTCGATGAATGCCTTTGCCGCATCTTCCACGCGCTCGACCTTGCGAATGCCGCGGCCGCCACCGCCTGCACGCGCCTTAATAAGCACGGGGCAGCCAATGCGCTCGGCCTCGGCCGTTGCCTCCTCGGGACTTTTGAGCAAATCGCAGCCCGGCACGATGGGCACGCCCGCCGCGGCGGCCGTTCGACGCGCGGCGTCCTTGTCGCCCATGCTGTCGATCACCTTGGCCGAAGGACCGACAAACGCCAGGCCATACTTGTCGCAGTCGCGCACGAAGCTCGCCTTCTCGGAAAAGAAACCGTAGCCAGGATGGATCGCCTTTGCCCCCGACTTCACGGCACAGGTGAGCACGGCATCGTCGTTGAGGTAGCTCTCGGCAAGACGCAGGCCGCCGATGCAATACGCCTCGTCGGCAAGCTGCACGTGCAGCGCGTCCGCATCGGCCGTGGAATAAACGGCGACGGTCTTGATGCCCATATCGCGGCACGCGCGGATAACACGGACCGCGACTTCTCCGCGGTTGGCGATGAGCACTTTGTCGAACATGAAGCCTTCCTTAACTTTCGTGCATGAGTGCAAAAGACATATCAGCGCGGCAGCAAACCTCACCGTTGACGCTCGCAGTACCCGTCGCAAAGCGGAACGGCCCGCGCGCACGCGTGATGGTGCACACCAAATCAACCGTGTCGCCCGGGCGCACCGGACGCTTAAAGCGCACCTTATCGAGGCTCGTATAGAACGGCGTCGCGCCGCGCGCCTCCTCATCGCCCATCAGCAGCACGCAACAGTTTTGGGCGAGCATCTCGCACTGAATCACGCCGGGGACCACCGGGTTTCCCGGAAAATGCCCCTGCAAAAAGTACTCGTCACCCGTAATCGTGATCTTGCCGTGGGCCTCGTCGCCCACCAGCTCGGCTTCGTCGAGCAAAAGCATCGGCTCGCGATGCGGTAACAGTTCTTTAAGCTCTTCTTTGTTCATGGACATCACCTATCCGATCCTCATGAGGCAGCTGCCAAACTCCACGAGGTCGCCGTCGGCCACGCAGATCTCGAGCACCTCGCCGTCTGCCTCGGCCGTCACCTCGTTGAGAACCTTCATGGCCTCGATGATGCAGAGGGTCTCACCGGGCTCCATCTGCCTTGGACGCCCACGTGCACAACGGCTCGTCGCCCGGCGCGGGCAGCATAGAAAACGCCGACCATGGGAGCGGTCACCTCGGTGC
>JAQCYU010000032.1 GCA_027682925.1 Coriobacteriaceae bacterium AF45-21
GCGCGCGCGATGCCGCAGGTTCCAATCCGCTCGATGCCTAGCCGTCCCCGGGCGCTCTCGCCGCAGGATGCCTTGGCCGCCGCCATCGCGGGCAACGCGTATGCCACGCCGACGGAGCTGCCGGCGGGCGCTGTGCATGCCGACGAGATCGAGCGTACCTACGGTCCGCTCACCTGTAAGGCGCTACCGGCACTCATGGAGTGGCTGGCCCTGCGCTCCGACTTGGATTCCCTGGCCGGCGAGACGCACGCCATTACCATGATGACCATCCACTCCGCCAAGGGCCTGGAGTTCCCGGCGGTGTTCGTGGCCGGCATGGAGGAGGGCATCTTCCCGCACGTGCACGACTTTGGCGGCAGCGATGACCCGGGTAAGCTCGAGGAGGAGCGCCGCTTGGCCTACGTCGCTATCACACGCGCCCGTAAGCGCCTGTTCTTGACCTATGCCGCTACGCGTCGCACCTACGGCTCGACCTCTGCCAACCCGCGCTCGCGCTTCCTCAACGAGATTCCGTTTGAGGACATCGAGTTTAGCGGTATCGGTTCTGCCGGTTTTGAGGGCACGGGCTGGGAGAAGCGCGGCGACCGTCATGGCACCTTTGGCTCGGGCATGGGCTCGGATATGTACGGCGGCAAGGTGTTTGGCTCTCATACGCGCTCGACGGGCGGTTCCGCCTCGCGTGGTGGATCGAGCTTCGACGATTTCTTTGGCGGCAGCAGCTACGGGACCGAGCGTCATCGCGGGGTCTCGCCCGACGCCGGCCGTGTTGCCTCGACCTTTGGTTCGGGTGCGCCGCGAGCCAAAAAGCCATCGTCCAAGGTGTCGCCGACGGTGGAACGCAAGGTCGATCGCGCCAGTGCATCGCAGGACTTTGCCGCGGGCGATACCGTGAGTCACAAGACCTTTGGCACGGGTACCGTGATCTCGGTCGCGGGAGACATGATTGAGGTTCAATTCGAAAAGACCGGCCAGACCAAAAAGCTGATGAAGGGCTTTGCACCGATCGTTAAGCTGAATGCCTAACTGCGAGGTTGACCGGGCGCTCCGGGGGCTTTGGTCGCCTGCTCGGACAGTCCTGCTCGCACGGAGAGCACATTAAGTGCTCTCCGGCTCGTGCGGAACTCGCGATCGACCAAAGCCCCCGACGCGCCCTCTTCCTTGTGGCGTTTTAGCCTGCAGCTTGCGAACGTCGCTTTGCTCGTTCGCTTTTTGGTCTGGAGAGCCGGGTGGGCTGATAGAAAAATAGATGTGAGTAGGGGCTCTCCCGTGCATGGACGGGGGGAGCCCCTTGTTTCGTTTTGGTTGTTATTGCGACCTAGAGGTGGCTGACGATCAGTTCCATCTTGCCTCGAGGTCAATGGAGCTAACGGTGCTGGGGGCTAGCAGGTGGCTTCCCTTGTGGACGGGGTCGCCGCAGACGGTGCCTTCGCCGTCGATGACTGACAGGCACATGAAGGGCCAGCGCTGGTCGAGGGTTTTGCTGCCGTCGACGCGAACGCGATCGACGGTGTAGCAGGGGTTGGACTCGAGCTCAGTCACGCCGTCGACCTCGGGCGCGGTCACGGTGCCGTCGGTCGGAGCCTGGACATTAAAATCGATGCAGTCGAGGCTCTGCTCAATGTGCAGCGGGCGCAGCTTGCCGTCGGTGCCGGGGCGGTCGTAGTCGTACAGGCGATAGGTCACATCGCTCGACTGCTGCGTCTCCAAAATGAGCGGGCCGGTCTTGATGGCGTGCACAGTACCGGAGTCAATCTGGAAAAAGTCGCCCTTGTGGATTGGCAGCACGTTGAGCATGTCATCCCAGCGGCCGTCCTCGATCATCTGTGCGGCCTCGGCGCGGTCATGCGCGCGCTGTCCGACGATGATTGTGGCGCCGGGCTCGCAATCCAGCACGTACCAGCACTCGGTTTTGCCCAGGCTGCCGTTTTCGTGCTCGGCGGCGTACTCGTCGTTGGGATGAATCTGGATCGAAAGGTCGTCCTTGGCGTCCAGAATCTTAATGAGCAGCGGGAACTCCTTGCTCTCGCAGTTGCCAAAGAGCTCACGGTGCTCGGACCACAGCCACGACAGCGTGTGGCCGGCATACGGGCCCTCCGCAATCTGGCAGTCGCCGTTGGGGTGGGCCGAGATGGCCCAGCACTCACCGATGGGGCCCTCGGGAATGTCGTAACCAAATACGGTTTCGAGCTGGCGGCCTCCCCAGATTTTTTCGTGGAAGATCGGCGTCAGTTTAATCAAATCGGACATGTTCATACCCCCATTGTGTTGCGCGGCCGCCCACTCCAAACGAGCCATAGTGAGCGCCCGTATGACTACAAAAACTTATGCCAGCGTTACGTTGTGCAGCTCAAAGCGGTCGCCTACGTTGTGCGAGATAGAATATTCAAACGCGGTGCCGCTATCCAAGAAGCCAATCTGGTTGAGTTCGAGCAGGGGAGAGCCGGGTTTGGTATCCAGCGCTCAGCCTCTTCCTCAGTTGCCGCGACAGCGCGAATGGTGCGATGGAAGCTCGAAATCTTCAGCCCGCATTGCTCGCGGATAAAGCCGTAGACCGATCCGTACAGGTCCTTCTTTTTAAGGCCCGGGATCAGTTCGAGCGGCATATAGGTGTACTCGATGACGATGGGCTTCTCGTCGACCTGGCGCACGCGCACGATGTGATAGGCGAAGTCATCCTCGGCCATTCCCAGCTGGGTCGCAACCTCTGCCGGTGGATTGACGATCGAGAAATCGTAGACCACCGAGGTCACCTTTTCCCCGCGGTGCTCATACGAAAAGCCCTGGGCACGGTCGTTCTTGCCTTGAAAAAACACCTGGCCGGGAAGCCCCGCCGTGTCCTTGACGTAGGTGCCCGATCCGCGCCGGCTGGTAATAAGGCCTTCCTCGGTGATCTGCTCAATCGCTCGTTTGACGGTGATTTTGGAAACGCCATAGAGCTCACAGAACTCAACGACGGTGGGCAACTTATCGCCCGGTTTAAGTGCGCCGTCCTCGATGCTTCGACGGATATCTGCAGCTATCGCCTCGTATTTGGGAATCATGCAATCCTCCCTTCATATTTGCGTCGATATTTAGAAAGTATACCTACTTAAAAAGCATCCATATGGCTTTCATGAAAGAAGTTCGATAAAGAAAAATGAAAAAGACGCTTTACATAGAAGATTAGAGCGCTATAGTTATAGACAACAAGCGAGATGCATTGGCGTTTCCTTGTACTGTTTGAGGACGGTTTTGTTTTGGCGGGTTGGATATCGGTATGACCGGTGCGCGCCCGCGCCGGATAACCTGCCAAAGCAAACCCGTCTCCAACCGGAAGCTCTAAGACACGAAAGCGAGGACTTTGATGGCTCAGTATCAGCTGCCCAGCGACTTCTTCTTTGGCGCCGCTATGTCCGGCCCGCAGACTGAGGGTCAGTGGAACCAGGGCGGCAAGCTCGAGAACCTGTGGGACACCTGGTCCATCCAGGATCTGGGTTCGTTCTACAACTGCGTTGGCTCTTATGCCGGTAACGACTTTATGACCAAGTACCAGGAAGACTTTCGCATTCTGAAGGACTTGGGCCTGGATACCTATCGCACTTCCATCCAGTGGAGCCGTCTGCTCGATGCCGACGGCAACCTTAACGAGGAGGGCGCCGCGTGGTATCACGAGCTGTTCCGCGCCTCTCGCGAGGCCGGCCTGGAGCCGTTTGTCAACTTGTACCACTTTGACATGCCCACCTACCTCTTTAACCGCGGCGGCTGGGAGAGCCGTGAGGTCGTCGAGGCTTACGCGCATTACGCCGACGTCGCCTTCCACGAGTTTGGCCAGGAGATTAAGTACTGGTTCACCTTTAACGAGCCCATCGTCGAGCCCGAACAGCGCTATCAGGAGGGCGTGTGGTTCCCGCAGCTCCACGACTTTAGCCGCGCCCGCACCGTGCAGTATCACATCTCGCTGGCACATGCGCTGGCCGTGGCCAACTATCGTCGCGCCTATGACGAGGGCGTTATTCGCGCCGATGCCAAGATCGGCATGATCAACTGCTTTACCCCGGTCTACACCAAGCAGAACTCCAGCGAGGCAGACCTTGAGGCCGTGCGTATGACCAGCGGTATCAGCAATCGCTGGTGGCTCGACCTTATTACCAAGGGTGAGCTTCCCGCCGACGTGCTCGACAGCCTGGCCGAGGGCGGCGTTAAGCTCCCGTTCCGTGCCGGCGACCAAGAGATCCTCAAGCAGGGTGTTGTCGACTGGCTCGGCTGCAACTACTACCACCCCACGCGCGTTCAGGCGCCGGCGAGCAAGATCGACCAGTACGGCCTGCCGCACTTTGCCGACGAGTATGTGTGGCCCGACGCCGTTATGAACGAGAGCCGCGGCTGGGAGATCTACCCGCAGGGCCTCTACGACTTTGGCATGGACTGCGCCAAGAACTACCCCGATCTTGAGTGGTTCGTTTCCGAGAACGGCATCGGCATCATGGACGAATACAAGAACCGTGACGCCGAAGGAACCATCCAGGATGACTACCGCGTCGACTTTGTGCGCCAGCACCTGGAGTGGGTTGCCAAGCAATCGCCGAGGGCGCCAAGTGCCGCGGATACCATTATTGGGCCGTCATCGATAACTGGTCTTGGGCAAATGCCTTTAAGAACCGTTACGGTTTTGTCGAGGTCGACCTTATGGACGGCTACAAGCGCCGCCTTAAGAAGTCGGCAGCTTGGCTCAAGCAGGTCGCCACGACCCACGTGGTTGACTAGCGACCGGGCGAACGCCCAGACCGTGCGCCGCCGCGCGCAACACATGGCACATCTGGTGGCAGAGGCGACAGGCCACCGTGCGTATAGGAAAAGGCCGGATTTGAAAGTTAGGAGCAATCATGGCCAGTGACAACGGAAAGAGCTTCCTCGACAAGTTTGCCGAGGTCTCTGCGAAGGTGGGAAACCAGGTTCACCTGCGTTCCCTGCGTGACGCCTTCGCGACCATCACGCCGCTCTATATCCTTGCGGGTATCGCGGTTCTTATTAACAACGTCGTGTTCCCTCTGTTCCCGCTCGATGCGGCGGGCCTTGCCAATCTTCAGACGTGGGGTTCGGCAATTACGCTGGGCACCCTCAACGTCTCTGCCATTATCTTGGCCGGATTGATTGGCTACAGCCTCGCTAAGAACAAGCGTTTCGATAACCCGCTCGCTTGCGTGGTCGTCGCCATCTCTGCTTTCGTCATCATGATGCCGCAGCAGATCACCGCCACGCTTGCCGCCACGAGCCCGCTGCTCACCGACAAGATCACCTCCGCCGAGGTCACGGGCGCCCTTTCGACTGCCAACACCGGCACCAACGGTCTGTTCTCGGCTATTATCATCGCCCTGCTTTCCGTCTCGCTCTTCATCAAGATTTCTGGCGTCGAGAAGCTCAAGGTTAAGCTGGGCGAGGGTGTGCCTCCCGCGGTCTCCAACTCCTTCAACGTCATGATCCCGATGCTGCTCAACCTCGCAATCTTCGCTCTTGCCGCAGCCCTGCTCGCCGTGTGCGCCGGCACCGATCTGTGCGACATCATCTCCACGTGCATCTCCAACCCGCTCAAGAGCATCATGAACGCCGGTCCGTGGGCTGTTATCCTCATCTACACCCTTGCTAACCTGCTGTTCTGCGTTGGTATTCACCAGTCCACCATCTCTGGCGCTACCGTCGAGCCGATCCTGACCATGCTCATCGTCGACAACATGGCTACCTTTGCCGCCGGTGGCACCATCCAGCCCGATCACTACATGAACATGCAGATCGTTAACAGCTTCGCCCTCATCGGCGGCTCGGGCTGCACCCTCATGCTTCTGCTCGACACGCTCCTGTTCTCCAAGAACAAGGCTTCCGAGACCGTTTCCAAGATGGCTATCCTGCCTGGTCTGTTCAACATCAACGAACCGGTTATCTACGGTTACCCCATCGTGTACAACCTGCCGCTCATGATTCCGTTTGTCCTCCTTCCCGATCTGTTCATCGGCATCACCTATGGCCTTACCTGCGCAGGCATCATCAGCCCCTGCATCGCCCAGGTGCCCTGGACTATGCCTCCCGTCATCAATGCCCTGCTCGCTACGGGCTTTGACTGGCGCGCGGCGTGTGGCAGGCTCTCGAGATTGTCATTGGCATGGCCGTCTACCTGCCCTTTATGAAGATTTCCGAGAAGGCAATCGCCAAGCAGGAGGCTCTCGCCGAGTAGAACGCCTAACGTTCGTCCCTTTCACCTTTGCGGGCGCCGGTACGCGGTGCCGGTGCCCGCAGCTCTCTCCCTTGCGTAAAGATGCAGGGGGGTGGGAACAATAGCCGCAAAGAGTGAAACCAGTCGTCGTCTGCGCGCCGCGCAGTTATAAGGAGGAAACCATGAAGAAGATCATGCTCTGCTGCAATGCCGGTATGTCCACGAGCCTGCTGGTCCAGAAGATGCAGGCCGAGGTCGCGAACCGTGGCTTGGAAATTGAGATCAAGGCTCGCCCCATGAACGAGGCCCACGATCACCTGGACGAGTGCGACATGTTGCTGCTTGGCCCGCAGATCGGCTACACCAAGGGCGATTTTGAGAAGGAGGCCGCTGGCCGCTTCCCGGTCGAGGTCATCAACATGGTCGACTACGGCCGCATGAACGCTGCCGGCATCATCGACCACTGCGTCAGCGTGATGGGCTAGGTGCAGCATATGGAGGATATGAACGAGTTGCAGATGACCTGCTTCGAGATCATCAGCTACGTCGGTACCGCCAAGAGTATGTACATCAATGCCGTGCAAAAGGCCAAGGAGGGCGATTTTGACGCTGCCGAGGAGCTTATCAAGCAGGGCGACGAGGCCTATAACGGTGGCCACGATGTCCATATGGGGCTCCTTAAAAAGGAGGCCAACGGCGAGCGTAACGGCGAGGCCCCGTTGATTCTGCTGCATGCCGAGGACCAGATGGCCGGCACCGAGACCATGCGCGTCATGGCGACGGAGCTCATCGAGATCCACAAGCAGCTGCAGGCGCTTCAGGCCTAGTCGGCGTTATCGCCGCGATGGACCGTGCAGTCCAACAGACAATACAGTCCCTTTCACGGGCGCCGGGAGCCTCCGCCTCTCGGCGCTCGTTGTTTTTGGCAAAGGTTTACGCGGCCTGTTGGCTGGTACCGCGTGTTTCCCCAGATAAAACCTACCAAACAAACCTGTCCCTTTTTGGTAGGTTTTTGCCTTGGGAGCGGTACCATACAGGCAATGTTTAAACGAGAAAGGTGGGCTCCCATGGAACCTAAGCAGTACTATATCGGCATTGACGTCGGCGGCACTTCGGTTAAGGAGGGCCTGTTCGACGAAGACGGTAACCTGCTTGCCAAGGCCAGCGTGCCTACGCCTCCCATCGTTGACGCTGCGGGCTTTGCCGCGGTGACCGAGGCTATCGACCAGGTGGTTGCCAAGGCGCAGATTCCGCGTGCCTTTGTGGCGGGCATTGGCCTGGCTGTTCCGTGCCCTATCCCGGCGTCGGGCGATGCCAAGGTCAAGGCCAACATTGCCATTAACCTGCCCGAGCTTAAGATCGCCATCCAGGAGCACTGCCCCGACGCGGTCGTTAAGTACGAGAACGATGCCAACGCCGCTGCCATGGGCGAGGCCTGGCTCGGCTCTGCCAAGGGCGTGCAGAACGTCGTGATGGTCACCATCGGTACCGGCGTGGGCGGCGGCGTTATCGTTAACGGCGACGTGGTGTCGGGCGTTGTGGGTGCCGGCGGCGAGATTGGCCACATGTGCCTGAACCCGGCTGAGGAACGCACCTGCGGCTGCGGCGGCCATGGCCATCTGGAGCAGTATTCCAGCGCCACCGGCGTGGTGAGCAACTACCTTGCCGAGTGCGAAAAGGCGGGCGTCGAGCCCATCGAGCTGACCGGCCCCTCCGATTCCAAGGACGTGTTCCAGGCCTGCCGCGAGGGCGACAAGCTCGCGCTGGCCGCGGCCGATACCATGGCCGACTATCTCGCCGCGCACTGGCGCTTATTGCCAACGTGGTTGATCCCGAGATGTTCCTCATCGGCGGCGGCGCCTCCGCCTCGGCCGATGTCTACCTCGACAAGGTTCGCGAGCACTTTAAGCAGTACGCGCTTTCCGCCTCGCGCGAGACGCCCATTAAGGTCGCTTCGCTCGGAAACGACGCCGGCATCATCGGTGCCGCCTACGTAGCCCTGCGCGCCGCCGGCAAATAGCTGGTGCAAGGGGGACAGGTTACTTTGCACCAACATGGTGCAAAAGGGACAGCCTTGGCCCCCGTGCCTGCCCCAATTTGTGCCGCGGCCCTTCCATCTCATAGGGTTCGGCGTCAGCGTGCTACCATAGCTACGTCCAAGTACACATATCAAGTGGAGGATATCCATGGCAAACGTTCTTGTCTTTGGTCACCAGAACCCCGATAACGACGCCATCATGAGCGCCGTCGTCCTGTCCCAGCTGCTCAACCAGGTTGAGTATGCCGGCAACACCTACGAGGCCTGCGCCCTTGGTCAGCTTCCGGCAGAGTCCGCCAAGCTGCTCGCCGACGCCGGCATTGCCGAGCCCCGCGTGATTGAGTCCGTCGAGGCCGGTCAGCTTGTCGTCCTCACCGACCACAACGAGTCCGCCCAGTCCGTCGCGGGCCTTAAGGACGCCACGGTCTTTGGCGTCGTCGACCATCACCGCATCGGCGACTTCGAGACCGCCGGCCCGCTGCATTACATCTGCCTGCCCTGGGGCTCCAGCTGCACCATCGTCACCAAGCTCGCCGGCGTGCTCGGCGTTGAGCTTTCCGACGTACAGGCCAAGCTGCTGCTCTCGGCCATGATGACCGACACGCTCATGCTCAAGAGCCCCACCACCACCGATGTCGACCGCGCCGTCGCCGCCAAGCTCGGCGAGCAGGTGGGCGTCGACCCGATCAAGTTTGGCATGGAGGTCTTCCTCACCCGTCCGTCCGGCTCCTTCACTGCAGCCGAGATGGTCGGCAACGACATCAAGATGTTCGAGCCCGCTGGCAAGAAGCTGCTCATTGGCCAGTACGAGACCGTCGACAAGAGCCGCGCACTCGGCATGATCGACGAGATCCGCGAGGCCATGCGCGCCTACGCCGCCGAGAAGGGCGCCGACGGCATTGTCCTGTGCATCACCGACATCATGGAGGAGGGCTCGCAGGTCCTGCTCGAGGGCGAGACCGAGGCTGCTCAGAAGGGCCTGGGCATTGCCGATGAGTACGACGGCGTCTGGATGCCGGGCGTCCTCTCCCGTAAGAAGCAGGTCGCTGCCCCCATCATGGCCGCCTGCTAGGTTTAGTTGACCGAACGCCACGACCGGATCGCGGACGCCCCGCGCTCCGGTCGTTTTTTGTGCACGGCGCCGCGTCGTCTCCCGGACAGGCGTGCCCGTGCCGTTGAGCAAATAATGTTCAACCTGTGGTTCCGCTTTTCGGCCACGCCTGCGTGCTTGTCGTGCAGGGTAGGTAGATGCAAGCGTAATACGTTAGAGCGCGGCGCCGCCACTTGGGCGGGCCGTGCTTTTTTAAGACGGGAGCTTTCCCGTGAAAGGAGCCGCCCATGGCAGCACCCGAGCAGCTGTTCAACGTTCGTGAACGCAAGCGCTTTGAACGTCACGACATCTGGGAGCGCATCGCCGAGAACGGCACGATTTCCGCCGCGGTTATGGTCATCGCCGCCATCGCCGCCGTCATTTGCGCCAATACCGATGCCTACGAGGCCATCCATCACTTTTTGGAGACCCCGCTGTATGTGGGTCTGGGGCATTTGACGGCTGGCCTCACCGTTGAGCTTTTCGTCAACGACTTCCTCATGGCGATTTTCTTTTTGTTGGTGGGCATTGAGCTTAAGTACGAAATGACGGTCGGCGAGCTCAAGAATCCGCGTCAGGCCATGCTTCCCATGCTGGCGGCCGTGGGCGGCGTCGTCGTTCCCGCCTGCATCTACCTGATCTTTAACCATGCCGGCGCCCGCAACGGTTGGGCCATCCCCATGGCAACCGATATTGCCTTCGCGCTGGGCGTGCTGTCGCTTTTGGGCAATCGCGTGCCCAACGGCGTGCGCGTGTTCTTCTCGACGCTCGCCATCGCCGACGACCTCATCTCCATCGCCGCCATCGCCATCTTCTACGGTCAGAGCCCCAATCCGTTTTGGTTGGGCGCCGCCGCGCTTGTGACCTGCGCGCTCGTGTGGCTCAACAAGACGCAGCATTACCGCCTTGCCCCGTATTCGGTACTGGGGCTGCTGCTGTGGTTCTGCATGTTCAAGAGCGGCGTACATGCCACGCTTGCTGGCGTCATCTTGGCCTTTACCATCCCGGCCAAGTGTGGCGTCAAGCTCGATAGCCTCACCGATTGGCTGGGCGAGTGCCTGCCGCTGCTCGATGACCGCTACGATGATGAGGCACACATCCTGGGCCAGCATGACTTTACCGTCTCGACAACCAAGGTCGAGCGCGTCATGCACCGCGTGACCCCGCCGCTTATCCGCATGGAGCGTCTGATCTCCACGCCGGTCAACTTTGTGATCCTGCCGATCTTTGCGTTCGTAAACGCTCAGGTTCGCTTAGTGGGCGTGGACATGAGCACGCTGCTCACCGACCCGGTGACGCTCGGCGTGTACTTTGGCATGCTGCTGGGCAAGCCGATCGGCATCTTTGGTATGACGTTTGCCCTGGTTAAGCTTAAGGCCTGCGAGCTGCCGCACAATGTCAACTGGCACATGATTGCCGGCGTGGGCATTCTGGGCGGTATCGGCTTTACCATGTCGATTCTCATCAGCGGCCTTGCCTTCCCGACGGCCCAGTTTGAGGTTCTTGCAGCCAAGGCCGCTATTCTCGCCGGTTCGGTCACCGCAGCCGTGCTCGGCATGATCTACATGAGCGTGGTCTGCAAGCATCTCTCGCCCAAAGACGAGTAAGAGCGCGAAAACCGGCTCCAGAACCGATTCGGGCGCGTTCAAAATGCGGATTCGGGCGGTGCTTGCCGCCTGCCAGACACGCCAGTGGTCAAAAAAACGCCGTTTGTGAGTACTGTCACAAACGGCGTATCATTTTAGGTGCGGAAAATAATGAACAAAGTTATAAGAACTGTACGTTAATGAGTGACCATCGAATTCCAATTTGGCGCTAGCTGACGGTGATTAGGAAGTTTCAAGTCGAGTTTTGCCGATTTCGACCAAGAATCGCTGCTACTAAAAAGGTAACAGTACTCATATTTGCCCTTTTTTGGCCACAAGCCCTAAAACAAGCCTCGCCAAGGTCGGGAAGCGGGCCAAATCGCCGGCCTCGAGGCTTATTCCACCGTTCCGTAGACGGCGCCCCAGCCGTGGGCGGCCAAGGCGGAGTTGAGCTGGTCGCAAAGTGACTGGCGGTCGTAGTAGCCGGGCGGCAAAAGGTTCACGATCTCCATGAGGTCGGGCGCCAGGTCCAAGATTTCGGCCTGTACGATCAGATCCAGGCGGTCGATGGCGTGGCGGTCGTAAAACAGTCCGTCGACCAGGCGCTGCAAGTCGCCGAATTCCTCGGCCTGAAACGATCCGTACTCCATAGTGCCTCCTTGGGCGCCCCACGCCGGCATGCGCGGCGATTCGTAATTCATTGCGATGAACTTAATCTATCACGGCTTCATACCGTTGCGGCGGTGGCGGTCTATACTTAGACGAACTGCAACGTACCGCTTCGCGAAAGGTCGCACCCATGCAGACGATCTACCAGAAGATGGAAACCACCGAACTCGATGCCGCCATCGAGGCGCTTAAAGCCGAGGTTGCCGAGGTCAAGGCCAAGGGCCTGGCGCTCGACATGGCGCGCGGCAAGCCGTCGCCCTCCCAGGTGAACATTTCTCGCCCCATGCTCGATATCCTCAATGCCGATGCCGATCTGCACGACGGCAATGTCGACTGCTCCAACTACGGTTGCTTCGAGGGCATTCCCTCGGCACGCAAGCTGGCGGGGGAGTTCCTGGGTTGTCCTGCCGAGCAGACGCTCGTACTGGCTCATCGAGCCTGCTGATCGAGCACGATATCGCCGGTATGTTCTGGCGTTGCGGCTCGTGCGGCAGCGACCCTTGGGAGGCTTACGAGGCAGCGCACGACGGCAAGAAGGTCAAGTTCCTGTGCCCCGTTCCTGGCTACGATCGCCACTTTGGCATCACCGCCGACTTGGGCATCGAGAACGTCCCCGTCGCGATGACCGACAACGGCCCCGACATGGACGAGGTTGAGCGCCTGGTTGCCACCGACGACTCCATCAAGGGCATCTGGTGCGTGCCCAAGTATTCCAACCCCACGGGCATCACCTTTAGCGAGGACACTGTGCGTCGCCTGGTCGAGATGCCCACGGCCGCGCCCGATTTCCGCATCTTCTGGGACAACGCCTACTGCGTGCACGACCTGTACGACGAGACCGACGAGCTCGCCAACATCTTCGATCTTGCCCGCGCGGCGGGCACCGAGGACCGCGTGGTGGCCTTTGCCTCGACGTCCAAGATCACCTTCCCGGGTGCCGGCATCGGCTTTATCGGTGCGAGCCCCGCGGTCATCGCCGAGTTCTCCAAGCGCCTGAAGGCCGGTCTTATTAGCGCCGACAAGCTCAACCAGCTGCGTCACGTGCGTTTCCTTCCCACCATCGAGGCGGTCAAGGAGCACATGAAAAAGCATGCCGAGTTCCTGCGCCCGCGCTTTGAGGCCGTTGAGCGTAAACTCACCGAGGGCTTGGGCAACACGGGTTGCGCCACTTGGACTCATCCCCATGGCGGCTACTTTGTGAGTTTCGATGGCCCCGAGGGCTCGGCCCAGAAGGTCGCCGCGCTTTGTGCCGACCTGGGCGTCAAGCTCACGCCGGCTGGTGCCACCTGGCCTTATGGCAAGGATCCGCGCGACACCAACATCCGCATCGCGCCGAGCTATCCCACGGTCGAGGACCTGGAGGCTGCGCTCGATGTGCTGGTGCTGGCTGTCAAGCTCGTCGCTGCCGAGCTTGCGCGTACCGAGCGCGCCTAACGCGTAGGGCCCCGCAAGTCCGCGCCTAGTACTATCCGCACTTTCGATACGTAAAGGAGCGTATACATGGATTTGGGTATTTCCACCAACCCCACGCCAGAGCTCTACACCATTAAGGTGACCGGTGAGATCGATATCTCTAACGCCGATAGCCTGCGCAATGCCATCGACCTGGCGCTCGAGCAGCCACTGAGGCCGTTGAGCTCGATTTTGCCAGGTGAGCTACATCGATTCGACAGGCATTGGCGTGCTTGTGGGCGCCGCACACCACGCAGCTGATCATGGTAAGCGTTTTAGCTGCGTCAACGTGCAGCCCCCGGTGATGCGCGTGGTTCAGCTGTTGGGTGTCGACCAGGAGATTTCGATCACCGCTGCATAATCTTTGCCCCCAAAAGGGCGTGCCGTTTGGCATATGTTTGTGATGCGCTCGGACGTTTTGGCGTCCGGGCGCTATACTTGACCGAATGAATAGACGAGTTCCGGCCGAATGGCGCGGTGCGGGCTCGACTCACATCGAGCCTTGGAGGTATGTGTGTTTGGTATTGGAGAGGGTGAGCTCGCGATCATCGTGGTCTTCGGCTTTTTGCTGTTTGGCCCGGATAAGCTCCCGCAGATGGGCCGCACGATCGGCCGTGCCATCCGTCAGTTCCGCGAGACGCAGGAAAAGATGACGGCCGTTGTTCAGTCCGAGATTATCGATCCGGTGAGCGAGGCCGCGTCGGCCCCGGTCAAGCCCAAGAAGACTGCTGCGACCGACGACGATTCCGATGCGGACGAGGATGCCGCCGAGACGGCAGCGCCCGCCAAGAAGGAGACCTTTGCCGAGCGTCGCGCCCGTCTTGCTGCCGAGAAGGCCGCAAGCGAGGGTGCTGCTGAGGGCGAAGGCGCTGTTGATGAGGCCGAGGGTACAGAGCCTGCTACTGCCGTCGAGCCCGAGCCTGCTGCAGAGCCCGAGCCCGAGCCGGCAGAGCCCACGACGGCTGACCTCTACGCCCGCCGTCCCCGCAAGCGCAAGGCTGTCGTCGACCAGCTCGCTCGCGAGCTCGAGGCCGAGGACGCTGCCGAGACTGCTGCCGCCGATGCCCCGAAGGGAGGCGATGAGTAATGCCTATCGGACCTGCGCGTATGCCGCTCTTCGATCACCTGGGAGAGCTCCGTCGCCGCCTGACCATCGTGGTCGTGTCGGTGTTTGCCGCCGCCATCGTGCTGTACTTTGCCACGCCCGTGGTGCTCGATATCCTCGAGGATCCCATCCGCTCGTTTGTGCCGGACGGTAAGTTCTACATCACCACCACGCTCGGCGGCTTTGGACTGCGCTTCTCGCTGGCCATCAAGATGGCCGTGGTCATGTGCACGCCCATGATCATCTGGCAGATCCTGGCATTTTTCCTGCCGGCACTGCGCCCCAACGAGCGCAAATGGGTCGTACCCACGGTGCTCGCCTCGACGGTGCTGTTCTTCCTGGGCGCCATCTTCTGCTACTTCGTCATTATTCCGGCGGGCTTTGAGTGGCTCATCGGCGAGACCTCGGCCGTCGCAACCGCGCTGCCCGACCTGGAGAACTACGTCAACATGGAGCTGCTCTTTATGATCGGCTTTGGTGTGGCGTTTGAGCTGCCGCTCATCATCTTCTACCTGTCCGTCTTCCATATTGTGTCCTATGCGGCCTTCCGCAGCGCCTGGCGTTACGTATACGTTGGCCTGCTCGTGGGCTCGGCTGTGATTACGCCCGACGGCTCGCCCGTTACGCTGGGTCTCATGTATGGCGCCCTGCTCTCGCTCTACGAGATTTCGCTTGCCATCGCTCGCGTGGTCATTACCGCGCGCGAGGGCAAGGAGGGCCTGTTCGTGAGCCGTCTGGACCTGTTCTCGGACGACGAGGAGTAAATCGGTATGCACGAGGTTGGCATTGTCAACGGCATGCTCGATACAGTGATTCGCGCGGCGCGTGGGGCGGGGGCCTCGCGCGCCGTTTTGGTAACGCTTCGTATCGGGGATATGACCGAGGTCGTGCGCGAGGCGCTCGACTTTGCGTGGGAGACGTTTCGCGACGAGGACCCGCTCACGCGCGGCTGCGAGCTTGCCGTGGAGGAGGTCCATCCACAAAGCGAGTGCCTGGACTGCGGCGAGGTCTTTGAGCACGACCGTTTCCATTGTCGCTGCCCCCAGTGTGGCGGCGCCAACGTGCGCCTGCTGCACGGCCGCGAGCTCGATATCGCAAGTATCGAAATCGAAACCCCCGACGATTAGCCCGCTAGCCATCTAGCGATGGGGTATAAAGGGGCCAAAGTAAGGAGCGCTAAGTATGGCCGAGAAAACGATTGATATTGCTTCGCCGATTCTGTCGCGCAACGAGCGCCTGGCAGATCAGCTGCGTCATCGATTTGAGCAGACGAACACCTACGTGATCAATGTGCTGTCGAGCCCCGGCTCGGGTAAGACCACCACGATTCTGGGCACCAACGAGCGCCTGCGTGACAAAGCCGGCCTGCGCTGTGCCGTCATCGAGGGCGATATCGCTTCGGATGTCGACGCCATTACCATGAAGGAAGCCGGCATGCCCGCCATCCAGATTAACACGGGCGGTCTGTGCCACCTCGAGGGCAACATGATCATGGAGGCTGTCGATGCCTTCGACCAGGCTGTGGGTCTGGAGAACATCGACGTCATCTTTATCGAAAACGTGGGTAACCTGGTCTGCCCGGTCGACTTTGACCTGGGCGAGAACCTGTCCATCATGATTCTCTCGGTGCCCGAGGGCGACGACAAGCCCATCAAGTATCCGGGCATCTTCCAGCACGCCGGCGCGCAGCTGCTCAACAAGGTCGACGTGGCCCCGGCTTTCGATTTTGACATGGATAGGTATACTAAGACACTCGATGACCTCAATCCGCAGGCGCCGCGGTTTGCCGTGAGCGCGCGCAAGGGCGAGGGCATGGATGCCTGGTGCGATTGGCTCATCGGGCAGATTGAGCAAGCAAGGGCGTAAGTCGGCCGCCATACGGGCGGGCGTAGCCGCAGAGATACGAGATAGGAGCCTCTTTTGAAGCTCATCATCGCCGAGAAAAACGACGCCGCGCGTCAGATTGCCGAGCGTCTGTCCACGGGCAAGCCCAAAAAGGACAAGGTGTACAACACCGCCATCTACCGTTTTGAGTGGAAGGGCGAGGAGTGCGTGACGATCGGCCTTGCCGGTCACATCCTTGCGCCCGATTTTTGCGACAGCGTGCTGTTCGATAAAAAGCTGGGCTGGTATTCGGTCACCGAGGACGGCGAGATGCTGCCGGCCGATATGCCCGATGGCCTGGCACGTCCGCCCTACGACACCAAGCGCAAGCCGTTTCTTGCTGATGGTATCTCCATCAAGGGCTGGAAGCTCGAGAGCCTGCCTTACCTCACCTGGGCGCCCGTCATTAAGCTGCCGGCCGAGAAGGAGCTCATCCGCTCGCTCAAGAACCTTGCCAAGAAGTCCGACAGCGTCATTATCGCCACGGACTTCGACCGCGAGGGCGAACTGATCGGTTCGGACGCCCTCAACAAGGTGCGCGAGGTTGCGCCCGACTTGCCGGTCGCCCGCGCCCGGTATTCTTCGTTTACCAAGGCCGAGATTACGCAGGCCTTCGATAATCTTGTCTCGCTCGACCAGAATCTGGCCGACGCCGGCGAGAGCCGCCAGCACATCGACCTCATTTGGGGTGCGGTGCTCACGCGCTACCTGACGCTCGCCAAGTTTGGCGGCTTTGGCAACGTGCGCTCCGCCGGCCGCGTGCAGACGCCGACGCTCGCTCTGGTGGTCGAGCGCGAACGCGAACGCATGGCGTTTGTGCCCGAGGACTATTGGCAGATTCGCGGCATGGGTGCCGCTCAGGGTGCTGCCGAGGATGACCGCTTTAAGATTGCGCACAAGACGACACGTTTTACCGACAAAGATGCTGCCGAGACGGCGTACGGCCACGTCGACGGCGCTACGACGGCAACCGTCGCCGCGGTGACCAAGCGCTCCCGCAAGCAGCAGCCGCCCACGCCGTTTGCGACGACCTCGCTGCAGGCTGCCGCCGCGGCCGAGGGCATCTCACCTGCACGTACCATGCGCATCGCCGAGTCCCTCTACATGGCGGGCCTCATCAGCTATCCGCGTGTCGACAACACCGTGTACCCTGCGACGCTCGATCTGGGCGCCGTGGTGAGCGACCTGGCAAAGATCAACCCGGCGCTGGCGCCCGTGTGCAAAAAGGTACTCGCCGGCCCCATGAAGCCCACGCGCGGCAAAGTCGAGACCACCGACCACCCGCCCATCTACCCCACGGGCGAAGGCGATCCGTCCACGCTCGATGGCGGCCAGCGCAAGCTCTACGACCTCATCGCCCGCCGCTTCCTGGCAACGCTCATGGGGCCCGCGACCATCGAGAACACCAAGCTCGAGCTCGACGTCAACGGCGAGCCGTTCGTGGCTTCGGGCGACGTGCTCGTGACCCCGGGCTTCCGCGAGGCGTATCCGTATGGACTTAAGCGCGACGAGCAGATGCCGCCGCTGGAGCAGGGCGATACGGTCGACGTTTTCGACATTAAACTCGAGGCCAAGCAGACCGAGCCGCCCGCGCGCTACAGCCAGGGCAAGCTCGTGCAGGAGATGGAAAAGCGCGGCCTGGGCACCAAGTCCACGCGCGCGAGCATCATCGAGCGCCTGTATGCCGTGCGCTATCTCAAAAATGATCCCGTGGAGCCGAGCCAGCTGGGCATCGCCATTATCGATGCACTGTCGCAGTTTGCCCCGCGCATCACGAGCCCCGATATGACCAGCGAGCTCGACGGCGACATGACCCGCGTGGAGCGCGGCGAGGACACCGAAGAACATGTCGTGACGCACTCGCGCGCGCTGCTGGCCGGCGTGCTCGACGAGCTGCTCAAACATACGCAGGAACTGGGCGACGCCATCAGCGACGCCGTCACGGCCGATGCGCGCGTGGGCGCTTGTCCCAAGTGCGGCAAGGACCTGGTTATGAAGACGAGCGCCAAGACCCGCGGCAGCTTTATCGGCTGCATGGGCTGGCCCGACTGCGATGTGACCTATCCGGTGCCGAGCGGCGTCAAGGTGAGCCCGCTCGAGGGCGAGGCGGCCGTGTGCCCCGAGTGCGGCGCGCCGCGCATTAAGTGCCAGCCGTTCCGCCAGAAGGCCTCGAGATTTGCGTGAACCCCACGTGCCCCACCAACTACGAGCCTGACCTTAAGGTGGGCGAGTGCAAGGTGTGCGCCGAGGCCGGACGCCATGGCGACCTGATCGCGCACAAGAGCGAGAAGAGCGGCAAGCGCTTTATCCGCTGCACCAACTACGATGACTGCGGCGTGAGCTATCCTCTGCCGGCGCGCGGTAAGCTCGAGGCGACGGGCGAGACCTGCCCCGAGTGCGGCGCCCCCATCGTGGTGGTCAACACGGCGCGCGGTCCGTGGCGCATCTGCGTGAACATGGACTGCCCGACCAAGGAGAAGAAGCCCGCCCGCGGCCGCAAGACCACAACCAAGGCGAGCACGGCGAAGAAGACAACGGCGGCCAAAAAGACGACGGCTAAGAAAGCCACTGCCGCCAAGAAGACGACCGCGAAGAAGTCAACTGCGAAGAAGTCGACTGCCAAAAAGACCGCTGCCGACAAGTAGCCGCACGGTCGAAACATCACCTAGAACAAAAACGAGCGAGGACCTCAAGATCCTCGCTCGTTTTTTATCCGGCAGTTAGGGACGTTCCTTTTCTGCCGGGCGGCGAAAGAGTGCGCCCAACGACCAGCCGTTTAAGAGCGCCCCCGATACATAGTTGTCGGAACCTGGTCGTCTGTTGATAAAAAAGAAACCGCTAACGGACAAAATGGCGCCTTTTGCGGATTAGTTGCTGTGCCGGAAAATAAATTGTCAGAACCAGGCGATAATTAAATTGCCGCGGCTGTCGTTACATATGACACGTGACAGGAGGACATGATGAAAAAAATGCCCAAGTTGTTGTTAGCAATGGTTGTCCTATTTTTCGCCACCGGATTTATTTTATTGCCCTCCGCAAATGCTTCTGAGTATTTGACGCCCGCCGACGCATGCTTCGATTTGAATGATGGGCCGAAACAAGAACGTACTATCGAGCTGTCAGATGGCTCTACAGGTGTTTTTGGGATAGAGAAAGAGCAGCTGATGTTGCCCCGATTTGGGACGGCTACTACAACGCTACTGATGGGAATTGGAAGGTTTATTTCTATACTGGAGTGCTCGATGCTGAGTACTGGATATCAATCAAGAACTACAACATTACATCGTGGTGGGGCCATAAAGCATCTTCCGTTGGCGGTGCCTTATCGAATTTCAGTAAGAGTTTTTCTTCCAAACGAACAAAGTGGAGCTTTCTTTTTACCGGAGTAGGCGGTATGGCGTCTGCGACTTATACTCTTGGAGCTGAAATAAATGGCTCTCGGCTGCATACATATCTAGCGTGATTCAATATGGGCGTGTTGGGCAAGATCAACATTGGCGGAGAGGTTTCCCTCCTGGCAATAGTTCTGGTTGAGATCGGGATCGTCGCTGCGGTGATCTATCTCGTTTGCAAGTTGATAAAGGCTCTCAAAAAGGTTATTGAACGAACCAAACAAGAGTAGGCGGTCAGTCCGCTCGATTTCGAATCCATTTCAGCGGGTGCCATCCTCTCTGTCTGCTTATCTGTGGGCGGAGAGGATTTTTCTATGACTGAGACCGCATCAGCGCCAAATCCACGCCTATCCACGACCCGTCACCTGGGGACGTTCCTTTCCAGCCGGTGCTTGGGGAGACTCCTTGCCACCCGGTCGTCGTGGATGTTCTTAAACGACTAGCGATCGGGGACAGCCCTTGCCGATTGGCCGGTTTGCCGTCCGGGTTGGCAAGGACTGTCCTTTTCTGCCGGCAGTTTAGGAACGTCCCCAACTGCCGCCTCAGGTAGTCATTGGGGACGTTCTTTAATGACTAGTCGTTTAAGAACGTCGCATGCGACTAGTTCACCTCGACAGGCTTAGCGCCGGGATAGCGCTCCTCAAAGTCTAGGCGGTACTTATTGTCATTGGTGCCCGCCACGTTGTCGCGCGCCAGCGGCGCCACGATCTCATTCTTGTGGTCCGCAGGCTTGGCGTATTTCAGGCTGATCTCCCAGGCATCACAGATTGCGTCAATGCGGTGATCCAGGTCGTCGTACAGGGCGATGATATCCTTCCAGGAGCTGTAGTTCTTGGAGCTCGTCGGGACGTCCAGGTCCTCGACGATGTCGTAATACTGCTCGATGGTGTCCTCCGTGCGCTCGGCGACGTCGGCGAGATTTTGACGGGTGGTTCGATCCTCTTCCAGATAGTTGCCGTTGAAGTTCTGCGCGCAGCCACGGACCTGGCTGTCGAGATCTTCGAGCAGGTCGTAGTATTCGCTCAGGCGACGGTAGAGGTTCTGCTCGGAGAGCGTTGCTTCGCCGCCATCCTCGTCGTCATCGTCATCATCGTCGTACAGGCTGTTGGGATTGCCGAGAGGCTTTAGGTCATCGTCGTCGACGTCATGGTGCAGCTTAGCTACCTCGGCAGTCGTCTGCGTGGCGGCGTTGTCGAACGGTCTGATCGCAAAGAAGATGACCAGGGCGATGATGATCGCCACCAGCACAACGATAACGGCGATAAGCGGCCCGGTGCCGCTCTTTTTGGGAGCGGGGGTCTGTGGCGAAGCGGGCGCGTATGCGGGAGCCGGCTGCTGTTGGGGCGAGCCGCTCGCGACGGGTATGCGCTGCGTGGTCTCGACGGCCTCGGTCCTTGCGGCGGGGTCGGGGCTATAGGCGAGGGGGTCGTCCGCCTTGGCTTGCGGCGTATCAAGGGAGCCGGTCTGCTCAAAAGCGGGCTGGCTATCGCTCGCGGCTGTTTGCTCAACGGGTGCACCGCACGAGGTGCAGAACTTGGCATTATCTTCAAGAAGCTTGCCGCACGAGGCGCAATACCGAGACATTGCCACTCCTTTCGCCACATTTCAATGCAATACGACGATTATACCCACTGCCCCAAGAAGCCGGCAGTTAGGGACGTTCCTTATCTGCCGGCAGTTTAGGAACGTCCCTAACTGTCGGCTAATCGTTGGGGCGCGCCTGTCCCTGGGGTATCATGGCTTGGTTGATATATCCGCATTTACGCGCCTTGTAGGAAGGGGCTGCGTCCATGGCTTTTGAGCCCGCTCAACATAGCTTTATCACGCTCGAGGGCGTCGACGGTGCCGGCAAGTCCACGCAGGCGCGCCTGCTTGCTCGCGCGCTCGAGCTCGCTGGCCACCAGGTTGTGAGCCTGCGCGAACCGGGCGGCACCGCCATCAGCGAAAAGATCCGCGCCCTGCTGCTCGACCCCGCCAATATGGCGATGGGCGATACCTGCGAGCTGTTGCTCTACGAGGCCGCGCGTGCCCAGCTGGTGCACGAGGTCATCGCGCCCGCCCTCGCTGCCGGCAAGGTGGTCCTGTGCGATCGCTTCTACGATTCCACGACCTGCTACCAGGCGTTTGCCGACGGCCTCGATCGCCAGATGGTGCGCGACGCCAACAACCTGGCCGTCGCGGGAACGCACCCGGCGCTCACACTCGTCTACCACATCACGCCCGAGCAGGCGGCGCTACGCATGGCAGCCCGTGGCGCGGCAGATCGCATGGAGGCTAAGGGCATGGCATTCCAGGAGCGTGTCTACGAGGGGTTTTGCGCCATTGCTGCCGAGGAGCCAAACCGCGTAAAGCTCATCGACGCCACTACGACCGTCGAGGTAGTTTTCGAGAAGACGGTCGAGCAGGTTCGCGCGTACGGTCTCGATATCCCCCAGGATGCTGTCGCCGCCGCGCTTGCCAAGGAGGCCGAGTAACATGGCCCCCGCTCAGGCAAGCCTGCTGGCCAAGCTCGACACCCAAGAGCGCGTGCGCGACTTTTTGACCAATGCCGTCGCCAGCGGCCGTGCATCGCACGCCTACCTGTTTTTGGGCGCGCCCGGCGCGGGCAAGCTCGATGCCGCGTGGGCGCTCGCCCAAGCCTTCCTGTGCGAGCAGGACGGCTGCGGCGCATGCGACAGTTGCGTGCGCGTCTCTCGGCATACGCATCCCGACGTGCACTATTACACGCCCGAGAGCGCCACGGGCTATCTTATTGCCCAGACCCGCGAGCTGCTCGATGACGTGCCGCTGGCACCCATTCGCGCCAAGGCCAAGGTCTACATCATCGACCGTGCCGAGCAACTGCGCGCCAACACCGCCAACGCACTGCTCAAGACACTCGAGGAGCCGCCCGAGGGCGTTATGTTCATCTTGCTGGGCACCTCGGCAGACGTGATGCTGCCCACCATCGTGAGCCGCTGCCAGTGCGTGCCGTTTCGGCTGGTGTCGCCCGCCGTCGCCGCGCAGGCCGTGAGCCGCGCCACCGGCCAGGACCCCGCGCGTTGCCGCATGGCGGTCGCCGTGGCGGGAAGCCCCACACGCGGCATCGAGTTTCTTAAGAGCGCCGAGCGCCAGGACGCCCGCCGTCAGATGGTCCGTGCCATCGACTCACTCATTGCCGCCGACGAGGCCGACGTGCTCAGTCGCGCCAAGTCGCTCATCGTCGCCGTCAAGGCGCCGCTCGCCGAGGTCAAGTCCACGCAGGAAAAGGTACTCGAGCAAAATGCCGACTACCTGTCGCGTGGAGCATTGAAGCAGCTTGAGGACCGCAACAAGCGCGAACTCAACGCGCGCGAGCGTTCGGGTATCATGGAAGCGCTGGCGAGCGCGCGGACGCTCATGCGCGACGTGCTGCTGACACTTCAGGACGAGGCGGCCGACGTGGTGAACGAAGACGTGCGTGACACGATCGGTCGGCTTGCCGCTGCGACGAATGTTGCGGGTGCCACCCAGGCGCTCGAGGCGGTCGCAACCGCCGAGCACAACATCGCCAGAAACGTTACTCCCCAGCTGGCCATCGAGGTCATGCTGTTCGATATCAGGAAGGCACTGAAATGCCGTTAGTCGTACCCGTTAAGTTTACCTACGCCTCGCGCGACCTGTGGTTTGACCCGCAGGACCTGGATATCCTCGAGGCCGATTATGCCATTTGCTCCACCGAGCGCGGAACCGAGATCGGCTTGGTTACGGCCGATCCCTTCGAGGTGCCGCAAGACGAGATCGGTCAGCCGCTCAAGCCCGTGCTGCGCGTGGCGAGCGACATCGACCTGCAGCTTGCCGACGATCTTGCCATCCAGGGCGACGAGGCCATGGTCGATTTCCGCCGTCTGGTCAAAGAACTCGACCTCGAGATGAAGCCGGTGGGCGTCGAGTACCTGTTTGGCGGCGAGAAGGCCGTGTTCTACTTTGCGGCCGAGGAGCGCGTCGATTTTCGCCAGCTCGTCAAGGATCTGTCCTCGACGCTGCACATTCGCGTCGACATGCGCCAGATCGGCGTGCGCGACGAGACTCGCCTGGTGGGCGGCTATGCCCAGTGCGGCCAGGAGCTCTGTTGCACGCGCTTTGGCGGACAGTTTGAGCCCGTCTCGATCCGCATGGCAAAAGAGCAGGACCTGCCGCTCAATTCCTCCAAGATCAGCGGCGTTTGCGGCCGCTGATGTGCTGCCTGCGCTATGAGTTCGAAGCGTACAAGGACTTTAAGAGCCGTGCGCCCAAAAAGAAGACGCTCATCGATACGCCGCTCGGCAAGGCGCGTATTCAGGAATATGACACGCCGCGTGAGCAGCTGGTGCTGCGCCTGGAGAACGGCAAGGTCTTTAAGGTCAACCTGGCCGATATGACCTGCTCGGAGGGCTGCAAAAAGAAGGCCGCCGAGCAGGGCTGCAACTGCCGCCCCGACTGCGTGACGCGCGACGTGCTCGAGCGCATCGAGTCGCCCGAGATGCGTCTGGCGCTTATGGAGCTCGACCGCGAGAACGGCGTCGACGTGGGCGATGGCCTGTCGAGCGCCGACCGTCTGGCCGGTACGTCGATGCCCAAGCGCCGTCGTCGCGATGCTGAATCCGATGCTCGCGCCGGTCAGGGGCAGGGCGAGGGCCGTGGCCGCTGAATCCGATGCTCGCGCCGGTCAGGGGCAGGGCGAGGGCCGTGGCCGCGGAAAGGGCCGCAGCAAGGC
>JAQCYU010000033.1 GCA_027682925.1 Coriobacteriaceae bacterium AF45-21
GCGCTACGGCTTTATCCACGTCGATAAGTACGATGACGGCTACGGCTTTATCCACGTCGATAAGTACGATGACGGCACCGGTACCTACGAGCGCCGCCGCAAGGACAGCTCTACGCCTACCAGAAGATCATCAAGTCCAACGGTGCCGAGGGCCTGGATTAATCGACAATATGAGTGCCACCGGGGAAAAGCGTTGGGATGGGCTCGCGATTCGAGTCCCCACCTTAGCATTTGAACCATTTGGCACTATAATCACCATAGGCATGCGCACAACGTTGCGCTTAATCAAGAGGAGAAAACGTATGGGTCTGTTTGACATGTTCAAGAAGAAGGCTGAGCCCGCGACTGCCGCTGCTCCGTCCTCCATCTCTGCTTCTGCCGGCGCCGACGTGCTGTGCTCGCCCGTCAAGGGCAAGGTCATCAAGATGGCCGACGTGCCCGATCCCGTCTTTGGCGGCGAGGTCCTGGGCAAGGGCTGCGCCGTGTGGCCCGAGGGCGATCTGGTCTACGCTCCCTGCGACGGCAAGGTGACCGTCACCATGGGCCACGCCGTGGGTCTGCAGTCCGATAGCGGCATCGAGGTTCTGGTGCATGTTGGCGTCGATACCGTCAACATGAACGGCGATGGCTTCGAGGGCTTCGTCAAGGCCGACGACGTCGTAAAGGCTGGCCAGCCCATGCTCAAGATCGACCGCGCCAAGATCGCCGCTGCCGGCTACAAGGACTGCGTCGTCGTTGCTGTGTCCAACACCGCCGAGTTTGCCGATGTCGAACTCGCCGTCGAGGCCGACTCCGCTGTCGCCGCCGGTGACGCCATCGTTAAGGTCGTCCGCAAGTAAACTGCGGCATCCAAAGGATGTGCAAGGGTGGTCGGGTTTTCCGGCCACCTTTTTTATTGCACCGCGGGGAAGCGTTTTATTGCACGTTGGGCGGGCTTGCAAACCGTTCGGACGCTAAAACGAACCGACCGCGCCTTCGCGTTGCCGAGGGCGTTCATAAGTGGATAGAATGGCTTACTTATTACAACGTGCGCCGCGTCCGGGAAGCGCGGTGCCGCTCATTGGGAGGAACAACATGAAAAAGAAGCTGCTGCTTGCGCCCCTCATGGCCGTCTTGGTTGCATGCGTGGTCGTGCTTTCCGGCTGTGGAGGTCCTTCGGTTGAGGAGCTCATCACCGAGGATCTTACGACGCAGTTTGACGAGGTCAAAAACGGTGGCGACGACTTCCTCTCTGTCTGGAGGAGGCTTCGGGCGACGAGTTCGAGCAGCTGGGTATCAATCCCAAGGAGTATGCCAAGACCTATCTCGAGGGCTTTGACTACAAGATCGGCGACGTGACGGTCGACGAGGACAAGGGTGTCGCGACCGCCGAGGTTTCTATCACATGCAAGTCTATGAACAAGATCGTCGAGGACTTCTCCACCCAGTATCAGGAGAAGGTCGCTGCGCTTGACACGGTTCCTTCCGATGACGAGCTGTACAAGATGGCCGGTCAGGTTATGGTCGATGTGACCAAGGCCACCGAGCCCAGGAAGACCACGGTTATCTTCAAGTACACCTGCAACGACGACGGCGAGTGGTCTGCCGACGACTCCGTCAACTCCGAGATGATGGATGCAATGCTGAGCTAGTTTGTTGCGGCGTTTTACCAAACGCCGCAACTGCTCGACGCTGCGCGGGCACCAGAGCGACAACTTGTCATTCAAAGAGGACGGCATGACCAGAAGGTCTATGCCGTCCTCTTTTCATGCCAATTTGTTCGCTCTGGTGCCCGCTCGCTGTCCGTCCTCTACCTGCGGCGTTGCCATGGTAGTCATTGGGGCGGCACTTGGGGACGTTCCTTTTCTGCCGGCAGTTGGGGACACTCCTTGCGCCAGCGTTGCATCGAATGCTCGGGAAAATACGAGCCGGTATTTGGCCGAATAGCGGGTCGCGGTTTCCGGATGGGGTGGGTTGTGGAAAGTGCGACCCGGAATATTGCTCTGAAACGGGATGCCGTTTCCCCGACAAGGCTCAACCGGAAAGCGCATCCCATTCTGGGGCGGCAAAACGGGATGCGCTTTCCGCGCGACAGAATCTATGCAGCCGTGTTGAGCGACAGCCCCGCTACTCGCCCAGAATCAGCGCCGCGAGCTCGTCTTGGGTGTCCACCACGTAGTCGGCGCCGGCGGACTCCAGCTCTGCGCGGCCGCGGAAGCCCCAGCTGACACCGGCGCTCTTGAGGCCGGCGTTGTGACCGGTCAGAACATCGACATTGGAATCGCCCACATAGAGCGTGGTTGCCGGGTCGGCGCCTAGCTCTTCCATCACATGCAGCGTAACAGGCGCCTCGGGCTTGGGAGGAAACGCATCGACGCGGCCCTGCACCAGCGCAAAGCGCTCGGAACCAAAGTATTTTTCGATAAGCGGAGCGGCCGAAACATGGTCCTTGTTGGTGAGCACGGCAAGCTGCACGCCCGCGGTGCGCAGGCGGTCGAGCATCTCGATCGTACCGGCGTACGGTGCGGTGTGGTCCTCCTTGTGCTCGCCGTAGTAAGCCCTAAACTCGGCAAGCGTCTGCTCAAACATACGGCCGTCGCCCGCATACTCGGCAGGCATAAAGCGCTCGACCAGCTTGAGCATGCCGTTTCCCACCTTGTAGCGGTACTCGTCTACGGCAAACGTGGGCCAGCCGTGCGTCTCGCAGGTATGGTTGCCGGCGGCCGCCAGGTCCTCGAGCGTGTTGAGGATGGTGCCATCCAGATCAAAGATCACATGGGAAAAAGCTGCTGCCATGGGTGCTCCTGCCGCTTGAGTTGTAAAACGCACCCCATGATACTTGGCATGCGTGCCGGGCATGTTTGGAATCTGAATATCTTTAATAGCCCTGAGCCTTTGTCGTTAGCAAATCCTCGGCAGCTGCTCTCCTACGAGCATGTCGAGGATGCGGGTCGAGCCCCAGCCGGTGCGCACGCGCACGGCGGGGCGGGCGTCCTCGGCAAGCGGCAGCACGCGACCGATAATAGCGGCATTCTCGCCGTAGCGCGCGGCGCGCATGGCTGCCAGCGCGGCATCGGCCTGCTCGGCCGGCACCACGGCAACCATCTTGCCCTCGTTTGCTACCTGCAGCACGTCATAGCCGAGCATCTCGCAGGCTGCCTGCACGTCGGGGCGCACAGGCACGGCATCCTCGTCGACCTCCATGGCAACGCCGCTGGCCTGGGCAAACTCATTGAGCGTGGACGCCAGGCCGCCGCGCGTGGGGTCGCGGAAGCAGCGTGTTTCGGGTGCTGCGGCAAGCACATCGGCAATCAGGTGGTTGAGCGGCGCGGCATCGCTTTCGATGGTGCTCGAAAACGCCAAGCCCTCGCGTTGGCTCATGATGGCGATACCGTGGTCGCCCAGCGTACCCGATACCAGAATGACATCGCCGGGCTGGCAGTTGGCGCCGCTGAGCGCTACGCCCACGGGCACTTCGCCCACGCCGGCGGTATTGATGTAGACGCCGTCGGCCCCGCCGCGCTCGACCACTTTGGTGTCGCCGGTGATGATCGCCACGCCCGCCTCGTGCGCCGTCTCGGCCATCGTTTGCACAATCTGGCGGAGCTTATCCATGGGATAGCCCTCTTCGAGGATAAAGCCGCACGATAGGTAGCGTACGTTGGCGCCCGAGGTCGCGACGTCGTTGACGGTTCCGCATACAGCGAGGCGGCCGATGTTGCCCCCGGGGAAGAACTGCGGCGAGACTACAAAGCTGTCGGTCGACATGGCGATGCGCCCGCTCGTGGGCAGCGCGGCGACGCCGGCATCGTTGCCCTCGAGCAGCTCGGGCGACCCAAAGGCATCCAAAAAGACCTCATCGATGATGCGTTTCATCATCTGACCGCCAGAGCCGTGGCCCAACAGGACAGTGCTATCGGTGGCAGTACGGGACATATCGAAAACTCCAATCGAGGACGGAATTATATGGGTGAGGTGCAGCGTCGACCGGCCCGCCGTTCGTTAGAGCGGCGGAACCCATTAGCCTCGGTAGCGGAAATATGCTGCACAGCTGCCCTCGGAACTCACCATGCAGGGGCCGATGGGATGCTCGGGTGTACAAGCTTGGCCGAACAGAGGGCAGTCGCTCGGCGTAATGGCCCCGCGCAGCACGTCGCCGCAGCGGCACCCACGCGGCTCGACCGTCGTCTCAACGGGCACGTCAAAGCGAGTGCGGGCATCAAAGCGCGAGAACTCGGGGCGGATGGAAAGGCCCGAGTTGGCAATCGGCCCCAGCCCGCGCCATGTGGTGTCGCACGGCTCAAACACCTGCTCGACCAGCTGGCGCGCCACGGGGTTGCCGTTCGCATTGACACCGCGGCGGTAGGCGTTGTCGATCGCCGGCCTGTTCTCGACAACCATCTGGACCAGCATGCAGATGCCCTGCAGGATATCGACCGGTTCAAATCCCGTGACCACACCCGGGGTATTGAACTCATCGACCAAAAACCCAAAGGGTGCCAGGCCCGTGATGGTAGCGACGTGACCAGGCAGGATAAAGCCGTCGATGGTCGTCTCGGGGTCGTTGGAGATCGCACGCAGGGCCGGCGGCGTGGTCTTATGGGCACAGTAGACCGAGAAGTTCTGGAGTCCGCGTGCATCGGCCTCCAAAATGGCGGCGGCGATGGTGGGCGTCGTGGTCTCAAAGCCGACGCCCATAAAGATGACCGGGCGATCGGGGTTGTGTTCGGCGATATCGAGTGCATCGAGCGGGGAGTACACAATGCGAATATCGCGCCCCGCCGCCTTTTGCGCGGCGAGCGAGGTAGACGACCCGGGCACGCGCATCATGTCGCCAAAGGTGGTGATGATGGCGCCGTCCATCTTGGCGAGCGCGATTGCATGGTCGATATCGCGGTTGGCGGTAACACAGACGGGGCAACCCGGACCGCTCAGCAGTTTGAGCCCGGCAGGCATAATGGAGCGAAAGCCATAGCGACCGATGCTCACGGTGTGCGTGCCGCAGACTTCCATAAGGTTGATGGTGCGGTCGCCGACGAGTTCACGGATGCGCTCGATGAGCTCGCGAGCCAGCTTGGGATCGCGGAATGCCGAGAAGTCGATACCGGAGCGAGCCGGCTGTCCGGCCGCCACTAGTAAGCCTCCGCCGGGTTGGTGGCCAGCTGGTCTTCTTCGACCAGTTCGGTCATGGTATTGACGAGCTCGAGCGTCTCTTGGGCTTCCTGCTCGTCGACAATCTGAATGCCAAAGCCGGCGTGCACGAGAATATAGTCGCCTACCTGTGCCGTCGGCACGAGGCGCAGCGAAACGGGGCGCTCGATGCCCATCATGTCGACGGTCGCCTTAAGGTCGTCGTCGCGTTTGACCACTTTACCGGGAACGGCAAGGCACATAATGTTCCCCTTTTATACGTTTTGCGCTGGATAGGCGCCTAATTACCCATCAGTTGATGGTAGCGCTCGCGGAAGTCACGAGCAAACGCGTTACACCTGTGAGACGGCGGCGCGCAGGCTGGCAAAACGGCCTATCGCGATGCTGTCTGCGCAAGGCGAGCGCGAGCGATGGCGGCCTGACCGTAGGCGATGCAGCCGTCGTTGACGGGCACGGAGTGGGGGACCAAGACGGCAAGACCGGCGTCTTTGAGTTCGTGGGTAAGGAGCTGAAGCAAAAGTCGGTTCATGAACACGCCGCCCGAGAGCGCGACGGTATCGATGCTTTCGCGCGCGCAGATTTCGCGTGCGATTCGTGCCGAAGAGCGCGCGATGGCGATATGGAAATCGAGCGCGAGCCTGTAGGCCGCAGCGCCGGCCCTGATTCCCTCCAAAAGCGCCTCAATAAGCGATCTGGAGTTTAGAACATGGTGGGCGTCCGGACGGGATGATTCGGTTACGGAAAAGCCGGCTATATTGCCGGTGAGGCAGGCACTTTCACTGCTGAGCGCGCGCCAGGCGGCGGCTTCGAGTTCTATGGCGGGTTCGCCTCGTAGGTTGCCTTGTCGCAGATGCCCAGAATTGCTGCCGCGGCATCAAAGAGACGCCCCATGCTGCTGGTACGCGGGCTGTTGATGCCGCGCTCGATCATGGTGGCTGTCACGCGGCGCGTTTGCTCGTCGAGGCTGTCCAAAAGCCGAGCGGCACCTGGGTGCTCGAGCAGGCCGAGCTCACTGAGCAGGGCAAAGGCGTTGCGGCGGGCGTCGCGTACGGACGCTACGCCACCGGGTAGGGCCCAAGTGCGCAGATGCGCTGCGCGCTCAAAGTCAGCAAGGCCAGCGACAAGAAACTCGCCGCCCCATATGGTGCCATCGGTGCCGGCGCCCGTGCCATCGAAGGCAATGCCGAGGACGCGCGCCTCGGGCGCAAGCTGGCCTGTGACAATCGCTTCTGCCATCACGCTCGCGATGTGCGCATGATGGTGCTGGACTTCGATAAGCGGCAGATTGTGCTCCCGTGCCTGCTCGCGCGCCCACTGACCCGATAGATAACTGGGGTGTACATCGCAGGCCAAGGCGGCGGGTGCCAAGTCAAAGAGATCTTCCAAGCGCGTGCGCGCGGCGTTCCAGGCATCGAGGTCTCGCCGTTTTCAACATCGCCGATATGCTGCGACACAAAACAGGTTGTCTCGCCGTTCGTCCCTTCACGCGTGAGTGCAATCGTGGCTTTTTGTTGTGGCCCACAGGCGAGCACGCAGGACGGAGTGCCGTCGAGCGCCGGCAACGGCAGCGGCTGGGGTGCATATCCGCGAGCGCGGCGAACGGGCATAACAGCGCCGTCGACCACGCGTACCAAAGAGTCGTCGTAGCGCGAGAGGATCGCGCGGTCGTTACCGAGCAACGCGTCGGCGATGCCGGCGGCAACGAGGCGTTCCCAGGCAAGGTCGTCGTCGGTCTCGATGGGTTCTTCGCTCAGATTTCCGCTGGTCATGACGAGCGCGTGCATGCCGCGGGTTTCTGCCGCGGCAAGCAACAGATGCTGAAGCGGGGTGTAGGGGAGCATGACACCGAGCTCGGGAAGGTCGTGCGCGACGGAATGCGCGAGCGCGAGGGCGTCGGGGGAGCCGCCGCTCTCGCAAGCGGCACGTCGGCGCAGCAGCACAATGGGGCGAATGCTGCCGGCCAGCAAGCCGCGCTCAATGTCGTTGACATGGCACAGGCGTTCAACGTCGGCAAGGTCGCGCACCATAACGGCAAGCGGTTTGTTGCTGCGGCGTTTGCGGCGGCGAAGCTCGGCTACCGCCTGCTCGTTGGAGGCGTCGCATGCCAAGTGAAATCCGCCCAGACCCTTGATGGCGACGATGCCACCGTCGGCCAGCAGCTCAACGCAGCGCTCGATGATAGCGTCGCTGGCCTCGCGTGTGGTACCGACGGCCGGTGTCGCGGACGAATTCCCGCACGCATTGCCGTTCACAGCCTCGCTCCACGTAATATGCGGCCCGCAATCAAAGCAGGCATCGGGCTGCGCGTGAAAACGCCGGTCGAGTGGGTCGGCATACTCCGCGGCGCACTCGGGACACATGGGAAAACAATCCATCGAGGTGGCCGCTCGATCGTAAGGCAGCGAGCGGATGATGGTAAAGCGCGGCCCGCAGTTAGTGCAGTTGATAAAGGGGTAGTGATAGCGTCGGTCGGTGGGGTCGAACAGTTCGCGCAGGCAGTCGTCACAGGTGGCGATATCGGGAGAGATGAGCGTCGTGTGCACGGTCTGATCCTGCGACGCTACGATACGAAAGGCCCGCTCATCGTCGGCATCCCAACCGTTGGCTGCCAGGTCCACAACCTCGACATGCTCTACGCGGGCTGCCGCAGGCGCATGCTCAGAAAGCGCGTCAACAAAAGCATCGAGCGCATCGGCCAGAGCATGCGCTTCGATGTGCACGCCGTCGCCCGCATTGAGCACCCAGCCGCAAATGCCATGCGCCATAGCCTCGCGATACACAAACGGTCGCATGCCAACGCCCTGCACAATGCCCGTCACATGAATATGCACATGCCGCATGCGACACCCCTCATCAAAACCGACCAAAAAGGGACAGGTTTATTTTGGTCGGTAAAACTTCTAAACCTGCCACAACAAACCTGTCCCTTTTTGGCAGGTGCGCTATAGCCCCAGGCTTTGCTTGGTGGCGGCGCAGGTGAGCTCGCCGTGCTTAACGCCGCGCAGGCCCAGCAGTCGGTCGGCTAGTTCGTAGACGCGCTCGCCGCGACCCTTGAGCGCCAGAATCTCCAGACAGTTGTGGTGATCCAGATGCACGTGCATCGTCGATACGATTTCGTCGGTGTAGTCGTGCTGCACCTCATCCAGGCGGCGTGTCAGGTCGCCTGTGTGATGGTCGTAGATCATGGTGAGCGACCCGATAACGTGCTCATCGGGCGTGCGCATCTGCTCTTTGGCGATCGAGGCGCGAATCAAATCGCGGACTGCCTCGGAGCGGTTGGCCACGTCGCCGCGGCGCGCGATCTGTTCGTCAAAACGGCGCAGCAGGTCGTCAGGCGCGGTGACCGAAAAACGGACCAGCTCGGAGCCGGAGCCACTACAGCGGCAGCCCGCGTCGCCGTCCGCCCCGTGCGGATGCTCGTGCTCGTACCCGCAGCCGTGCTCGTGTTCGGCCACGTTACACCAGCTTCACGGAGCCGACGGAGTTGTGGTCGGCCTCGATGGCCTCTTCGTAGCCCTCGAGTGCGTCGTGGGCCTCGTGCAGCGCGGTCATGGCTGCCTCGAGCTTGGCGCCGATGCGCTCCATGTCAAAATTCTCGGTCGCATGCAGCAGCTGATGGCTCCACTCGTGAGCGAGCTCGATGGTGTCGTCGACCTGCTTGACGCTCATGGCAAGCTGGCTCATGTTCATTCCAACATCATGCATGGGAAATCTCCTTGTGTAGGCGGTAATCCGGCGGTTCAGATTTTACTACGCCCGCTCTGCGCGCCACTGCATAAGAAAACGGGTGCGAGTCTGTGCGACTCGCACCCGTTCACTGGGGGCTGTTTGTGACTACCATACTATCCGTGGTCGCACGCGCCGCACCCGGCAGTCCGGCGAGCGGTACAAAACCGCTCATGGACGGCGGGTAAGTAACAAGCGTATTACAGATGCTTCTCCAGCAGCGCCTGCAGCCTCGCCTTGGGCAGAGCGCCGACCGAGCGGTCGATCTCCTCGCCGTTCTTAAACACAATCAGCGTGGGGATGCTCATGACGCCATACTTCATGGCCAGGTCCTGGTTGTCGTCGACGTTGCACTTGGCCACAGCCAACTTGCCGGCCAGCTCGTCGGCAACCTCGTCTACGATGGGCGAGAGCGAGCGGCAGGGGCCGCACCACGGGGCCCAAAAATCAACCAGTACGGGCAGGCTATCGTTGACGACAGCGCCGAAGTTCTCGGGGGTAATCTGCTTAATGTCAGCCATGGTGACCTCCATAATACGACGCGGCTCGGCCGCGTAAAACTCAGTACGACCGTGCTTATACCCAGCGGCCCGCAAAGCAACCACTCGCGGGCGGCTCTTTTATATAATGGTGGGCACGCAAACGATTGGAGAGCGCATGCCCACGTCACAAAGCCAGAAAAAAGAAGCCATCGCTCAGGCGACCGAGCAGGAGCTCGCGTCGCTTGCAGATCGCGGTGTGCGTATCGCGGGCAACGCGTGCTCGCCGATTGTGCTGGTCAAAGGCGATTTGGATGAAGCCGAGTGCTCGGGCGGCGAGCTGGCCGCCGGCGCGGATGGCGCCGCGTTGCGCAAGGCGCTCGGTGCCATCGGATATGCCCCCGAGGATTTTTGTGTGCTGGCAAGCGTCGCCGGCGCGGGCGACGGAGCGGTCGCGGCGGGCGAGGCCCTGACGTGCGACCTGTTCCGCGAGGCGCTGGAGACCTTGGACCCCGAGGCGGTGCTGCTGCTGGACAACAGTGCGGCCGATGTCATGCGCGAGACCTATGCCGATATGCTTGTGGCAATTGATGACTTTGACACCGCCATGCTCAAGCCCGGCCTGGTCGCCCATGTGCAGGGGCGCCGCGTGCTGGCGCTCGACGGTTTTGAGGCGGCGCTCACCGACAAGGCCGCCAAGCAGCGCATGTGGGCCTACATTAAGCAGCTGACCCCGGCGGCTGCACCGCTGTAGCGAGGTTGGCGGCAGCCCCTACATCACGGCGCGCAGCTCAAACCGGTCGCCGTTAATGCGGAACTGGCAGTTGCCGTTCATGCGCTCGACGGCAAGCATAATGCTCTTGGTGCCAAAGCCGTGCCCAGTGTGCTGAGCCACGGGCATGCCGTCGACCATGTGCGGCGCACGGCCAAACGTGTTGGAAACCAGCAATAGAAGCTGACCGTCTTCGTAGCGAAGGTCCAGGTCGACAAACCGCTTGCCTTCGGGGGCGGCGCTCGCCGCGGCGATGGCATTGTCCAGGGCGTTCGATACCACACTGAATAGATCGACATCGCCCACGTGGACGGTTTCGGGCACGGCGGCGTGCAGGTCGGCGGTGATGCCGTGCGCGTTGATGTCCGCGGAAAGCGACGAGAGCGCAATGTTGACCGTTTCGTTGGCGCAGTAGCGGCGCACGGCGGTGCGGTCGTTGGTCTCGCAGAGCGCGTCGATGCGCTCGAGTGCCTCATCGGTGTGACCCTCTTCGATCAGGGCCGCTAGACCGCGCAGGTAGTGGCGCATGTCGTGACGGAGAACCGAGAGCTCGCGTCCGGACTGGCGCCAGGCTTCGAGCTCTTTGATGGCCGCGCTGTCGCGGGTCGCGAGCATCCAGCGCTCGCGCTCGGCGATTTCCTTTGCCTCGTATTCGCGAAGGTAGACGGCAAGAAACATAAGGTAGAACGCGCAGAGGGCGAACGCCAAAAACTCAACGGTTACTACCGAGCCCGAGTGGAAGAGCGTGGTATAGACGTTGGTGGCGTAGTCGAAGATGTAGTAGACGAGCGGCAGGATGAGCAGAATCTCCAACTCGGTGGGGCTTTTGGCCGCCAGGCGCGGACCGATGTCTCTGGCCCAATGCAGCAAGATCGCAAAGACGCCGAGCGTCGTGATGATGCGCGCCGCGTAATATGCGATTTGCGAATCGGTGGCAGCGAATGCGGCGATGCCCATCCAGTTGCTAAACTGGCAGCTCAGGTAGGCGCTGGTAACGCCCAGGATGGCGAGCAGCGGACTCAGGCGATAGCGTACGCACAGGTAGACGACAAGCGGCAGATGCACGACGAGTGGATAGGCCTGTCGGGCGAAAAGCTCGCCGCCGACGGCATTGGCGAGGCCGAATGCGCATCCGGTTACGGCGCCGACCCCCACCAGCTTCCACCGTATGCCGAAAACACCCGGACGATGCCGTGCAGATCGCTTCGCTCTGCTATAGTCTCCCAAATTCACGTTTTCTATTGGGATGGTGGTTAATATGGGCGACATACTCGAATCGTTCCTGCGCGTGGCGATGGTGGTGTTCATCGTCGGTCCGCTCACTGCATGGGTCGCCCGTCGCGGCGCGCGCGAGCGCAGTGAGGCGACGGACAGCCTCGATCGCTTCACGGTGCGCATGCCCGCTGCCATTCGCACGATCATCGCCTGCTGCGCCGTCGCGTTCGAACTGCTCATGCTGGGTGTCTACGTCTGGCAGGGCGTCTCGTTGGGCGAGTGGGACCACGAACTTGTGTGGTTCGGTCACGCCATGGCGCTCGCGGGCATGGCCATCTGGGCCCTGCTGAGCATCCCGCGCATCGACGTGGACGGTGAGCGAATTCTCTCGCGTAACGCCTTCGGCATCCGCAAGGAGACGACGTTTGGCAACATCACCCGTGCAACGCTTCACACGCAGATGATGAGGATCGACCTGTTCGAGGGCGACCGGAAGTTCTGCTCGATAAGCCTCGAGGGGGTGTGCTCGCTCAACCTCCTCGCCCGTCTGGAGGAAGAGGGCATCGAGGTCTCGGACGCTGTTGACGGCCCGATGACCAAGGCGGGTCTGTGTTGGTCTGCCATCAAGCCGTTGACGATTGTTTTCAACGGTATGGCGCTCGTCTTCTCGCTCGTGATCGCCTTCATGGCTGTTTTCACCGACGCCGGTGCTCGTCTGCTCCTGCTCGTCCCATGCCTCTTCCTGTTCATAGGGGGACTCCTGCCTCTGCTCATGCTCAGCATGCCCGCCCGTGGTATCTACGAGATCGGCAGACAGGAGCGCGAACTCGGTTTCTCCTTCGCCGAGGAGATGGCGAGCCGAGGTGCCACGGGCACCTCGCTTGTCGACGACGATTGGTTCATCGAGATCAGCAACGCCCGCGTCGTGGCGTTCCGCCGCGATTATCTCAAGAAGGTCACGGCGCACGAGGATAGCGAGAGCGGCGACCGTTGCACGGTGACCACGAAAGGCGGTCGCAAAATCAAGGTGTACGCAGCGGGCAGCACGCTCGAGGACCTGCGCTCGTGGTTCAAACAGGGTGCCAAGGCCAGAAGCACGCTCGACCGTGCAGAGGACGTGCTCGAGACGACGTCTGATTGGGTTGTCTGACCTGTATCGTCTTTTCGGACACGCATGCTAGAGGCCCAATCCTTTAGAATGCATTCATCGACGACCGAGAGGACGGTATGCTATGTCCAACCCAGCCGCCAAGTACACCGACGAGTTCAGGCGCGAGACCGCCGACTACATCATCTCGACGGGCAGGCCGATAACGGAATGCTGCGCAGAACTGGGCCTGAATTCCAAGACCGTGAACAAGTGGGTGCAGAGCCGCCGGCGCGAGCTTGCCGGCGGGCCCGACCCCAAGGCCGAGGACCGCGAGCTTCGCGAGGCGAAAAGGCGCATACGCGAGCTCGAGATGGAGAACGCCTTCTTGAAAAAAGCCGCGGCCTTCTTCGCCAAAAGCCAGGCGTAGCCGCATGCTACCGGATGATGTTGGCGGAGAAGGCCGAATTCCCGGTGAAAATGATGGCCCGCGTGCTCGGCGTGAGCCGATCGGGCTTCTACTCGTGGCTCTCCAACGGCTGCCCGCGAGAAGACTGGTCGGCCGAGCGCGAGGCGGTCCGGCGCGTGTGGCTGGAGTCGGACCGCAGGTTCGGCTTCCGGTTCGTGAAATGCTTCCTGCCCGGCGAGTTCTCCGGATTGACCCTGTACAGGGTGCGCAAGCTGATGCGCGAGCTGGGAATACGCGGCTGCACGCCCAACGCCAGGAAGCGCACCACCATCCCCGACCCGAAGGCCAGGCCCCGGCCCGACCTGGTGCGCCGCGACTTCACCAGTCCCGTTCCAACCTGCAAGCTCGTGGGCGACATCACCTACCTGCGCACCGGCGAGGGATGGCTGTACCTGTCGACGGTCATCGACCTCAACACCCGCATGGTGGTGGGCTGGTCGCTCTCCGAGCGCATGACCGCCGACATCGTGGTTTCGGCGCTGGCGTCGGCCAAATCGCGCGGCTACGTGGCCGGCAACGCGATATTCCACGCCGACCGCGGCGCCCAGTACACCAGCAGGCTTCTGGCCGAATGGGCGCGCGACAACGACGTGCGGCTGTCCTGCAGCCGCGCCGGCAACTGCCACGACAACGCGGTGGCCGAGTCGTTCCTCGCCATGCTGAAGAACGAGATGTACTACAGGCGCAGCTTCCCGACCAGGGATTCCGCCAAGCACGCGGTGGTCGAGTTCATCGAGGCGTACTACAACCGCCGAAGGCCCCGCTCGACGATCGGCTACAAGGTGCCGGCCGAGGCCATGGCGGCCTTCTTCGAGAGAACCGAGCCCAAGCTCGAGGCCATGCCTATGGCCGCTTGATTTCTCGAGCTTGCGTGTCCGAAATCTTGACACAGGTCAGAAGGCCTCGATGCCAGCGTTGCGCCGATATGGGGCAGCGGCCCCCCCGTTGGCCGCCATGGCCCTGACTTCCGAGCGTATGCTGGCGCCGCTCGTCTTAAGACGTCGACCTCCATCCGGAGCCTGCGGTTCTCGCGCTCGGGCTCCAGGATCCGGTTCTACTCGGGCGTGCGGTTGTCGGCGGCGCGCGGCGAGCCGGTCTCGTTTATCGACTTGACCCGCCTCTCCACGGTGCTCTTGTCGAGGTCGCACTCGTCCATGGCCTCGCGCCTGGGCTTTCCGGCGTTGTGGAGATCGACTATCTTCCTCTTGAACTCGTCGGTGAAATGCCTCGGTCTGGGGCCGGTCGAGGCCGAGCCCCCGGTCCGGCTGGGGTAGCATGTCGCTGCGGACCATTGTCTTTCCTCTCGTTGAATATCTAGGCGCTGACGATTCTAGGCGATGGCCCTCTCTTGCTGCTTACACCTCGATTGTGCTCGCTACCCCCAGCGGGCCCGGATCGAGCGATTCGGACCCGCTTTTGGGGCCTGCCGGAAACCCGGTGGTCAAAAAGGGCCAAATATGAGTACTGTTACCAGTTTGGTGGCAGCCAAATGGCCTCAAAAATCGGTGCCAGAGGCCAAAAGTGCATCGATTTTCGTTCTTCAGAGTCGCGATCGGGCTCCAAACAAGGCGATTTTGCTGCTCTGGACCGGAAAATCGATGCTACTAATTTGGTGACAGTACTCATATTTGGCCCTTTTTGACCACTGCCCCTTGGTCCAGGACAAAACGGGCTGCCCGAATCATGGGGCGGGTCCATTTTCGGCTGTCCTCAGCTTGCCAGTTCGAAAATGGACCCGCCCCAAGATTGAATCTTTATTCCAACTTTACACCTGTATACACTGTCTTGTCAGCTGTAAAGCCAGGTGTCATACTAAAGCCCCAAGATTCGCCAAAAGAGAGGGGCCTTGATGGCACAGAGCGCGAACATGGATGCATCGGAGCTTGCACGCGATATCGCGGCCGGCCTAGCATCGGCAACGACGGCAACGGAGCGCGCGGCACTGGTGCCCGCAGAGCTCGTCGAGGCCATTCAGCAACTAAAAGCCCAACGTGACGCGGTAATCCTGGCGCACTACTATGTGGCGCCCGAGGTCCAAGCCGTTGCCGATTACGTCGGCGACAGTTTCTACCTGGCAAAACTCGCCAAGAGCCTGCCGCAGCAGACTATCGTGCTGTGCGGCGTGGAGTTTATGGGCGAGAGTGCCAAGCTGCTCAACCCCACCAAGACCGTGCTGCTGCCCGAGCCGGGCGCGGACTGCCCCATGGCGCACATGGTCAAGCGTGAGACGGTCGACGCGGCGCGCGCCGAGTACGGTGACGACCTTGCCGTGGTCTGCTACGTCAACTCCACGGTCGAGATCAAGAGCTGGAGCGACGTGTGCGTCACCAGCTCCAACGCCGTCAAGATCGTGTCCGAGCTGCCGCAGCAGCACGTCCTGTTCATCCCCGACCAAAACCTGGGCCGCTTCGTAGCCGAGCAGGTGCCGCAAAAGCACGTCATCCTCAACAACGGCTACTGCCCGCGCCATCACATCATCACCGTCGAGCAGATCGTCGACGCGACGGAGGCCCACCCCGACGCGCTCGTGCTGGCGCATCCTGAGTGCAAGGCCGACGTCCTGGCCGAGGCCGACTACATCGCTCCACCGCCGGCATCATCAAGTATGCCGAGGAGTCCGACGCCAGCGAGTTCATTATCGTGACGGTCCGCGGCGTGCTCTACGAGCTCGAGCGCCGCTGCCAGGGCACCGGCAAGAAGTTCCACTTCCCCGCGGTGAAGCCCACCTGCGTCAACATGGACCTCATCACGCTCGAAAAGCTCGTGCGCTGCCTGGAGACGGGCGAGGGCGAGGTGCAGATCGGCGTCTCGGACGAGGCGGCAGACCAGGCCAAGCTCACGCTCGACCGTATGCTCGAGTACGCAGCGCGCTAGAACAATGTGACATGAGGGACAGTCCCGCATGTCACATTACAAGGGAGAGGATTCCTGTGGAAACCAAACAATACCCCGACATGGAGTGCGACGTCGTCATTGCCGGCTGTGGCGTGGCGGGCCTGTACGCGGCTCTCAACCTGCCGACGAGCACGCGCGTGATCATGCTCTCCAAGGGCGCTGTCGACGAGTGCGATTCGATGCTCGCGCAGGGCGGCATCTGCGTACTGCCCGAGGGCTCGGACTACGATGCCTTCTTTGAGGACACCATGCACGCCGGCCACTACGAGAATCGCCGCGAGAGCGTCGACATCATGATCCGTTCGAGCCGTTCGGTCATCAACGATCTGCTAGCGATGGGCGTGGATTTTGAGCGCAAGGCCGACGGCAGCCTCAACTTTACCCGCGAGGGTGCGCACAGCCGTCCGCGTATTGCCTTCCATGCCGACATTACGGGCAAGGAGATCACGACCAAGCTGCTCCAGGCCGTTCGCAAGCTGGATAACGTGCAGATTTTGGAGCACGTGGCCATGACCGACATCCTGACGGGCGAGCGTGACGGCGTCACGGTGTGTGTCGGTGTCGTCGCCGTTTCCGTGGACGAGGACAACTCGGTTCGTCCCGCCGACGAGCTGGCAAATGCCGCCGAGGGCGTGCATGCCGGCGAGCCGTTTAAGATTCATGCCCGCCGCACGCTGTGGGCGACAGGCGGTATCGGCGGCGTGTACGACCATTCGACTAACTACCCGCAGCTCACCGGTGACGCCTGCTACATCGCGCAGGAGCACGGCATCACGATGGAGCACCTGGACTACGTGCAGATCCACCCCACGGGACTGTTCTCGCCGCAGCCGGGCCGCACCTTCCTGATCAGCGAGAGCTGCCGCGGCGAAGGCGCGATTCTGCTCAATGCCGCCGGCGAGCGCTTTACCGACGAGCTGCAGCCGCGCGATGTTGTCGCCGCCGCTATTCGCGAGCAGATGAAGCAGGACGGCACCGAGCACGAGTGGCTGAGCTTTGCCCCCGTCGAGCGCGACGTGGTGACCGGGCACTTTGCCAACATCCGCGCGCGCTGTCTGGAGGACGGTCGCGACATCTTGGACGAGCCCATTCCCGTTACGCCCACGCAGCACTACTTTATGGGCGGCGTGTGGGTCGACAAGGACGGCCGCACCTCGATGCCCGAGCTCTACGCCGCTGGCGAGACGGCCTGCAACGGTGTTCACGGCAAGAATCGTCTAGCTTCCAACAGCCTGCTCGAGTCCCTAGTTTGGGGCCGCCGCGCTGCTTGGCGTATGCGCACCGGCGAGTCGCTGACCGTGGAGCAGGCCGGTGAGCCCGCGCTTGACGGACGTCACCGCGCCCTGAGCGCCGAGACCCTTGCAATCGATGATTTGGCCCGTGCTGCCGGCACACAGGCCGTGGAGGAGTAGACCATGAATCCCATTACCATGAAGCTCGTCGTCGATGATCTGATTTTGCAGGCTCTGCGCGAGGACATCACGTTTGAGGACGTGAGTACGGCGAGCGTGTGCCCCACGGCGCGCCCCGCTACCGTTGAGCTCATCGCCAAGGCCGATGGCATTATCGCCGGCCTGGACGTATTCGCTCGCACCTTTGAGCTGCTGGATCCGCAGAGCTCCGTGTTGTTCGATGTTTCGGATGGCGACGAGGTGCATGCCGGCGACCATGTGGGTCAGGTGCGGGGCGATGCGCGCGTGCTGCTTTCGGGTGAGCGCGTGGCGCTCAACTACCTGCAGCGCATGAGCGGCATCGCTACCTACACGCACAGCATGGCCGCGGCGCTCGAGGGAACCAAGACCGTGCTCGTCGACACGCGCAAGACCACGCCGGGCATGCGCGTCTTCGAGAAGGCCGCGGTCGAGATCGGCGGCGGCAGCAACCACCGTTACAACCTGTCGACGGCCGTCATGCTCAAGGACAACCACATCGACGCGCCGGCGGCGTGATGCGTGCGATCGAGATGGCGCGCGCCCATGCATCGTTTACCACGACGGTCGAGATCGAGTGCGAGAACCTGGACATGGTGCGCGAGGCCGTGGAAGCCGGCGCCGACATCATCATGTTCGACAACATGACCCACGACGACATGGCTGCCGCGATTGAGCTTATCGATGGCCGCGCCAAGACCGAGTGCTCGGGCAACGTGGACGCCAGCAACATTCGCGCCCTGGCCGATCTGGGTGTCGACTATATTAGCTCGGGCGCCCTGACGCACTCTGCGCCGATCCTCGACCTCTCGCTTAAGCACCTGCGTCTGCTGGACGGTAAATAATGACGCCCGCGAGCGTCGCCGTGCCATCATGGGCGTGCTCGAAGGAGCCAAGGAGCCCGTTTCGGGCAGCGCACTTGCCCGCGAGGTTGGCGTGAGCCGTCAGGTCGTGGTTCAGGATATTGCCCTGTTGCGTGCCGATGGGCACGATATCGTGGCGACCAACCGCGGCTACGTGCTGCAGGAAGCTGCGAGTAGCCCCGCCGTGCCCACGCGTCTTGTTAAGGTGCGCCACAGCGTGGAGCAGGCGGGCGACGAGCTTACGAGTATCGTCGACGCGGGTGGCGCCGTGCTCAACGTGATCGTCAACCATCGTGTGTACGGCAAGATCACGGCCGACCTGGACATCCGCAACCGCCGCGATGTCGAGCGCTACCTAGAGGGCATCGCCAGCGGCAAGAGCTTCCCGCTGCTGACGGTGACCAGCGGCTACCACTTCCATCGCATCGCCGCGGAAGACGAGCAGACCCTCGACGAGATCGAGGCCATGCTCAAGGAGAAGGGCTACCTTGCCGATTTAATGCCCTACGAGGACGACCTGTCCTAGTAACGACGAATGCAAAAGGAGGCCTCCGCGGCGATGCGGAGGCCTCCTTTTTGTGCACGGTGTACTTTTGAGTGTGCAGGTGGGGGAGCTGTTACTCCTCGACGATCTCGGTGATCGCGCCGGCGGGGCAAGCGTCCTGGCAAGCGCCACAGGCGACGCAGGAATCCTCGTCAGCGACGGTAGCGACGTCCTGGAGCTCCAGAACGCCAGCGGGGCAGGAGTCGACGCAAACGCCACAAGCGATGCACTCGTCGGCATCAATTACGGGATGAGCCATGGTAGTTTCCTCTCTGTTGACCGACGCTACAGGCGATGCGCGCCGGTTTGATTCGGGCAAAAACATACCACGGGAGCGACCGTTTGCAATACCCTCTGGCCGGCATCTTCATACCGTTCGCCGAGTATGCCAAGGTTTACTAAAAAACACGCAGGTGGGGCCGCTGAGCTGCGTAAATGTTAGCTAAAGGTGACTTGAAATATTGAGCTATTAAGCGCGCCTGCGGAAAGGGCATCCCGTTATTTGGCCGAAAAACGGGTCGCAGCTTCCGGTTGGACCGCCCGGCGGAAACTGTGTCCCAGAATTCGCGCTCAGACCGGGATACCCTTTCCGCAAGGCAGCCCCAGGCACCTTCGGACCCAAACCTCAGCCATCTCTACATAGATCTCAATAGATTTGCCGAGAACTCAATCAGCGCATCTACCTGCGCATTTAAGAACCTAAACTCTCAGCAATAAGAAATCTTATATGAATTGACTTAGATTTTGTATATTCCAGCCCATAAGGGGATACACTACATCCTGAAAGACAAGCCGAAGCGCCGCGCGACAGACCGTCGAGGCGACGCGAACGCAAAAGAGAGAGGGAATTTCTAATGAGTAAGATTCTTGGTATCGACCTTGGTACTACTAACTCCGCCATGGCCGTTCTCGAGGGCGGTTCTCCGACCATTATCGTGAACGCCGAGGGCGACCGCACCACCCCGTCCGTCGTGGGCTTCCGTGCCGACGGCGACCGCGTTGTGGGTAAGGCCGCTAAGAACCAGGCTGTCACCAACCCCAAGAACACCGTGTTCTCCATCAAGCGCTTCATGGGCCGCAAGTACTCCGAGTGCACCTCCGAGATCAAGACCGTGCCGTATGAGGTCAAGGAGGGCCAGGGCGGCCGTGCCGTCGTCGACATCGAGGGCAAGGATTACACCGCCGAGCAGGTGAGCGCCATGACGCTCGCAAAGATGAAGGCCGACGCCGAGAAGTATCTGGGCGAGACCGTCACCGACGCCGTCATCACCGTCCCGGCCTACTTCAACGACGCCCAGCGTCAGGCCACCAAGGACGCCGGTAAGATCGCCGGCCTCAACGTCAAGCGTATCGTCAACGAGCCGACTGCTGCTGCTCTTGCCTATGGCCTGGACAAGCAGGGCACCGACCAGCGCATCCTGGTCTTCGACCTGGGCGGCGGCACCTTCGACGTCTCCATCCTCGACCTCGCCGACGGCGTGTTTGAGGTTCTGTCCACCTCGGGCGACAACCACCTGGGCGGCGACGACTGGGATCAGCGCGTCATCGATTGGATGGCCGATAAGTTCCAGCAGGAGAACGGTGTCGACCTGCGTCAGGACCCCATGGCCCTGCAGCGTCTGAAGGAGGCCGCCGAGAACGCCAAGAAGGAGCTCTCCGCCGCCCAGCAGACCACCATCAACCTGCCGTTCATTACCATGAACCAGTCCGGCCCGCTGCACCTCAACTACACGCTGACCCGCGCCGAGTTCGAGAAGATCACCCGCGACCTGCTCGAGCGCTGCAAGCAGCCTGTCACCAACGCCCTGCGCGATGCTAAGCTCAAGCTCTCCGATCTGACCGAGGTCATCCTCGTCGGCGGCTCTACCCGTATGCCCGCCGTCCAGGAGCTCGTCAAGACCATGACCGGCAAGCAGCCCAACATGTCCGTGAACCCCGACGAGGTCGTTGCCGACGGCGCTGCCGTCCAGGGCGGCGTGCTCACCGGCGACGTCGAGGGCATCCTGCTGCTCGACGTTACCCCGCTGTCGCTGGGCGTCGAGACCATGGGCGGCATCATGACCAAGATGATCGACCGCAACACCACGATCCCGACCTCCAAGACCGAGGTCTACTCCACCGCTGCCGACAACCAGACCAGCGTCGAGATCAACGTGCTCCAGGGCGAGCGCGAGCTTGCCCGCGATAACAAGTCGCTCGGTAAGTTCCAGCTGACCGGTATCCCGGCTGCCCGCCGCGGCGTGCCGCAGATCGAGGTCACCTTCGACATCGACGCCAACGGCATCGTCAAGGTCTCCGCTAAGGACAAGGGCACCGGCAAGGAGCAGCAGATCACCATTTCCGGTTCCACCGCTCTGTCCGACGACGAAGTCGATCGTATGGTCAAGGACGCCGAGGCTCATGCCGAGGAGGACAAGAAGCAGAAGGAAGAGGTCGAGGTCCGCAACCAGACCGACAGCCTGTGCTACTCCACCGAGCAGACCCTCAACGAGCTGGGCGACAAGGTTTCCGCCGACGTGAAGTCCAAGGCCGAGGCCGCTATCGCCGACGCCAAGAAGGCGCTCGAGGGCTCTGACGTCGAGGCTATCAAGGCTGCCGGCGAGTCCCTGCAGTCCGTGGCCTACGAGCTGGCCCAGGTTGTCTACGCCGACGCTCAGCAGCAGACCGACGGTGCCGCTGGCGCCCAGCCTGCCGACGATGACGTTGTCGACGCCGACTACGAGGTTGTGGACGACGAGGACAAATAATCATGTCCGCCCGTAAAGCTCGCACGGAGGCGGCCGCCGCTGGCGCCGCCCCCGTTGACTCTGAGGAGAAGGACGTGAAGATTCCCGTAGAGGCCGTTGACGATACCGAGGCCAACGAGGCCCCGGCCGCCGAGGCTGCCGAGAACCAGGTAGAGGATTCCAACAAGGAGGCGACGATGACCGAGGACGAGATGGTGGAAGCCGCTATCCGCGCCGGTGAGGAAGCCGCCGACAACGACTTTAAGCTCAAGTTCGAGCAGGCTCAGAAAGAGCTTGCCGACGTGCGCAATGAGCTCGATGCTGCGGCAGAGGCTCAGAAGGCCGCCGAGGACAAGGCAAAGGACGCCACCGAGCGTACCGCCCGTCTGCAGGCCGACTGGGAGAACTTCCGTCGCCGCACCGCCAATGAGCGTATCGCCGAGCGCGAGCGCGCGACCGAGAAGCTTGTCACCGCGCTGTTGCCGGTGATTGACGATATCGAGCGCGCGATTGACCATGCCCGCAGCCAAGAGCTTTCCGACGACTTTAAGCAGTTCGTCGATGGCGTCGATGCGGTGCATGCCAAGCTGCTTGATGTGTTTGCGCACGAGGGCGTTGAGCCCATCGACCCCAAGGGCGAGGCGTTCGATCCGCTCGAGCACCAGGCTGTGGGTCGCGTCGAGGACGCATCGCAGTACGACGAGACCGTCAACGACGTGTACCAGAAGGGCTACCGCATGGCGGATCGCATCCTGCGTTCCGCGATGGTGACGGTGACCTACGGTGGCGAGAAGCGCCCCGCACCGGAGCCCGAAGCGGCGCCCGAGGATGCTGCGGCCGATACGGCCGAGAGCACCGAGGAGTAATTGAGAAGGGCCCCGGGGCAACACCCGGGGCCCTTTCTGGCCTAGTGCCATATGAAAGCATGAGCCGCCGCCCGCTGGGCGGCGGATGAAACAGGAGAGGAGCTACGATGGCTGCAGGCAAAACCTTCTATGACATCCTGGGCGTATCCAAGAGCGCCTCCGACAAAGAGATCAAGAGCGCGTTTCGCAAGCTCGCGCAAAAATATCACCCCGATGCCGGCGGCGACGAGGCCAAGTTCAAGGAGATCAGCGAGGCCTACGAGACGCTTTCGGACGAGAAGAAGCGCAAAGAGTACGACCAGATGCTCATGTTTGGCGGCATGCCGGGCGCAGGCGGCGCGTATGGCGGCGGCTACGGTGCCGGCGCGGGCGCCAGCGGCTGGGGGCGACATCTTCGACAGCATCTGCCGGCGCGGGCGCCAGCGGCTGGGGGCGACATCTTCGACAGCATC
>JAQCYU010000034.1 GCA_027682925.1 Coriobacteriaceae bacterium AF45-21
TCGTCTCCACCCGAGCATTGAATGAGGCTCCAACGCAAGTTGGGGCCTTTTTTCATATAGGCACACAAGGTCAAAGGCGGCACCATGATCCTCCTGGTCGACAAGATCGTGCGTTGAACGGGTGCCGCGTGCATGGTAGTATTTCACATCGTGGTTCAAGATGGGTGGCCCGCTCCGACGGCCTCTATCACATCCACCACTTTGCAAGGGCTCTTGGCGCAACGGTTAGCGCAGGGGACTCATAATCCCTGGGTTCTGGGTTCGAATCCCGGAGGGCCCACCAGAGAATCGAGGGGCCGGGCAAATAGCCCGGCTTCTTTTTGCCATAGTTCCCACTCCATACGCCTGCCAAATTGCTTTGATAAACGTTTGCAGTTCAAATCCACGTAATAGATTATGCTGGTTGACAAGAACCATTTCAAAACTGTGCCGGATTACGGGGCTGGACCCGGACCGGCCGTCCATACCCTGCATTTCACGGAATGCGCAAGTCGTCTACCTGCGGTTTTGATTTTACCGATTACGGCATGCTCGGGAGTTCCCGGGCTAGCCCCGTAAACCGGTATGGTTTTGAAATCGCCGGGTCGGCGGGAGCGCGGTTGGCCCCGATAACGGGACCGGCGCCGGCGGGATGGCCGTTGGGCGGATGGCGGCCCGCGCCGCGACTGCGAAATTTTCCAAAATTGTCCTTGCATCGTGGTCCGAGTTCCCGTATAGTACTTTTTCGCACGGGGGCGTAGCTCAGCTGGGAGAGCGCTTGACTGGCAGTCAAGAGGTCAGGGGTTCGATCCCCCTCGTCTCCACCCGAGCATTGAATGAGGCTCCAACGCAAGTTGGGGCCTTTTTTCATATAGGCACACAAGGTCAAAGGCGGCACCATGATCCTCCTGGTCGACAAGATCGAAAAAAGCTTCGGCGCGCGCGTCCTCTTTAGCGGCGCGTCCTTCCAGATCAACCCCGGCGAGCGCTTTGCGCTCGTTGGGCCCAACGGCGCCGGCAAAACCACCATGCTCAAGATCATCATGGGCATCGACAGCCCCGATGCCGGCCAGGTCCAGTACGCCAAGGACTGCCAGGTGGGCTACCTAGAGCAGGAAACCAACCTGGAGCACAAGGACACCACCATCCTTGCCGAGGTCATGGCCGCCGCCAAGGAAATCCGCCGCATGGGCGAGCGCGCTAACGAGCTGCAGGCCCAGATCACCGAACTCTCCGAACAGGGCAAGGATGTCGACGCACTCCTCAACGAGTACGGCCAGGTCCAAGACCGCTTTGAGCACCTGGGCGGCTACGAACTCGAGAGCAACGCCCGCAAGATCCTGTCCGGCCTGGGCTTTAAGGTCACCGACTTTGAGCGCCCGTGCTCCGAGTTCTCGGGCGGCTGGCAGATGCGCATCGCGCTCGCCAAGCTCTTCCTGCGCCACCCCGACCTGCTGCTTCTGGACGAGCCCACCAACCACCTGGATCTCGAAAGCGTCCAGTGGTTGCGCGGCTTTATCGCCAACTACGACGGCGCCGTGCTCATCGTCAGCCACGACCGCGCCTTCATGGACGCCTGCGTCGACCACGTCGCCGCGCTCGAAAACCGTCGCGTGACCACCTACACCGGCAACTACAGCAGCTACCTCAAGCAGCGCGAGGACAACCTGGAGCAGATGCGCGCCAAGCGTGCCGCTCAGGAGCGAGACATCGCCCACATGCAGGTCTTCGTTGACAAGTTCCGCTACAAGCCCACCAAGGCAGCCCAGGCCCAGGAGCGCATCCGCAAGATCGAGCAGATCAAAAAGGAGCTCGTCATCCTGCCCGAGGGCCACAAGCACATCGACTTTAAGTTCCCCGACCCGCCGCGCTCCGGCGACATGGTCGTGGGCCTCGAGGGCGTCTCCAAGTCATACGGCGATAAGCACATTTACAGCGACATCGACCTCAAGCTCTACCGCGGCGAGCACGTGGCGCTCGTCGGCCCCAACGGCGCCGGTAAGTCCACCCTCATGAAGATCCTCGCTGGCCTTGAGCCGCCCACTACTGGCACCCGCGATCTGGGCACCAACGTGGGTGTGGCCTACTACGCCCAGCACGCGCTCGAGGGCATGACCGAGTCCAACACCGTCCTGCAAGAGATCGACACCGTCACGCCAAAGTGGACCGTGCCGCAGCAACGCAGCCTGCTGGGCGCCTTCCTGTTTAGCGACAACGATTCCATCGAAAAGCAGGTCCGCGTACTCTCCGGCGGCGAAAAAGCGCGTCTCGCGCTCGCCAAAATGCTCGTGGCCCCCGAGGCGCTCCTGTGCCTGGACGAGCCCACCAACCACCTGGACATCGACTCGGTGGACATGCTCGAGAACGCCCTGCAAAACTTCCCCGGCACCATCGTGCTGATCAGCCACGACGAGCACCTGGTGCGCGCCGTTGCCAACCGCGTGATCGACATCCGCGATGGCAAGGTCACGGTCTACGACGGCGACTACGACTACTACCTCTACAAGCGCGAGGACCTCGCGGCCCGCGCCGCCGCCGAGGCGGCAGGGGAGAGTGCGCCTGCGGCAGGCAAGAGCACTAAGCCCGCCAACGCCGCCCAAGACAGCAGCCCCACCGCGGCCCCCAAGCCGGCCGAGGGCAAAAAGACCAAGGAGCAAAAGCGCGCTGAGGCACAGGCCCGTACCGCGCTCAACAAAAAGCTCAAGGGCGTGCGCAACCAGCTCAAGAAGATCGAGACGGAGCTCGATAAAAAGCGCGCCCGCTATGACGAGCTTATGGAATTGATGGCAAGCGAAGAGCTTTATGCCGATCAAGACAAGTTCAACGCCGCGCTGGGGGAATATAACGGCCTTAAGCAAGAGCTACCCAAGCTCGAGGACGAATGGCTGGAGCTTTCCACCCAGATCGAAGAGGAGACCGCGCGTGAACTCTCGTAAGGCCGCTGCCGTGGCGATGAGCATCATCGCCATCGCCTGTCGCATCTGCGGCATCTTTATGAGCGCGATGACCGTGCTGCTGTGCTTTAGCGGCCTGACCGCCAAGCTGCAGATCGTGGGCTTTGTCGTTGAGCTTTCGCGCGCGCTGCCGAGTGCCATCGCCGGCTACGGCGTCATCACCTCGCCCTTTGGCGGCGTCTTCCGCCTGGATTACGCCATCGTCGCTGTGATCCTGTTTGTAATTGACTACCTGCTCACGCGCGCCTCGCGCCGCGTCCGCTAGGAGAGTGCCATGTCCAGCAGCTACCTCATGAACCTGCTCGCCAGCGCCGTCGCCGTCATCGTGGGCATCGTGATCCACGAGAGCGCACACGCCGCCGCGGCCTGGGCGCTCGGCGACAAGACGGCCCGTTCGCGCGGCCGCGTGTCGCTCAACCCGCTTAACCATATCGACCCGTTTGGCACCATCATCCTGCCGCTGCTCATGCTCGCGGCCGGCGGCCCGGTGTTCGCCTTCGCCAAACCCGTGCCCGTCTACCTCAACAACCTCAAGCACCCCAAGCGCGACGAGGTCCTGGTGAGCGTAGCCGGCCCCGCATCGAACATCTCGCTCGCGTGCCTCGCTGCCGCCCTCATGCACGCGGCATATGGCAGCCTCTATACCAACATGTCCTTTGCCCTGGCGTCACAGATCATGAACTTCGGCGCCACGTTTATCGTAGTCAACCTGTCGCTCGCGTTCTTTAACCTCGTCCCGATCCCGCCGCTCGATGGCTCGTCGATCATCGTGCCGTTCCTCAAAGGCAAGGCGCTCAACAATTATTACCGTCTGCAGCAATACGCTATGTCCATCCTCATCATTGTGCTGTATCTACTGCCCATGTGGACCGGCATCGATGTGATCGGCCGCTATTTCGACGTTACCGTGTATCCGCTTGCTGAGCAGCTGCTCAACTTCGCAATCGCCGGCATCTAAGGTAAACTTACAGGTCGACCGTGCAAAACGGTCGTAATATGCACCCAAACCGCGCCGCGAAGGCGCCGTCAAAGGAGGTCGAAGATGTCGTATCGCGTGTCGACGCAGGTCTACAGCGGACCGTTCGACCTGCTGCTGCAGCTGGTAACCCGCCAAAAAGTAGATATCGGCGCTATCTCCATCAGCGAGGTGGCCGAGCAGTACCTTGCCGAGGCCGAACGCATCGAGGCGCTGGACCTGGACGTGGCGAGCGACTTTTTGCTAGTCGCGGCAACCCTTTTGGACATCAAGGCTGCCTCGCTGGTGCCGCAGGAGGCCCCGCGCAAAGTAGATGACGACGATGACGAGTTCGACGAAGACCTCGAGGAACTCAGCGCGCTCGACGGCGATGCCCTGCGCGAGGTCCTGATTCAGCGCCTGATCGCTTACAAGCAGTTTAAGGGCGCGGCTGCGGCCCTCGGTGCCCGCATGCAGGCCGAAAGCCGCATGCATCCGCGCGTGGCCGGCCCCGACCCCGAGTTCCTAGGCCTTATGCCCGACTACCTTGCCGGCATCACGCTGCGCGGTCTCGCCGTCATCTGTGCCGACCTGGACGGCAAGCGACAGACCTTCTTGCTGGAGGCCGAGCACGTGGCACCGCATCGCGTGCCGCTCGACCTGACCGTGGCCTCAGTCGACCGCTTTACCATGCGCACCAGACCTGCACCTTCCGCGAGCTGTTGGACGGCGACGCCACGACCGAGCAACTCGTCGTCACCTTTTTGGCCATGCTGGAGCTCGCCAAGCGTGGCTCGCTCACGCTGAGCCAGGACGAGATCTTTGGAACCATTCAAATCAACCGCGTCGAGGGCGCCGAGGCATACGTGCCTGGCGAGGGCCCCGAGCTCACCGAATAGGAGCTGCAACCATGTCAACCCTTTCCACGCTGGAGGCAAACAGCCTCAAAGGCGCCCTCGAGGCGCTGCTGCTGGTGTCGAGCGACCCGGTGAGCGCGCCCGCGCTGGCAGGTGCGCTGGATATCGCCCCCGGCGAGTGCGCATCGCTGCTCGCCGAGCTCAAGGTTGAGTACGAGGAGGCCAACCGTGGCTTTCAGCTGCGCGAGGTCGCCGGCGGCTGGCGCCTGTTTACGCATCCCGCCTACCACGACGTGGTCGAGGCCTATGTGCTGAGCTGGGACACGCAAAAGCTGTCGCAGGCGGCGCTCGAAACACTGGCCGTCATCGCATACCACCAGCCCGTGACGCGCGAGGTGGTCAAAGGCATCCGCGGCGTCAATTCTGACGGCGTCATCGCGTCGCTCGTGGACAAAGGTCTGGTGCGCGAGCTCGGACGCGACCCCCAGCGCAGTCAGGCCATCATCTACGGCACGACCAACGCCTTCTTGGAAAAGTTCGGTCTGCGTTCCACCCGCGACCTGCCCGACCTGGAGCAGTTTGCCCCCGACGAGCAGTCGCGTCAGTTTATCCGCGAACGCCTGAGCGGCCGCAGCATTCAGTCCACGCTCGAGGAGCAGGCCGAGGACCTGGACGAGGAGCGCGAACTGCTCGATACCGATGTTGACGATGTTGAGGCAATCGAGGACTTGGAGACCCTGGTCGTCGACGAGACCTCGGAGGATTTGCATGACGAGGATTAACGAAGTAGGGGAGACGCGCGCCGGCGCTGCGGTACCCAACGCGGATACGCACGAGTCCGACGCCCAGCCCGTCTATCCGCACACCATGCGCCTGCAGCGCTTTTTGGCGCGCGCGGGCGTGGCGAGCCGCCGCGGGTCGGAAGACCTGATGACTGCCGGCCGCGTGACCGTCAACGGCCAGGTCGCGACCGAACTGGGCACCAAGGTCGACGTCGACCACGACCACATCGAGGTCGACGGCATGCCCGTCAAGCTCAACCAGGGCGCCGTGTACTTGATGCTCTACAAGCCGACCGGCTACCTCACCACCATGAGCGACCCGCAGGAGCGCCCTTGCGTGGCCGACCTGGTCCCCCGCGACCGCTTTCCGGGACTATTCCCGGTGGGCCGCCTGGACCGAGACACCACAGGCCTTTTGCTCTTTACCACCGATGGCGACCTGTCGCAGGATCTGCTGCACCCCAGCAAGCATGTCTATAAGACCTACCAGGCGCTCGTGGACGGCCACCTGACCGATCGCGACTTAGAACCACTCCGCCGCGGCATCGAACTCGACGACGGCCTGTGCCAGCCGGCGATCTGCCGCGTCATCAACGCGCGCGAGGCAGAGGCCGTGGCTCCGCAAGGCGTCAAGCCCGGCACCACCGCCGTGGAGGTCATCATCCGCGAGGGGCGCAAAAACCAGGTCAAGCGCATGCTGAGCAAGATTCACCATCCGGTAATCCGCCTGCATCGCTGCAACTTTGCCGGCCTGGAGCTCAAGGACGTGGCCAAGGGCTCGTGGCGCGAGCTCACCGACCGCGAGGTACAGGTCCTCAAGGCCGGCGGCATCCCGCCCAAGCAGGCGAGCGCCAAGCGCAACGGCGGCAAGCCCCAAGACACGCCCGCCAGCCGCACGCGTCACCACGGCAGCCACGGCTCCGCACCCAAGCGCAACACCTACCGCGAGCGCTACACAGGCTAGGCAACCCGCCGCGCCCCTGCCCCCGCGAACCATACCAGCACGTCAACCATCGAAAGGAAGCATTGCATGATCGTTGCCATCGACGGCCCCGCCGGTTCCGGCAAATCCACCATCGCCAAGGAGATCGCCCGCCAGCTGGGCTTTAACAAGCTCGACACGGGCGCCATGTATCGCGCCGTCACCTTCGCCGCGCTCGACCGCGGCATCGATCTGAACGACGAGACGGCCATCGACGCCCTCGCCGAGCAGATCGAGATTTGCTTTACCAACGGCACCGGCGAGGATACGCGCCTGACCATTGACGGCCAGGACGCTTCGGCCGCCATTCGTACCCCGCAGGTCGACGCCAACGTGTCCAAGGTCTCGGCCTACCCGGGCGTGCGCGCCGCCATGCTCATTCACCAGCGCCGCGCCGCCGAGGACCGCGATATCGTGGCCGAGGGTCGCGACATCGGAACCGTCGTGTTCCCCAACGCGCAGGTCAAGGTCTTCCTGACCGCCGACCCGCGCGAGCGCGCCCGCCGCCGCGTGCTGCAGCGTCACCAAAACGACGCCCAGCCGCTTACTGCCGAGCAGCTCGAGGCCGAGGTCGACGAGACTCTCGACGCCCTTAAGCAGCGCGACAAGCTTGACAGCAGCCGCGAGGTCGCCCCGCTCGTGCCCGCCGAGGACGCCGTGCACGTCGACTCCACCGCCCATACCATCGACGAGGTCGTCCGCATTATCGAGGACCTCATCAACCAAAGGAGGTAGCCCATGCGCCTGTTTAAGCAGACGCCCGAGGACTATTACAACGCCCCCTACGCAGAGTTCCCAGCGCTCATTCGCGGCACCGTCGTCGTAGTCATGGCCATCCTTTGGGCCTTCTCCAAGCTCATGTGGCGCTGGAAGGTCGAGGACGCTGACCTGCTGTTTGAGCGCCAGGACGGCCGCGGCAGCGTGGTCATCTGCAACCACACCTCGATGGCTGAGCTCTTGGCCGTGGAGACGGCGCTGTTCTTTGGCGGCCGCCGCATTCGCCCCATCTTTAAGTCCGAGTTCGCCAAGAGCAAGATCGTACGCTGGGCCTTTAGCCGCGTGGGCGGCATTCCCGTGGAGCGCGGCACCGCCGACATGAAGTGCCTGCGCGCCGCCCAGCATGCGCTGCAGCGCGGCGAGGACGTCCTGATCTTCCCCGAGGGCACGCGCATCCGCTCGCGCGAGATCAAGCCCGAGGTCCACGGCGGTTTTGCGCTCATCGCCCAGATGGGCAAGGCGCCCGTCAACCCGCTCGCCATTTGCGGCTGGTCCGACATCACGCCCGCGGGCAAAAAGCTCATGCGTCCCAAGAAGTGCTGGATTCGTGCCGGCAAGGCCGTCGCGCTTTCGGACGCGCCGGCCGGGCTTAAGCGTACGGAGCGCCTGACCTGGTTTGAGTCCGAGGCCATGAGCCGCGTATACGCCATGCGTGACGAGCTGTGCGCCGAGCATCCGGCAGGTTCTAGCCATGAGCGAGAACGTGACGAACACCGCCGCGACTGCGTCCGACCACGCAACCGCGCCTACCATCGAGATCGCCGCCCACGCCGGCACTTGCTACGGCGTACAGCGTGCGCTCGATATGGCGCTGGCCGCTGCGCCGCAGGCAGGGGAGTGCAATCAGGTCCATACCTTGGGTCCGCTCATCCATAACCCTATCGTGGTGCGCGAGCTCGCTGAGGCAGGCGTTAGCCTGGCTGAGAACCTGGATAGCGCCGCAACCGGTACCGTGATCATCCGCGCCCACGGCGTGGTGCCGCAAGTGATCGATGCTGCCCGCGAGCGCGGCCTTACCGTGGTCGACGCCACCTGTCCCTACGTGAAGAAGGTCCATGTGGCCGCCGAGCGCCTGGTACGCGAGGGCTACCGCGTGGTAGTCGTAGGCGAGCCGGGCCATCCCGAGGTTGAGGGCATCTTGGGCCACGCCGGCAATGATGCACAGGTCGTGAGCTGTGCCGCCGACGCCACCGCCTTGTCGCTCAAGGGCAAGGTAGGCCTCGTCGTGCAAACCACCCAGACTGCGCAGAACCTCGCCGAGGTCGTGGCTGCTATCACCCCGCGCGTGCAGGAGCTGCGCGTGATCAACACCATCTGCGCCGCCACGAGTGAGCGTCAACAGGCAGCAGCCACACTTGCCAACCGCTGCGACTGCATGGTCATCGTGGGCGGCAAGAACTCGGGCAACACCCGCCGCCTGGCGCAGATTTGCGCAGACGCCTGCGAGCGCACGCATCACATCGAGGAAGCTTCCGAGCTCCAGGCCGCGTGGTTTGCCGACGCTCACCACATCGGCATCACCGCCGGAGCCTCCACCCCGCAAGAACACATCGAACGCGCCGTCACGCGCATCAAGGAGCTTTGCCGCTAACCATGGACCAGACCGTACCCGCATACGCCGCCGAGGTGGCCGATTACGGGCGCAGCCGCGACCCCGAGCCGGGTGAGGGCGCGCTCGTCAAGAACGTGCGTCCCGAATCGCCCGCGTGGGATGTGGGTATCGAGCCGGGCATGCGCGTGCTCACGGTCAACGGTGAGCAGCTTACCGACATGATTGTGTGGCTCTGGGAGGCCGACGATGATACCGTCGAGCTCGAGGTTTTCGACCCGCGCGACGGCACCGTCACCCCCGTCGAGCTCGACCGCTTTCCCGGCGAGGATTGGGGTTTGGAGTTCGATGGCCCCATCTTCGACGGCATGCGTACCTGCGTCAACGCCTGCGTGTTCTGCTTTATGACCATGCTCCCCAAGGGCGGCCGCTCCACGCTCTATATTCGCGACGACGACTATCGCCTAAGCTTTTTGCAAGGCAACTTTGTCACGCTTACGAACCTCACCGACGAGGACGTGCAAAACATCATCCAGCGCAACATGAGTCCCATGAACGTGTCGGTCCACGCTGTGAGCCCCGACGTCCGCCGTCGTATGATGGGCCGTAACGCTCAGCGAGGCATGGACGTGCTCGAGACCATCATGGCCGCCGGCATCGAGATTCACGCGCAGATTGTGCTGTGCCCCGGCATGAACGACGGCGAGGAGCTGGAAAAGACCCTGCGCTTTTGCGAGGAGCACGAGCAAATCACCAGCCTGGGCATCGTGCCGCTCGGCTTTACCAAGCATCAGAACCGTTTTAGCTGGTCCTACAGCGACAAGCCCGAGCTGGCGCGCGAGACCATTGCCATGATCCGTCCCTACCAGGACCGTGCCTTCGAGCGCTTTGGCCGCCACACCTTCCAGATGAGCGACGAGTTCTATCTGGACGCCGGCATCGATCCTCCCGAGGCGGACTTTTACGACGGTTACCCGCAGTACTACGACGGCATCGGCATGATCCGCTCGTATCTAGACGAGACCGACGACGTGCTTGCCGCCGATACCGAGCGTCTGGCCCGCGTCCGCGAGGCCATCGCCGCCCGCAGCCAGCACCTGCTGTGCCTCTCGGGCGCCAGCGCACGCGACACGGTGGCCCGCTTTGTGGAGTCGCCCCAGGGACTCGCCGGCACTGTCACGGCCATCAAGAACCGCTACTTTGGCGGCAACGTGGACGTGACCGGCCTCATCGTCGCGTGTGACATCTTGGAGCAGCTGCCCCAAGATCTGTCGGGGGTTATGCTCTTTGTGCCTAAGCTCATGTTCAACGCTGACGGCATGACGCTTGACGAGTATCATCGTGACGATTTACTCGCAAGCCTTACCAGTCGCGGCGCCGAGGTTCATGTGGTGTCGACCATGCCGCATGAGCTGCTCGATACCCTGGAGCACATCCTTGGCATTGTGCCTGCCGACTCTACTAATTCCGCTGACCCTACCCATTAAAGGAGAGCAGATGAAACCTATCGTCGCCGTCGTCGGACGCCCCAACGTGGGCAAGTCCACGCTCGTTAACCGCCTGGCCCAGACCTCGGACGCCATCGTCCACGAGTCCCGAGGCGTCACACGCGACCGCTCGTATCACACGGCCGATTGGAACGGCCGCGAGTTCACCATCGTCGACACGGGCGGCATCGAACCGCTCAAGAGCGATGACGTGTTTGCCACGTCCATCCGCGACCAGGCGCTCGCCGCCGCCGAGGAAGCCGCCGTCATCCTGTTTGTGGTCGACGGCCGCACCGGCGTCACCGAGGAGGACGAGTCGGTCGCCCGCATGCTCAAGCGCTGCGACAAGCCGGTCTTTCTGCTGGTGAACAAGCTCGACAACCCCGACCGCGAAAACGACAGCATCTGGGAGTTCTATTCGCTCGGCATCGGCGAGCCCACGCCGCTTTCGGCCCTGCACGGCCACGGCACGGGCGACCTGCTCGACGATATCGTGGCCCTGTTGCCGGCAGAAGACGACGAGGTCGCCGACGAGTACCCCGATGCGCTGAACGTGGCCATCATCGGCCGCCCCAACGCCGGTAAGTCCTCGCTGTTCAACCGCATCCTGGGCGCCGACCGTTCCATCGTGTCTAACATCGCCGGCACCACGCGCGATGCCATCGACACCGTCGTCGAGCGCGACGGCAAGCACTACCGCATGGTCGACACCGCGGGCATTCGCAAGAAGAGCACCGTGTACGAAAATATCGAGTACTACTCCATGGTTCGCGGCCTGCGCGCCATCGATCGCGCCGACGTGGCGTTGCTCGTCGTCGACGCCTCCGTGGGCGTCACCGAGCAGGACCAAAAGGTCATGGGCTTGGCCATCGAGCGCGGCTGCGCCATCGTGGTGCTGCTCAACAAGTGGGACCTGCTCGACGACGACCGCAAGCGCGAGGCCTGCATGGAGACCGTCGACCGCCGTCTGGGCGTCATGGCTCCCTGGGCCCAGTATCTGCGCATCTCGGCCCTGACCGGCCGTAGCGTCGAGAAGATCTGGTCGATGGTCGACGCGGCCGAAAAGACGCGCTCGCAAAAGATCAGTACCTCACGCCTCAACACGTTCCTCACCGACCTGCGCGAGTTCGGTCATACCGTGGTGGACGGCAAGCGCCGCCTGCGTATGCACTACGTGACCCAGACGGGCGTCAACCCGCCGACGTTCACGTTCTTCGTCAACCACAGTGACCTGGTCAACGACACCTACCAGCGCTACGTGGAGAACCGCATGCGCTCGACCTTCGACTTTGCCGGCACGCCCATTCGACTCTTCTTTAGGAAGAAGGAGCAAAAGGATGCATAATCCGATTCTTCTGACCGCCATCTGTGCCGTGGTCTCGTTCTTTATCGGGGCGATTCCGTTTGGTCTGATCCTGGGCCGCGTGTTCAACCACACGGACATTCGTAAGGCGGGCTCCGGCAACATCGGCACCACCAACGCCCTGCGCGTGGCCGGCCCCAAGGTGGCCGCGCTCACGCTGCTGCTCGACTGCCTTAAGGGCGCCATCTGCGTCCTTATCGCGCGTCCGCTCATTGCCGACTTGGGCTATGGCTTCCCCGTGAGCATTATGGCCCCCGGTGCCGCCGGCGACTGGATGCTCGGCGTCATCTGCCTGGCAGCCGTGTGGGGCCATATCTTCTCGCCCTACCTCAACTTCCATGGCGGCAAGGGCATCGCAGTTGGTCTGGGCGTCATCCTCGCCTGGTACTGGCCCATCGGACTTTCGCTGTTGGGCATGTTTATCGTGGCCGTCGCCATCACCAAATTTGTGTCGGTGGGCTCGCTTGCCGCCGCCATCGGCCTTCCCATCGCCGCTTGTGCGGTCTTTCCGTACAGCAGCCTGGGACTTAAGTTTTGCATGGCGATGATCGGCATCACCGTGGTATGGGCCCATCGCTCGAATATCCAAAAGCTCATGGCTGGTAAGGAGTCAAAGCTCTCGTTTACCAAGCGCGTCACCGAGCCCGACGATAAGTAGGAGAGAGTCATGAATGTTGCGCTGATTGGCTCTGGCTCCTGGGGAACCGCCGTCGCCGGCCTTGCCGCCGCGCGAGCCGAGCACGTGACCATGTGGGCCCATAGCGAGCAGACGGCCTCCGGCATTAACGGCGAGCACCGCAACCCCCGCTACCTTGTGGGCTACAAGCTGCCCGGCAACGTCGTCGCCACGACGGACCTGGCGCAGGCGCTCGACGGTGCCGAGGCCATCATCTTTGCCGTTCCTTCGACGCACCTTCGCAGCGTATGTCATCAGGCAGCACCCTTCATCGCCGCCGATACCCCGGTGCTCTGCCTCACGAAGGGCATTGAGCCCGAGTCCGGCCTGCTCATGAGCGAGGTCATTGCCAGCGAGATCGGCAACGAGGCGCGCGTGGCGGCGCTCTCCGGCCCCAACCATGCCGAGGAGATCTGCCGCGGCGGGCTTTCTGCCGCCGTCATCGCCAGCAAAGACCTGCAGATAGGGGAGACCTTTAAGGACCTGCTCCTATCCACGGCCTTCCGCATCTACCTGTCGCAGGACATGACCGGCGTCGAGGTTTGCGGCGCCATGAAAAACGTCATCGCCATCGTGTGCGGCATCTCCGCCGGCACCGGCGCGGGCGACAACACGCTCGCCCTTATCATGACGCGCGGCCTGGCCGAGATCAGCCGACTGGTGCACGCCCGCGGCGGTCAAGCTATGACCTGCATGGGACTTGCCGGCATGGGCGACCTCATTGCCACCTGCACCTCGGAGCACTCGCGCAACCGCACCTTTGGCTACGAGTTTGCCCACGGCGTGTCGCTCGACGAGTATCAGACGCGCACGCATATGGTGGTCGAGGGTGCCGTCGCGGCCCGCAGCGTCAGCGAGCTTGCCCGTTCACTGGGCGTAGACATTCCGCTCACCTTTGCCGTGGAGCAAACGCTCTACAACGGTGTTACTTTGGATAGGGCGCTCGAGATTCTTACCGATCGCGTCCCTTCTCAAGAGTTCTACGGACTCACCGACTAGCGCAGAAAGGCTACTACCATGGGTTCCATCAAAATCGCTCCATCCGTCCTTTCGGCCGACATGGCCAACCTCAAGGGCGAGCTCGACAAGATCGCCGGCGCCGACTACGTGCACTTTGACGTTATGGACGGTCACTTTACCGGCAATCTCACCTTTGGCGTCGATATCCTCAAGGCCGTCAAGCGCTCCACCGATGTACCGGTCGACGCACACCTGATGGTATCGAACCCCGACGAGACCGTCGATTGGTACGCCGACGCCGGTGCCGACATGATCACCGTGCACTACGAGGCCTCCACGCACCTGCACCGCACGCTCACGCATCTGCAGCAGCGCGGCGTCAAGGCCGGCGTGGTGCTCAACCCCGCCACCCCCGTGTGCGTACTCGAGAGCATCATCGACGTCGTCGATATGGTGCTGCTGATGAGCGTGAACCCCGGCTTTGGCGGCCAGAGCTTTATCCCGGGCACCATCGCTAAGCTCCACGAGCTCAAGGCCATGTGCGAGCGTCACGGCGTTTCGCCCCTCATCGAGGTCGACGGTGGCATTTCTTCCAAGAACATTGCCGAGGTCGTCAAGGCCGGCGCCAATGTGCTCGTGGCCGGTTCTGCCGTATTTAAGTCCGAAGATCCCGCTGCCGAGGTTGCGCTGCTGCAGAAGCTGGGCAACGAGGCCGCACAGGAGGCATAAACCCTTATGACCGCAGGTCAAAACCGCATACCCGTGAATCTTGACTATGCCGCCTCGACGCCCATGCGCGCCGAGGCGCTCCTTGCGCAGCGCGAGTACGACGACAGCGAGCTTGCCGGCGTCAACCCCAACTCGCTGCACTCTCTCGGCCGCAAGGCTGCAGCGCGTCTGGAGGTTGCACGTCGCGAGATCGCCCGCAGCTTTGGCGCACGCGTCCGCCCGTCCGAGATTGTACTGACCAACGGCGGCACCGAAGCCAACCAGCTGGCGCTGCTCGGTCTTGCCGAAGGCGCTCGCCAGCGCGACCGCAAGCGTAACCGCGTGATCGTATCTGCCATCGAGCACGATTCGATCTTGGACAACCTGCCGCTGCTGCGTGCCGCCGGCTTTACCGTCGACCTGGTACAGCCCTGCCGTGCGGGCTACATTGAGCCCGCCGCGCTCATCGAGCTGCTCGGCGACGACGTCGCGCTCGTGAGCATCATGGCCGCCAACAACGAGACAGGCGTGGTGCAGCCCATCCGCGAGCTAGCCACGGCCGCGCATACCGAGGGCGCCCTGTTCCACACCGATGCCATCCAGGGTTATCTGCATATTCCGCTCGATGCCGCCGAGCTGGGCGTCGACGCCATGTCCGTCGCCGCCCACAAGATTGGCGGTCCCGTGGCATCCGGCGCGCTCTACGTTAAGACCCGCACCCCACTGCGTCCCCGCATCTTTGGCGGCGGACAGGAGGCCGGTCGTCGTGCCGGCACGCAGGATCTGCGCACGCAGCTGGCTTTTGCCGCCGCCGCATCCGTGTTGCTTCCGAATGTGGCCCGGGAGCGCACAACGCTGCAGGCCTTATCCGATAAGCTCTACGCCACGCTTACGGCCCATCCTCGCATTCACGCCACGATGGGCGACTACGCACAGGCCGATCGCCTGCCGGGCATGGTGTCGATCTACGTTGACGGCATGGACTCCGAGGAGCTCATCGTCAAGCTCGATGCCGCCGGCTTTGAGGTTTCGGCCGGCTCGGCGTGCTCGAGCGGCAGCATGGACCCGAGCCACGTGCTCAGCGCCATGGGTATTGGCCGCGAACAGGCGCTGGGTGCACTGCGCATCTCCTTCGATGACCGCGTGAATCTGGACGATCTGGACGAGTTTGCCCAGACGCTGCTCTCGATTGTAGGCGCCGCATGATCGTCGCCGAGCTTGAGTGCGCGCTGCTAGCACGCTACCCCAAGGCGGACGCCGAGGGCTGGGATCATGTTGGGCTATCTGTGGGCGACCCTGCCGCCGAGATTACCAGCGTGGCCTGCGCGCTCGACGCGACCGAGGCCAACGTGCACCGTGCTCTCGAGGCCGGCGCCAACGTGCTGCTGACGCATCATCCCATCTATATCAAGGCGCCCGAGGCCTTTTGTCCGGCGGATGCCACACGACCCCAATGCAGCGCGACGCTCTACGAGGCAGCGCGTTGCGGCGTGAGCATTATCTCGCTCCACACCAACTTGGACCGCTCGCACGAAGCCCGTGTCTGCCTGAGCGAGCTGCTGGGTGCCGCACCCGTGAGCTCACTGGAGCACGTGGACGACCCCGAGGCCACCGGCCTGGGCGCGTTTGCAACGTTCAACGACCCGTGCACGCTGCGCGATCTTGCCACCCGTGCTGCCACGGCCTTCGGCAGCGACCCGCGTGCGTGGGGCGAAGCCGAGCACGCATGCCGTACCGTCGCTATTTTGGGCGGCTCCCTGGGCGACTTTGGAGAGCTCGCCATCGCCGCGGGCGCGGACGTTGTCGTGACGGGCGAGGCGGGCTACCACGTGGCGCAAGACCTTGCCTTGCGCGGGCTGCCGGTAATAATGCTCGGCCACGACCGCTCTGAGGAGCCGTTCGTTGATATATTGATGAACTCTGCAGTTGATGCCGGGGTCGACCCCCGTCATGCGATTAAAATACTGAACCCTTGCCAATGGTGGACTGTGACAAAAGGAGAGAACTTATGAGCGCCGGCGCTACGCTACTCAAGCTGCAACAGATCGATTTGGAGCTCGCCCGCAACAAGAGCGAACTTGCCAATATGCCGGAGCTCAAGGAGCTTGCTTCCAAGCGCAAGACCTATGTGAAGCTAAAATCCGAGATGACCAAGCTCTACGCCCAGCGCAAGGATCTGGACATTGAGCTCGACGATCTCAACACCACCGAGATTCAGACCAACAACGCCATCGAGGCTGCCAAGAAGCGTCACGTCGACGGTTCTGATTACCGCGAGGTTCAGGACCTGGAGAACGAGCTCGCCACCCTGGCCAAGCGTCTGGACAAGATTGAGCACACCCGCAAGGATGTCGTTGTCGCCCACAAAGAGGCGCTCGACCGCGAGGCCCGCGCGCAGGCTATCATCGCCAAGTTCGAGGAGGGCGTGAAGGCCGATACCAAGGCCGCCCGCGCCAAGGCCGCCGACCTACAGGGCAAGATCGACGCCGCCACCAAGGAGCGCATTGCACTTGCCGCCACGCTGCCGACCGATGTGCTCACCGACTACGAGCGCCTGCTCAAGCAATTCCGCGGCCTTGCCGTCGAGACCATCCAGGGCAACATTCCCACGGTCTGTCACACCGCGCTGCAGGCATCGTCCATGAGCGACCTCAACCACGACGGCAGTGAGATTACGCACTGCCCCTACTGTCACCGTCTGCTGGTGCTCCCGAGCAAGGAAGCCTAAAGATGACGGCGGAATCCAACAATTCAATGCAACTTGAGGGAAAAACGATCCTGCTGGGCATCACCGGCGGGATCGCCGCCTATAAGTCGTGCAATATCGTGCGCCTGCTGCAAAAGCGCGGCGCACGCGTCAAGGTCGTTATGAGCGAGCATGCCACGGAGTTCGTGGGTCCGCTCACCTTCCGCGCGCTCACCAACGAGCCCGTCGCCGTGGGCCTGTTCGACGACCCGTCCGACCCCATCCACCATATTTCGCTCGCGCAGGAGCCCGATCTGGTGGTCGTAGCGCCCGCGACCGCCAATATCATCGCCAAGATGGCCAACGGCATCGCCGACGACCTTATCTCCACCACGCTGCTTGCGACGCCGCGACCCATCGTGATCGCACCCGCTATGAACAACGGCATGTGGAAGGCGCCGGCGACACAGGCCAACATGGCCACGCTGTGCGAGCGCGGTGTCCATGTGGTGGGACCCGGCAGCGGCTACCTTGCCTGCGGTGACGTGGACACGGGCCGCATGAGCGAGCCCGAGGACATCGTAGAGGCTGTCTGTGAGGTGCTCAACCCCGCGCCTCAGGACCTGGCAGGTAAGCGCATCGTAATTACCGCCGGTCCCACGCACGAACCGATCGACCGGTGCGCTTCATTGGCAATCGCTCTTCGGGCAAGATGGGCATCGCCCTGGCGGGGGAGGCCGCACGCCGCGGCGCTACGGTCACGCTGGTGTTGGGGCCGACGTCGCTCGAAATCCCGCGCGATGTGGAGTGCGTGCGCGTGCAGACCGCCGCAGAGATGCTACAAGCTGCCCAGAGCGCCTTCCAGGCGGCCGACGCGGCCATCTGTGCCGCCGCAGTCGCCGACTACACACCGGCGGCCCCTGCGGACCATAAGCTCAAAAAGGTCAACGAGCGCCTGGATCGAATCGAGCTCGTGGAGACGGTCGATATTCTGGCCGAGCTTTCGCGCCACAAGGGCAACCGCTGCGTGATCGGCTTTGCGGCCGAGACCGATAACGTCGTGGAGTACGCGAAACGCAAATTGGCGCGCAAAGGGTGCGATGCCATTATCGCCAACGACGTCTCGCGCGCCGATTCGGGTTTTGGAACCGATACCAACAAGGCGTGGATTGTGAGCACAACGGGCGTGCTGGAACTTCCCGTACTCACAAAACCCCAGCTCGCAGATACAATTTTGGATTTGCTTCAAAATTCTTAAAAAAGTTCTTGCACAAGGCTAAAGTTTCGGGTTAATATACTCCCTGTTGCGAGCGAGAGCAGAGCAACAAACAAAAGCTTCGGGACGTGGCGCAGCTTGGTAGCGCACTTGACTGGGGGTCAAGGGGTCGCTGGTTCGAATCCAGTCGTCCCGACCAGAAGTTTGCAGGTCAGGCACCTAGTGCCTGACCTTTTTTGTTTTAAGCAATTGCTTAATTTTGATTAAGCAACAGGGTGCCAAAAATCTACCTGCGCGATAATCGCCCTTTGCGGTTACTTGTGCGTTTTGCACGCGCTTGAGCCGATTTATTAACGCGATATGAATCTACATACGCGTAGCTGGTATACAGCCGAGTAAGGGCTGTATTTATCGCGGCGATTTACATAGATATAGCGACTGTAACGGACAAGCGTGTCGCTGTATTTATTCCAGTAGCTCACTTGATCGGTGGACAAGTTGGCTGTTGCAACGAAACGCCAAGCAGGATGGGCTCCATACGAGGACGCCGCAGGAGTAATGGCGGGGGAGTGCGGCAAGCGCTCTGAGAGCCGCTGTGTGACCCCATGTCTCCTCAACCCGATTACCTGTGCTATGAACCTCGAATTGTTCGAGTAATCGCCAAAAGAAAAGCCCTCGCAGGATTGCGAGGGCTTTGCGCTAAAAGAGATCAGAAGCAGAAAGCGGGGAGAACATAAAACGAGTCCGTCGCGCTGTAGCTGTAGCAAATACCGCCGCTTTGAACATAGCGAAAGGACGTGGAGCTGCGCGGTCTCACGGAGCGAGTCCAGTGGCTATAGCCTGATGCACCGGAATAGTTCGACCCCGTCACGCCCTTGGATTTGTAGCACTCGTACTGGATGCCGTCGGATTGCATATCCCCGTATACTTCGGTTGCCGAGAGCAGAAAAACCTTGTCGGTTGTCGCCGAGGGGGCACCGCCCCAGTTACCGCCAACGTTATCGGTTGTCTTTGTGACGGGTTTTACCTTTGACTGGAAGAACCTCTTGCCTTATTAAAGAAATACGCCAAATACAACGGATATAATGCGGAAGGAGGCGACATCGAGTAACTATCGACATCGAGTAACTATCAAAGGCCAGATTAAGGAGCCAGCCATGAAGAAATGCCTGCCCTCCATCGTCTCAGCAACTCTTTGCCTCTCCCTTGTCATGACACCATTTGTACCCGTTGCGGCAGCCTATGCCGACGAGGGATCTCCCGCCGAGAGCAGCGATATCTACGTCTGAGTCAACTACGACGAAAATTACGATATATCCCTTTTTTTGAGCGCGGGCGCTGCACGGATTCATATTCCAAGGCGTGGTGCGATTCTCACGGATCTGCAAATAACCGCACCGTCCCTCACAAGGTCAAGCTGAACGCGAAGGAGGAGGCTTGCCTGCGCGATCCCTACCTTGCTGGCACCGCTGAAGTTATCGCCGGTCTCGTGACAACCGGTCCTGGCGGCGGCTTGTTTGCAACCGCAATGACATCGTACCGACTTTTCACTTGCATGTTCTGAAAGGCAGTTGCCATGCAGTCGCAAAATCAATCGAGATACTTGACCACAATCGGCTTTGCCCTGCTTGCATTACTCTTTGCTAGCGACCTTTTGCTGAAACCGCCCAAGGAACTCGTTTCGCTTGCCATAGCCTGCATTTCCGCCCTTTACTTTACGGCAACCCTATTCGTCGGACTAAAGGAGAGGAAAAAAGCCGCAGTCGTTGCATCTGCCGTAGGCGTGATCATAGCCATTGCCTCATTCTTTATCTGACACATTGGTGATCTAGGGGCGATATCGTAGGAATACGACCGGGAGAGCCGGGACCAGATTGCCCGGGTTGCCCGGTCGGCTCGCGCGACGGCGCGGCGGTTCCACAGAAAGCTCTCCGGACTTCACGCCGTTTCTGATCGCATTGTAGACAGCCATCTCGTCTTCGCAGTCGGCGAGCACGCGGTGTGCGTCGTCGTTTTGGATGTCCAGTAAATCTCGAAGGTCCTCCATGCACCAGCGTCCGAGATTTGGCCATGCGCGTTGCGTGAGCTGATAAGTGTCGATTGCGATGTTGTAGTTAAAGTCCAAGCCAAAGCCGTCCCAGGCAGAACGGCTTTGTTTCCTTGATTATCAACTTCATCCGGACACTTCCCGCATTCATCCGTGTGTGTACGGATGAATGCGGGGTTCAATACCCCGGCGGCCTGATCGGCAGACCGCCGGGAATTCTCACTCCTCGAAAAAAGCCGGCACTCGGTTAGTCCTGCGCATCTTGAAATCGCCAGACTCGTGGGAGACGTAGAGAATGCCGTCCATCCCATCTCGTGATGCATACGACAGGTGAACTGAACCGCAATCCGATCCATCATTGTCGAGAAGATCGAACGAATTCGGGTCGCTCGTTGCGGCCAAACGACCACCCAGACAAGAGCCATCGTCATTACAGATTTGCCATTCCATGTCTTCGCCTGCAAGAATCGCCATAGACGGCCTGGTCGCGCCATCGTTGACATACATCCCGTCTATGCCAAACCCATTTTCAGCGCCATCGATGAACGACTGCTCGGACCTATACCTCGCAAATGATGCACATAGCACCATTGCAAGACAAAGTACAAAGCCAACAATCGCTATCTTTGCATAGCTCTTGCCTATCATGTCATTCACCTCGCTCGTATGTATCGAGGTATTCCTGCTTGAGCGTCTGCGAGGACGACTCGGTCTTTTCCACGAGCGTGCCGGCCTCGATGAAGTAGAACGAGTCGGTGAGGTCTGCCAGGTCGTCGAGCAGATGGCTTGAAATGAGCACGCTGCGTCCCCGCGCCACCTCGCTGCGCATCGCGTCGCAGGAGGTTTTCCGTTTTCCCGGATCG
>JAQCYU010000035.1 GCA_027682925.1 Coriobacteriaceae bacterium AF45-21
TGTCGCGCGCGCGCCTCTGCCGCCGCGGTTGCCCGCCTGCGCAGAATCAATATTGCCGAAGCCATTGTCAACGGCAGCACTGACGATGCGGACGAGGTACTTAACGCCAAGATCGCTGCGGCCCACGATGCCGCCGAGCGTGCCGCGACCGCCAAGGCCGAACTCGATGACGCCGTGGCTGCGACGGATGCCGTGGCGCCGGCATACTTGGAGGCGCTCGCAAACTACACCGCCGCCAAGGCCGAGCTCGACCAGGCTATTGCCGAGCTCAACGCCGAGATTGCTCGCCAAGAGGCCGCCGAACGCGGGAATGGCGAGCAGGCTCAGACCGCTACGCAGGTGACGTACCAGGCCAAACATGCGGTGGCAACAACCGAGATTGCGACGCAGCAGACGGCGATGCCTGCCACGGGCGATGCGTTCGACCTGCTGGGCGAGACCTTCGTTATCGGCGGCACGGTCCTGGTAGCCGCCGGTGTCTTCCTGTCCGATAAACGCCGCCAGCTGATTCGTTAGGGACAGAAGGGACTGCGGGCCATTTTCGGCGCGTACCGTGGGGGGTGATGAGGCTCCATGCGGCGCGCGCTGCCTTGTTCTTTAAGAGCGATTAAGGAGGGACATATGCAAATTAGGGGAGAGGCCGCGATCGTCTGTGGATTCATGGCGGGCCTGGCAACGGGGCTGCTGTTCGATGGATGTTTCGACAGCTATATCAATCGGTTCTGCGATTCTGGTTTTTCGAGAGGCAAGCCTTGGAAAACAGCGTCGGCTCATCGAGAAGCGACCGCGCCCATCGAGCCCCGCAGTGTGGATACCTCAAAAATCAAGGTAATCGTCACTAAGAACGGCAAGATTTATCACCGCTCTGCTGGATGCAAGAACCTTCCTCAAAACGCCATCAGAACAAGCGTGCCTTTGGCGACCGCGCTCAAGCGAGGAAAGATCCCCTGTTCAGCATGTTGCCCGTCGGCGGTTTAGGAGATTCTTCAGGGCTGCTCTGCAAGGATATGGGTCCCTGCGGACGCGTGGGTTTAAAAACGTGTCCGCACGACATGTGACACTTAACCTGCCGTCATGCTCCGTCGCGGCGGCATGCATCTGAACAGCGACCCTCTAAGGAGTTCGATATCGATGAGTGACAACACCAAACATCTCGCAAAGAAGTGCGTCAAGGACGCGGGGCCGTGTCTCGCGCTGTGCGCAGCCGGCGCAGCGATCGCGCTGCTGGCTGTTCTGGGGCCATTCGACGTGCTCCGAAGTGCCAGTTCCCTGCACGTCATCATCGCCCTTGCCGGTGCCATGATGACCGGCGGCGTGCTCGATCTGATCTTTTGGGTGTTTGACCCGTTTGGATGGAAGAACGAGGGGTAAGCCCTAAGGGATGCAGATGCCGGGGCAGACCCGCAATTTCTGCTATCGATTTGTCCAGAGCCGCACAGCGCGGAGGTGTTGTTTGATGTCCATTTTCGTTACCGGAGACGTTCACGGTGTTGCCGAGTACGGGGCGAGCCGCTTCTCGTCGCGCGTTTGGCCATTGGGTCGTACGCTGACGCGCGATGACGTGGTGATCGTTGCCGGTGACTTTGGCTTTATATGGAGTGGCTCAAACACCGACAAATACTGGCTCGACTGGTTTGAGTCCAAGCCCTGGACCACGTGTTTTGTCGACGGTAATCACGAGAATCACCATTTGCTGGCGGGGCTGCCGATCCGAGAGTGGAACGGGGGCCTCGTTCACGAGGCTCGCCCACATGTGCTGCACCTGATGCGCGGCGAGGTGTTCGACATCGCGGGGAACACGGTGCTCGCCATGGGTGGAGCCGCGAGCCATGACAAACAGTGGCGCCGGGAGGGAAAGACGTGGTGGCCCGAGGAAATGCCGAGTGAGAGCGAGGTGGAATACTGTCGCGCCTCGCTCGATCGTGTGGGCTGGAAGGTCGACTATGTTGTGACTCACGAGGCGCCGGTCGATTTGGCAGACGAGCTGTGCATGGAGTGCAATCGCGAGTTCTACGACGATTCGCTGCAGGCCTTTTTGGGCGAGCTCGATGGGCGACTCGACTACCGCACCTGGTTCTTTGGCCATTACCATGACGATGAATGGCGCGATGAAAAGCATCGCCTTATCTACCAAGATATCGTGCGGATCGAAGCGCGATGTGCCGACGGATTCGGCGAGACGACGAGCAACTATTCCGAGCAAGAGCGTTAGGAGGTCCCCGTGATCTGGTTTACCAGCGATACTCACTTTGGACACGAGAACATGCTACGGCTTAGCGATAGGCCTTGGTCGACTGTTGCGCAGATGAACGACGCCATGGTCGCCAACATTAACAGCAAGGTTGCTGTGGACGACGAGCTCTACATTTTGGGTGACTTTAGCTTTAAGATGACGGTCAAAGAGGCCTACGAACTGCGCAAAAGCATCGTATGCAAGCGCGTCCACCTGCTGCCCGGCAACCACGACAAAGACTGGACGCAGCCTGCGGTGGCGGATGCCTTTATCGTCGAGCCGTCCATTTGCGTGCTCAAGATCGACCGCCAAAAAATCGTGCTGAGCCACTATCCCATGGCTGACTGGCAGGGCATGTCGCACGGCAGCTGGCATTTGCACGGGCATATCCACAGTTGCGGCGGCGCGTACAACAATTTCAACTGCAGGCAGGGACTGCTGCGCTATGACGTGGGTGTCGACGCCAACGGCTACGCCCCGGTGAGCCTGGGGGAGCTCAAGACGTGGTTTGCGCAGGTCGACGAGCCGACGTGTTGCGTTAAATGGCCGTGGTGGGTCAACGCCACGGGCGACGAGCAGGTCGAGCGCGATCTCGAAGCCTATAAGAGGGAAGTGATGATCCGATGACGGTCTATGTGACGGGTGATGTCCACGGTGGTCTCGACATGCAAAAGCTGCGCGACTGGGATCTTGGGGATAGCCTGACGAGCGACGACTATCTGATTGTCGCGGGCGACTTTGGCTTTCCGTGGGATTTCTCTGCCGAGGAATGCGCCGACATCGCCTGGCTGGAATCGCGTCCCTATACCGTGCTGTTCGTCGACGGCAATCACGAGCGTTTCGATTACTGGGCGGAGCGCCCCCTGGAGTTGTGGCACGGTGGACTGACGCAACGCCTGTCGGACACCTCGCCTATACGGCGCCTGACGCGCGGCGAGGTTTTTGAGCTCGGTGGGTCGACGATCTTTACCATGGGCGGCGCCACGAGTGTGGACAAGGAATACCGCATCCCGTATTCCAGCTGGTGGCCGCAGGAGCTGCCGGGCGAGCGCAACTTTGAGGAGGCGCGGGCAAAGCTCGATAGCGTGGGCTGGAAGGTCGACTACGTGATCACCCACACCTGCTCCACGCGCATGCTCTCGCCCACGCTCTATCCGGCACCTGGCTGGAATTATCCAGCTGTCGATCGGCTTACGGCATTTTTCGACGAGCTGGAAGATCGCTTGGACTACAAGCGCTGGTACTACGGGCATTTTCATCGGGATGCCAACCCGGCCGAGCGCCACACCGTGCTCTACGACTGCATCGTTCGCTTGGGCGACGAACTCCAGTCCTGGGATGTTGCGTAGAGGCGGGGTGGCTGGCTACTCGACCGTTACAGTGATGTTCTCCCGATGCGCGCGGATGACGTCCCAGCTAAAGTGCTCGACCAGCTGCTCGGCGGTACGCGGCGTGGTGTCCGGCGCGATGCCTGTTTGCCCGGCGAGCCATCCCAACAGTGCCTCGGGTGTGCCAAAGCGGGTGCGGAGCTCGCCCAGGTCCAGATCGCAATCGCGCTTGGAAAGGCGGCGGCCGTCCGGCGACATGAGCAGCGGAATGTGCGCGTAGCGCGGTGTGGGCAGTCCCAGCAGATGTTGCAGATAGATCTGGCGCGTCGTGGAACCAAGCAGGTCGCATCCGCGTACGATCTCGGTGACGCCCATGGCAGCGTCGTCGACCACCACGGCCAGCTGATAGGCAAACACGCCGTCGCTGCGGCGCACCAAAAAGTCGCCGCACTCGGTGGCGAGTGCCTCGCATTGGGCTTCGTACGTGCGGTCCACGAATTCGATCACGTCGCCGGCGAGGTCGTCGACGTCGGGCACACGCAGACGCGTGGCCGGAGCGCGCAGGATGCTGCGGCGGGCAACCTCCTCGGCAGAAAGGCCTCGGCAGGCGCCGCGGTAGATGGGCGTGCCGTCGCTCGCGTGCGGCGCGCTTGCGGTGTGGAGCTCGGCGCGCGTGCAAAAGCAGGGATAGGTGAGGCCGGCGTCTTGCAGCTGGTGCAGGGCGTCCTCGTACAAGTCCAGGCGATCGTGCTGGTAGTAGGGGCCTTCGTCCCACTCAAGCCCCAGCCAGGCTAGGTCGTCAATCAATTGGGCGGCAAGTTCCGGGCGCTTGCAGCGATCGTCCAGGTCCTCGATGCGCAACACGATGCTGCCGCCCTGGCTGCGGGCCGAAAGCCACGCGCACAGGCAGCTGAACACGTTGCCCAGGTGCATGCGGCCCGAGGGCGACGGGGCAAAGCGGCCCACGACCGGCGCGAGGGCGGGGGCGAGCTTGCTGTTGGGCGCCGTCGACATGGCCACGGCGGGTGTTGCTATGTTGCATGCGTTGATATCCATGCGGACGAGTATAGCGCGGGGTGAGGTGAGGGGGCGTCGTCGATGCTCGCGAGTTGCCGAGGCTGCGTGTTGTGCGCGGCGGGCACCGACTGAACACCTCGATTACCGCCCCAAGCTCAGCCCCTTCAACCCCTCAAACGACAGAAACCCCGGCAGCTCTTCGCAACTGCCGGGGTTTCCGCGGAAAAGGGGGACATGATCCTCAAGCGAACGGCAAAGGGGCAAACCGTTTTCGCTCAACTGCTTTATGCCCCTCGCTCGCCGGCTTAATCGGCTCACGCCGCGCCCACACAAAGCCGCTACACCTGTGACGGAGCTATGAAGTGGTATCTATGCCGGAGCGGGCTATGCCAAGGAGTGTCCCAGATTGCCGGCAGATAAGGAACGTCCCCAGGTGCCGGTCGCGGGCGTGACTTTCGTCCCGTTTAATACTCCGCTGACCTAGATGTTCGTCACATGAACCCGCAAACGTGGGACAATGACGCTACTGGTATCACAGACAAAGGATGTGCCTATGAACGCCCCCGTTGCCAAGACCTGTCGGCAGCGCTGCCCGTTTGCGCGATTTGCTTACATTTGCGCGCTCGTCGCGTGCGCGCTGCTGCTGCTACCCGCCGTTGCACGTGCCGACGGCTACTCCATGACCCAAACCTATATCGGTGCCACGGTCGAGGCCGATGGATCGCTGACCGTTGTCGAGGGACGCCAGTTTGATTTCGACGACGACATCAACGGCGTGTTTTGGGAGATCAATACGGGCACCAACCAGCAGGGCGGCACGGCGGGCGTTGACTTGCTGAGTGTCGAGGAAGAGGACACCGCGTTTAACAAAGTCGATAGCGCGAACAAGGGCGATTCTGGCGTCTACACGGTCGAGCAGGCCGGTGACGGCGTAAGGATTAAGGTGTTCAGCCCCCACGAGAGCGGCGACAGCGCAATCTACTACGTGAGTTATTCCATGACCGGTGCGGTTATGAACTGGGCCGATACCGCCGAGCTTTACTGGAAATTTGTGGGTGACGGCTGGTCGGCGGATTCCGATGACGTCGAGATGGAAGTGTATTTCGCAAATGCCGCTGCCGGGACGGCTGCCGTCAAGGGCGATAACTTCCGCGCATGGGGCCACGGTCCGCTGACGGGCGACGTGTCGCTCGATGAGGACGAGCCCATGGTCACCTATACCATTCCCTGCGTGCATCAGGGCGAATTCGCCGAGGCACGCATCGCCTTCCCCAGCGACTGGGTGCCGCAGCTTGCCGCCTCGGGCGAAGAGCGCATGTCAACGATCCTGAGCGAAGAGAAGGAATGGGCCGACGAAGCTAACGCCCGCCGTGAGCACGCGCGTGCGGTTGCCAGCGCGATTGCCGTGGTGTGTGTTGTCGTGGCGGTTGCCTATACCGGTGTGATCGTGATGCTTAAGCTGCGCAGGCCCAAGCCCAAGCCGCTCTTCCAGGACGAGTACTTCCGCGATGTGCCCTCGGCCGACCATCCCGCGGTGCTTGCAGCTCTCATGAGCTGGAACGACGTGCCCGATCAGGCATATATCGCCACGCTTATGAAGCTCACCGACGACCGCGTGATCAAGCTGGAAGAAGCGACCGAGACCAAGAAGAAGGGTCTGCTCCGTCGCGAAAAAGAGGAGCAGACGTATCGCATCACAGTGACCGACGAGGCCTGGAAGGCTGCCAAGAAGGACGGCATCGATCGCGATGTGCTCAAGGTCTTCTTCGCCGGCGTTAAGCCCGATAAAGACGGCGTCCGTTCGCGCACGTTTAGCGAGCTGGAGGAGTATGCCAGCGAGCGTACTGAATCTGTTGGCGACAAGCTCGAGGACTATCAGAGCACGGTTAAGGGCAAGCTGGAGGAGTGCGAGTTTATCGCATCGGATGGCACTATCGCGATGGTGGCCGGCCTGGTTCTCGGCATCATCATTGTCTTTGGCATTTTGGGCTCTCTGTTCTATACCGACTTTGCGGACGCCAACGTCGGTGCCGCTATGATTTCGATCCCCGTCACGATCGTGGGCTTTGTCCTGAGCTGCACCTTCCGCCGTTACACGCCGGAGGGCGCCGAGGTGGCGGCTCGCTGCAAGGCGCTCAAGCATTGGCTCGAGGACTTTACGCGTCTGAAGGAGGCCGTCCCCAGCGACCTGATCTTGTGGAACAAGTTTCTGGTGATGGGCGTTGCCCTGGGCGTTTCGAAAGAAGTGCTGCGACAGCTGGCCGAAGCCGTGCCTGCGGACCTGCGCAACAGTGACGATTTCTACGACAACTACCCCTGCTACTGGTGGTATTACCATCACTACGGCAACGAGTCCCCGCTCGATTCGTTCAACGATGTGTACCACGAGACCATCCGCGAGCTGGCTTCGAGTTCCGATAGCTCGAGCGGCGGCAGCGGTGGCGGCTTTTCCGGTGGCGGCGGTGGCGGCGTCGGCGGAGGCGGCGGCGGAACGTTCTAGCGAGCGCTTGCTTTGGGGTGGATCTTTCTGGGCGGTTGCCAGGGAAGATTCATCCCATTTTTGTGCATCGAAACGGGTCAAACTTTCCGCTGAGGACCTTCGCGCAAGGGGCAGTGGACAAAAAATGCCAAATATGAGTACTGTTGCTGCGTTGGTCACATATGTTTGCACATAATAATGGGCTCCTAATGAGAGTACTTCTCGTTAGGAGCCCATTTTATTGAACATTTGGGGAGTTACGTCAGCTCGTGCAGCTGGTCGTCATGCCTATAAGCATCAAAAATGCCCTGAATCGCTGCTACTAAAAAGGTAACAGTACTCATATTTGATGTATTTTGACCACGGCTATCTACAAACCCCCTAGGCCACTCATTGGGGACAGACTTAAATGACTAGTTGTTGGGGATCAGTCATTGGGGACGTTCTTAAATGACTAGGTGTGGCTGCTTGGGCTAGGCTGTTAGATCGAGTTCGTAGAGGAAGCTTTCGCGCGGCATGGCGTGGCGGCGCTCTTCGCGGTTGGCGCGGTGCGTGGCCGTGCGCTTAAAGCCGTGCAACTCGTAGAACTTCCACGAGCAGTTGGAGTCGGTGTACAGGTGCGCCCTCGTCGCTCCAAGCGAGGACAGGTGCGAGACTGCGGCATCGAGCAGAACCGTGCCAACGCCCAGGCCATGGACATCGCGATCCACGGCAAGCAGCGTGACCTCGTTGTCGTGCGGCAACGGGCTGCTCTCGAGCAGACGGTTGTTGGTTCGGATGGTTGCGCGTACAAACGAGAGATACTCGGCGCAGGCATCGGGCTCCAGCTCACGCATCTGCGATAGCAGCGCGCGTTCGGTATCCATCCAATGTTCCTTAACGGTGGCGCCGGAGCTCTGTCCCGCACGCGCGAGCGAAATGCCACGCGCCTGACCGTCAATCACCGCAACCTGCGAAAACGTCGACGACGAAAGGCAGTAGGCAAGGTCGCACGCGGCTTCGAGGCGGTTGTACTCATCGTTATCCGAGTTGTTGTGCCAAAGCTGCTGCAAGATCAGCGCGATGGCGTCGAAATCTTCGGTATCAAACGGTCGGTAGAGAACCCGCGAGACCATGGTGCCTCTTTCTATTGCGGATACATATCGAGCACAGTTCTACCACGCCATTGGCATCTAATTATGGTGCCCCTGTGTTCCATCAACTCACCGTGCCCAGCGGCGCTCTTGCAACCCCCCGCTCGCAAACTTTTTCTGCACAGCCGTGCGTTGCGGGATGCAACGTCGCGCTCGATGCGCTACATTGAATCAGTATTTTCAATGCCGCTGCGCGAGCGCTGCAGATCGACGTATCACCGACTCACAGAGCACGGCGGCGTACCAGACAGGAGGACTGCATGGGATCTGATGTGAAGATCGCACGCGCGTTGATCTCGGTTACCGATAAGACGGGTGTCGTCGATTTCGCACGGACGCTGGTTGATGACTTTGGCGTCGAGATCATCTCTACGGGCGGCACGGCTCGTGCCATCGAGGACGCGGGCGTTCCCGTAACCCCCATCGAGGAGTTCACGGGCTATCCCGAGATGATGGACGGCCGCGTTAAGACCCTGCACCCCAAGGTTCACGGCGCGCTGCTGGCCCGCCGCGATTCCGAGCAGCACATGCAGGAGGCCGCCCAGCACGGCATTAAGCTGATCGACCTGGTCGTCGTCAACCTGTACGAGTTCGAGAAGACCGTCGCCAACCCCGAGGTCACCTTTGCGGATGCCATCGAGCACATCGACATCGGTGGCCCCTCCATGTTGCGCTCTGCCGCCAAGAACGCCGCGAGCGTTACCGTCATCTCCGACCCGGCCGACTATGATGCCGTCCTGGCCGAGATGCGCGAGACCGGTGGCTGCACCACGCTTTCCACCCGTCGTCGCCTGCAGGTGAAGGTCTACCAGACTACCGCCGCCTACGACACGGCTATCTCCCGTTGGCTTGCCGCCCAGGCAAGCGACGTGGCGGACACCTCTGCCAAGCTCGAGATCTCGTTGGAGAAGGTCGACGACCTGCGCTATGGTGAGAATCCTCAGCAGAAGGCTACGGTCTACCGCTTTGCCGAGGGCTGCGAGAACACCGCGAGCTCGCAGTTCCCGCTCGTGGGCTCCGAGCAGATTCAAGGCAAGCCGCTCAGCTACAACAACTATCTGGACGCCGATGCCGCTTGGAACCTGGTGCGCGAGTTCGACGAGCCGGCCTGCGTGATCCTCAAGCATCAGAACCCCTGCGGCTCCGCCGTTGCCGAGGACATCACGGCTGCTTACGACCGCGCCTTTGCCTGCGATCCCAAGAGCGCCTTCGGCGGCATCATCGCCTGCAACCGCGAGGTCCCCTTTGAGCTGGTTGAGCACTTTGCCGATCAGAACAAGCAGTTCGTCGAGGTTATCATCGCCCCGAGCTACACCGCCGAGGCGCTCGAGCGCATGGCCAAGCGCCCCAACCTGCGCGTGCTGGCTACCGGCGGCGTGGACCACGGCGCCAAGGTGGAGCTGCGCTCCATCGACGGCGGCATGCTGGTGCAGGAGGTCGACCACGTGATCGAGGACCCCGCGACCTTTACGTTCCCCACCGACCGCAAGCCCACCGATGCCGAGATGGCCGAGCTCGAGTTTGCCTGGAAGGTCTGCAAGGGCGTCAAGTCCAACGCCATCCTGGTCTCCAAGGGCAAGGCCGGCATTGGCATGGGCCCCGGTCAGCCCAACCGCGTTGACTCTGCGCTGCTTGCCTGCGAGCGCGCCGAGGACTTCTGCGAGCGCGAGGGCGTGGAGAAGGGCGGCTTTGCCTGCGCAAGCGACGCGTTCTTCCCGTTCCGCGACAACGTCGACGTGCTTGCCGCACACGGCGTGACCTGCATCATCCAGCCCGGCGGCTCCAAGCGCGATGACGAGAGCATCCAGGCCTGCAACGAGCATGGTATTGCGATGGTCTTCACGGGCGCCCGCCACTTCCGCCATTAAGTAGGGAGGTGGCGCTGCGGCTTGCCCAGCCACCGCACCTTGCCGTTCATTCGTCGCTCGCGTACCCAAGTACGCGTCGCTCCTCTTTCACGGCAATCTGCGGCACCTGGGCAACCCTCGCCGACCTGTTAGGTTGACTGGGGAGGATGGGATGTTATCTCGTCCCTTGGACTGGCCTCGCTTCTAAAATAATCTCTGCAAAAGACGGCCGCTCCGTTTGGAGGGCCGTCTTTTTGGTATAAGAGGACGGAATGACTAACACGAAAGGTATGACCATGCCCCAGATTGATGATGCCGAGCTGTTTGGCAATGCCGAGGATCAGCGTGCGTACGAGGACTTTTGCGCCAATCAGGAGGCGGTCGAGAAGTTTACGCTCGACAAGCCCGCGCTTATCTGCCGTTGGCGCATGTCCAACAAAAAGGTGCCCATGCTCAACCGCCACATCCGTGCGCTATCCGAGCGCCTGGTGCAGGGCGAGCCGCTTACCCATAACATGCTCAGCTGGGCCAAGCAGCACGTTGAGTGGTCGCTTGCCGAAGGCGACTACACCGCACGCGACGGCGTGCTCATGCTGGTGATCGACATCAACGGCAACGCCGCCATGACGGTGGGGGAGTACGAGCCGCTCGCCGATACGTCGGCCAAGGCGCTGCGTGCCCGCTCTGCCGAGGCCCGCTCCGAGGCTGACGAAACTGGTGTGGCGCCCGAGCTGCTCGCCGCCGTCAACAACGGCGAGCTCGCCTTTGTGGCGCCGGCGGACGAGTTCCTGTGCGGCACGGCGACGCTCATCGAGCAGCTGGCCCAGACCAAGGGCATCTCGGTCACGCGCGTAGACATTCCCGCGCAGCTCAAGGGCGCTTTGTTTCTGGTGAGCGACGAGCACGGCGTGGTTCCCGCTGCCGATGCCGACGCCGCCGAGTCCGATGCAGCGACGGTCGCCTTTTTTGCCGACGGCTACGAAAAGCTCCGCGCCCGCCGCTAAATGATTTTTCTGGGACGGGGATTTTATAATCATTTGATCCCCGCACCCGTTGCGAGCGAGGGCGAGTCGGACCTTTCGTTCGCGAACAGTTCTGTCACCTTGTTGCCGCGCGAGGCGCGTGCCGGCGACTTCGCGGCGATAATGGCTGTAAGGCAACTAAGAGGGGAACGGAATCCATGGCGCTGATCTATATCGTTGAGGACGACGAGCCCATTCGTCGCGAGCTTGCCGACATCCTTGCCCGTGCCGGTTTTGAGGTCGAGGCCTGCGAATCGTTTGAGCACGTCTCGCGCGATATTCTCGCTGCCGCGCCCGACCTGGTGCTGCTCGACCTCACGCTTCCTGTCAAAGACGGCCAGCACATCTGTCATGAGGTCCGTCGCGAATCCGAGGTCCCCATCATCGTTCTCACGTCGCGCACGACCGAGATCGACGAGGTCATGGCTATGACGCTCGGCGCGGACGACTTTGTTCCCAAGCCCTACAGCGCGCGCGTGCTCGTGGCGCGCATCAACGCACTGCTGCGTCGCACCGCGGCGGCGGGCGAGCGCGGCACGCTCGTCCACAAGGGGCTGGAGCTCGATCTCGCTCGCTCCATGGTCACCAATACGCAAACCGGTACCAGCACCGAGCTCACCAAAAACGAACTGCGTATCCTCTCGCTGCTTCTGAGCCGCGCGGGCAAGATCGTTTCGCGCTCGGCCATCATGCAGGACCTGTGGGACTCCGACGCCTTCGTGGACGACAACACGCTCACCGTCAACATCAACCGCCTGCGTACTACGCTCGAAAAAATCGGCATCAAGGGGTATTTGACAACGCACCGCGGCCAAGGCTATTCGGTCTAGGGGTCGGCTATGTCGTTTGGCAAATTCTTTAAAGATGCGCTGCTTCCCGTCGCCGTGTGGGCGTGCGGCGTGCTGCTGAGCTGCTTTGTGCTGACGGTCGCCGGTGCTTCGACATCTATTGTGGTCGTGGCGGTCGGCGTGTCCTTTATCTTTGGTATGCTCGGCATCGTGATCGAGTACGCGCGCCGTCGTCGTTTTCTGCGCCAGCTGGAGCGTGCGGCAGAGGAGCTGGAGAGCCCCGTATGGGTGCAGGAGATGGTGCAATGCCCGACCTATGCCGAGGGCGAGCTCGAGTACGAGGTCTTGCGCCGGGTGGGCAAAGCTGCCTGCGACGAGGTTGCCGAAGGCCGGCGTCAGACCGATGACTATCGCGACTATATCGAGAGCTGGGTCCATGAGGCCAAGCTGCCCCTGGCGGCGGCCCATCTAATTTTGGAAAACCTGGACGGCAGCGAAGACGACCTGTCGCGTGTGGATGACCTGGGCCGTGAGCTGGCTCGCGTGGAACGCTATATCGACCAAGCGCTGTACTATGCGCGCTCGGAAGTCGTGGAACGCGACTACCTGATTCGCCGCTGGGATCTCAAGACCTTGGTGACGGGTGCGATTAAGGCCAACGCGCGCGAGCTCATTGCGGCGCACGTGGCTCCGGTGTGTGAGAACCTCGACTTCGAGGTCTTTACCGACGAGAAGTGGCTCGAGTTTATCCTGGGCCAGCTCATTCAGAACAGCATTAAATATGCGCGCGAGGACGGCGCGAAGATCGTGTTTTCGGGCGCGTTGTTGGACGAGGGCCTGGCGAGCGAGCGCATTGAGCTTACCGTTGCCGATAACGGCTGCGGCGTGTGCACGGCAGACCTGCCACGCGTGTTCGAGAAGGGCTTTACCGGCGACAACGGCCGCACCACCAAGCACGCAACGGGCATCGGCCTCTACCTGGTGGCGCGCCTGTGCTCCAAGATGGGCATCGACGTTACCGCAGCCTCCGACCCCGGCGAAGGCTTTGTCGTAACGTTTGCCTTCTCGACGAACAAGTTCCAATACTTTGAGTAGTCGGGCCGTCTTGCGGTGCGGATGGCTATGTTCCCGAACATGAACTTAGCTGAGGCAACTGGCGCTATGTTCCCGAACGTGAACATAACTATGAGGCTCAAATGAATCTCCCATAACAAAAAACGTGCCATAAAAAACGTGCCGCCCCGATCGGGCGGCACGCCATCTTTCTTATCAGCCAACACGCTGAAGTAAGGCTGCGAAGGCCGCGGGGCCGGGAGGGGTTTCCTAAGGGCACATCCCGCAGCCGCAACGCGGCGAGGACGTGCCCTTAGGAAACCCCGTAGGCCCCGCGGCCGGTGGGAGCAACGCTACTTCACGACCAGAATGTCGCAATCGGTATTGCGCAGCAGGAACGTCGAAATCGAGCCCAGGAGCGCATACTTGATCGAGGACAGGCCGCGTGCGCCGCAGAGCACCAGGTCGGGCTTAACCACGTCGAGCATCTCGTCCTTGAGCGTCTCGCGAATGCGGCCGGCGCGAATCATGACCTCGACCTCGGGAATGTCGGGATTGGCCTTGGCCTCCTCGAGCTGCTTGGCGATGGAGTTCTTAAATGCCTCCTCTAGGCCGTTGACCAGATCGACCGGATAGGAACCGGCGCTCTCGAGCGCCGTGGAATCGATAACGTGGCCGATGATTAGCTTGGCGCCGTTGTTCGCGGCGACCTTGATGGCGCGTGCGAGCACAAAATCCTGCTGTTCAGTACCGTCGAGTGAAACAAATACCTTGGTGTAGCCCTCGTTCATGGTTTCCTCCTTGGTCTATCGCACGGGCGCGGGGCTCGTGCATCGGGCGGGCGCGGGCGCGTTGGCCGCCGGACACTTTATCTTGTTGCAGTTATACCCAAGGATTTGGGTTTGACCGCTCGCAATTCTGTGAACGGGCGAGTTTTTTGGTAAGGGTAGGCGCAGGCGCGCCGCCAACGGTTGATAATGGGACATCGCCCGCACCGTCCGCAGAACAATATCGGCGGGTGTCTAACGAGGGGGTCCCTTTGGATATCATCGAGCTTTTAAAATCTGCCTTTATGGGCCTGGTCGAGGGCATCACCGAATGGCTGCCTGTTTCGTCGACCGGTCACATGATCTTGGTGGACGAGTTCGTCAAGATGAACGTGAGCGAGACGTTCTGGAATATGTTCCTGGTCGTGATTCAGCTTGGCGCCATTTTGGCCGTCTGCGTCCTGTTCTTCCATGAGCTCAATCCGTTCTCACCCAGCAAGGGCAAGGAGGGTCGTCGCGACACCTGGGTGTTGTGGGGCAAGATTGTGCTCGGCTGCATTCCCGCCGCGGCGATCGGTCTGCCGCTTAACGACTGGATGGAGGAGCATTTCTATAATGCTCCCGTCGTGGCGCTGGCACTCATTGTGTACGGTGTGCTGTTTATCGTGATTGAGAACTGGCGCGCGAGCAAGCGCGAGGAAATGGCCGTTGCCGGTTCGTTTGGTTCGCGTGCCGCGGCGTCGGGTGGACGTCCCGCTGGCGCACACTTTGCCGCGCCCGCTGCGGTTGCTGCTGCAGACGACGATGACGATAACCTGGACTTTGGTTCCATCGCTACGCTCGAGGACCTGAGCTGGAAGACCGCACTGGGTATCGGTTGCTTCCAGGTGCTCTCGCTGGTGCCGGGTACGTCGCGCTCTGGCTCCACCATCATCGGCGGCCTGCTGCTGGGCTGCACGCGCTCGGTGGCGTCTAAGTTCACGTTCTTCCTGGCCATTCCCGTTATGTTTGGCGCGAGTGCGCTCAAGCTGGTCAAGTACTTTATTAAGGGCGGCACGTTTGGCGCCAACGAGATTGCCATCCTGGGCGTGGGTTGCGTCGTCGCCTTTGCGGTGTCGCTCATTGCCATCAAGTGGCTTATGGGCTTCGTCCGCCGTCATGACTTTAAGTGCTTCGGCGTGTATCGCATTGTCCTGGGCATCGTAGTGCTTGCGTACTTCTTTGTCCTGGAGCCGATGCTCGGCCTCTAACTTAGTCGACGCTGCGCGGCGGTCAGGACGACAACTTGTCATTCAAAGGGGGGTGGCATGACCAAAAGGTCTATGCCGCCCTCTTTGTCAAGGGGCTAGGTAAAAGGGGTCAGGTAATTTTGCACCAACTTGGTTCAGAATAGCCTGAAACCTTTTCATCAATCGCAGTGGGAGATGGTGATCTGGGCGAATGAGTCGACTGTCCTTCCTGGTCGCCAACAAAAATCGAGTTGTGCGGCCTCTCGGAGGTCTCTAGCTGACAAAAAACGCCATCTTGGTACCATCAGCATTCACAGTAGTGTTTGCTACTGTGAGTTATATGCGTAAATTCGCGAGAATATTCCCAAAATAGGACAAAGGCACTCAAGTTATTTCAGCAACCCTTGCGTGGAGCCAGTGGAAAAGGCCGCACAACTCGAAAAATGTTGGTGGCGGTTTGAGGATAATGCCGAATGCGGTAAAGGGACTGTCCCTTTGCCGCATTCAGGCCACGGTGTGCTGGGGCTTGCGGTTAAAGATGAGCTTGTCCACTACGGCCTGAAGCGACATATGACGGACGGTGTTGTAGGCCTCCTGCGTGCTGTAGGCGCAGTGGGGTGTGACGATGCAGCGCGGGTGGGCGATCAAGGCCTGGTTGGGCGCGGTCTCGTCGGCGAGCACGTCGAGCGCAGCGCCGCAAATGCGCGTGTGCCACTGCTGGCAATACCCTCGTCCAGCGCGGCGACTAGGGCATTTTCGTCCACAATGGGTCCCCGGGCCGTGTTAATCAAAAATGCCGTTGGTTTCATACGCGCAAGTTCGCGCTTGCCAATTAGCGTTTCGGTCTCCGGAATCAACGGGCAATGAAGGCTGACGATATCGGAGGCCCCAAGCAATTCGTCGAGCGTTTGCGCTTTGATACAACCGGCGGCGGCAAGCTCTTCTGCGCTCTTGGTTGGCGCCCACACCAGCACCTTCATGCCGAGTGCCTGCGCGATAGGCACCACGCACGCGCGATGCTGCCAAAAAAGACGAGCCCCAACGTGCGGCCCTGCGTGCGGTGCATGGTATACCCGCCCAGTGGATTCCAAACGCCAGTCCGCACGTCGCAGTTGAGAAACGTAACCTGTCTCATCAGGTCAAGCATCAAGGCAATAGTATGCTGAGCGACGTCTTCCGAGCAGTATCCGGGGCAGTTGGTGACGGTGATGCCGTGTGAGGCCAAGCGGTCGACAGCAACGTGGTTCACGCCGATGGACATATTCGAAACGATGCGTATCCCCACGGCGGCCATGTCGTCGGCACACGCATCGTCGATGGGACCGAACTCGCCGACAAAGCCCTCGCAGCCGACCAACTGCTCGGCGGTGGGGCAGACATTGGGCTTGTGCGCGCAGCCAACCAGATCAATTTGGTCGCCGCCTTCGATTGTGTCGAGCACCGCTTGACCAGCTTCGGTCGAGCCGTCGACCATGTAATAGAGCACCTTGTGTTTCACAACGGCCCTCCTGCGATGTGGGGTGGGTAGGAGCGGTAGATATTCTATCCCTCCGGTGGTGCAGATTAACCTGACCCCATTACACCAAATCCGCTGGGGCAGGCCTGACAGTGGCGGACGGAGTCGTGGTGTGATTTGCGTTGGTGTCCGCGCGGCTCGGTATACTGGTACGGCTCAAACTATGGCGCTGCCCGCAGGCGCGCCGTCCGTCAGATGAGGAGTCGCCCATGACCCAGCCCTTGCCCTGGGAAAAGAACACCACGGTACCCGTGCCTCCCGCGCCGGAACCCGTGCCGCTCGATGTATACGTCGCCCCCGCTGCGCCGGAGCCCGAACTCGTCCCGCTCGACATCTACGACGCTCCCGCGCCGGCTCCTGCGCCCGCAAAGCCGTTTGTCGACATCGACAGCCTTAATCCCGCCCAGCGCGAGGCGGTGCTCACCACCGAGGGTCCGTTGCTGGTCCTCGCCGGCGCCGGCTCGGGCAAGACCCGCGTTTTGACCTTCCGCATCGCACATATGCTCGGCGACCTGGGCGTTAAGCCTTGGCAGGTTCTTGCCATTACGTTTACCAACAAGGCCGCGGCAGAGATGCGCGAGCGTCTGGCGGCGCTCATTCCCAGCGGCACCCGCGGCATGTGGGTGTGCACGTTCCACGCCATGTGCGTGCGTATGCTGCGCGAGGACGCCGATCTGCTGGGCTACACCGGGCAGTTCACCATCTACGATGACGACGACTCAAAGCGCATGGTGCGCGATATTATGCAGGCGCTCGGCATCGAGCAAAAGCAGTTCCCCATCAACATGATCCGCAGCAAGATCAGCTCGGCCAAAAACGCCATGATCGGTCCCGAGGATATGCTCAAGTCCGCCGATAGCCCCAACGACAAAAAGGCCGCGCAGGTCTACTTGGAGCTGGAGCGCCGCCTGCGCGCCGCCAACGCGATGGACTTCGACGACCTGCTCGTACGCGCGCTCGAGCTGCTGCGCACCCGCCCCGAGGTGCTCGACAAGTACCAGGAGCGCTTCCGCTACATTAGCGTCGACGAGTATCAGGACACCAACCACGTCCAGTACGAGATCGCCAACCTGCTGGCCGCCAAGTACCAAAACCTCATGGTCGTAGGCGACGATGACCAGTCCATTTACAGCTGGCGTGGCGCCGACATCACCAACATCCTGGACTTTGAGAAGGACTTTAAAAACTGCAAGACCGTCAAGCTGGAGCAGAACTACCGCTCCACGGGTCATATCCTGAGCGCCGCCAACGCCGTGGTGCGTCACAACTCGCAACGCAAGGACAAGCGCCTGTTTACGGCCGAGGGCGACGGCGAGAAGATCCAGGCCTTCCAGGCAAGCGATGAGCGCGACGAGGGCCGCTGGATTGCCGGCGAGATCGAAAAGCTGCACTCCAAGGGCACGAGCTACGACGACATCGCTGTGTTCTATCGCACCAACGCCCAGTCGCGTATTCTCGAAGATATGTTCCTGCGCGCGGGCGTGCCCTACAAGATTGTGGGCGGCACGCGATTCTTCGACCGTGCCGAGATCCGCGACGTCATGGCCTACCTCAAGATGATCGTGAACCCGGCAGACGAGATGAGCGTCAAGCGCGTCATCAACACGCCGCGTCGCGGCATCGGCTCCACCTCGATCCAAAAGATCGAGCAGCTTGCGCGCGGCAACCGTTGCTCGTTCTTCCAGGCCTGCGAGATCGCAACAGCCGAGACGGGCATGTTTAGCGCGAAGGTGCGCAACGGCCTGTCGAGTTTTGTGGCGCTGGTGCGCGAGGGCCGCCGCATGGACGGCGAGCTCAAGGACGTCGTCGAGATGATTGTCGACAAGACGGGCCTGCTGCAGGCGTTCCGCGCCGAGGGCACCATGGAGTCCGAGAGCCGCGCCGAGAACATCCAGGAATTCCTGGGCGTCGCTGCCGAATTTGAGGAGACGCACGAGGATATCGAGGGTACGCTCGAGAGCCTAGAAGAGCTGCGCGCAGCCGGTGTTGCCGACGTGCCTGCCGGCGCCGAGCCCGAGCCCGTCGTGGTGAGCGCGCCCGCGCCCGAACCGGGGCCGTCTGCACCG
>JAQCYU010000036.1 GCA_027682925.1 Coriobacteriaceae bacterium AF45-21
GCGATGCGCTCGCGCTCGGCCTCGGCGGCGCGAGCGGCCTCCTCGGCGGCAGCTGCCTGCTCCTCGGCCTGCTTGGCGGCCTCGACTTCCTGAGCGCGGGCCTCGATCACCGAGGCGAGCTGCTTGCGGACCATGGCGACATAGGCGTCCTCCAAAGTGGAGGACGCGGACTTAGCGGGAATCTTCATTTCGGCGAGATGACCCATCAGTTCCTTGGAGGTCATGCCGAACTCTTTGGCCAGGGTGGACACACGGACTTTTGCCATATGACTTCACCTACCTTCTGGCACCTTGGGTGCCTAGAGACTGAACGAGCGTGGGAGACGCGCCGGGACCCGCCCGGCGCGACCGCGCGCTAGATCAGGTCCTCCGCATCATCGAAGGCGTCGGTGTCGTGGACACCGCAGAAACGGGAGCCGGGACGAGCCTGGTTGCGGCACTGGACGCCGTCCTCGGACACGTACTCGCAGCGGCGGACGTCCTCGTCCTCCTCGTCACCGATCAGGTCGGCGGCGGGCTCCTCGTGAACGGGAACGTTCTTGAGGATGTCGGCGGCAAGCGTCTCGGACTTGATGTCGATGTGCCAGCCGGTCAGGCGCGCGGCGAGGCGGGCGTTCTGGCCCTCCTTGCCGATGGCGAGGGACAGCTGGTCGTCGGGCACGATGACGCCGGCGTAGGCCTTCTCCTCGTCGATGAGGACGCGGGTGACCTTGGCAGGCGACAGGGCGTTGGCGACGTAGACGGCAGGATCGGCATCCCACAGGATGACGTCGACGCGCTCGCCACGGAGCTCGCCCACGACAGCGCGAACACGGCTGCCCTTGGGGCCGACGCAGGCGCCCACGGGATCCAGACGGTCGTCGAGCGAGTGGACGGCTACCTTGGAACGCTGGCCGGGCTCGCGGGCGATCGACTTGATCTGGACGGTGCCCTCATAGATCTCGGGCACCTCCTGCTCAAACAGACGACGCATGAGCTCGGGGTGGGTGCGGGAGATGACAATCGGCGGACGGCTGTGCTCGCCGCGAACCGGTTGCAGGTTGGAGTTGGGGTCGCGTACGTCGATGATCACGGCCTTGATGTGCTGGTTGTGCAGGTAGCGCTCGCCCATCGGGCGCTCGTTGCGCTCGTTCTCGTAACGGCGCTGGTCGAAGTGCGGCAGCTCGGCCTCGACGCCCTCGCGGATCTTGACGATCGTGAAGTCGGGCGTGGACTGCAGCACGGTGCCGCTGATGAGGTCACCGATGCGGCCGGAGAACTCCTCGTAGATCTGCTCGCGGGCGGAGTTGCGCACGATGGCGTTGATCTCGGCCTTGGCGTGCTGGGCGGCGATGCGGCTCGTGTTCTTGGGGGTGACGTCGATCTCCTCGAACTCGGTGAAGTTGCCCTCCTCGTCCATGGAATCGTCGATCGGCTCCAGGCGGTAGACGTAGATCTTGCCGGTGGTGCGGTCGATGGTCACCTTGGCGCCCCACTCAAGATGCAGGATCTCGGCGTAGCTCTTGGCGAGCGACTGCTCCAGGCGGTCGATCAGGTAGAGCTGGTCGATGTGCTTCTCCTGGCAAAGCTCCATCAGGGCGGACATCATGTCGGATGCTGCCATCTTACTTTCCTTCCTTCGCGGGCTTGAAGTCGTAGGTGGGCTTCAACTTGCACTTTTTAACATCAGAGAAATCGAGGGTAACGGACTCGCCGTCCTCGAGCTCGAGGGTCACGTTCGTCTCGGTCGCGGCGGCAATCTTGCCGGTGTACTTGCGACGGCCCTCGGTGGCGGTGGAGGTGAGCTCGCAGTCCTCGCCCACAAAGCGGGCAAAGTCGCGCGGACGGCGCAGCGGTCGCGCCATGCCCGGGCTCGACACCTCGAGCGTGTAGCTCGAAGAGATGGGGTCGAGCTCCTCAATCACATCGCCGACCCACTTGGTGTTGGCCGTGACGTCGTTGAGCGACAGGCTCTGACCCTCGGCACCCTCGATACGCACGCGCACGCAGGGGGCCTTGGTGGCACCCACGAGCTCGACGTCGACGATGTCGACATCGTACTGGGGAGCGACGGCCTCGAGCGCGTCGATGATCGCCTGCTCGGTCTTGGTCTTGACCATTGCGGCACCTCCATCCATACAAAAAAGAAGCGGGGCCGAAACCCCACTTCTTTCAATTACAACTTCATTTGCAAGCAAACTATACCAATAGCTGCGGAAACGTGCAAGCACAGTACGAATCTGCAGGTCAGCGTGCGCACAGGTTCTCCACAAGAATAGAACAATTGACCGCGGGCGCTTTGGGCAGGCAAAACAAAACGAGGGACGACCCAACCGGACCGTCCCTCGTTTATTGCATGTCAGCTTTACACGCAGAGCCTATTTGACCACCAGGTTGACCAGCTTGCCGGGCACGCAGATGGTCTTGACGACCGTCTTGCCCTCGAGCCACTTGGCGACGGCGGCCTCGGCGGCAGCTGCATATCCTCATTGGAGGCATCGCGGGCAACGTCGACGCGGCCGCGGACCTTGCCGAGCACCTGGACCACGATCTGCACCGTGTCCTCAACGGACTCGGCCAGGTCGAACTCGGGCCAGGCGGCGGTGTAGGCGTTGCCCTCGCAGCCGAGTGCCTCGTGCCACAGCTCGTCGGCCCAGAACGGGCAGATGGGCGCCAGGACGCTCACGATGTCCTTGGCCACGCCGTAACACAGGGCCTTGTCACGGGAAGCGCCCTCAGTAGCGTTGAGGTAGGCGCTCGCGGCATTGACGAGTTCCATGACGGCCGAGATCGCGGTGTTGAACTGGCCGCGGTCAAAGTCCTCGGTGCACTTGGCAATGGTGCGGTGACGCTCGCGATAGAGCTTCATCGCGGCCTCGTCGAGCGCGGACTTGTCAAAGGCCACGTTGGCGTCACCGGACTGGACGAGCTGCCACACGATACGCCAGGCGCGCTTAATGAAGCGGTTGGCGCCCTCGACGGCCTTGGGATCCCAGTCGAAGTCCTTCTCGGGCGGGGCGATAAACAGGATCGCCAGACGCATGGTGTCGGCGCCGTAGGGCTCGATGACCGAGCTCGGGGGCACGACGTTGCCCTTGGACTTGGACATGGTGTCGCCGTTCTCGTCCTTGACCATGCCCTGGCACAGCAGGTTGGTGAAGGGCTCGTCAACGCTCAGCAGGCCCAGATCGCGCAGCGCCTTGGTAAAGAAGCGGCTGTAGAGCAGGTGCAAAATGGCGTGCTCGATGCCGCCGATGTAGTTATCGACGGGCATCCAACGGTCGGCAGCCTCACGGGAGAAGGGCAGCTCGGTGTTGTGCGGGTCGGTATAGCGCAGGTAATACCAACTGGAGCAGGTAAAGGTGTCCATGGTATCGGTCTCACGCTTGGCCGGGCGACCGCAGACCGGGCAGGTGGTCTCGTAGAACTCCTTGCACTCGGCGAGGGTCTCGCCGGCACCCAGGTCCAGGTTCTCGGGCAGCGTCACCGGCAGCTGGTCCTCGGGCACGGGCACGATGCCGCAGTGCTCGCAGTGGATGGCCGGGATGGGGTTGCCCAATAACGCTGACGGCTGATGAGCCAGTCGCGCAGACGGAACTCGACCTTGCGACGGCCGCAGCCCATGGCCTCGAGGTCGGCCACGATGGCAGCCTCGCCCTCAGAGTGCTTGCCGCCGCGCATGCCGGTGTACTTGCCCGACTGGACCAGCGTGCCCTCGGCAGCGTGGGCGCAATCCCAGTCGACGGTCTCGGCATGGAAGGTGTCGATGGTCTCGCCGCTAGCCTCGACGGCAGCGCGATCCTCATCGTCCAGGATGATCGGCACGATCGGCAGGTCGTACTTGCGGGCGAACTCAAAGTCGCGCTGGTCGCCGCAGGGAACGGCCATGACGGCACCGGTGCCGTAGTCGGCAACGACATAGTCGGCAACCCACACGGGGATCTTCTCGCCGTTGACGGGGTTTACCACGTAGCGGCCCGTAAAGGCGCCGTGCTTCTCGAGGGTACCCTGGGCGCGCTCGACGGCAGAGATATGCTTGGAGTCCTCGACGATCTTGGTGACGGCCTCCTCGTACTGAGTGCCCTCGACGAGCTCGTGCAGGCGCGCGTACTCGGGAGACAGGACAAAGAAGGAAACGCCAAAGAGCGTGTCGGCGCGCGTGGTGAAGACGGTGATCTTACCCTCGTCGCCCTCGATGGGCTCGCCATCGGCGTCGCACAGGGTAAAGTCAACCTCGGCGCCCTCGGAGCGGCCGATCCAGTTGGCCTGCATCTGCTTGACGCGCTCGGGCCAGCCGGGGAGCTTCTCCAGGTCATCGAGCAGCTCCTGGGAGTAGTCGGTGATCTTGTAGTACCACTGCTCGAGGTCACGCTTCTCGGGCTCGGTGCCGCAACGCCAGCACTTGCCCTCGGTTACCTGCTCGTTGGCCAAAACGGTCTTGCAGGTGGGGCACCAGTTGACCGGGTTCTTCTTGCGGTAGACCAGACCCTTTTCCCACATCTTTTCAAAGATCCACTGACCCCAGCGATAGTAGTCGGGGCTACAGGTCTTAACGGTACGATCCAGATCGTAGGAGAAGCCCATGCGCCTCATCGTGGCGAGCGCCTGGTCCATGTTCTTATACGTCCAGGCGGCAGCCTGCGTATTGTGCTTGATGGCAGCGTTCTCGGCGGGCAGGCCAAAGGCGTCAAAGCCGATGGGGTGCAGCACGTCAAAGCCGCGCATGCGGGCCTGACGGGCCATGGCATCGCCGATGGTGTAGTTGCGCGCGTGGCCCATGTGCAGGTCGCCCGACGGATACGGGAACATCTCGAGCACGTACTTCTTGGGCTTGCTGGCGTCGGTGTCGACGGCAAAGAGGTTGGAGTCCTCCCAGGCCTTCATCCACTTGGACTCAATGGCCTGTGCGTCATAGGCAGGGATCTCGTCCTTATGATCTGTGCAATCGCACATATCAGCTCCTTTAATCTTAGCTGGGGTCGATCGGCTTAGCTTGATTCGCTACTGCGGACAGTCCTGCGCAAGACGAAGAGCACATTAAGTGCTCTTCTTTGCGTGCGGAACTTGTAGCGAACAAAGTCAAGCCGCCCGACCCTAAGGTTAACTCGCACGATGATAGCAAATACGACAAGCGAGATGCCTGCGACTTGCAGGCATCTCGCTTTATCTAAATAACGTGGTTGGGAATCAACCTTTGTCTGAAACTCGTTCTAGCACGAACGGGTTTTCCAGGTGCCGCAGATTGCCGTGAAAGAGGAGCGCCGCGTACTTAAGTACGCAAGCGACGGTTTGAACGGCAAGGTGCGGTGCCTGGGAAAGCCGCTTAGCGGTAGCTGACGCTTTGCTGGGAGTCCTTGACGACTACGTCGTGGGCGCCGCCTTCGACGATCGAGGTCGAGCTCACCAGAGTCAGGCGCGCCTTTTCCTGGAGCTCGGGGATCGAGAGGGCACCGCAGTTGCACATCGTGGACTTAACCTTGTAGAGCGTGCTGCCCACGCCGTCCTTGAGGGACCCGGCGTACGGGACGTAGGAGTCGACGCCCTCGACGAAGCTGAGCTTCGCGGCGCCGCCCAGGTCGTAGCGCTGCCAGTTGCGGGCACGCGCGGAACCCTCGCCCCAGTACTCCTTCATGTACTGACCGTTCACGTTGACGCGCTCGGTCGGGCTCTCGTCGAAGCGGGCGAAGTAGCGGCCCAGCATCATAAAGTCGGCACCCATCGCAAGGGCGAGCGTCATGTGGTAGTCGTAGACGATACCGCCGTCGGAGCACACGGGCACGTAGACGCCGGTCTCCTCGTAGTACTCGTCACGAGCGCGACAGACATCGATCAGCGCGGTGGCCTGGCCACGGCCGATACCCTTGGTCTCACGGGTGATGCAGATGGATCCGCCACCGATACCGACCTTGATGAAGTCGGCACCGCAGTCGGCCAGGAAGCGGAAGCCCTCGGCGTCGACGACGTTACCGGCGCCGACCTTGACATCCTCGCCATAGTTGGCGCGGATCCACTCGATGGTGCGCTTCTGCCACTCGCTGAAGCCCTCGGAAGAGTCGATGCACAGGACGTCGGCACCGGCCTCGATGAGCAGCGGCACGCGCTCGGCATAGTCGCGGGTGTTGATGCCGGCGCCGACCATGTAGCGCTTATCGCCGTCGAGCAGCTCGTTGGGGTTGGTCTTATGGCTGTCGTAGTCCTTGCGGAAGACGATGCCCATGAGGTGATCGTTGTCGTCGACGATCGGCAGGGCGTTGAGCTTGTTGTCCCAGATGACGTCGTTAGCGACCTTGAGGCTAATGTTCTTATCGCCCACGATGAGCTGCTCACGCGGGGTCATGAACTCGGAGACCTTCTTCTGGTGATCATCGCGGCTGGGGCGATAATCGCGGCTGGTGACGATGCCCAGGAGCTTACCCTTGGGGGTGCCGTCGTCGGTAACCGGCATGGTGGAGTGACCGGTCTTCTCCTTGAGGGCGATAACCTGCTCCATGGTCATGTCGGGGGTCAGCGTAGAATCGGACTGCACAAAACCGGCCTTGTGATCCTTGACGGCCTTGACCATAGCGGCCTCGGACTCGGGGGTCTGAGAACCGTAAATGAAGGACAGGCCACCCTCGGTAGCGAGCGCGACACCCATGTCGACGCCCGAGACGGACTGCATGATGGCGGAAACCATGGGGATGTTCAGGGTGATTGCCGGCTTCTCACCGCGCTTAAAGCGGGTTAGCGGCGTCTTAAGAGAGACGTTGTTGGGGATGCACTGCGAGGACGAGTAACCAGGGACCAGCAGATACTCCGAAAACGTGTGGGACTCACCGGGAAAGAACGTAGCCATGTTTCTCCTTTTTCCATGCGACCGGTCGGCTGCAGGCCTCGTAGGACCCAGCCCAACCTTGGGCGCCCAATACTGGGGAAGTATCTTAACGCACTTTGACTGCTACAATGCATGATTTAAGAAGAGCACACGAGGGTTTGACGCAGGCTTTGCGTTTGCCCAGCAAACACTTTAGCGGGGAGACGCGGAGCACATGGAGTACAAGACGACGGCAAAGTTGGTCATTCAAGCGTGCGACAAAGACCTGCCGGGCGTGTTCGGCCACGGCTGTGTCTTGCTGCTGCAGGGCATCGGCCGCGAGCACTCGCTCAACCGCGCCGCCAAGAGCATGGGCATGGCGTATTCCAAAGCCTGGCGCATTGTGAACGAGGCGGAAGGACAGCTGGGCTGCAAGCTCATCGAGCGCGACGGCGCCCGCGGATCATCGCTCACCCCCGCCGGCGAGCGAGCCATAGCGGCGTACGAGGAGCTGCAGGCCGACATCAACAACGTCATCGCCACCGAAGCCAACGACCTCATCGCCAGCATCAACGCAGGATAGTCCTTTTGGGACTGAATTGTTGTCCAGCGCGCCCTCGGATTGAGGCTCGCGCCACAAAATGGGCCCATATACTACGTTTAGTTGAATACCCTAGACCATACCGGGCATTATGAAAATAAAACCGCTGGTAGATAGCTTGGCGATTTTCAAAATAAGCGGGTATGGTCGACCCCTACGGCTTAAACGTAGTAAATAGGCCGTTTTCGTGGCACAGACCCCGATTAGCTACTTGCGGAGGGCGTTGTCTAGGGTGGCAGCCACCTGCAGAGGGTTGTCGGTGCCGGCGAAGAGGCGAATGGTGCACCCCTGCTTGCCGCGTGGAGCCGAAAGGCGCGTCGTTGCGCCGCCGGCCGGCGATGTACGAAACTCCCCCGGCAAAGCATCGAACAAAACGCCCGCACTGCGCTCAATAAGGTCAAACTCAACTGCCGGACCAAAGCCGTGCTCGAGGATTCCAGTTGCAACCGCATGGTCGGGATGCGAGCTCAGTCCGGGATAGCGCACGGCGTGCACCATCTCATTGGCAGCCAAGTACTCGGCCAGCGCACGTGCGCGGTCGAAATGTGCCTGCATGCGGGCATCGAGCGAGTCCAGCCCGCACTCCAGCACACCGGCCTCATCAGCAGGCAAATCAAGTTTGACCAAGCCACAGCCCTTAAGCAGAGCATGCGCGCACTCGGCAGCGGCATCCACGCGATGGCGCTTGAGCTGCGAGCGCGCGACCGATACGGCAACCAACTTGTGCGGAGCATCGCCCGCGCATACGCGATCAAGTGCCTCGAGCGACAGCACGGCACCCAAGCGCAACGGATCGCACCCAAAGACACCAGCCACGGTGTTATCCACCACGAGCAGCGCATGAGCCTCACGCGCGGCGCGTCCTAGCGCGCGCAGATCGGGCACGCGCAATCCAAACCCGCCAATAGAGTTGACGAACCACCACAGGTGCGGTCCCTCGGCATCAAACGAAGCATCAAAGCCCTCGGACGCGGCATTAAACGCCGCAACCGACGGCTCCCCCACCATAGCCACGCCGCATCCATCAAAGCTGCGCGCAAACGCATCGGCAAAGTCATCGGCAAACGCAACCAGGCGATCGCCGGAACGTACAATCCCCAACAGAGACAGCGCCGCCGGCACATGCGAGGCCGCAACCAATCGCGCCTCACGCGCGCCGGCCCTCAAAGCCCAAGCCTCTTCTAGCTGCTGTACGTCCACGCGGCACCGTCCCTTCATAAGCAAAAACCCACGATGCGGGTGTTCCCCGCATCGTGGGCAACGGCTGCAGTATAGCGCCGATCGGCGACGAAGCGCCTAGATGCTGAGCGTGTGATAGGTCACGCTCGCACCCGGAGCGTCAACGGTCACGCCATAGGCCTCGGGTGGCCAAAAGCGTCTGCAACGTCGAGCATCTCAAAGTTGGCATCCCAGCAGTCAAAGATACGATGCACCAACACCGCGAGTTCCTCGGCACACAGCAGGGGAAACGGCGCATCTGCCGCACCCTGAAGCGCGACCGACCCGCCCGAGCATGCGTCGAATAGCGGCACCAAAAATGGGTCGGTTAATGCCGGCGATGCGGTATACAGATACGGCACGCGCAGGACTTTGGCTTGGATGCCGTCGCGCGATGCATAGTAACGGCACAGGTCGTTGGCAGCGCGGGCGATAATGCCCTTGCCCGTCTGGGCGCCACTGGCGGCCGTGGCGTCGTCGTCACATCCGCCAGTGGTGCCCTCTGCACCCGCGGGCCCCGCAATAAACAGCAGCTGCACATTGCGTCCCATACAGGCACGAAACACCGAGCGCAGCAGCCCAATGTCGCCAAAAGTCACGGTATGCGGGGTGAGGTAGGTAGAAAGGTAGACCACGCGCTCAAACTCGTAGGCCTGGTCCAGGTGCTGGAGGAGCTCTTTCCACGAAGCATGGAGCGACGACTCATCGCGGCGCGCGTCCTGCGCGGCTACGACCTGCACATGGTCGCCGGGGAACGCCTTGGAGCAAAAGTCATCGTCAACATATGCGGTGTTGCCAACAACCAGCACTTCCACGGCGTTCCCCCTCCCCAAAACTCTACTTTTGCCATATTCAAACATGCGTATTGCACGCTGCCTGCGCATATGCCCAAAATCTTTAAGGCTGTTTTAAGAACTTTTTTAGAGGATGTGGGAGTGGCAACACATTCGACTTAGATTCACCGAGGAAATGCTATTCGCCCTGAAAAGGTACGTCGCAATCTGCTGACAGCTCTGCAGGGAGAATGGCAGGCGATGTACATTACTCTCGCACGGAATCGTTGGATGAAAGAAACGGCAGTTCTTTGGAATAGTTGACGATAACCTGCGGAACGATCGTAATGCCCAGAGCAAGTTCGAACTTTGCAATCGTCTTCAGAGTCATATTAGGTTGAGAATTCAAGAGCTTAGAAAGCGACTGAAGGCTTATGCCCATACGATTTGCCAACTCACTTTTGCTCAATCCTAAATGTTTCATCTCGCGATGAACAATAAACTCAATGTCTAGCGCATGTTCATGTGCACGAGTTTCGCTGCTTTCTGTTTCGGCGTAAAAATCAGATATATCTACTGTATTCATTGTGTTCTCCGTTTCAAAAGCCAGGCATAAAAGTCAGCTCTCAGGCTCCAGAAGCTGATGCGATATTCTGGCCGATCATTGTTCGAGCGGTTAATTTCCGCTTAGGGTGTGACAACAGTTTCTGGAATTGAGAATTGTCGGGAGAAGTCGTCAGCTCCCAAAACGGTCGACCCTTGGGGTCTCTGTATTCGACAAGCTCATATCCTTCTACCAAGGACCACCTCCCATTTCTAGTTACACTTAACTTATAAGTTAAGTGTAACTATTCAAATACAAATAACAAGGCATAAGCTAGATTCCGCAGCCCCAAATCGATAAACTATCCAACCAAGCTGGATCTCAATCCAGAAGTATGCTGCAAATTCTAGACATGCAGACCACACCGTATAGCGACAACGCTTTTACCTGCGGTTTCTTTTCATGAAATGGGCATCGTGCTCGAGGGTTCCAATATTTGCCGCATACTTCCGTCGGGCGATTCCGGAAGTGCGGTGAAAAACCGAGATCGACCGACCAGACCCCTGTTTTAGGCTTCCGAGACCTGCGGTTTTGTTGCCGAAAATCCGTTTGTGCTCGGAGGTTTCCGATTTTCCCCGCACTTCCGGAAAACGAGACAAAACCAGGCGCCCTAAAACTGAAGACGCGATAAGAGACCCCTTCGAAAACAACCTCTTAAGCAGTTCGGCCTAAATCTCCCGAACGACGAGCCTGCCCTCCAACATGAGCTTGTGTGCGAGGTTGTTGCTACGTCCAGCAGTACCAAGCGAGGAGCCATAGTAATCAAGGAGGGCGAGAACCTTGGCCACCTCTGACTCGCAAACACCCTTGGCATAGCTTGAGTATAGGAAGACCAGGCTGGTATGCCCGTTATACAAATCCACCGTGCTAAAAATAGACTCAAAGTACGAATAATCGGCTCGCGAAAGCGAATGGCCAAAAAAGACTATCGAAGATGTCTCAAGACCATCCCCTCCCCTTTGCGAAGGATGAGCAATCGAGCCGCTTGAAACCCCTCGAGCGGACTTCAACACACGATATGTCTTGGTAAATGGGAGGATATCCCGATCATCCAAATTGGCGAAACCGTCGATTCCAAAAATGCTTTCACCATCAAGCGTGCCGTGGATATTGACAAGATCGGCATCTCCAAACTGCTGTTTTAGCCAACGATATGGAAGTATAGTCCTGCAAAGAACCGAACGAGACGGCATAGTCGGATATCACGCCTCAGGCAATCTACCGTGGTTGCATCAGTCGCCACCCCACGGCTTTCTAGGAGTTCGTTTAGTTGAGCGAAAGTCTTAAACTCTTTTGCCAAAACAAGCTCCTAAAATCAAAGGGCCGTTGCCGGAAGTCTCCGGACAACGACCCTTCTTTGTCATCGCCTCACTTAGAGTCCACGACGACTGCATCACTACTGGGATAGTACCCTAAAGTCATCGCTGATGCGACGCATAGAGGAATTACATTCGGTGTTCGACTCTTTCGTGAGTCTCTAATCGGCCATCAACGGAGACCGATATTCTTAGTCTCGATTGGCCCATCGGCGAAACGTTACTTGACTGTCGAATGCTTGAGATATGCTGCGTTCAGCGCTTCCAGGAATGCTGTGGGCCATACGGCGTATGGCTGCGCAAGGCTGTCGAGCTGTACAATAATCGAGCTATTTATTACTTGTAGACATGCGGGAGGCTGCATGGATGAATTTCGACCCAAGCCTTGGTTGACTCCTGCTCAGCAAGTTAAGCATCTTGAGTCGGAGGGCATTAAATTCGAGCTTACTTCGAAGGATGATGCTGAACGGTATCTCGAGAAGAACAATAACTTCTTTCGCATCAACCTATTTCGAAAGGGTTTTCCAACGTATGTGGGCGGGCCGAATGACGGTCTGTTCATTAACCTTGATTTTGGAATGCTTCGCGATCTTGCAATCATTGACTATGAATTTCGCCAGGTGCTTCTTTCGATTTCAATCGATGTTGAGCATTTTTCGAAACTGCAGCTGTTGAGGTTCTTGGAAGCGCATCAAGATGACGGGTACTTGATTGTCGAGAAGTACATTTCTTCTAAAGATCAGAAGTTAGATAATGGGAAAACGGTTAATTTAGTTAAATCGGAAATCAACCGAGGTGCAAACGGATGCTATACAAACCAAATAATTGCTGATTACCCTGGTTATCGTTATCCAGTTTGGGCATTTGTCGAGCTTATTCCTTTTGGAACCTTCAACAATTTTCTTCTTTATGTTGCAAAGAGATATCGAGACAAAAAACTTCAAAGCCGTTTCTATCAACTTCAAAGCGTTAAAGCTCTCCGTAATGCCTGCGGGCATAATAACTGCATTATTGATGACCTTAAGGGAGGGGATCCTTCTTATCAGATTGGCCGCAATGTTAAAAACGCTCTACGGGCTATCGGCTATTCGGATATCACCCTTTCAACGAAGTTGAGCAATGACAGGATTCAGCAAATTGCGACGACTCTTTATTTGCATCATCTGATTGCATCTTCTGGCGTTGTCGCGGCAAAGGGCGTTCAGCTTCACCAATCTGTTGATCGCATGTATCGTAATGCTCAGTATTACGATAAAATGACCCTGTAAAATCGTCCTTCAGCTTTTTCAAAGGAATGATCGATGCGTGGTACCCGATAGTCTGAGTCTCATGTATCATATGTGATGATGTTTTTGTGGTGGTCGAGGACGCATGCTACACCATCTCTTTGAGATGGTGTAGCATGCGTCCTGCAATACAAAAGCTCTTTGGGAGCTTTAAGGGCGACGCTTTCGATAAGAGAGTGTTGCCCTTTTTTCATGCGTGCAATGATTTTCAGGCTAGTCAAGGATTAAAAATCCATATAACCCGACCAGCCGGCTCAATACACAGCTCCGCAAGCTAAACCCTAGGCCTATAACCCTTAATTAGCCGTTCCAAACAAGAGGGGCTACTTGCCATCAGAAAATCCCATGATAAATTGCCGTTCATTAACATGCGATTTAAATAATCAACCTTAGCGTTTGTCTCATAGACAATGTTGACACTTCGGCCATTTGCCTGCCTACGATAAAATAGAGCAGCGTAACGGGGGCTGAGCGGAAAATAAATGACGCAAGGATTTGCATCGTGTTCATTTGTCCATGCCACGCACGCCGGCAACGAAGCGGTAGCGAATTCGGAGCCTCGGGGGCAACGCAAAACCTGCAATCCATATCACGAAACAAGTCTATTAAGGAATAAATAGGAGTCCCCTTATAACGCTCGAAGAGCACCGTATCCAAGTAAAGAAATTCGACAGCCGGTTTAAGCTCGCCATCTAATCCAGTTAAATCCGCACACACAACGTTACCATTCAAATAGCGTCCGGTAGCTTCAAGCTCTTTGGAGCGGTTGCAGGCTGCACCCCTCACCACGTTCAACCACATTGGATTTCTTGCAATCAAGAAGGCCACGAGCTCAATAGCCAAATCAACGCCATCTTTGTTCTTCGGCAATTCACCACGGTCGAGACAATTCAGCAACGATTGATAAGCAGGAGCAAGTTTGCTTTCAGTTTTGCCCAACTTATCTTCAATGACGCCCTTCTCGATGAATCCGTCATCGCCCTGGAATCCACGTCGCCTGATCTCATAGAGGTAGTTTTCTGCACAAACGTTTTCGGGCTTCGTTAGAAAGATGGGTTTCAACCCACCAGCATCGCGCCTTACAACGCTGAGATAGCCCGAGTCATCGGTAAAAGATTTGAGATAAAAACGTGGCACGTAATGCTGATTCTTAACCCCGGGCATGAGTACGCCCCTCTCCAATTAACAAATCAATCAAGAGCAAGAGTTCCCAGCCGGCGACCGAACTAGCAGCAATGAATCAACCGCAATCGCCTCGGACCTCCTTGATTCTCGCCAATGCGACATCGATGTCCATCGCGGCCAGCTGAGAGTACACGGCATCTAGTGCCACTTTGCTGAAGAATGGAATCTCAGGCCTTACCGCATCATTTTTAGAGATAATCGCAAAAACGACCTGTTTGACCGAATCCCTTTCCAATTTAAAACAATTAGGTTCAATCTTGTCTAGAACAACCTGTGCGCACTCCCTAAAACTAGGGTCTGCCTTTACCAAACGAGCCGAGACCAAGCCCTGATTGAACAGATGGCTTAAAGTCGAAGAACCTTGATAATGCTTAACGTGAATGAACGTACCGTCTTTGCACAAGATGTCACAAAGCTCGACCTGGCTGCCTCGACCGCCGTAGTAAATGGTCTTCTTGTCTAGCAACAACTCGGTCGAGGAATTCATCTCCACGACACGTTGGTTATACGGGCCCTCATATTCACCCTTAAAATATTCTGGGAATTCCGTTGGGTAAAGCGGAATCTTAGAGAAGCGAGATTCAATCGATGATTTGTAGTCACCATCAATTCGATACCATTTTCCATTATTTGCACAGTAACTGGCCCCTTGATATTCGACCTCGCCATATAGACACTCAGATGCGCGCCATTTATTTATCACCGAGCCCTCTGCCTGTCCAATAACAGAAATACGGGTTTTGCAAAGGTCTTCGTAGCTCTGAGGCAACTTTTCCGGTTCCGGATAGACCATGTCGAGACAAACATCGTCAAGCAAAGAACCCTTTGATCCAACACGAAAGCCGGCGACCGCCTCCCATTCAAGGATTTCCGGCACTGCAAGCCATATATTTTGATCGTGAGCATTAATGAGGCTGATGGCTTTAGAATTCAACGCATCTTCGAGTGACCGTTTGCGCACCGGAACGATTCTGTCGACCCAATCGTATTTAGCCTTATAAGAATCAAGCACATAAACGGCATAGACAGACTTAAGATAGTCACGAATCGATTCTACCGACTCGCCAACGCTCAATGCGAGAGAATCCGATCCAGTAATAGATCCAGTTGCAAGCAGCCCATCGCCTCCGCTCACAGTCACACCCTCTAGCAAATCACGCTCGACATCGATTTCAAAAGCATCAACTGAAGACGGAAGGGGCATTTGCTCGTCGGTCTTTCGAGCATTGCCTGAGACTGCAGTTCGTTTTAGTTTGCGAAGTCCACCATCCATCGCCTGATTGAGCGCCACTTTAAGCCCAAAGCGTTCCTCGACCGCCTCTTTATCCAGCAAAGTAAAACCATAGCCAAAAGAAATGGCAAATAGACGCTCGGCGTCCTCCGCCACGGCAACTTGAACCAGATGGAGAGCGCTTGCAGAAGAAGATAGCAAAGTATCGGACTCCAGTTGACCGTCAAAATAATCAATCCATTTTGGCGGATGAGGGTCTGATGGCTTTGTGTAAACAACCGAACCATCTTCTAGAAGGTGCCTATGGATATAGGGGTCATTGGAGTCAACGATGCCACCAATATTAAAACCCTCTTTAATGAGGTAAACCGACATCTTTTGCTTAGCCATAAACATCACCCGTCACGATCGAACCAGACAGCCACTTTATACCCGTGAATAGGCGACCGAATGCAATATCTCCACTGAATGTAGAAGGGAGAAACCCTGATTAAACGCTTCGCCGCGTTCAATTAAGACTGAACAAAAGTTGCTCTCACGGCACAAGAGCGCCCCAGGCAGCGCGAGCGTTCCCTTTTACCCGATCGCTTTGCTGGCGATGGAGAAAGCCAACAATCACCGCCCAGCAACACCCGTCGCGGGCGCGGGCTCCCAGACCATAAGGCACCGCCACTCTGAGCTGTACCAAGTGCACGTCAATCTGGGACGATGGTTTAAGGAGCCTCTCTCATTTTGGAACAAAGCCCTGGGCCCACGCGGCGGCTCAGGACACGCCCACTAACGAGAAGACTCACCATGCCTAACGGCGACATCGCCAGCCTGCTGAAGTTCGCACCCAAAGAGGCGTATATCAACGGACTGATGGACGGGCGCCTCAATATGAACGCAGCCGATTACTGCCACGGTCTGCCCGGAGAGCAGGGCGATCCGCTAGAAGCGTCTTTAGCATACACGATGGGCATCTACGCCAACTGGCTCTTGCCGACCTGCTGCACGTTCACGGTGCGAGAGGGCGACATCGTTGACAACGCCGTCGTAGTTACCAGGCGAATGAACGATGAGTTCAGGTGCGCCGACGACTGGATCGGCATCGTGCGGTACGACCGCTTTGAGCGGCTGCTAAATTGGGATAACGATTCTGGGGACGGCATTTCCCCACACGGCTCCATCCTCTATGGCGCCCCCTCCCCAACATTCCCCAGAAGTTCGCTGATGTTGACTGGGGTTCCCGTAAAATAATCCCCAACAAAATATGTGCGGAGTGCTGGCCTGGAGCTGCCTTCGGACCCTATTGGCTGCTCACCGAGAGGCTCCGCTATGAAACGATCCCTTTACTACCTGCTCTGCGCGATCGCGTGCACGTCCATGGTCGGCGCGACGTTGCCTATGGCAGCCATCGCAGAAGCTATGCAGCCTCAAGAAACCGCCGGGCAGCAGGCGCAAGCCGACGCAACGAGCAGCGACGCAGGCAAGGCCGAAGACGGCACCAACACAAGCACGACAGCAGATACCGTAGAGGACAGCACCGCAACATCCACCGGCACCAGCGCAGCCAACACGGAAAGCGCTTACGCCACCAATACCGGCACCACCGCCGCAACCGGCACCCCCGCCCCATCCCTCAGCACCCAGACCAACCCCACACCCGCCGCAATCTCCACCACGTCACAAACCGGCTACGCCCACTCCGCAACCGCAAGCCAAAACGGCGTCACCTTCACCGTCTCGTGGAACGACGCCCCCGCGGGCACCGCGACGACCTTCCACGTAACCCAGACCAGCGCCTCGTCCCAGGCCAAGGCGCGCATGGACGTGTCCACCTATGGGACGGCGGCAGCCAGGAAAGCGTCTGCGATCCGTCGCGCCAGGCATGGGCCAGCTACTACAGCCTTCGGGCCCGCGCTCGCGATCGGGCCCAAAGAATCCACGTGGGACCACAATTCACTTGCATGGAGCTAGCGAAGGTGCCTATCCCAAATCAGAAATGGTAAAACCAGCAGCAGCGCGATGCAGAGGGGCGCGGCCAGCAGAGTGACCACGCCCGAGTTGATGCGCTCGCGAATTTCTTGGGGGCTCAAGAGATGAGCTCGTTCACGCGCTTTTGCACAGACGCATAGAGGCTTCCGAGCTTCTTTGAATAGCCGGCGCGCCCCTGCTATGCGTCATACACGTTGCAATTGCCCCTACCTAGAAAGTGTATGGCACTTCGGTCAATCGCCGTTACGCTTTGGCCTACCTAGAACCGCAATCACGACGTTAACAAACACAAGCGCTGTTCCTAGCAGGAATAGCGCTAATGAGGCGGCGATCCAGTTGCTGTCGGCGGTCTTGGGGAGCGTGGCGGTGGCGGCGCCGGCAGCCTTGGCCTTGGATGGCGTGGACACCGTGGTCCTGTTTACTGTCGTTTTGGTTGTCGTGATCGTCTTGGGCGTCGCAGTCGCGGGCTTCAGGGCGGGATCCGTCGCGGACCCGGCACCGGGCTGCCCACCGGCAGGACCGGCACCGCCGGCCGG
>JAQCYU010000037.1 GCA_027682925.1 Coriobacteriaceae bacterium AF45-21
GCCGGACTCGTCCTTGACGACGATGACGAGCCTCGGTAATGGCGTCGGACTTGGCATGCGGGATGGCAGAGCTCCATCATGCCCGTGGTGCCCTCGGCCTCGCGGGCCAGGAAGGCGTTCATGACGGCGTCGGCGTCGCTGGCGATACCGGCCTTGACGGCCTGGTTGGAAACGAGCTCAGAGCCTCGTCACGAGAAGCGAAGTCCTCGGCGACAAAGACATTCTCGACCTTCACGAAGTCGGCAGCCTCGGCCTTGGGGGCCTCGACGGCAGCGGCCTTGGGAGCCTCAACCGGCTTGGCTGCAGGAGCGGCCTTCTGGTTCTTCTCGAAGTCGTACTTCTTGAAGGCCACGAACAGGATGCCACCGACCACAGCGCCGATGAGGATCGCGAGGACCCACAGCGGACCGTTCTCGACAACGGGCAGGACCAGGAAGCCACCGTGAGGCGCCGGGTCGTGAACGTTGAACATAATGGTCAGGATCGAAGCGATAGAGGAACCGAGCATCATGATGGGCATGACGGGCCAGATGTTCTTGGTCATGAACGGAATGGCGCCCTCGGTGATGTGGGTGCAACCAAGGATGAGGTTGACGATACCGGCGTCGTGATCCTCCTGGCTGAAGTACTTCTTGCCGACAACGACGGCGAAGGTGGTGATCAGCGGCGGAACGATGCAAGCGGCGGAGACGGCAGCCATGAAGTTGGTGCCGAAGTTGTAGGTATCGGTGCCAACGCCAGCAGCCAGTGCCTCGGTGAGCATAGCGGTACCGGTGACGTAAGCAGCCTTGTTGACCGGGCCACCCATGTCAAAGGCGCACATGCAGCCGATGGCAAGACCCAGGACAACGGCGCCAGAGGCGGACAGGCCCTTGAGGAAGTCCATCATGGCGGTGTTGATGGCAGCCATGGGGCCGGAAATACCGAGCATGACCAGGCCGACGATAGCCGTCGAGAACAGCGGGTACAGGAAGATGGCCTTGAGGCCGTCCAGGTTCTTGGGCAGACCGGCAAAGACCTTCTCGAGCAGCAGGATGACATAGCCGGCGAGGAAGCCGCCGACGATGCCGCCCAGGAAGCCGAAACCCACGCCGGCGCCACCGGCGTCGATCATACCGGTCTCGGCGTTAACAGGCAGGCCCTGGATGGCGATCATACCGGCAACAAAACCGGGGACGAGCGCAGGACGCTTGCCGATGGATTCGGCGATGTAGGCGGAAAGCACCGGAACCATGAGGTTCATGGCGATGCCGCCGATGATCTTGAGCATCGCAGCAAAGCTGTTGTAGTCAGACGCAGTCGAATCGAAAGACGTAATGCCCCACAGGAACGAGACGGCGGTCAGAACACCACCGGCAACGACGAAGACCAGCATATGGCTGACGCCGTTCATAAGGTGCTTATAGATGACGTGGCCGATAGACTCCTTCTCCTCGACCTCGTCCTCGACATCGGCAGCGGCTGCAACCGTGCCGTCGCTCTTGGCGGCGAGCGCGCGGTCAATCAGCTTACCGGCGGCCTCAACAGACAGGGCCTTGGAAACACCAACGGAAACCATGGGCTTGCCGGCGAAACGCTCAGCCTGGACATCCTTATCGGCTGCGACGACAACGGCCTTGGCGCCAGCGATCTCGCTCTTGGTGAGCTCGTTCTCGACACCGACCTGGCCATGGGTCTCGACCTTAATGGTCAGACCGCGCTCGGCAGCTGCCTTCTCTAGCGCCTCCTTCGCCATGAAGGTGTGCGCGATACCGGTCGGGCAACCGGTGGCGGCGATGATGTCAAACTTAGCCATGTGTCCCTCCTTCTTGAGTACTGCGCCCGCAGGCGCTCCCCTACACGCGCGTCCTTGCGCGCTTTTCCACAACTGAAAGATACCAACCTACCGTCCGCGTGAGAAGAGACAAGGCGCAATTCTCCGGTGAAAGGTTCTTTCATAACCGTAAACGGTAAATGAAAGTTTACCATCAACACTGAAACGGCAAGGTGTATCTTGTAATTGAAAATCCCCCTATACTATGACATTACAAACGAGTCCATTTTTCATGCCAACCAGGAGCCATCCATGACCGATAGTAGCAAGAGCGCACTTTCCCTCATTAGTACCCACCAGGGATACAGCGAGTCCGAGCAGCGCATTGTCGACTATATATTGGAGCACCAGTCCGAGGCGCCGCGCCTGACGGCCGCCCAGCTCTCACGAGCCGCCGCCACGTCCGAGGCGACGGTTTCGCGCTTCTGCCGCAAGCTGGGCTTTGGCAGCTTCCGCAGCTTTCAGTTTTCGTTGGCGCGCGACTTGGAGAGTCAGCGCAACGAGGGCCTGACTGACGAAGTCTCGCTCGACAACATGGAGCAGAGCCTTAAGAACATCCTGGCTGCAAAGGTGAGCGAGCTTAATGCGACCATCGACGGGATCGACCACGATACGCTGGCGGCTGTTGTACATGCCCTTAAGTATGCAGGGGTTATTGAGTTTGCGGCTGTGGGCAATACGAACGCAGTCGCGCTCGATGCGACGTTTAAGTTTTCGCAGCTGGGCCTGCGCTGCATGGCGAGCACCATTAGCGAGACATCAATCGGCTTTGCACTCACGTTGCGCCCCGGTGACGTCATCGTGCTCATCTCAAACTCCGGCAAATCGCGCCGACTGAATCGCATGGCAAAAGCAGCTCGCGACTGCGGTGCCACCGTAGTCGTCATCAGCAGCGACAGCAAGTCTCCACTCGCGCGCCTGGCAGACTACACTTTTAATACCGTCAACCACGAGGCGCTGCTGACGACGGGTGACTTTGCGTTCTCCAAGATCAGCGCCACGATGATCATCGAAGTTATCTACAACTTCCTGCTGCCCGAGATTGAAGACGCTCGCGAACATATCAGCTACTACGAGGAGCTCATCCAGCCGGACAAGGTCGTTGAGTAAAACGCGTAGTGGGACAAAAAATTTCAGTCTATTTTGTCCCACCAACACCGCTGATACGACCTAGCCTCGAACTTCTTCGAGCATCTGCTTTGCGTGGGCCAAGCTTGCCTCGGACTGATCGCCGCTCAACATGCGGGCAATCTCGGCGGTACGCGCTTCGCCGGTTACCTCGTCCAAATGCGTCTGGGGAACATCGCCCGGCTCCTTGCTGACAACATAATGCTTGTCGGCCATGACGGCGACTTGCGCCAAGTGGGTTACGACAATCACTTGATGCGTAGCGGCAAGATCGGCCAGCACACCAGCAAGAGCACGAGCCGTGGAGCCGCCGACACCGGCATCGACCTCGTCAAATACCAGTGTGTCGACGCCGTCAGCATTACCCAAGACCACCTTGCTCGCCAGCATGACGCGGCTGAGCTCGCCGCCCGAGGCAATGCGGCGCAGGGGACGCGGCGTCAAGCCGACACCGCTGCGATACAAAAGCTCGTAGCTTGAAGGACCCGCCGGCGTCCACTCGGCGCGTGGAAGATCACGCGACTCCCAAACGAGCTCGGCGCCGCCCATCTCCAGGCGCGCCATTTGGCGGCCAACCTCGTGACAAAAACGCGGAGCAGCGGTATTACGCGCACGCTTGAGTGCCTTGGCGGCAGCGAACAGCTCGCGCTCGGCGCTCCCGAGTGCCTCACGCGCCTTTTTGATCTGTTCATCGCCATCATCGACCAGGGACAGCAGCTCTTGCGAGCGATCGCGCATGGCAAAAACATCGTCCATGGTGGGACCCCACTGACGCAACAGGCCCTTGAGGTCGGAATACCGCTCACGCATGCGAGCGAGCTCGCGCGGGTCGAAGGCGACGCCATCGCGATAGGCACGAAGCTCGTTCGCGCTATCCTCAAGGGAGATGCAGGCATCCGAAAGCGCATCGGCAATGTCGCCCAGTTTGCGATCGACGGTAGCCATGCGCGACAGTTCTGCCACGGCGCCGTTCACGGCATCGAGCGCTCCCCCTTCGGAAGTAAGCGATGCATGGGCATCGTTGGCCGTCGCCACCAGCACCTCGGCATGCTCGGAGCGCGGCAGCAGCTCCTCGAGCTCCTCATACTCACCCGGCTTGGGGTCAACCTCGGCGATACGCTCCAGGGCGAAGCGCGCCTCCTCGACGCGACTCCCCTGCGCTCGCGACGCCTCCTCTACGCGACGGACCTCCTTGGCAGCCGCACGCGACGCCTTAAAGCAGACACGGTACTTTTCCAGCGCCTCGAGCGCAGAGCGACCAGCCCAGGCATCGACCATGGCAACATGATGTGCCGGATCGAGCAGGCGCTGATGTTCATGCTGGCCGCACAGATCCATCATCACGCCGACGCGCTCGGAAAGCTCGCGCACGCTGGCAATGCGACCGTCAATCTTCACGCGGCTGCGGCCCTCGGCAGAAAGGCTACGCTGTACGGTGAACCCCTCCGTGTCGTGCGGACCGTCGAACAGGCGCGCCTCGACGCTCGCCAGCGCCTCGCCCTCGCGCACCGTCGACGAATCCGCGCGCTCGCCCAAAATAAGCTTGAGGGCCGAGAGCAGCGCGGTCTTGCCGGCGCCGGTCTCGCCGGTCAAAACCGTTAGGCCCGCACTCGGAACCAACGTCGCCTCGCGAATGAGTGCAATGTTGGAAACCTGCAGCTCATCGATCATGACGCACTCCGTAGAACACGCGGCTCACGGAGTTATAGAAGCTCTCGGGACCGTAATCGAGAAGCAGCACATCTCCGGGACCGCGACGCACCGCCACGCTCTCAACGGTGCCATCGCAGGTAATAAACTGTCCATCGATAGCGATCGCCGGAACACTCGGACGGTCATCAGACATAAAGATCTCGATGACATCACTCGGCGAGGTCAAAAAAGCGCGAGCCTGAATGGTATGCGGGGCGATGGGCACACAGACCATACCCGTGTAATCGGGGCTGACAATGGGACCGCCGGCGGAAAGCGCATAGCCGGTGGAGCCGGTCGCCGTCGAAACGACGACACCGTCGCCGCGCAGGCGATCGATATGATGGCCGGACACCGTGATGTCAAACTCAACCATATCGGACAGGGGGCCGCGCGTAAGTGCCATATCGTTGAGGGCAAACGTGCGCACGACATCCTTCGTGCCATCGTCGCGCACGGACACGATATCCGCGGCGATGGTGGCGCGGCGGCTCACGTGCAGCTCACCGGACAGAGCATCGCTCACGACCTGCAGAATGTCGCGCTCCTCGGGGCTCGCAGCAGTTAAAAAGCCCAGGTGACCATAGGAAAGACCAAGGATAGGAATCTCGCGATGGTTGAGGATACGGGCAGCGCGCAGCAACGTACCGTCGCCGCCGAGCGTAATGACCAGATCTGAGCCATCAATATCAGGCGTGCTTTGAATCTTCGATCGCTGGTCGGCAGCCCATGCGACCTCGTAGCCCTGGCGCGAAAGCCAAAGCTCGAGCATCAGGCCGCTCTCGACCGCCTCTTGCTTGTAGTAATTGGGAACCAGAAAGACCTTCATAGCGTTGCAGCTTCTCGCTCAAAGCCGATACCTGGGATTGCAGCTCATCGTCGGTGCGTTCACCAGGGGCAAACCTTGTGCCGTACAGGAAAAACTCAACGTTGCCCTTAGCGCCATGGATGGGCGACACGCACACGTCAAGCGGGAACAGGCCCTTGGCGGCAAAAAGCTCAATCGCCGCCACGAGCGTATCGCGGCGGACGGCGGGGTCGGTCACGATACCGCGCTCGCCCACCAGCGCAGCCGGCGCCTCAAACTGGGGCTTTACGAGCGTGCAGAACGAACCCGAAGGCTTCAGGCACGCCAGCACGGCGTCGATGATATTCGCGATGCCGGTAAACGAGACATCACATACAGCCAGGTCGATGGCACCGGCATAGCCAAGCTCAGGCAGCTGCGTCACGTTTGTGCGCTCATGCAGCGTCACGCGATCATCCTGACGCAACGACCAATCGAACTGGGCGCGACCCACGTCCACCGAGACAACGGTCGCAGCTCCGCGCTTGAGCAGGCAATCGGTAAAGCCGCCGGTAGAGCAGCCCACATCCAGACAGCTAAGGCCCGTCGGATTGATGCCAAACGCATCAAGCGCGCCTTCGAGCTTAAGACCGCCGCGGCCAACATAGGGAATGCGCCCCTTCACGTGCAGTGGCAGACCCGGAATCACCTTAAGGCCCGGCGAAGTCAAGCGCTCGCCGCCACTCGAGACCAATCCGGCCATAAGAGTGCGAAGGCATCCGCGCGATCGGCGCAGATGCCCTGTGAAATCAGTTCGTCATCAAGACGCACGCGTTTCATGAATGCCATCAACCATTCGTATCCGGAGATGCGGCCTAGCTATCCTGGGATTCGTTTGCCGCATCCTCATCGTATTCCTGCTCGAGCTTATCGGCCTCACGCGGCGTCAGCTCAAACTTGTCGACCATATCGACGCGCGGGAGCCCAGCTCAATCGCTTCGTCAAACAGATCGAGTGAACGCTCCAAGGACGTATCCTTGGAGCGAACGGTAGCGATGATCTGGTCCAGACGGTCCGAAATCTCGTCAAAGTTGCGGACAGAACCCTCTGGCATGGCTACTCCTCGACGGAGTCGGCCTCGACGGCCTCAGCAGCGTCCACATCCTCGGCAAGTACACCGGCGGTAGCCTGAGCGGCAGCGACCTTGGCGGCAGCTCAGCAGCCTGGGCCTCCTCGCGAGCGCGATCCTCGGCCAGCAGTTCCTGGTACAGGTCCTCGCCCGGCAACTCCTCGCTGCGCGCGATCTTGCCCAGCACGCCGTTGACGAACGACGCGGACTGGTCGGTGCCATAGGCCTTGGCAAGTTCGACGGCCTCGTTGATCACGATAGCGTCCGAGACCTCTTCGTCGGTGAGGAAGCGCATCTCGTAGACGGCGATACGCAGCAGATTGCGGTCGGCGCCGGGCATGCGCATAAGATCCCAGTTCTTGGCGACGGCGCGCAGGGCACAGTCGATGCGATCGATATGCTCGTAGGCACCGCGGCACAGCTCCAGCGCATAGGGGTCGAGGGGGCCCTTCGAGATCAGGAAATCGCCCTCGAGGACGCGCTCGAGCGGGCTGTCCGTGGCCTCGGCCTGGAACAGCAGCTGCAGCGCCTGACTGCGGGCAAGCGTACGCCCGCGATAAACCTTAAGGCTCAAAGGTTACTCCTTGGGGAAAACGAGGCCGTCGATGCAAACGTCAACGCGCTCGACCTCAACGCCCACCTGGGCATCGATGGCAGCGACCACGGCAGCGCGAACGGCCTCGGCGAGTTTCTTGAACGGATAGCCAAAGAACACCACAACGCGCACGGTGAGTGCGAGCTTGTCGCCGACGACCTCGGTCTCGACCGCCGGCTCGGAAGCCGGGGCCTTGGACGAGAGCATCATGGAGACAAGGTTGGTGGCAAGGTCCTTGACGCCAACGGAGGCGATGCCCTCGACATCGGACACGGCGCGCGAGACGATGGCGGTCAGAACATCGGGCGAAATGCCGATGCCGTCAATCTTGATTTCCTGGGGCATGAGTCCTCCTAGAAGAGTTGGTTGCTAGACGCGGGAGACGAACTTGCCGTCGCGGGTGTCAACCTTGATGACCTCGCCCTCGTTGAGGTACATGGGGACCTGGATGACAGCGCCGGTGTCGATCGTGGCCGGCTTGGTGGAACCCTGGACGGTGTCGCCCCTAAAGCCCGGGTCGGTCTGGACGATGGTGGTCTCGATGAACATCGGCGGAGTCACGCCCATGAGCTCATCGTCGGCGAAGAGCAGCTGGCAGATGTCGTTCTCGCGCAGCCACTTGGAGTTCTCGCCCACCATGTCCTCGGGAACGGGAACCTGCTCATAGGATTCGTTGTCCATGAAGATGTAGTCGGTGCCATCGTTGTAGAGGTACTGGAACTCACGGGTGGTGAGCATGACGCTCTCGAACTTGGTGCCGGCGTTGCAGGTGTTCTCGACGACGCGGCCGCTCTTGATGTCGCGGGTCTTGTAGCGCACAAACGCGCCGCCCTTGCCCGGCTTGACATGCTGGAACTCGACGATGGTGTAGACCTTGTCCTTAATGCGGAGACCGAGGCCGTTCTTGAAGTCGGCGGTAGAAATGGTAGGCATAGCGACCTTTCTTGTTATGGGCAGAACGCACAAGCGTCCAAATTACATACGAGCGAAATTATACACTTGCAGACGGCGCCTGCAGCGAGCGCATAAAAAGAGAACGCGGGGCGTCCGAATTGCTCCGGAGGCCCCGCCCCAAAAATCTATCGAAATGGGCTAGCAATCGATGACGTGAAGGTCATGCGGCGTCTTGGTGAAGGGCTCGTAGCCGTTCTCGGTGACCACGCCGTAGTCCTCCAGGCGCACGCCGCCCACGCCGGGCAGGTAGACGCCGGGCTCCATGGTGATAACCGAGCCGACCTCGATGATATTCTTGCTGCGGTTGAAGTTGGGCAGCTCGTGGATGTCAATGCCCACGCCGTGGCCCAGACCATGGTTGTAGTAATCGCCATAGCCGGCATCGCCAATGATCTTCTTGGAAAGCTTGAAAATGTCGTTGCCCTCGACGCCCGGATGGATGGCGGCGACGCACTCCTCGTGCGCACGGCGCACGAGCGCGTACAAGTCGAGCTGCTCCTGCGTGGCTCGCCCATCACGACGGTACGAGTCATGTCGGAGCGGTAGTCGCAATAGCCCGCGCCATAATCCATGAGAACGAAGTCGCCCTTCTCGATCACGCGGTCGCTCGGGACGGCATGCGGGTTGGCGGTGTTGGGGCCGCTCGCCACGATGGAGCCGAAGGCCAGGCTGTCGGCGCCGTTGGCGAACATAAAGTTCTCGAGCTCGTTGCGAACCTGCTTCTCGGTCATACCGGGCTTAATATAGCCGAGCATGTGCTGGAAGGCGGCGTCGGTAATCGACTGCGCATGGCGCATGAGCTCGATCTCCTCGGCGTCCTTGATGGCGCGCATCTTGCGAATGTCGTCATGCATCAGCGGCAGCATGCAGGCGACGGAACGATCCTCAAGGCCACGCTGGATACCCTGGTAGAAGTTGATCTGCATGTCGTCCTCGATAGCGCAGACACGGCACTTGTTAGCCGCGATCTTGCCGGCGACCCAACCGGGGATGGTGCCCTCGTCCATGTCGTAGACCCAGGGGCTGCCGGCGGACGTGTTCTCCTCAAAGCTGTTGAGATAGCGTGAGTCGGTATGGAACAGGCACTGGTCGGCCGTAATAAATGCAGCGTGCGGGAACTCGAAGGTGTAGTCGAAGACGCCCTTCACGCCCGTGAGCCAACGAAGGTTGGCCTCGTCGCGCACGACGATAGCGTCGTAGCCGCGCTCAGCCATCAGGGCACGGACACGCTCGATACGACCGGCAGGACCGGCAGCAAACTCAGACATGCAGATTCCTTTCTTATTGTCCTCATAAAAGCGGGACGGGCCTCGATCGAAAGATGGAATCGCGCGCGATTCGCAACCGATTGGAAACCCGCCCCTCAACATGATACGAAAGACGATGTATGTCAATAAATCCTAGAGAAGTTCTTTACGAGAAGCCAAGTATGCGTGAGCATGGCGGTCGAGAACCTCGTCCTCAACGCTCGTTAGACGAATGGCGCCGAGCGCCGCGGGCAGCGGCAACATGCTGCGGTTCGAGCGAACAAACTGCTGCCTGCGGAACTCCTCGATATATGCGGCAGGCTCCAGATCGAAGGCAAGCTCCTCGATACCAAAGTCCTCCAGGCAGTCATCGACCTCAAAGACGTAATCGATATCAAAGTCGCAGGCATCATGTGCTAGGCGCGCCTCAAAGCGCATGCCCTCGGACAGCAGCTGGTAGGCAGGAACCTGCGCCGCGGCTTTGCCCAGGCAGACGCGCAGAGTACGCTCCCCTGTCTTGCCAAAATCGAGCGCATGGCGGGCGCTCGGGTTCGTGGCCATCAGTACGTCCTTACGGGCAGTCTGAGACCACTGAACGGCATTGACGAGCGCGACCTCCTCGCCCGCGAGAATCTCGGGGACGGTCTCAGCAAACTGATTCCAGCGGGACTTGCTGCTCGAAAGCATGGTGCCAACAAGTACCGCATAGCCGAGCTTGAGGTCCTCGGGGTCCGCCTCGCGAACAAGGTCGAGGTCGCACACGACCAAGCCCGGCTCGGGACGGAACGCGATAGCGGGAAGCGCATTCGTAGACGAGGCGACAAGCGGCTTCATGGTCGTCGCAACCGTGAGCATGGCGTCGAACGTCGTCGGCAGCAAGGCGCACTCGGTGCGACCGCACCACTGATTGGCACACCAACAAACGACCGAGCAGGTCGCCGTGTCACCGACAGCGACAACGAGATCGTCGCAGGTAATGCCGTTAGCCGACAGGGCGCCAAAGACGGTATCGGCATCGGCCAGCGTAGCACCGGCAGGAGAAACCTCGAGGACGAGCAGCGACACGGCAAAACCGGCGTCGACCAGCGCATGCTCGACGACCTCGCCAAAACGCTCGGATGTAGCGTCGTTCCAAACCACCATCGCGCGCTTAGGCTTGCCCACGGCCGAGGCAAACATGCGCGACAGCTCCTCGAACGCGCCCAATCCAACGCGGACATCGACACTGCGGTTTTGGAAATTGATAAGTTGACGGCGAATCATAGCAGTCCACGCTCCAAAAGCATCTCGGCACAAAGGTAGGAACGTCCTCGAAGGACTTGTTGCGAATATCAAGGGTAATATCGGCGGCCTGGCGATACAGCGGACGGCGATGCTCAAACAGGCGCGCAGCGTGCTCGGGCGAGCGGAAATCGGGCCGGGTATCGGAGCGGCGAATCTGGCGCAACGAGTCCTCAAAGTCGCCTTCGAGGTACACGCATATACCCATCTCATGCATCAGCTCAATGTTCACCGGCGTCTCGACGATGCCACCCCCGCACGACACCAGCAGGCTGCGCTCGCTTTGAAGCGAACGGAGTGCCGAGGTCTCAAGCTCGCGAAAACGATCCTCGCCCTCGGTCTCAAATATCTCGGTCACCGACTTGCCACATCGACGCACAACCAAACGATCGGTATCGATAAAACGCCGCTTGAACATAGTGCCCACATTGCGCGCAAGCGTCGATTTGCCCACGCCCAAAAAGCCGATAAAGAAGATATGGTCGCAGCCGTGTTTGATGTGCTGAGACATGGCGAAACCTATTCCTCGCAGGGAAGGTCGCGCAGGGCCCGGCGCTCAAAGATACGGAAGATCTGCGTGTACCACAGGTCCTGGGTTGCCTGCGGCTTGACCAGAATAGTGTCAACGCCGGCAAAGTTACCGCTCCACACGTCCGTGTACAGCTGATCGCCGATCAGCACCGCCTCGTCTGCCGTGGCGCCAAGGCGCTTAAGACCCGCCTTCAAGGCAAACGGGGCGGGCTTCATGGCGTGGCTGATGGCCTCGAGTCCCAGCTCGCGTGCAGAGCTCATGACCTGATCGCGATGCCAGTTGTTGGACACCATGCACAGCTTAAAGCCTTTGGCGCGGGCGGTATCGAGCCAAGCGGAAACCGCGGCGGGAACCTGCTCGGTGTCGCGCGGAACCAGAGTGTTATCGCGATCGAGCAGAATGGCGCGTTTGCCGTCGGCCCACAGGGTATCAAGGTCGATGCGATCGACCGAGGCAACGTATCGTTTGGGGCTAAAAATCCTCATGCTAATTCCAAGACTGTTGATGCTCTTCGTAGGTTTGCGAGAAGTACTCCTCGTCCTGCGTAATGTAGAAATACAGGTCATCGGAGTCGGTCGGCTCAAGCGTGGCCTTGAGTGCCTCGAGCGACGGAGAGCAGATGGGCGTGGGTGGCAGGCCCTCGTGCTTATAGGTGTTATACGGGCTATCGCTCTGCAGGTCATCGGCGGTAACCTCGCCACCGGTGACATACATCATGGTCGCATCGCTGTTGAGATAGCGCAGACCGTCGAGCTTGCCGGCAAGGCGGTTGTAGAAGACCGAGGCCACGTGCGCACGTTGATCGGCGTTGAGGCCCTCGCGCTCAACGATAGAGGCCAAGTTGACGATGTCGTAGTCGGACATCTCCACACCGTAGCGTTCCTTGATCTTGGCTTCGCAGCTCGCAAAGTCAAGCGACTTGTACTCGGTCTTAAACTGATCGAGCATGGCGCGAATCACGTCATCAGCCGTCGGCGAATCGCCTAACGAATAGGTCTTGGGGAATAAGAAACCCTCGAGCGAATCGTTGGCGGCGCCCTTAAGGAAGCTATAGTCGTCCACGTAGTTAGAGGCCTTGGCCTGATTGAGGAAGTCTTCCTTAGAGATGCTGTCGTAGGCCTGGGCCACACGGTCCGCGACTTGATCGACTGTCAGGCCCTCAGGGATAGTCAGCGCATTGGAGCCCGCGTTGGGGCCTTCCATGAGCTGCTGGACGACCTTGGTCGCATCCATGAGCGTGGAGAACGAGTAGGTGCCAGGCTTAAGCGACATATCGGCGTTGAGCTTTTTCACCGCCGCGTAGTAATCCTTAGGATTTTCGACGATATGGTTCTCGGAGAGAATCGAGGCGATCGTATCGCCCGAAGCACCGTCGGGAATGGTCACCGTAACCTGCTGACCAGCCGTGACCTTCGTATCCTCACCGGTAAAGAAGCCCTTGACGGCAGGCACGACAAAGAAAGCGATAGCAGCAAGCGCGATTACGGCCACCACGACGCCGACAATCATAGGCACCAGGGAGCTTTTCTTTTGGGCACCGCGACGAGCATGCGTGTTGTAGCTCGAGCGGGTCGCCGGAGCAACGCCATGCGAGCCGCGAGCGTGATGCGAATGCGATTGGGGGGCCTGCGTTCTCTGGGTAGGTGCCTGCTGCTTAAAGCGAATACCGCCTGCGGGCTGAGCCGAACGAGCAGTGGGCTGCTGAGCCGCGTGAGAAGCCGGATGCTGAACCGAACGAGCAGAAGGCTGCTGACCCGTCCGTTGAACAGGTTGGGCCGAACGAGAGGAGGACTGCACCGGACGCGCGGCAGACTGAGCTGCGCGCTGGGTCGGCTGTGCCGGACGCTGGCCAGGCTGGGCAGGGCGCGGCGTAGGCTGCCCATAGCGATTCTGCTGGCGCGGATCGGAAGCGCTAGGCATGCGAAACCTCCTCGTTTTTACGATCGAGCCATGTCTGCAAGAACAGGCTGGCGGCGATCATGTCAATCTTGCCCCTCATCTGCTTTTCGTTGAGCCCCTGCTCGCGCAGGATTCTCTTGGCCTCCTGCGAGGACAGACGCTCGTCCTCAAACTCCAGCGGAAGCTCGAGCTCGTCGGCAATCTTTTGGGCCACGGCGGCGACGCGCTCGGCCTGGGGACCGGGCTCACCGGCCATGGTCAAGGGACGTCCGCTTACCAGGATATCGGGTTCATAGTCCTCAACCAGGTAACTGAACGTCTTGGCCATGCCAGTGACCTCGGCAGCCGGAAGCACCTTGACAGGCATTGCCATCTTGCCATCACGGCTCGAGACGGCAATGCCAATCCTGGTCTCCCCTATGTCCAGTGCGAGCGCGACCACAGCGACTACTTATGTTCTTAGGCGCCAAGCGCGGTCTTGGCGGCCGCGAGGGCATCGGCGATACCGGCGGCGTTCTTGCCACCGGCCTGGGCCATGTTGGGACGACCGCCACCGCGACCATCGACCAGGCCCGCGATCTGCTTGATCACGTTACCGGCGTGGAAACCGGCCTCACGGCGTCATCGGAGCCGGCGGCGAGCAGAGCCGGGGTGCCTTCTCGGTCACGCTGGCAACGACGCAGGCGACGGGGCCGGCAACCTTCTGGTGCACGGTATCCCAGACGTTTCGCAGGTCAGCAGCCTCAAGGCCCTGGAGCTCAGCGACGACGAGCTTGTAGCCGTCGAGCTCGACGGCGCCCTCGATGGCGCTGGAGATAGCATCGGAGGAGCCACCGGTCAGCGCCTTCTTAAGCTTATTGGACGTCTCGCGCAGCTCAGCCTGCAGGTTTTCCACGCGGGCGGGAACCTCATCCACACGGCACTTGAGCGCAGCAGCGGCGGCGTCGACGAGCGCCAGACGGTCGGCCATGTAGTCGAGAGCACCCTTGGAGGTCACGGCCTCGATACGGCGGACGTTCGAGCCCGTGGAGGACTCGGAAATGATCTTGAACAGGCCGATCTCGGCGGTGCTGGCGGCATGGGTGCCACCGCAGAGCTCACGGGAGAACGGATGGTCCTCGGCGCCCACCGAGACGACGCGGACGACGTCGCCATACTTCTCGCCAAACAGGGCGACAGCGCCGGCAGCCTTGGCCTCGTCAATACCCATGACGCGGGTCACGACCGGCTTGGAAGCGAAGATCTGCTGGTTGACCAGATCCTCGACAGCCTTGAGCTGCTCGGAGGACAGGGCCTCGAAGTGCGTGAAGTCAAAGCGCAGGTGCTCGGGCGTCACCAGCGATCCGGCCTGGGAGACATGCTCACCTAGAACCTGCTTAAGCGCAGCGTCGAGCAGGTGGGTAGCGGTGTGGTTGCGGCGCAGGAAGCCGCGGCGCTCGGCATCGAGCGCCGCGGTCAGGGTAGCACCGACGGTCAGCGTGCCCTCGGCAACGTGCGCGACGTGGGCATACAGGCCGTTGTGGTTCTTGGTATCGGAAACGGTCAGCGTAACGCCCTCGGCGGAAAGCTTGCCGGCATCGCCCTGCTGGCCACCCATCTCGGCGTAGAACGGGGTGCGGTCAAGCACGACCTCGACGTCCTCGCCGGCGTCAACGGACTCGACGGACTCGCCATTGCGAACGAGGGCGACAACCTTGGCGCCATCGATAACGTCGTTGTCATAGCCGTCGAACTCCGTCGCGGCGACCTTGTCGGAAAGCTCGACCCAAACGTCGTTGAAGCTGCCCCAGGCATCGCCCTTGGCGTTGGCGCGGGCGCGGGCCTTCTGGTCCTCCATGCAAGCGGTAAAGCCATCCATATCGACGTCGTGACCGGCAGCGCCGGCAATCTCGACAGTCAGGTCAATGGGGAAACCAAAGGTGTCGTGAAGCTTAAAGGCAACGTCGCCCGGAAGAACGGCGCCGTCGGCGAGCGCGGCCAGGGCCTCGTCCAGGTAAACGCGGCCGTTGTCGAGCGTCGTGGAGAAACGCTCCTCCTCGGAGGCGACGATGCCCTTAACGAGCGCGACGTTCTTGAGCAGCTCGGGATAGGCCTCGCCCATCTGAGCGTTGACCTCGTCGATAAACTTGGTCAGGAAGGCGCCCTCGATGCCCAGTAGGCGGCCGTGGAACACGGCACGACGGAGCAGACGGCGCAAAACGTACTCGCGCCCCTCGTTACCGGGAAGGATGCCATCCGAGATCATAAAGTCGACGGCACGGGAGTGGTCGGCGATGATGCGCAGGGAGCGACTGGCGCCGGAGTAATCGTCGGCGTCATAGGTCTTGCCGCTGATCTCCTCACCGAGCTTGATGAGGTGCTGCATCAGATCACCGTCGTAGTTAGCGGTCTTGTGCTGCATGATAGCGGCCATGCGCTCCAGACCCATACCCGTATCGAGGTTGCGGTGCGGCAGCTCCGGCATGGAGCCGTCCTCCTGGCGGTCGTACTGGGTAAACACGAGGTTCCAGAACTCAAGGAAGCGATCGCAGTCGCAGCCAGGCTTGCAGTCGGGGCTGCCGCAACCGACCTCCTCGCCCATGTCAAAGTAGATCTCGGAGCACGGACCGCAGGGACCGGTGGGGCCAGCGGCCCAGAAGTTATCGTCCTCGCCCAGACGAGAGATGTGATCCTCGTCAACGCCCAGGGAGCGCCACACGTCATGGGTCTCGTCGTCCTCGGTAAAGACGGTGAAGTACAGGCGGTCGAGCGGCAGCTTGAACTCCTTGGTGATGAGCTCAAAGGCCCAAGTGCAGGCCTGCTGCTTGGAGACGCCGCCAAAGGAGAAGTCGCCGAGCATCTCAAAGAAGGACAGATGACGGCCGTCCTCGCCAATGCAGTCGATGTCGTTGGTGCGAACGCACTTCTGACAGGAGATCGCGCCGATCTCCTTCATGGTCTTCTTACCCTGGTAGTACTCCTTAAACTGGTTCATGCCGGCGTTGGCGAGCAGCAGCGAAGGATCGTCGGGAACGAGGGACGAAGAAGGATAGAGCTTAAGACCGCGCTCCTCAAAGAAGTTGAGGAACTTAGAGCGAATCTCGGCCGTAGTCATTGACGGGTAGTCAGCACTCATAGAGGGAATCTCCTCGGTTTCACATCGAAACAGTTCAAACGTAAAGATATTACCATCCCACTGCGCCTGTGCAAAAAAGAGGGCCGCCAAACAGCGACCCTCCAGCGAAAGTGCATGTTATTTAGGACTAAGCAATCCTTTGAAAAAAATGTTTATAGTAAAATGTTCAGCTAAAGTAAACTTACATTCAGGATAATTTGAACAACCATAAAACGATTTTTTTAATACAATATTGTTGCCACACTTAGGACATTTTCCTACAAGGGGTCCCGAGCGCTTAGTGGGAATTTGTACCCCTTATCGATACAAATTCCCCGTAGGCGCTAGGGACCTCTTTAGCTTCTTGGAAGCTGTCAGTAGTATATCTAATAATTTATCTCCATTCCCTTTAGTAACGTGTAACTTTCCAAATTTAAAAAAGCGACTCATAGAATTATTTCCTCCCGTTAAATAATAGATAACTATTAAAAATAGACAATACTTGCTCATAAGTAACGGTACTTAAATTGTTTACTTTGGCGTGTTTCATTGCTTGATGAAACTGATTTTTAGTAAACAGTTGACGATATTCTCGATTGACCCATTTTGAAACAAAGTACGTATATAGCTTCCAATATTTATCTGGAACATCTGTGGTATGGCGGGTAAGTTTTATTAAGACACTGTTTACTTTTGGTTTAGGATGAAAGCATTCCGCTGGCAGCTTAAGCAATTGCTGAATCGAGACTTGAGTGTGCAAGAGCAACCCTAGTGTTCGGTGAATATCCAAGGTACGCTTGTAGAATCCTTCTTCAACAATCAGATAGATGTCAGACGCATGGCTTTCAAAAACCACTTTTTTAATAATTTGTGTGCTTAAATGGTAAGGAATACTCCCAACAATTTTATACCTCTGTTTGTTAGGGAATTGAAACTGTAGAATATCTTGGTGAATTAAAGTGACACGAGTGTTCAGTTTTAATTTTTCTGACGATAAGTTGAATAGATGACTGTCTAATTCAATAGACGTTACCTGTTTACTTATTTTAGCCAGTTTCGTCGTTAAATGCCCTTTACCTGTTCCAATTTCGTAAACGGTATCGGTTTCTTTTAAATTCAATTGTTTTATTATTTGGTTGAGTACTTTTTCACTCGTTAAAAAGTTTTGAGAATATTTTATATTTTTGTCATGTATCACTCCTGAAGTGATTACATCAGTAAATAAATACAGAAGTTAAACGAATTGTTTGTAATTTTAGTTATCTGTTTAAAAAGTCATAAGATTAGTCACTGGTAGGAATTAATC
>JAQCYU010000038.1 GCA_027682925.1 Coriobacteriaceae bacterium AF45-21
AACAAATCCAAGTTAGACCATTTCAAATGGTTCGATGTCTGCCCGGATGCGACACTGAATGTGTCCATCCTCGCAGTATCCGGTTCTCAAGGTGCACGCCTGGCGGCTGATCCGGTCCGACCGGGCCGCGCGGCAAGGAGATATATTGCCAGACCGGAGGGGCGCCGGGGGCGGGAATTCCACTCTTCACAAGTCCTACACAATACATCGCTTCCTATATAAGTAATAGAAAGGCTGGTGCAGAAATACTGCACGTATCAGATGATGACCCTTCGGTTAAGAGATATATAAAGATCGGTCACCTGTAAGTGTCTATCTACCCGCGCTTTTAGCAATGTAAACCGCGCTTCAGATAAAAAGAGGGAGCGCCGCGCACAACGCGACACTCCCCTAGCGATCCAAGAGAATCTATTAGGCCTCGAGAGCCTTCTTGGCGATGGTAGCCAACTCGTTGAAGGACTCGATGTCCTCGTAAGCCATCTGAGCCAGGACCTTGCGGTCGAGCTCGATGCCGGCAACCTTCAGGCCATGCATGAACTGAGAGTAAGAGATGTCGTTCAGGCGAGCAGCAGCGTTGATACGGGTAATCCAGAGAGAACGGATCTCGCGCTTCTTGTTGCGGCGATCACGATACTGATACTGCAGGGAGTGCTGGACCTGCTCTTTAGCATGCTTGTAAGTACGCGAAGCGGCACCGTAGTAACCCTTCGCACGGTGCATAACGGTACGGCGCTTCTTCTTGGCGGCAACAGCGCGCTTAATACGTGCCATGTTCTATCAACTCCTAGACGGTAAAACGAAAAACGGGAACGCGAACTTAGGCGAGACGTGACTTGATGACCTTGCGGTCGGCAGCGGCGATCTCGGTCTCCTGACGGAAGCCACGCTTACGCTTGGTGGACTTCTTGCTCAGGATGTGGCTCTTGAAAGCCTTGGCGCGCATAAGCTTGCCGGTACCAGTCTTGCGGAAACGCTTCTTGGTGCCGCTGTGGGACTTCATCTTAGGCATGAAATACTCCTTAATCGGTTACAGAACACTAGTTACTTGCTATCGCTTGCCGCTTTATCCTCATCGAAGGCGCCTTAATCGGGGCGAGCAGCATAAGCATGTTACGGCCTTCCATCTTAGGCTTGGACTCGACCGTAGCGTAAGGCTTGAGATCCTCGGCGAGACGCTCGAGAACGTTAAGGCCCTGCTCCGGGTGAGCCATCTCACGGCCGCGGAACATGATGGTGATCTTAACGCGTGCGCCCTTCTTGAGGAAACGCAGAACGTGGCCCTTCTTGGTCTCGTAGTCGCCAACGTCGATCTTGGGTCGGAACTTCATTTCCTTGACCTCGACCTTGGACTGGTTCTTACGAGCAGCCTTGGCCTTCATGGCCTGCTGGTACTTGAACTTACCGTAGTCCATGACCTTGCAGACCGGCGGCTCCGCGTTGGGAGCGATCTCGACCAGGTCGAGACCCTGATCGTCGGCGACGCGCTGGGCATCGCGGATGGCGAACAGGCCGAGCTGAGAGCCATCGACGCCAATCAAACGACACGAAGATGCAGTGATCTCGTCGTTGATGCGGGTGTCATCAGACTTAGCTATTTTCCCTACCTCCATTCATAAAAAAATAACCCGGCGCTTCTCAGCAACCAGGTCGTACACATAGACTTCCTCGGTATGAGGAAGGGAATCTAAGTTGTATGACCAGTCAGCTGCTCATTGGCGCCAAAAGGTGGGAACCCTCAGGTTCCTCTTTAGGGCATTGCGGGAACAACGCCTTGCGAATAATAACACGTACCGCGCGTTATCACATTACGTACACGAAAAAGGGGGCCGCAACCCCCTTGAAGCGCAGGTGCATGTATGGTGCCCGAGGCGAGACTCGAAGGGCCTTCGCTTCGCGAAGCCCCGGGCTTCGGGCGCACGGCGCCCTCGCCACGCTCCGCTACAAACAGGCCACAGGCCTGTTTGCCTAACGCTCCGCGCGCTCACGCGAGTTCGGCACGAAAAAGGGGGCCTTGACCCCCTTGAACGCTCACTTGCATGTATGGTGCCCGAGGCGAGACTCGAACTCGCACGTTGTTGCCAACGGTGGATTTTGAGTCCACTGCGTCTGCCAATTCCGCCACTCGGGCACGTAATGCGTGAGTTAGTTTATCACAGCTTTCAACTGATTACGCCGAAAATGGAACTTCGAGCATTTCGACGAGTTCGACCGTGCGGAGCATCTCGCGCTGACGGCATCCGTGTCCGTTAACCGAGGCTTCGCCCATCTGGTTGTCATAGGGGTCCTCGCGCATGCCGTCAAAAGCAGGCACAAACTCTGCCTGGAATCGATTGTTGGCCACCATACGCCACGGGTCGAGATTGCCAAAGTAGTGACGACGGCGCCACTCCTCCCCCATCCTGCGAGCAGAAGATCCAAATGACACGTCGGCGTTGAGCCAACCGGTCTGCGGCGTATAGAACTCTGCCCAGTCGTGCGACCCCACCGAATCGGGCGCAACGTACAGGCCGCTCTGCCAACGGGCAGGCACGCCCGCGATACGGCACATGGTGATAAACGTGAGCGCCATAACGCCGCAATCGCCGCGGAGCGAATGCGCGCAGTCATCGGCAATAGATCCCAAAAGCAAGTACGGCGGCTGATAGCGATAGTCGATATGCTGCGTCAGGTAATCATAGATAGCACGGGCGCGATCGAGCGGATCCTCGAGTCCGTCAACAACACCGGCCGTCAGCTGCAGCAGATACGGCGTGAATGCAATGTGCGGACGGTCCTCGGAAATATCCTCGGGCAGAGGCGCGTCCATACGCGGATGAACCGGAAGTGTGCCACCGTAGACATCACAATAAGCAGCATCGATGTGATAACGATAGGTCACCGAGAATGAGCGTTCACTCGAAGAAGACCACGAGGCGGTACGTGCCGAAGCGTTCGCGGGAGCAACAGCACCCTCCGGCGTCATGTCGAGAATCTCGACCCGAGACTGCTGGCGACAGGTGGCGGCAACGGGAAGCCAAGCGCGAACGGTCTCCCCCTCTAGAGCGCCGGGGACAGACACAGACGCTTTAAGCGTAATGACGCGAGCCAATCCGTTTTGCGACTCCATCTCCTTGAGCATCTCGTTGCGCAGTGCAATTCCGTCCGTAGGATCGGGACGCATGCCGGGGACCTCTTTGGGATATACGCGAAGCGAATCGAGGAAGTTGTCGAGAACGAGCAGCTCGCCATCGATAAAGCGCCAGTCAATACGCTTACGGTCAATCAGATCGTCAAACTGCTCCTCGGTAAACTCAGGCCACTCCTCGCGAATCATCGCAATAGCTCGATCGCGCGACACCGAAAAATGAAGTGGCGTCTCAAGCATGCGATACCGCTCGGCACGAACGCAGGCAGTAAGCGAGGGATCGGGATCTTGGGCAAGTAGGCGGTCGCAAGCCTCAATAGCCTGCGAAAGATACCCTGCATCCTTTAAACGCAGGATCTCGGGCGGCAGTCCAATATCGAGATGGCGAAAGTCATCACAGCAAACATCAACCAAGCACCCAACCGGCCCCTCGGCAATAACCTTCCCATCAGCAGGCGACACGTTAATTACAGCCATACCAAAACTCCAAGTCACTAGAACCCTTGAAGCCCATTGTACCGAGATAAAAAGAAAGCCCCAACAAAGGAGCCATCAACACCGCCGAACGGTAGTCAAATAAATAATTCAGCCCAGTAACCCTGCGGCGTTAAACGAAGGAAGCCCCGTCTCCCGGAACTGTTTCCTTGGCGCGACTTCTGGCGAAGCCAGGTGAGCGCAAAGGAAACAGTGTAGGGAGACGGGGCTTCCGGTGGGAAGTTTAGCGACGCTTACGCCTTGTTGACGGAGCCAAACTCCTCCATGAGCTCCTTGGTGCGAGCAACGATGTTGTCGCGACCAGGCTTGAGGAGCTTGCGGGGGTCGAAGCCCTTGCCCTGCTGATCCTTGCCAGCCTCGATGTACTCGCGGACGCCCTTGGCGAAGACGAGCTGCAGGTCGGTGTTGACGTTGATCTTGGAGATGCCCAGGGAAATGGCCTTCTTGATCTGATCCTCGGGGATGCCGGTACCACCGTGCAGGACGAGGGGCAGGTCGCCGGTCTGAGCCTTAATCTCGCCCAGGCGCTCGAAGGAAAGACCGGCCCAGTCGGCAGGGTACACGCCGTGGATGTTGCCAATGCCGCAGGCGAGGAAGTCGACGCCCAGGTCAGCGATCTGCTTGCACTCAGCAGGATCAGCGAGCTCGCCGCTGGAGGTCACGCCGTCCTCGGTGCCGCCGATGCCGCCGACCTCGGCCTCGATGGACATGCCCTTGGAGTGGGCAAGCTCAACGAGCTCCTTGGTGCGGTCGAGGTTAAGCTGGAAGGTCTCCTCGTGAGAGCCGTCATACATGATGGACGTGAAGCCGGCCTCGATGCACTTGAAGCAGTCCTCGTAAGAACCGTGATCGAGGTGAAGGGCGACGGGAACGGTAACGCCCGTGGCCTCGACGGCAGCCTTGACCATGTCGGCGCAGACCTTGAAACCGCCCATCCACTTAGCGGCACCAGCGGTGCACTGAAGGATCAGCGGAGACTTGGCCTCCTCGGCGGCCTGGAGAATAGCCAGAGTCCACTCGAGGTTGTTGGTGTTGAAGGCACCGAGACCGTACTTGCCGGCCTCGGCCTTCTTGAGCATGTCTGCTGCGTTGACGAGCATAAAAGAAACCTCCTGTAAGGTTGCTCCGATAACGCCTGTGATTTTACCACGGCGTATCCGAACGTAAACGTTCGTTTGTTCACGAATATCGTCCAAACAGACTTTTTTTGACCGTTTGCCCTACAGAATCGACCCGTTGGGGAAAATATCTTGACGTTTGGACGCTTCTCGTGCTTCAGAAACTGACTACAAAGCTACATCTGCATGAAAGGGTTCTGCATAAGCTCGCGTGCCACGGTGGTCGAATCGCCATGGCCGGTTAGGCAAACGGTATCGGGCGGGAGAAGCCGGGCGAGCTTGGAGAGCGAGCGCAGAATCGCCGCCTCGTCTCCGCCGGAAAGGTCGGTACGGCCGTGACCGCCGGGAAAGAGCGTGTCCCCCACGAAAGCGATATTTCCCTGCTCTGTTGCGGCAAATAGAACGATGCCGCCCGGCGTATGCCGGGCGCCTCGATAACCTGCAGGCAAATGGCGCCCAGTTCAATGGTATCGCCCTCGGCAAGCAGCCGCGTCGGCTCGCCCGGATCGGGAGTCTCGATGCCCCACATCGCTCGCTGCTCCTCGATATTCATATGCGGCACAGCTACGTCCTTGCCGCACAGCTCGTACAGGGCTTCAGCGCCAACGGCGGCGCGAACTCCAGCGACACCACCAACATGATCGGCATGGCCGTGTGTACAAACGGAACCGAGCACATGCACGCCAGGGTGTTCGACTCGGATATGCGCAACGAGGCTCTCGCCTTCCCAAGCGGGATCGATAATCAAGCATTCGCCACTCGAAATAATGGCGTAACTGTTGGTCTGGATGGGGCCGTTTACAAGCGCCTCAATCGAAGCCGTACCCCGAGGGGTTAAATCCAAAGCCGTAGCGTCCATGCGTACGCCCTCCTTCTATAAACGTCGAGGCATCAAACGATGCCTCGAACGTAGCAAATATCATTTCTGTCGCGCGTTCGTCGCGCCTATACGCGACGCTTGAGCTGAGCCCCACCCTCGCCAGGCATCAAACGGCGTGCATCGTAGACCGAGTCGACGCTGCTAATCGATGCCAGTAGCGGATCCAGGCCACTCGCATCCGAGATCTCGACCATAAAACGCAGGGTCGCAATGCCCTCGCGGTTGGTCGAGGTGGCGGCGGAAAGGATATTGCCGCCTGCATCGCCAATGGCGATGGTAACGTCCTTGAGCAGGCCCATACGATCCAGGCACTCGACCACAATCTCGACCTGGAAAAGCGTATCGGCGGCGCGTCCCACTCTACGTCAATCATGCGCTCGGGGTGCTCCATGAGGCCCTTGACGTTGGGGCAGTTGGCACGATGCACCGAGACACCTCGGCCGCGCGTGATGAAGCCGACGATGTCGTCGCCCGTCACGGGGTTGCAGCAATGGGCCAGACGGACCAGCAGGCCGCTGTTGCTCTCGCCCTTGACGATAATGCCGTTGCTGGCGCTCTTGCCGCGCTTTTGCGGCTTGCGGTTGGAGCCGCGGGCAGGCTGCTTAACAACTTCGGCGATTGCCTCGGCCTTGGTGATCTGTTCCTCGGGTTTGGGGTCCAAGATTTGCTCGACCTTATTGCCCACGGCACGTGGGGCGACTTTACCCGCACCAACGGCGGCAAACAGGTCCTCGAGCTGCTTGTAGTTAAACTGCTCCGCCACGGTATTGAGCGCACGCGTGGACCGCGGCGTAGAGATGCCGTACCCGCGCTTGCGCAGGTCCTTGGCCAGTATATCGCGGCCAGCAGCAGCGTCATCGTCTTTGGTCGCGGCGGCGAAGTAACGGCGGATCTTTGACTTGGCCGAAGGTGTCTTGACGATCTTGAGCCAATCGCGCGACGGCTTGGAGCTCTTGTTGGTCAGGATTTCAATGCGGTCGCCCGTCTTGATCTCGTGCGTGAGCGGGGCCACCGCACCGTTGATCTTAGCGCCGACGCAGTGGTTGCCCACCTCGGTGTGAACGGCGTAGGCAAAGTCGAGCGGCGTGGAGCCGGCACGAAGCGCCATGACCTCGCCCTTGGGCGTAAAGACAAAGATCTCTTGATCGAAGAGGTCGACCTTCAACGAATGCAGGTATTCCTTGGCGTCGGTGATCTCATCAGACGCAGCCCAATCGAGCGAATGTTTGAGCCAGTTAATCTGGTCGTCCAGACGCTGGGCATCATTGGTCTTAGACGCAGACGATCCGCCCGACTTCTTGTACAGCCAGTGGGCGGCAATGCCGTACTCGGCCTGCTCATGCATCTCATAGGTTCGAATCTGAATCTCGAGCGGGCGGGCCGTGGGGCCGATAACCGTCGTGTGAAGCGATTGGTAGTTATTGACCTTGGGCATGGCGATATAGTCTTTAAAGCGACCGGGCATGGGGTGCCATAGTGTGTGCACCGCGCCGAGCGTGGAGTAGCAATCGCGCACCGAATGCGTAATGACGCGCAGTGCCACCAGATCGTAGATCTCGGAGAACTCCTTGCCCTTGCGTTTCATCTTTTGGTAGATGGACCAATAGTGCTTGGAACGGCCGTTGATCTGGAAGCCCTCCAGGCCAATGCGGTTGAGCTCGTCGGTGAGCGTCTTGATGGTCTCGGCCAGATAGCGCTCGCGAACCTCGCGCGACTCGGCTACCATGCGCGCGATGCGCTGATAGGCATCGGGCTCCAAGTAGAAGAAGGACAGGTCCTCGAGCTCCCACTTGATAGAGCTCATGCCCAGGCGGTCGGCCAGAGGCGCGTATACGTCCATGGTCTCGCGCGCCTTAAACAGACGGCGGTCCTCGCGCAGGGCGGCAAGCGTGCGCATGTTATGCAGGCGGTCGGCGAGCTTGACGATGATGACGCGAATGTCCTTGGACATGGCAAGGAACATCTTGCGCAGCGTGAGGGCCTGCTTCTCGTCCATGCTGTCTACTTCGATGTTGGTGAGCTTGGTCACGCCGTCGACGAGCTCGGCCACGGTTTCGCCAAACAGGCCGGAAACATCGGCAAGCGAGGTCTCGGTGTCCTCGACGGTATCGTGCAGCAGCGCGGCGCACACCACATCGCAGTCCATCTTGAGGTCGGCCAAAATGATGGCCACCTCGACGGGATGGTTGATGTACATCTCACCCGAGCGGCGCTTTTGGTTGCAGTGCTTCTCGGCAGCAAAGCAATAGGCCTGCTCAACCTTAGAAAAGTCGTCCTCATTCATATATTTGAGGCACAGGCGCTCCAGCTTGTCATAGCTGTCCGCCATAATCTCGGGCGGCAGCTCATCGGCATGCTTATAGTGCTCCATCTCCGAGAACGGCTGGAGGGTGGAATCATGGGCGGTACGGGCTGCGGCATCCATCGAGGTCCCCTTCCCCTAGGCCCGCGGTACGATCGGGCGGTTAACTTTGGCTAGCATATCAGAAGCGCACGAATCGAGCGCCCAGCTCCGGAAAGCCGAGAACTCCATGCGCGAGCGCAAGCCCTCCAAATAGCGAATTGACCTGCTCAATTGCACGCGGCCGGGGTTTTCGGCCATCGCGATGCGACGAGTGTCGTCAAACCCCGAAACTCGACAGAAACCAAGCTCTTCGAAGATTCCCAGGCCGCTTTCCACCGAACGCTCGTCGACCGGCGTGCGAGCATCGATGGCAAGGCACATCTGCGCGATGTCGATATCGCTCGCACTAAAGGAATCGTCCCCGGTTTTGCCGCGGTTGGAGCGCCACATGGTCTGCAGCGCTCGATAGAGCGTGACAAGCTCATCACGCTCGGGCGCGTAACAATCGAGCAGGCGCTCATTAATACGAGCGTCACGCGACGAATAGAGCAGGTGAATCACAGCGGGCTGTCCATCGCGGCCGGCACGGCCACTCATCTGGTTAAACTCAATCGCGCCAAACGGCATGTGGTAGAGCACGACATGACGGATATCGGGCAAGTTGACGCCCTCACCGAAAGCCGAAGTTGAAACGATGCAGCTGAGACTTCCGTCTCTAAAGGCTTCCTCGACACGGCGGCGATCGGAGCGCGCAAGCCCGGCGTTATAGAACGCGATATGGGTCGCACAGTCGGGCACGCGTTTGCGCAACGTCTTGGCAAGTGCCACGGACTGGTCGCGCGAGTTCACGTAGATAACGGTCTTCTCCCCCGTCGCCACGATCGACACCAGGCGATTTTCGCGGCTCGCAAGGTCACGGTCGTCCTCGAGTTGCAGGTTCTCGCGAACGGTCTCGTCGACCACCGTCCTGGTAATCGGCAATACACGAGCAAGCTCCGCCACGACCGGGGCCGTCGCGGTAGCCGTTGCCGCCATGACAACGGGGTCGCCCAGGGCTTTGAGAATATCGGGCATGTCGAGGTATGCGCTCCGGTCGCCGCCTTTGGCAAGACCGGCATGGTGCGCCTCATCGATAACGACAAAGCCAATACGTCCAGAACGTGCAAAGCGATCGCGATGGATAGACAGGAACTCCGGCGTCGTGAGCACGATGCCGGTGCGGCCCGAAGCCAAGCCGGCAAACACGTCATCGCGCGCTGCTTCCACGGTCTCGCCGGTCAATACGCCCACGCCAATGCCGAGCGCGGCCATCGTCGAGGAAAGGTGATAGGCCTGGTCGGCAACGAGTGCGCGCAGCGGATAGACAAAAATGCTCGCGCGCCCGCGAAGAACCGCCTCGCGTGCGGCATGTACATGGAAAATCAGAGACTTGCCGCGACCCGTTCCCATAACGGCCAAGACGCTGCGGTGGTCGGCCAGGGCGTCGAGTGCCTCGACCTGCGCGCGATGTGGCTGGTTCGAGCCGATAAAGCTATGGATAAGCGAGCGCGTCAGCTCGGTATAGGAAAGCTGGGCGAGCGTCTCGCGCTTACGCGACTCCAGGCGCAGGCCGGAATCCGCCGGCTGCACGCCGCGGCGAAGCTCACATGTCGGATCGTCGATACTGGGCGCCGTGGTATCACGCACCAAGACATCTTTAATCATGAGCTTGGGCTTCACACGTCCCTGCCAATGCTCGGCCACGGCCTCGAACACCAAGTCGACGGCACTGTCGCAATTGATGAGCCTATCGATCTGCGGCACGCGGAACATGATGGCCGGCACACTCGCAGCGCCATCGGTCGCCACAAAGCGCATGTGCTCGCCGGTTTTGCCCACCACGGCGCGATCGCACATCGTCACGCCCTCGGCGGCCAGAAGCGGCACCTTATTGCCCTGGCCAAACGGCTCAAGACGAGAAATCTGCTCGATAGTCTCGATATTTAGCTCGGAGAGGTCAACGGTGGCGGCAACCTCGTCAGTGTCCTCAAAGTCATCGGCGGGAAGCTCCGATAGCACGGCCGAAAGGCGACGGCGGAACTCATCGAGCTTGGATGTCTCGATGGTCACACCTACCGCACCGGCATGCCCGCCGCGACGAATCAACAGGTCGGAGCAACGCTCGACGGCATCGAACAAGTTGACTTTGCCCACCGAGCGGCCCGATCCGCGTGCAACGCCGTCCTCGATCGAGAAGAGCAGCGCCGGCACGTGGTAGCGATTGGTCAGGCGGCTCGCCACGATGCCCTTGACGCCCTCGTGCCAGCCCTCGCCGCCCACGACGATTGCGCGCCCGCCGTCATAAGTCTCCTCGACCTTCGCCATGGCATCGCGCGTAAGCTCGGCCTCGATCTCGCGGCGTTGGCGATTGATTTCCTCGAGCTCGGCTGCCAGTGCACTTGCTTCAATAGGATCACGGGCAAGCAGCAGGTCAAGCGCCAGCTTGGGATCAGCCATGCGGCCGGCAGCGTTCAGACGAGGGATGAGTGAAAACGACAGGCCGTCGGCCGTAATGGTAGAAAGGTCGGCCTTGGCAAGTGCGGCAAGCGCGATATAGCCGGGACGGGCCGTCACGCGCATCTGCTGGATGCCCTCGGCGACCAGTGCGCGATTCTCGGGCGTGAGCGGCATCATGTCGGACACGGTGCCCAGCGCCGCGACCTCTATCAGCGAACGCCAATACGACGGCTTGCCCAAACGCTCTCCCAGAACCTGCACCAGCTTAAGCGCCACGCCGGCACCGGCAAGCTCGCGCGAGGGACCCTCGTCCTCGAGCTTGGGGTCGGTCAGGGGCACGCCCTGCGGCACCTGGTCGGACGGCTCGTGATGGTCCGTGACCACCAAATCGATCCCTAGGCTCTCCAGATAGGAGACCTCTTCCTTGGCAGCAATACCGTTATCGACGGTCACAATCAGGTTGGGTTGGGCGAGCTCGTTGACGCGGTCGAGCGCCGCACGCGACAGGCCGTAGCCCTCGTCAAAGCGATGCGGGATAAACGGCGTGACGTTGGCGCCAAACGAACGTAGCGCCTCGGTCAACAGACAAGTCGACGTAATGCCGTCGACGTCAAAATCGCCAAAGACGGCGATGCGCTCGTGGCTGCGAATAGCACGCTCAACGCGGTCGGCGACGACCGCCATGCCCGGAATAACGAGCGGGTCCGCCCAGTCGCGATCGAGCGAAGGCGTCAAAAACAGCTGGCCTTCTTCGATGGATGTAATGCCGTGCGCAACCATAATGCGCGCCACCAACCGGGTATGCCCAGGCCAGCCGAAAGTTCCTTTTCGAGCTCGGGGTTTTGCCGAGCGACCGCCCAGCGATGCATCGTCTTAAGCGATGACATAGGCGCCCACCCCCGATAGGGGCAGGTCGCCGCGATACCTCTCACGGTTCATAGCGATGAGTCCTCTGTGTATGCCCGCTTCGGCAGGCAGATCTGTTGAACGGATTTATTATACCGTGCGGCACGGACGCACAACGTCCAGCACGCCGCGGTTTCGATAAACGAGGGCGGTAATACCCTCGAAATATTCGAGCGTTTCTGACGCACGGACGCATGCGAGCGTCTAGCATATCCATTCAAAACGGATTCACGAGCAAAGGGAGTCGCAAGCGCATATGAAGCAATGGGTTGGACTGGGAAAGTTCCTCGCAGGGCATATGCAGATCATCGTTCCGATTTGCGTGGCGCTCGGCGTGCTCTTTCCCCAGCAGATCGGCGTGCTCAAGCCATTGTTCCCGCCCTCTTCGCCTTTATGACGTTCCAAGGCGCGCTCAGTAACACCTTCCACCAGGTCGCTGAGGTGTTCCGCCGTCCCCTGCACCTGATTTTGGCGCTGCTCGTCTCGGCGGTGCTCATTCCCATAGCAGCCTATGCCATAGGGTCACTCTTCTTTGGCTCCAACCCCAACCTTGTCTGCGGCATCGTGCTCGAGTACAGCGTACCCGTGGCAGTCACCGCCTTTATGTGGATTAGTATGTTCGGCGGCAACGGCCCGCTCGCGCTCACCATCATCCTGACGTCCTCGGTTATCTCGCCTGTGACGATTCCGCTCACGCTGAAGCTCTTGCTGGGTGCCACCGTCTCGATCGATGTGCCGAGCATGATGCAGGACATGGCCTTTATGATCGCCATCCCCGCCGTGCTCGGCATCGTGATCAACGAGCTCACGCGCGGATGGGGACACGAGAAACTCTCCCCCGCGCTTTCGCCCGCCTGCAAGTTCATGATGATGGGTGTCATCGCCTCCAACTCCACCGCCATGAGCGAGTACGTGCTACACATGAATGCGGTGCGCCTGGAAGTCGCCCTCTTTATTTTGACCTTCGCCATCAGCGGCTTTGTCGTCGGCATTCTGGTCGCCCGCGCGTTGCACCTGCCGTATAGCGAGACGACCACCATGTGCTTTACCTGCGGCATGCGCAATATCTCTTCGGGCGCCGTCATCGCCACGCAGTATTTTCCCGGCGAGGTCGTGTTTCCCGTCATGTGCGGAACGCTGTTTCAGCAGGTGCTCGCCTCGGTTATCGGACATCTCTTTGAGCGACTGACCGGCGAGGAGCGCGCCAAACAGCGCAAGCGGGTCAAGGCCGGGCGCGACGCGATGGCACGCTAGGCAGCACACTTTTCGCAGGCGCTCGCCTTGCTATACGAGCGTTTCCAGATGCGCGCGTAGGCGCTCAGCATCGATATAGAGCGTGGTCTCGGCATTAACCTGGGCCAGACGATAGCCCACGAAGTAGGGCGATACCACCCAACGTGGCAACGCCTTGGCAATGGTCCGGCCGTCCATGTGGTAGAAGAACAAGTTGTACGACTCCGCGCGACCGCCGTGGTGTTCGTGCAGGATATAGCGCAGGGCCACCTGAATCGCATCGGCAAACAGGTCCGCTTCGGCTTGGTCGCGGGCGTCGTCGCTGGCGGCGATTCCCTGTGGAGCCGAGACGTTGACCTCAAAGAATCCCATGATCGGCTCGGTTGAGATGTTGACCGAGATTCTCCCCTGCCGCCAGACATTGATGCCTTCGAAATTGGCGGAAGTCAGCGAAGCATAGCCGTCTTCCTGCTCAAAACCCACAATCTGCATGTGAGGATGGACGAGGCTGCCGCCCGAAAGCGGGCCTTTGTTCTTGTACATGAGCACGCTGAGGTACTGTTGGGAATCGATCATCTGCTGCCAACAGCCCAGGGCAAACCGCATCACATGATGCAGCTCATCCGGTTCATAGGTCGCCAGGTCGGCGTCGTGATTGGCCGACTCGATCAATACGGTCTGACGGGTGGCCCGCAAGGTCTTGAACTTATTCTCGAGCCAGATGCAGTCACCATCGCGCTCGATGATGTTGGCGAGCCCCTCCGTGTCGCAAAAGGGGCACGCGGTGCCAGGGCGACGATTATCGTCGGGCTTACCGTTCGCCTGCTGAACGTCAAATACCAGCGCCACGGGTTATACCTCCAACGGCACGATCTTGGTGCCATGGAGCTCGGAGACGCCTAGCGCCGCTGCGACCGCGTCGCGATTTGCCGTAGTGATGCCGCCGCCGGGAAGGATGGTCAAACGATCGCCCGCATACTCGATTAAACGAGCCAGGTGATCGAAATTATCCTCGATCGACGTACCGGCCGCGCCGCCATGCGTGAGGATGCGCGTAACGCCGCAGTCGGCAAGTGTATCAATCGCATCGAGCTGAGCCTCGGGCGAAAGCTGGTCAAATGCCATGTGGAAGGTGATGTCAAGGGACTCGCGCTTGCACTCCTCGGTCGCGCAACCCGTAGCCATAACGAGGGCGCCAAGGGTGAGCTCGTCGAGCGCCCAGCCGCCGGCACAGGGCTTGCAGCAGCCAAAGACCAAGCCGTCAACGCCGGCGCTTACGGCAAGGCCCAGGTCCATCTCCATCATGCGCAGCTCGTCTTGGTTGTAATGAAAGTCACCGCCCCGCGGGCGAATCATGCACATCACTCGCGCGTCATGCTCGTGAGCATAGCTGACTGTAGCGCTGATAACACCGGCCGAGGGTGTAGTGCCACCGACGGCAAGGTTGTCGCACAGTTCAATACGCCTTGCACCGGCATCGATAGCCGCCGGCACCCGCTCAAAGTTCTCGGCACAAAACTCGTACAGCATAGATAGACCCCCAAAGACAGCAGATGTTTTCCGACGGGCATTGTCACACATCCCCATGAAGTTGCGGTGGAATAGGGACTGTTTTGGCCTCTGGAGCCCGTATTCAGTCCCTATTTCACCGCAACTTAAAGGGGTGCTGACCGAAATGGTCAGCACCCCTTTTTGCTGTATAGAAGTAGTCGTTGGGGACGTTCTTAAACGACTATTCATTCAAGAACGTCCCCAACGACTATCCCGGGATGAGGCACGCTTTGGTGCGGGAAGGTAGCTGCTCAGAAATGTGGTCGAATGAGAGTTGCATCAAAGGAGCACTGGTTGGTGTTTCGCGCGATGCGTCAACCGACACTCGTCGCTATACCGGGGACAGACAGACCGGACTCCCTATACGACAACTGTTGACATCATATACTATGTGTCATATAGTAGGTGTTGCACAGTATACTACGAAAGGAGGTGTGCGGATGGAGGCACAGATGAAGCGCGGCTTCCTCGAGGCCTGCGTGCTCGCGGCCGTCTCGGGCGAGGAATCCTACGGCTATCAGATCGTGAAGGACGTGCCCGCGAGCATGGGGCTCACGGAGTCCACGCTCTATCCGTTGCTCAAGCGCCTGGAGAAAGCGGGGTGCATCACGGCGCGCTCCGCCGAGCACAACGGGCGGCTGCGAAGGTACTACCGCATCACGGAAACCGGGCATGAGCGTATCGCCGAGTTCCTCGCCGAATGGCCATCCGTGCAGGAAATCTACCGTTACGTGAAGGGAGCGCACCATGACGCGCGATGAGTTCTTGAACCGGCTGGGCGAGCTTCTGGCCTGCCTGCCGGCAGATCAGGTAAGGGAAACGCAGGAGTTCTACGCGGAGGCCATCGCCGACCGTATGGAGGACGGCATGACGGAGGCCGAGGCTGTGGCCGCCATGGGCACGCTCGGTGAGGTCGCCGAGGCAACGCTCGACGAACTGCCCGCCGTGCCGCGCGCAATTGCGAGGACCAAGCGCAAGAGCACGGCGCTTCTATGGGCGCTCGCCATCGTGGGCTCTCCGGTATGGATTCCGCTGCTGCTCGCGTTCGTCGCCGTTGCCGCTACAGTCTACATCTGCATTTGGGTTCTTGCGCTCTGCGTGTGGATCGTGGCCGCGGCATTCGGGGGCGCGGGCGTGGTGGGGCTCCTGTTCACCGCGGACGGCATCATTATCGGGCATGTTCCGTACGTTTTAACCTCGATGGGAATGGGATTCGTTTCCATCGGTGTGGCGCTCCTCGCGGGAGCCGGTGCCTGGACGGCGTCCAAGCAGATCGCGTGCCTCTCTGCCCTTTGGGCGAAGAAAGCCGTTTCGCCCTTCTGGAAAGATCGAGGCAATAAGAGCCGCAGGGGCGCTGAAGCGGCGCCGCTTACGGCATAGGAAGGAGTGCAAACATGTCCAGCGTAAAAAAGATTTACCTTGCCGTAGCGGGTGGGCTTGTTGCCACGGGGCTCGTCCTGGCTGCTATCGGATTTGTGGCCTCCGGCTTTAACCTCGCTGTGTTCAACACACAGATCGACCTGCGCGATGACACCATCATTCTGGGTGGTGTTGAAATAGACGACCCGACAGGGCTTCCGCTCATCGAGCAGCTTGCCGAGGTCGGCGAGATCCATATTGGATCTGCAACGGCTGGTTCGTCTTCTCCTCGCAAATGATCGAGCTCGTAGCGGCCATCCCCCTTCGGGCACACCACGACGGGCGTGAGCACGCCGCGCTCGGAGCCTTTTGACCTAGTCGCTCGGGGACGTTCTTAAACGACTAGTCATTCAAGACGTCCCCAGCGACTA
>JAQCYU010000039.1 GCA_027682925.1 Coriobacteriaceae bacterium AF45-21
CGCGCAGCCCCGCCGAGGAATGCCGCCCCAGGAGTCCTCGCTCTCGGTGTCGCCCCAGGAGTCCTCGCTCTCGGTGTCGACCACGTCGCAGCCCAGGAAGTGCTTGCGCCCGTCGGCGCCCAGCCCGATCGCGGTCACGACGCCCTGCGAGACGACCGACGAGCCGACCCTGCAGCTCATGTAGGTAGCGTCGAGCCACAGGTAGCAGCACGGCGTGCCCGACAGGTCGCGGCGGCGGAACTCCGCCACCTCGGCGTCGAGGTCGGAGCAGAGGCTCGAGACCTCCGAGCTCGACAGCGAGGATATGCCCAGCTTGGACGCCACGCGCTCGACCTTGCGGGTGGACACGCCGCATACGTACATCTCCTGCACGATGGCGGCCACCGAGGTGTCGACGCGCGACCATCGCGCGAGCATGCCCTCGGGGTAGTAGGTGCCGTGCCTGAGCTTGGGTATCTCGAGCTCCACGTCGCCCACGGCGGTCTTGAGCGACCTGGGGCGGTAGCCGTTGCGGCTGTTCTCCCTGCCGTCGCTGCGCTCGTTGCGGCTCGCGCCGCACATCTGCTGGGCCTCGGAGTCCATCAGCGCGTTCATCACGCTGCCCAGCACCCTGCACGCGAACTCGCGCGCGTCGCCGCACTCCTGCCAAAGCCTCGCCGCCTCGAGGGCCTCGTCGCGGCCGAGGCGCAGTACACTCTCTTCTTGGGGCATCGCCTTTCCTTCCATTCGTCACCTTCATTACTCCAGCGACGAATTCTAGGCGGTGTCCCCTCCCTTTCAAGAAAGGGCGGAGGCGGGGCATGCCCCGCCTCTTACACCACATCTCTGCGCGCTACCCCCGAGCGTGGAAAATCTCCCGTTTTTGACAGCTTTTCAGCCCAAAATCGTCCGATAATCCACGCTCAATTTTCAATCGTCCAACAATCCTCGCTCATCAGCAGGCAACTAGACATCCGCCTCGTCATAGGTAATGGTGCATCCGCAGGTTGGGCATTGCTGAGGATAGACCGGAAGACGTAGGCCCGTCCGAGCCCGCGGGTCGGCAGCGTGCTTGTCGCGGGTGTCGATGAAGCTGATGTCTAGGCATGGGAGGTCTGCACCGCAGCGGGAACAGGGCAAACAGATTTGGCTGCAACTAGCCTCGACGAGCGGAAACAAGCTCCGGTCCATTAACGCTCGCGGTAGGTTTCCGTACACGCCTCGCGCGATATCGCTTCGCCATCCCATGGTCTCCCCTTTCCCGTTTTACCGTTGAGGAGAGGATGGCAGGATCGTGCAGCTCTCGATGCGGCGCAGCGCGATCCGATCAATCGACATGATTGGGTTGCGACGGGCCGCACCTAACTAATACGGAGCAACGGCTTCCGCCCGACGTCGCGATTCCGAGAAATCGAACTCGGCTCGATGCGCCTCGAGGAATCGAGCGTTGGGTCGCAAGCGATGCTCGTCCGGCTCGCGCAGCACCGAGCCTGCAAACGTCGCATATTCCGTATGTCGCAGAAGGTACGACCCGCAAAGTTGATAGTCGCCGCGTACCAGCTCAAACGAAATCAGATGAGCGTCGAACAGCGAGTGCAGGTCGCGGCGCAGCAGGATACCGTTGCTGACAACCTGCGACTTGGGACCCGAGTAGTTCTCGATATGCGCAGCTCGAGCGCTTCGTCGACATTGCAACCCGAGACGGCGCATCGACCGGTATAGGCCTCAAAGAGCTGCGTGCGGAAACGCTGCTGGCCGATTCGCTCGCGACGCAGCGCATAGCGAACCTTTTCATCGTCGCTCGCCGGAGCGCCGGAAAACTCCGCCGCAATCGGAGCGTCCTTCATGTAGCTCATATCGGGGAAGAAACGCGCGTCGGGTCCACCCTTGTGAACGGGGCCATGCAGCACAAACCAGCTGTTCTCCGGCTCGTAACGCTCAACGAACGCTAGGCCCAGCACCTTGTAGCCAGCGCTCGTTGCAAAGAACACGCCAACGGGAACGCCGCACTCCATGCAGTTGATCATCTTTTGGTTGTAGTCCTGGTCGCGCCAGTTTTCGACCGAAGCACTTTGCGACGAGTACTTGAGCACCCAGGTGCCATCCTCGAGATAGAGCGGCGGAACATCGGGGTAGGCGCCGCGCTTTGAGTTGTGCACCGAAAGGGCGAAGGTCTTCTCACGCGGATGCTTAACGCGCCGGCGACCAGGCCAAAAGATGCCCGAGTCGCGCGACACCGGAAAGAGTTCGGAATCAATCGTCAGACGAAAGGGATATTGAGGGCTATCGGCATTGGTGCGATGCGGAAGCTTGTCCCACAAGCCGCCACGCTGCTCCTCGCGCAAGAACCACTCCCAAGCCTGGACATATTCGGACGGCACAAAGCTGCAAGCGCGGTCGAAACTCGGCCGAGCAATCAGCGGAGCACTAGAAGCGATGCCGTCCATAAGGAACCTCCAGGAAGAACAGTTCCTCACATTATCGCCGACCCCGAGCGATATGCGACAAAGTGCTTCCAGCGGACAGCCACAAAAAAAGGGGCCGCTTCAATCGAAGCGGCCCCTTTAGGCAGTTTAATTGTTGTCTTGCCTCTACTTAGAGTCAGGCACGATGCCGACCAGGCTAACCGTTACATCGAAGGTCGGACTTCCTTCACCAACATCGAGGCCGGACATGTTCTGACAATCGCTGTCAGTGCCTTCCATCCAAATGACAACCTTGAAGTTTGTCCCGCTGTAACCAACATGAGCGAGCATCTGAGCGTCGCCCGTCGGCTTTACGTAGGAGTCACCGCTTCCAGTTGCTCCCCAGTTTTTACTGTTCTGGTCAATCATATTGCCACCGCACACATGGGCATAGGACGGCGCCATGGTCACCGAGAGGCTGTCGGGATTCACGCAACTCCAGCCTTCGGTAGCAGAAACATCGTTTCCCTTGCCTGTCGGAAGGACCGGAGCATAAACAACCTTGAGCTCGTCATTAATCAGCAGACCAACACGAAGGCTGCCTTTGATTTTGTCAAACCAATCTTTCGAAGCGCCTTCCGACGCAGTCACAACAACGGGACCGTTCGAGCTGCTGTTGTCGAGATAGACGTCAGCCTCGCCAGTCTGGTTAATCGTGTAGAGCGTATATTCCGCCATCGTATAGGCGTAATAAGTCTCGGTATCTCCCTTGAGCGTATAGGAACCCTCAAGCTGCTTAGAAATCGTTGCCTTCTGGTAACCACTCACATCTGTACCATTCCATGATTTTGGTACAAACCAGCTATGGGCATCGTCCGTGGAAGACGGACTGATCTCATGGCCAGTGCTTGCGGCGGTCGTCTGATGATCGCTACCGTCATGAATGGCATTTGGGCCGGACGCAATTTGGAGGACCATGCCGTTTGCCTGGGCGCTAACGGTACTGGTGGTGCCGTCAACCTTTGTGTTTGAAACGAACCAGGCATACGTTGCAGAGCCAAGCGCAACCGCTGCCATAACGACTGACAAGGCTGCGATCGCAAGCTGCTTTTTCATCTGCTTAACGCTCAACGGAAATCCTCCTCTCTAAAGAAAAAGGCGGGGGACACCTCTCCCCCGCCTTGTTTAGCTGCTTATCCCGCTAGTTCTTATCGGTCTGAGTAGAGGTAGCAGTGAAGACAACGTTAATGCGCTTGGAAGCCGTCTTCAGATTCTCAAGATTGTTCGTAAAGACCTGAGCATCGTCACCATCGTAGAAGACATACATTTCAACGGTTGTCTCATCCTCGCCAATCTTATCGGCAAGCTTATGCGTGGTGTCAGAAGAGGAGACAATGCCGTCCTTATTGCAAAGCACCCAGTTCGTCCCGCTCATGACCAGCACGCGAAGCGCAGAATCAAATTTATCATTATCGCCTGTGGCACCCGTAATTTTGGCCGAATCAACTACAAGATTGGTGAGCTCAGCGCCCTTTGAGCCAACATAAAAGGTGTTCTTTACGGCATACTTTCCAGTAACCGCGGCGGCAGGCGTGCCGGCAGCGTCGGCGCCCTGAGCAGGAACAAGCTTGACGGTATTGTCGACCTTCAAGCCATCAGTCGCACTGGTACCGAATGCCGTATAGAAGTTAGCCAGCGTATCGTACGGAGTCGTGTCGGCGCCATTTGCCCAATGAGCCGGATAAAGCGGCGTGTTCGCAACAGAAGAATCATCCGTGCGAAGATCCTTAGACGGTTCATTCTCATCACGAATATACATGAACGCAGAGTTCGACTGAGCAGAAATCTTACTGGTCGTTGCGTCGACCTTGTTGTTGCTCACAAACCATGCGAACGTGGCAGAGCCCAGTGCTACGGCTGCTACCAGCACCATGGCGATGGCGGCGCCCATCTGCTTCTTTAATGCCTTGGTATCCATACGGACCCCTTTCTTTCCCCATTCATCCCAGATGACCCTCGAGAAGCCCGGAAGGGGAGCCCGCGCTTTCGTGTTGGATGTTGCTTGCCCATCCTTTAGACATGGAATTGAGAATACCATAATTCTTACGATTTCCTTATGAGTTTTCGGCAGCCTACATTCCGGCAGATTCATAGGTCTACCTCTGGTATATGCGGTGCTACATGAACATCGTTTACCTTATTTGATCTCTCTCCCGCGCAGTCATAAGCCCCTCTTAAGCCTTGCGACCGCAGCGCCATGCCAACGCACACATTCGCCCTCCGCCGAGCTTCGCCCTAGCCCTTCCCCACCCGCTATACTGATGTAGCACGTGTAATTTCTGCCTGCTTATGCGGGCTATTTGCCGGGAGGACTCTATGGCTGCCGCCAATCAACCCAAGGGAAGCGTTTCTACCGGATCGATCAAGCCGGTGACGCGCAAAGCCGTTCGTTGTCAGCGCGAAGTTGCCTGGCTGGTCACGCAAGCGGCCGGTAAGCTCGTCGCCACCACCGACGACGTCAACGCGCCCACACCCAGCTTTGTGCTGGCGGCGGCGTTGTCATATGCCCGCGAGCAGGAGCAGACCGCCCGGGACCGTGGCGCCGCGATCGACTACAAGGCCGTCATGGGCTCCGACCTCGCGAGCTTTTGTGCGGCCGCGGGGCTGCCCGCAGCGCCCAACGCGCTTTCGGACGCGGGCTACATGTTCACGCTCTCGGGCGCGGATCTGATCCGCGACATCTATGCCTACTGCGGCGACCTGGGCGAGCGCATGAGAGATCCGGTGCAGGTCAAACCGGGCTACGCGATCAAGCTCGCGTTGCGGTTGTTCTTGCTGGACGACGCCGCTGGCAACGGCGCTACCTCCGCCGACAACGCCTCCGCATAACAAAAGCGCCGGGTCGGGAAATCACTCCCGGCCCGGCGCTTCTTCGTTCTACTTGTCCCCGTCCCCCGCGGGCGAGTTCTTTTGGTTGCGACGGTTACTCCAGGTCACGTTGTGTTCCTTGTAGTAATCGGGCGCCTCGTTGCCGCTCGCGCTAATGGGGTCGTTGCCGGTCAGGGTGTCGGCAATATCCTGCACGAATTTAATGAACAGGCTCGAGTCGTCGGTCTCGGACGAATCAAAGTCAAAGCCAAACTCCACCGCACCGCCGATGATCTTGTCCACGCACTCCGGGTCGTCGCCGTCCAGCCAAATGACCACGGTGTACTTGTCCACATCGCCCACGCGAAAGTTCTTGTGGCTAATGGTCGTCACCACGTCCTTGGACGCAAACGGCTCGGTGTTGGGCTCGGGGCTGCCGTCGGCCGTTGCCGCCGCATAGGTGGTGGGCTCGCCGTTGCGGTACACCCGCACGCGCGCCGCCTTCTCCACGCCCTTGCTGGCGCTGACCACCTTGAGCTTGGCGCTGTAGCCCAGATCGGTCTTGCCGGCGTTGCGGATATAGAAGGTGTACGCCACATAGTTCTTGCCGTTGTGGCTGCCGTCGATGTTATCCAGGTTGTCGGGCAGGTCGTCGGCAGCGATATTGGTGCCGTTGTCCACGGCGTCGGCCGCCAGGCGCGCGGTGGCGTTGTTAAAGTCGCCATTGTCGGCAATGGCCACGCCGCGGCGGAACAGCTCCAGGCGGTTGAGGTTGATGGTGAAGTTACCCATGTTTTCCTGCATAAACGACAGGGCAAACAGCACGCCAAAGGCAAGCGCCAGCACCACGAGGGCTTTTTGTAGCTTGTCCATGCGCAGCAGCGCCGTGCCGATGCGCTCCATGCGGCGCTTGGGCATGTACATGGACACGACCGCGTCGGGGTCGATGTCGTCGAGGTCCTGGTCGGCCAGCGCCTGCTCCAGCTCCTCGATGCGCACCACGCCGCGCAAGTCGCGCTTGGGCTTGCGCTTGGGTTTGGGTTTGGGCTTGGACTTGGGCTTGCCGAAGCGCTTGCGGGAGGCGGGGGGCTGGTCGGGCGCGGAGTCCTCGCCGGGCGCGTCCTCGGCGTTAGCGCCGGGAGCGTCCTGTAGCGCGTCTCGGCTTGGTCCTCGGTCAAACCCTCGGCCAAATCCTCGGCAGCTTGATCTTTGTTGTCGTTACGCTTGAACAGAGCCATGGCGATCAGATCTTATATTTCGTGCGAATGTAGCCGACGTATTCTTTGACGAGCTCGCGCTCCATGTCGTCGGCGTAGCGGAACTGCAGGCCGCAGACGTTGCGGTACAGGCTGCCCTTGGGCGCGCGGCGCACCCAGCACACGATGCCCAGCTGCTCGGGCAGCTCGTGGCGCTCGCCCTGCAGGCGGATCGTGGGCATTTGCACGGCCAGGGCCTCGCCCACGTCGGGATAATCGTTGAGGTAGACGGCCAGGCCGCCGGCCGAGACGTCGATGGTCATGGCGTCCTCGGGCTCGGAGGCGGCCGCGTTGTCGCGCTGGTAGGTAAGGCGCATGGCGACCTTAAAACGCTCGTCGCGGCGCTTGACAAAGGTGCGCTGCTCGGCGACTTTGCGCATTTTCCAGTAGGTGCGGATGCCTTTTTTCTCGACTGCCTCGGGATAGCCGGCGAGCACGAACGTCTCCTCGCCCACTTTGTATTGCAGCAGCAGCTTTTGGTTTTCGTCCATGATGAGCGGCTTGCCGGCGAGCATGGGCGCGCTCATAAGGAAGTACGCGTCGTCCAGGTTCTCTTTGTACGTGGCGAGCATGTTGAAGTCGGTTTTTTGGCCATGGGCACGTCGAATGCCACCTGAAGCTTGGTCCCCGGCGTTATCTGTTGCTCTGCCATGTTGTCTCCCCCAGTCGCGGGCGCCGATATCATCGTCGTGCGCGATGCACATTGGGCTATTGTACCTGCTTTGCCGCAGGTTTCGATGTGCAGCGCGTGAAATGGTGGGATGCAGGGCGCGGGTGAACGCGCAGCTGCTCCGCGCGCGGCATTAATCTGACAGCGATGCATGCCCCCGACAGTCCGTCTGTCTATCTCTCAGCCATCTCTCATTTATCTCTCAGCTTAGAGATGAGTGAGAGATGAGAGACAAAAATGCCGTTATCGGTTCAAGCAAATCACGTTCGCGCAGGTAAACTCATGTATACGGGAACTTTGACTCGATCCCTAGCCACCTTGCAGCATTGTTATCTCTCATATTTATCTCTCGTCTTTCAGCTATCTCTCGTGTTAGAGATGAGTGAGAGATGAGAGATGCGTGAGTGATGGACGAGTGTGATTTTTTGGACGGTCGGAAAATCCCTCAAATAAAAAACGGGGCCGGCCTTACGCCGAGCCCCGTTTTCAAACGGTCAGTTAGTTATCCAACGCGCGAGCATAGCAGTCAACATTACGCCGCCGCGAACACTCCCAAGCCCGTTCCGATGATGCATATTGCGAAGATGCCCAAGATGATCCAAATGGTCTTGACGCCCTTTTTATAGAGGGCAACGCAAGCGAACGTTGCCAGCAAGGGCAGCAGACCGGGGAAGATCGAATCGAACAGATCCTGCAGGACAATCTCCGAACCACCCACGTCAAAGGTCAAAGCCGTGGACAGCGAGACCTGTGCCGCAATCATGGCGCCGATAACGGTCATTCCGAGAACACCGGCAGCATGCGTCATGCGAGACATAAGGTTGCTCTCTTCGGACTGCTGCAAAAACTTGGTTCCCAAGTCGTAACCCAGATGGGCGGCGACGATACGCGTTGCAAAGTTAATCACGGAGTAGATGAGCGCGTACACGATGGGGCCGAGCGGGTTGCCCGTCGAAGCGATGCCAATACCAATGCCGGCGGCAACCACGCGGAACGTACCCCAGTAGAACGAATCGCCGATGCCGGAAAGCGGTCCCATAAGGCCGACCTTCATGGCGTTAATCGAGGACGTGTCGAAGTTCTTATCGGCAGCCGCCTGCTCTTCCATCGAAACCGTTAGGCCGGCTACAAACGGAAGCACATGAGGCGTGATGTTAAAGAACTCGGTATGGCGATCGAGCGCCGCATAGTAATCGTCGTCGTTGGGATAGATCTTTCGCAGGGGCTTCTGAATGGTGTACATGAAGCCCATTGCCATCATCTTGTCGTACGACTGCGAGCACTGGCTCGTAAACTGGCGAAGGAACATGCTCCGATACATATCGGGAGTCATAATCGCGTCCTTCTTGGCCTCTTTGAGGTCGGTGTTCTGGATAGCCATTAGAAGTCCTCCTCTTCATCTGCAGCAACCGTCTGCGGACCGGACGAGCCCTCGCGGAAGGCCAGGAGCAGCGCGACGCAAATGGCAGCTGCGGCGACGCCGACCACGTCCATCTTGAGGTAGATGACCATAATGAAGCCCAGGAACAGCCAGGGAAGGAGCTTGTTATCGCCCATGGTCCTGATAAGAAGAGCGAAGCCGATGCAGACCATGACGCCGGACGCAACGTTGAGGCCGTCCATCACAAACTGCGGAATCGCGCTGAGCGCATTGTTGATAAGGTCGGCACCAAAGAACAGCGAGCCAAACACCAGCAGTGCAGACGGAATGCCAATCGACAGCGGCACGATGGTCAGATGGTACAGATTCGCCTTGGCAAGATCGCGATTTGCCAGAGCGGTCTCAATCTTCTTGCAGGCAAAGGCACCCGGAACGGCGTAGCAGAAGTTGCGCCACACCTGAAGGAAGACGGAGACGGGAAGGGCGAGCGCGACGGCAGTTGCCGTGCCCGTACCCGTAATGACGGCAAACGCGCAGCCAAGCACGCCGGAGGCATAGACCTCGGGAGGAACCGCCGCGCCGACCATGATGGCGCCCATGAACATGGACTCCAAAGCAGCGCCGACGATAACGCCCTGCTGGACATCGCCAAGGATCAAGCCGACAAACAGGCTCGTAAACAGCGGACGACCAAGCATCGTAATGCCAAATAATTGCTCGTCCATGGACGCAATAAATGCGACCAGTGCAACTAGAAGATACTGGACAACCATTTCGATCAACCCCAGAAACAGGTCTGCAGGCGAGGCATTCTGCGCAGCTCGCCTGCAGACAACCGCAGCAATTTGAGAGGATTAGTAGTTCATCTGGTGATAGTAACGACGCGTGGTGAGCGGGTGGTTACGGACGTGCTCGAGATGGCAGCTCAGACGCTCGGTGATGGTGTAGGTGACCATCGGGGAGACGATCTTGCGGAACTCGGGGTCGCTGAACGGCAGCTCGACCTCGGCGGTGTCAAACTTGTTCACGCGGACGTTGACGCCCTTCTCGTCGGCGAGCATGTGAGTGAAGTTGTCCACGCGGTCCATGAGCTTACGGGTGTCGTCCTCGCCGTAGAGCATGATGAGGCTCGTGCCTTCCTCGCACAGCTCGATGGTGCCGTGGAAGAACTCGGCGGCGTGGATGGACTTGGTCTTGATCCACTGCATCTCCTCGAGGATGCACATGGCGTAGTCGTAGGCCTCACCCCAGAGCATGCCGGAGCCAATCACCATGTGGTAATCGGTGTCCTTGAAGTCCTCGGCCATGGCGGCGCAGCGCTCGTCCTGAGCGTCCTTGGCCTTGATGAGGTACGGAGCGATGTTGCCGAACTCTTCCATGAAGGTGTCGTACTTGGGGAAGGCGCCGGCGTTCTTGAGGAAGCGGGCGACCAGCGTGATCTGGTAGGTGTAGATGGCCTCGCACAGAACGTCGTCCTCGGCGAAGCTGAAGAACTTGTAATCGGCGTACTCGGTGGCCGGGGTGTTGTCGTTGGAGACATACATCAGCGTGCGGGCGCCCTGCTCCTGGCAGAACTTGGCAGCCTCAATGATCTCGGGGGTGGTGCCGGTACGGGTGGAGAAGACGCAGACAGAATCCTTGTTGAAGGTCTTGGGCGGGCAGGCGAGGAACTCTGCGGCGATCTCGCAGTGGACATCGACGTCGGCCGTGGTGGTCTCGACCCAATACTTCATCGGGAGCGTGTGGGCCCAGGTGCCGCCGCAGCCGATGAAGAAGATGTTGGAATAACCCTGCTCGCAGACCTCGTCCACGGCAGCCTCAATCTGAGGACGGAGAGCGAGGGCATCGCTCACAACCTTCTCGTAACGAGGCTCATCGAAATTGAACATCCCTTACTCCTAACTCACTTGGATGAACCCTTCATTCATCCCATGACGTTATAATACTTTATATAACTAACTATGCAAGAACTATTTCAGACTTTTTTGATTTTTCTTTAATAAAAAGCCCGCCGATCAAATAATCGACGGGCATAGGCATAGAGCATTGGTTCAATAAATGCCGAGCATCAACGTGTTTCCGGCTAGAAAACGTCCTTGGCAAACACCTTAGCGTCATTGGGGACCTGACGGATTTCGATGGCCACGCCATCGCCCAGGAGCTCTTGGATATGCTCGGCATCTTTCTCGGTCGCAAAGATCGCAGGGGTCGGATGAAGCGTGGTCTCAGGGGTCTTTCGGGTTCCGCCCAGATTGATCTCTTTGATGTCTTTGCAACCCTTAGCGAGACGATAGACATCTTCAATCGTCTCAGTGATGATAAACAGCGAATACTTGTCGGTAACGCCGCTGTTGAGCGCCTCGATAGCAGCGTCAACATCCTTGATGACGAGTTTAACGCCGTTGGGGCGGGCGAGCCTCAAGGCCGCCTTCCTCATGTCGTCTTTTGCCACAGCATCGCTGGCAAGCAAGATGCAATCTACATCCAAAGCGTGAGTCCAGGACATGGCAACTTGGCCGTGAATCAGTCGGTAATCAACTCTCGTAAGCTTAATCATCGTTATCATCTCCGCACGTGATAAAGGGAATGACAGGTGTGGCCCCTAGCTAGGGCTCGAACCAGAACTAACTAGAACTCTTCTTCCTCGGCGCCGGCAAGCATGTCCGCCGCCTCGCAAAGCTGAATAAACGAACGCGATCCCTCGACCGCGGCTTTGGCCTTGTCCGCATCCAGGGAGTCCAGCTGTGTAACCATTTCCACCAGCAGCGGCAAGTTCATTCCAGCGATTAACGTAAACGATCCGTCGGTCTGCCTCTGAATGAATTCGTTGTTTACAGAGCCGCCAAAGATGTCAGTCACGACAAACCAAGAGTCGGCAGGGTCCCTCGTCTCCATCCATGCATCAATCAACGCCGCGACGTCCCTTGAATCGTCATCGACATAGGCGCACAGGCACTCGATTCGGTCGTTGGTGCCCATCAGAATCTCCAGAGAGCTTTTCATGCCTTGGGCGAGATAACCATGACTCGCTAGCAATATCTTATTCATAGTTCTCCAATACCAATAGGACGTACTATATTGTCATAACAAAGTATATTAGCAATCTACCCTACGTGGTGTGTCTATTTTCCAAATCCGCGAACGGTAACAATTGGTCGGTAAATCGACCAATCTATCGCTAATTTACAAATAGAACTTCAGTCGCTCGGTGCAGTACACCTGACGGGAGATGAAAAGCGGCTCGCCACTTGGGGCATAACGTCTATCGACAAACAGAAGCAGCGAAGAGTCCAGCTCCACGTTAAGGTATGCCGCCTCGAGCTCGCTCGCATAGCAGACCTCGAGCGTACGCGTGTTGGGACCCATCTTGATCCCCTGGCGATCGAGTACCGCCATCAGCGAATCATCGAGGGGCTCATGCTCCAAAAAAGAAAGCGCAGCGGAATAGCTATTGGTTTCCAGCATCGTGGGCTTGCCATCCACAAGGCGCAGACGACGGCTACGCAATACCTTTTGGGTATCGTCTACGCCCAGGAACTTCGCGTCTCGCAGACTTGGGAAGTCCCAGCCCATTTCGAGAACCCTGGTAGACGCCTGTTTGCCCGCAAGCTGGCACGAATGGGTAAAGCTCTCACGGTCGTCCGCGGCATACATCTGCGTGTCCGACGAAACGAACGTGCCCTTGCCGCGGGCCCTCTCAACAAGCCCAGCATCTTCCATTTCTTTAATTGCGGAGCGAACCGTTATTCGGCTCACGCCAAATTGCTCGATAAGCTCCGCCTCGGTCGGAAGCTTATCTCCCGGGCGGTACGTGCCGTTGGCGATTGAATCAGAAAGCGCACGAACAATCTGTTTGTACAGGGGGATAACGCTATTTGCCTCAACCATATCAACCATACCTTTACAAGGAATCAGCAGCCTATAGATAAATGACTTATATTGTATTAGAACTTTTTAGCACTCCACGCCATTTCCTATAATGTTTTAGCAAACGAGGGGTTATTTTGCGTAAGCGGTGTAGAGTCCATCCATTTCCGCATACAGCTTCAATCTGATGGCGGTATATGCATCCGATAAGCCGATTGATTTTTATCTTCTACCTGTCTCACATTCATCCCTCGTCGTAGAGATGAATGTAAGGTGAGAGATACGTACTTGACGCGCGAGCGTGGATATTTGGACGGTTTTTGGGCTTTTGGCGGCCGATTTCGTCCGAAAATCCACGCTCATGCGGCAGACGTCCGAATTTCCACGCTCGTGTGCCAGAAAATCCACGCTCATCCGGCAGATTGGTCGAAGGCCCCATATGGGTATACTCTCGGGGATTCGACTCGATTCGCCCCCGTTGGGGCGCCAAAGGAGACTGCATATGCCCACTACCCCAACCGACCCGCGCGCCGCTGCCGCCGCGCTGTTGGTGCCCGGCACCACCTGCCATGGTTTTGCCGTCGAGCGCTGCGAGACCGTGCCCGAGCTCGACGCCGACGCTTACGTGCTGCGTCACGCTGCCTCGGGCGCTCGCCTGCTGTACCTAGCGTGCGACGACGAAAACAAGGCCTTTGCCATTGGCTTTAAGACGCCGCCGGCCGATTCCACTGGCGTGTTCCATATTCTTGAGCACTCGGTGCTGTGCGGATCGGCCAAGTTTCCCGTCAAGGAGCCGTTTGTCGATCTGATCAAGAGCTCCATGCAGACGTTCCTCAACGCCATGACCTACCCCGACAAGACCATCTACCCCGTTGCCACCACCAACGAGCAGGATCTGTACAACCTGATGGACGTGTACCTGGACGCGGTGTTCAACCCGGCCATCTACACCAAGCCGACCATTTTTGAGCAGGAGGCTGGCACTACGAGCTGGACCTGCCGGAGGACGCCGAAGACGAGGGCGACGACACCCCCGCCAGCCTGCGCGAGGGCACGCTGCGCTATAACGGCGTGGTGTTCAACGAGATGAAGGGTGCGCTGTCCGACCCTATGAGCGTGCTGGACGACGCCGTCAACGCCGCGCTCTATCCCGACACCGCCTATGCGCACGAGAGCGGCGGCGACCCACGCGCAATCCCTGCGCTCACCTACGAGCAGTTCCTGGACACGCACGCGCGCCACTACAATCCTTCCAACTCTTATATAACGCTCTATGGCGACCTGGATGTGGACCGCGCACTGACGTTTTTGGACGAACGCTATCTGTCGCAGTCGAGTGCCGCGAGCCGCCGCATGGACGCTGCCGTCGCCGCCGGCGAGGACCCGTCCGCGCTGGCGCCCAATCCGCTGGACGTGCAGGCGCCTGTGGCCTGCGAGTATAAGTGCGTCGAGATGGCCACCACGCCCGAGAACGCCCTGGTAGGCTTGGGCCTTGTGCTGGGCAGCGCGCTCGACCGCAAGCGCACGATCGCGGCGGATATCCTGTTCGAGGCACTGCTGGGCTCCAACGAGGCGCCGGTTAAGAAGGCCATTCTGGCGGCAGGCCTGGGCGGCAACGTGGTGAGCTACACCGCGGCCGAGTGCCTGCAGCCCTACGAGCTCATCATGTTGCAGAACGCGCAGCCCGGCGTAGCGCGCGAGCTGCGCCGCGTGTTCCAAGACGCCTGCCGCGACCTGTGTGAGCACGGCGTTCCGCGCGAGCGCCTGGAGGCCATCATCAGCAGCAACGAGTACGACCTGCGCCAGCGCGACTACGGCATCGCCGACGGCGTAGCCATTGCGTGCGACGCGCTGAGCACCTGGCTCTACGATGACGACGCCGCGACGCTGGCGCTCAAGTACGGCCCGGTGTACGAGGAGCTGCGCGGCGAGCTGGACGGCAGCTACTTTGAGGACCTTCTGCGCGAGCTCGTGCTGGAGAACGACCATATGGCTCTGGTCGAGCTGGCGCCGGTGGACGCCGCCGAGGGCGCAGAGGGTGCCGAGGCGCCGAGCTGGCAGCCAAGCGCGATGCCATGACCGATGCCGAGCTGGCCGAT
>JAQCYU010000004.1 GCA_027682925.1 Coriobacteriaceae bacterium AF45-21
ATGGTGGGGAGGGGTGGGGGAAGGGGTGGGGAAAGGTGTTGAAAAATGGGGCGGTTCCCCATATTATTGATGACGTCGACAGGCGGGGTGGTTCCCCGCGTACGTGCCATCTGAGTAACCGAGGGGAGGGCGCACATGGGAATGACGGGTGCATACGAGCGCAATCTCGATGCAAAAGGTCGTCTGTCCCTGCCTGCACCCCTTCGTGAGGAGCTTGGAGAGCACGTTCGCGTGTTTAAAGCCCTGGATGTCGATGCTCTGTACGTGTTCTCTGCCGAGGCCTCGATAAGTGGGTCGAAGGACTCTTCGCGGGTCGTGAGGGCCACGAGGGTTTTAACCCGCGTGACATCAACGACCAGAAGCTCATGAGGGCGATCAACAAGCGCACCACGTCGATGGATGTGGACAGCGCGGGTCGTATCGGTCTTTCTGAGTCTCTCCGCAAGCAGGCGAACCTCGACCGCGAGGTCACGGTTGTGGGCAACTACGACCACCTTGAGGTTTGGGACCGCGCTACGGCCGATGAGGACGATGATGACGAGGCCCTGCTGGACCTCTTCTTCTCGTAAGGGCAAGGCACGAGTAACGGATGGAGCGTGGGATCTTGACACAAGAATATCGGCATGAACCTGTCATGCTCGGCGAAGTGCTTGAGTCGCTGCAGCTAAAGAGCGGCTCCGTCGTCTGCGACTGCACCCTTGGCGGTGCCGGCCATTCGGTAAAGATGGCCGCGCAGGTGGGGGAGACCGGCCTTTTGCTCGGCGTCGATCAGGACGACATGGCCCTCGAGGCCGCTGGCGCCCGTCTGGACCGCGAGGTCCCGGCGTACCGCACCAGCTGCTGAAGGGCAACTTCGGCGACTTGGACGAGCTGCTTTGCTCGGCCGAGGTGCCCGGGGTCGATGGCTTCCTGTTCGACTTGGGCGTTTCGTCGCCGCAACTCGATATCCCTGGCAGGGGCTTTTCGTACAACGAGGACGCCCCATTGGACATGCGGATGGATCCGGGTAACAACACCTTAAACGCAGCTGAGGTCATCAACACCTATAACGAACACGACCTCGCCCGGATTCTACGCGTCTACGGCGAAGAGAAGTTCGCCTCGCAGATCGCGCGTGAGATCGTGCGCCGCCGCGAGCATGAGCCGATCGAAACCACCGGTCAGTTTGTCGAGATCATCAAGGCTGGTATCCCCGCTGCCGCTCGTCGGCATGGCGGACACCCAGCCAAGAAAAGTTTCCAGGCCATTCGCATCGAGGTCAATCACGAACTCGATGTGCTCGAGCGAGGGCTAGACGCCGCCACAAGGTGGCTCAACCCGGGCGGACGCATCTGCGTCATCTCGTATCACTCGCTCGAGGACCGTATCGTAAAGAACCACTTTAAGGAGATGAGCCAGGGGTGCACGTGTCCGCCGGAGATTCCGGTGTGCGTGTGCGGCAACGTGCCGATACTCAAGGTCATCACCCGCAAACCCCTGGTTGCCCAACCCGATGAGGTTGCGCGCAACCCTCGGGCGAGATCAGCCAAGATCCGCGTGGCGCAGCGTCTGTAGACGCGACCGCGCGATATTGGACCTCCCGCTCGCACCATAAACGAAGCTTAAACACACTACCAACGTACTCGGGATGGGAGGCGGCATATCATGGGCTACAACACTTCAAACGCAGCACTCGCCTATGATATGAGCGCCATGCCCGCCTATCGTGAGACACCGCAGGCTCCCGCTGCTCCCCGCGAGCAGCGCACGCCGCGCTTTGATGTCTACACGGGCGCGGGCCGTCAGGCAAACCAGGCGGTAAGCCCGGTTTTCATGAGCGTTCTTAAAACGTTTTGCATCATTGCGGCCATCTTCATGACGATCGGTGTCGCCCGTGTGGCGCTCGCCGGCGTTACGGCCCAGGTGCTCAACAGCAATGCCGCGCTTACCAACACGCTCGAGAAGGCGACCGATGAGAGCTCCGACCTGGAGGTCATGCATTCGGTCTATGGTGCCGACACGCGCATTCGCGACCTTGCAGGCGCTTATGGCATGGTGGAGCCCAGCGAGAGCGTTACACTTGATTTTTCGCAGGATGCAGCCGCGGGCGCTAGCTCGACCGCGACCGCTCAGTAACAAGACGGTAGCTGAGTATGACAAATGACTATCGCCGCGGCTCCGACCGGGGTCGCGGTTCTGGACGTCCCTCATCGCGGGGACGTTCTGGTTATCAAGGAACGGGTCGGCCATCTTACAACGCGAGGCCGTCCTATGGCAACGACCCTGCGTCGCGTCTCCGTGGCTCGAGTGGCCCTCAAATGCATAACACCAGATCGCGCAAGGGCTCGTCGACCGAATGGCTCACGGGCACGCCGCTGCCCCGTCGCAAAGCCGTCATGGGCTTCATCGGGTTTGGCTTGGGCTTGGGCGTCCTTCGCCTTGCCGACTATCAAATCGTGGAAGCCGATAAGTTACGCGACCGTGCCGATGCACGTCGCTTGCTTGCGCAGACGCTGTATGCCAAGCGCGGTACCATCTACGACCGTAACGGCAACGTGCTGACGTCGTCGGTCGAATGCCGCAACATCGCCGTGAATCCTCAGCTTATCGAGGACGTTGACAAGACGGTCTCGGCACTGGTCAAAGCTACGGGCATCGATAAGAAAACCTGTCGTGATCTCGTTATGTCCGATGGCACCTGGGTGTATATCAAACGCCAGGTGGACGAGGACGATGCTGCGGCGCTGGAGAAGAAGAATCTGCCCGGCGTGCTCTTTGAGCAGGCCATGAAGCGCGTATATCCTTATGGCAACCTGGCATCGCAGGTGCTTGGCGTGGTAAACGTGGACAACGACGGTCTGACGGGCCTTGAGAAGCAGTACAACAAGCTTTTGACCGGAACGAACGGCTCGCTGGTGCGCGAGCGGGCGAGGGACGGTAGCTATATCGCGGGCGGCGCCTATAAAAAGGTTGCCGCGGTGGACGGCGTGGACATCGTGACGACACTCGATGTCAATATCCAGCGTGCCGCCGAGGACGCCCTGGCCGAGGCGGTCGAAAAGACCAAGGCCAAGAATGGCTCGGCCCTGGTCACCGATCCCACGACGGGCGAGATTCTGGCGGCATGCTCGTATCCGACATATGACCAGACCGATCTGGAAAACGCCAAGACCGAGGACATGAACTTGCGCCTGGTTACCGATGCCTACGAGCCCGGCTCGGTCTTTAAGACACTTGTGGCCGGTGCCGGCTTCGACTTGGGCGCCGTGCGTTCGAGCACGTCGTTTGAGGTGCCGGCGAGCATTAAGGTCGGCGACGACACCGTTACCGACGCCGATAAGCGCGACTACACCATGACCATGGACGTGCGTGAGATGATGCGCCGTTCGTCCAATGTGGGCTTTGTCCTGGTGGGACGCAAGATCGGTGCCGATGATTTTGCCACCTATGTGGACAAGTGGGGCATTGGTCATAGCTCCGGTGTCGATTTTCCGGGTGAGAGTCTGGGTATCGTCAAGGAGCGCGACCAGTACGACGGCGCCACGCTGGGCTCGATGAGCTTTGGCCAGGCGCTGTCCGTCTCGCCGATTGAGGTCGCACGTGCCGTGGGCGGCATCGCGAACGGCGGCGTGATGATGACTCCGCACTTCTATAAGTCCAGCAAGGGCGATGAGAAGGACTGGGGCGAAGGCGAGCGTGCGATATCGGACGACGCTGCCGCCCAGGTGACATCGTGCATGCAGACGGTCGTGTCCGAAGGCACGGGCGTTGGCGGTGCGGTCGATGGCTATGACGTGGCGGGCAAGACCGGTACGGCCGAGCGTGCTGACGAGAACGGGGGTTACCTCAAGGAGAACTATATGTCGTCCTTTATGGGCTTTGCGCCGGCACAATCGCCCAAGGTGCTGTGCTATATCACACTCGATGGAACACCGAGCGGCTCTGATGCCGCCGCGGTGCCATTCCAGTCCATTATGGCCAACGCGCTCGACGTGCTGGGTATCCCGCGCACGAAGTAGGGGGTTACAATCTTGAGCGTGGTCTGCCGTTTGATCTGAAGGGTGTTCACATGCCCTGCACCACGCGCGCATGGCACTGGGATACAATACGCCGATAGCATTATTAGGTTTACAGGGGAGCTGCAATGATAGAGATCGCCGTCAACAACCTCGCGGCCTCAACGGGGGCCCGAACCGTGACGGAAGAAGTCGATCGAGTATGCCGCGGGTGCGTTATCGACTCGCGTCAGGTCGAGGAGGGGACGATCTTTGTCGCCTTCCCCGGCGAAAAGGTCGACGGCAATGATTTTGCCTCCCGTGCCATCGAGTCGGGTGCCGGTGCCGTCGTGATGACGCGCGAGCCCGATGCCGAGCTGGTTTCGCTGGCGCAGGACAAGGGATGCGCCATCTTGCTGACCGACGACCCCGAGGAGTTCTTGCTGCGCCTGGCGCATGTATATCGCTTGGAGCTTGGCTGCCTGGTCGTCGGCATTACCGGGTCGATTGGCAAGACGACGACCAAAGACGTGCTCGCCGCCGTGCTCGCCAAGCGTTATCGCGTCTGGGCCACGAAGGGCAATTTCAACAACTTGATCGGCATGCCGCTCACGGTGCTTTCCGCTCCGGCCGATACCGAGGTTCTGGTGCTCGAGATGGGTATGAACCATTTTCATGAGATTGAGCGCCTGTCCCAGTCTGCCAACCCCAATCTTGCCATTGTGAGCAAGATCGGAACCTCCCACATCGGTATCCTGGGCAGCCGCGAGAACATCGCCCGCGCCAAGTCCGAGATTGTCCAGGGCATGTGCGCCGCCGGCGACTTCTCGCCGTTGCTGGTTTTGGGCGGCGAGGACGACTTTACGCCGTTCATTCGCGATACGTTCGCCCAGCCTGCGGGTATTGACGTGATGCTGGCCGGTGTCTCGGACGACGACGAGGTCCGCGCACGCGACATTCGCGTCGACGACGAGGGCCATCCGGTCTTTACGCTCGACTTTGGTCAGGGCGACACGGTCGATACCATGCTGGCCATTCCCGGTGTGCAGTCCGTGCCCAATGCCGTCAAGGCGCCGCGGTCGCCTATCGTCTGGGCGTGACGCCCGAGCAGATCGATGCTGCCTTTAGGGGCCTTACGATCACCGGCCACCGTCAGGAGATCAAGCGCGCCAAGAGCGGAGCACGCATCATCGACGACTCCTACAACGCCAGTGCCGAGTCTATGGCTGCCGGCCTCGATTTGCTGTGCTCGCTTATCTGTGACGGTTCGCGCATGGCGATCTTGGGCGAGATGGGCGAGATGGGCGACGAGGCTCCCCGCATGCATGAACTCGTGGGCGCCTATGCCGCCGCCAAAAAGCTCGACATGCTCGCGTGCGTCGGCGGCGAGCTGGCTCAGCTCATGGCCGATGCCGCACGTATGATGGGTATGGATGAGGACCGCATCCAGGTGTTCTCCGATTATCAGCAGGTGCTCGACCGCATGGGCGGCGCGCTTGAAAATCATGATGTTGTATTGGTCAAGGGTTCCCGTTTTGTTGAGCTCGACCGCTTTGTGGAAGGTGTGTGCTAGCCCATGTTCGGCAATCCCTCGTATCCTACGTATCAGGCCTTTTTGGGACTTGGCATCGCTGCTGCCATTGGGTTGCTGCTTATGCCGTGGTGGATCAAGCTGCTGAAGGTCGAGGGTATCGGCCAACAGGTCCGAGCCGACGGCCCCAAGCGTCATTTGATTAAACAGGGTACGCCCACCATGGGCGGCGTCATCATCCTTGTCGCGATCTCGCTGACCTGCCTGCTGATGGGCAAGCTCACCACCGAGCTCGTGCTCGTGCTGCTTGCCACGCTGGCCACCGGCGTCCTGGGTCTCATCGACGACCTGACCTCCGTCACGCATGGTCGCTCGCTCGGTCTGACGCCTCACGCCAAGATGATCGGTCTGACCATCATCTGCGTCACTTTTACCGTGCTCGCTGTCAATTGGTGCGGCGTCGCCCCCGAGATTCGTTTTCCCGGCGGCCTGACGATTGACCTCGGTGTTCTTTCGACCACCATCTGCGGCCTTTCGTTCCCGTGGCTCTACATTGTATTTTGCTGGCTGATGATCGCCGGTCTTTCCAATGCCGTGAACCTGACCGATGGTCTGGACGGTCTTGCCGGCGGCACTTCCATGATCGCCATGCTCGCCATGGCCGCCATGGCGTTTTTGCACGGTGACGTGAACCTGTCCATCTTCTGCACGGCGTGCGCCGGTGCCTGCCTGGGCTTTTTGTGGTTCAATTGCTACCCGGCGAGCATCTTTATGGGCGATACCGGCTCGCTTGCCCTGGGTGCCGCGTTTGCCTGCACCTCCATCATGACCAACACCGAAGTCGTTTCCCTCATCATCGGCGGTCTGTTTATCGTCGAGACTCTGTCGGTCATGATCCAGGTCGTCTATTTCCACTTTACGCACAAGCGCGTCTTCCTTATGGCGCCCATTCATCATCATTTCGAAAAGAAGGGCTGGGCCGAGACCAAGGTCGTTATCCGTTTTTGGATTATCGCCGCGGCCTTTGGCGCCGTTGGCCTCGCCCTGTTCTTCCAGTTGGGATAGTGGTCTTTCATGCCTCTTGCTGATGTCTTTAGCCTGCTCGTTTTGGGGCAGGGTAAATCCGGTCTCGATGTCGCCCGTTGGGCGCTGGCTCACCCCGAGCGCGTGAGCGCCACGACCGTATATGGCGGCGGTACCTCCGAGCCCAATGACGCCACACGTGCGCTCGAGGCGCAGGGCGCGTCGTTTGTCTACGGCACCGAGCAGGTCGAGGGTGCCTATGACGTGTGCGTGACATGCCCGGGAATCTCGGAGTTCTCGGCTTTCTTTAAGGCCGGGCGTGAGCATGCCGCTCAGATTATGGGCGAGCCCGAGTTTGCCTATCGCCTGTCTCCCCAAAATTGGATCGCCATCACGGGCACCAACGGCAAGACAACTACCACGTCGCTGACCGATTATCTGCTCAAGGCGCCGGTGAAGCCAGCGTGGCCGTCGGCAATATCGGTGAGCCGCCGGTGAACGAGATCGACGGCCGCGCACACAATGAGTGGTTTGTGGCTGAGCTGTCGAGTTATCAGATTGCTACGACCGCCGAGCTTCATCCTCGCGTGGCGGTGCTGCTCAACATCACGCCCGACCACCTGGGCTGGCACAAGAGCCACAAGAACTATGCGCTTGCCAAGATCAAGTTGTTCGAGAATATGGTCGACGACGACCTCGTGGTTATCGACGTTGAGGATGCCGGCATCCATGAGTTCGATGAGTACATCTACACACCGGGCCGCCGCATCTGCAAGGTCGCTTTTGACGAGCCCGAGGGTGCAGACGCCGCCTTCGTGCGCGACGGCAAGATGATCGTGCGCCTGAAAGGCGTCGAGACTCAGCTTGTCGCCACATCCGAGCTCAAGATCTCGGGCCATCACAATGTCATCAATGCCCTATGTGCCGCCACGGCTGCTCTGGCCGTCGGTGCCGATCCCGAGGCATTTGCCGCGGTTTGGCATCGTTCCAGCCGCTCGAACACCGCGTGGAACCCTGCGGCGAGATCGATGGCGTGCGCTACGTCAACGATTCCAAGGCAACGAACACCGATGCGGTCGAAAAGGCCCTGACGGCGTTTTCCGACGACGATGTGATTTTGCTGCTCGGCGGCCACGATAAGGGCACACCGCTTGCGGACTTTGCCCGCGTCGTTATGGACAACGTGCGTTCAGTCGTTTGCTTTGGCGATGCGCGCGAGCGCTTTACCGCTGCTATGGACGAGGCCGATGTCGATGGTGACGTGGATATCGCCCAGGCCGATGACCTGCGCGATGCCGTTGACGTTGCCCGCTCGCTCTCGAGCCGCGGCGACGTGATCCTGCTTTCGCCCGCTTGTTCTTCGTTCGACGAGTTCTCGGGCTACGAGGAGCGCGGTCGCGTGTTTAAGGACTACGTGGCCCAGCTTGCCGCAGCAGCGAAATCGCAAACGGAATAGGGGTTGCCGGTGAGAGAGGAGAGCCCCCGAAGTGATATGAGGAGGCCCGACTCGGACCGTGCTTCCTCGCTGCGTAGCACGACGCGTTCCGGATGCGGCGGGCAGACGTTCGGTGAGCGCTATATTGCCGGCGTCCCCGCCCGCATCATGCGCCCCCGTTTGATATTTATGGCCTGCCTGTTTAGCTTGGTTTGCTTCGGCTTGCTGATGGTGTACTCGGCATCTTCGGTCGAGGCGCTGCACGAGAACGGTTCGGCGACGTTTTTCCTATTTCGACAGGCCGCGTTTGCCGGAGTTGGCGTGCTGGCTATGGTTGCCATCGTGCGCATCTTACCGGACAGTTGGTTTGGGGAAGACGTGCTCAGGATCTTCCTCATGGGCATGATGGGGCTACTGGTTCTGGTGTTCTTTATGGGTAGCGGCAGTCGTGGCGCCACGCGTTGGCTCAACATCGCCGGTATTCAGTTTCAGCCGTCTGAGTTTTTAAAGCCGTTCGCCATCGCGTATTCGGCAATCATGCTCGACCGTATCTTTTCGCCCGGCGGCAACATCAACGAGTTTCTTCGCAAGATGGGCGGCTACCTGGGAATTTCGCTCTTCCTGATCTTTGTTCAGCCCGATTTCGGTACCGTTCTGATCATTTTGTTGACCCTCATATGCATGGCGTTGTTTGCGGGATTGGACCCCAAATATATCGTTTGGACGGTTGTTGCCGGCATCGCCGTCATTGCGATTGCTCTTATCGCCGAGCCGTATCGTATGACGCGTGTCCAGGTTGCTTGGAATCCTTGGGCAGACGAATATGGTGACGCTATCAGGCCACGCTTGCCATCATGGCGTTTGCCTCGGGCGGACTGTTCGGCCGTGGTATCGGCAACTCCACCATGAAGTACTCGTATTTGCCCGAGGCGCACAACGACTACATCTTGGCTATTATCGGCGAGGAAGTTGGCTTTATCGGAACCGTGCTGTTCTTCTTGGTGTTTGCGATGCTGATTTACTCGGCGTTTCGCATTGCTGAGCAGGCGACCGATCGTCGCGGAGCACTTATGGCATCGGGTTCCGCGGTCATCCTGCGGTGCAGTTTTTGATCAACGCGCTGGGCATTCTCAATGTGTTTCCCATGACGGGTAAGCCGCTGCCGTTTATTAGCTACGGCGGCTCGTCGATTATTGTGTCGCTTATGCTTGCCGGTCTGATCCTGCGCGTTTCGTATGAGAGCGCCCGTCGCGATGAGTACGACCGTCGCCGCGAGAGCTTTGCCGTTATGGATGAGAGTACCGCCGGCGTGCCCCATGTGCGCGGCGAGCGATCTTCGCGTAACGGCTTTACCGTTCTGGATGGCTCTGCGACCGAGCCGGCGGCCCGTCCGCGTCAGCGAACAGCGCCGCAAGGTCGTCCGCAGCGCCCCACTCCTCGCAATGCGGGCGGCGGATATAATCGAATCGATTTGAATTCGGACCCGTCGGCGCGTTTGCGCACCGATGACCAGGGGCCGCGTGTACGAAGGGATTACCATGACCGATAAGATGACCGTTGCTATTGCAGCTGGCGGCACGGCAGGACATATCAACCCCGCGCTCGCCTTGGCCGAGGAACTGCGTGACCGCGGTCATCACGTTGTGTTCGTGGGCCAATCGCGCAAGCTCGAGGGTCGTCTGGTTCCCGAGGCCGGATTCGATTTTGTGCCCATCACAGTTACGGGCTTCGATCGCTCCCGTCCCTGGACGGCGCTGACCTCGCTGTGGCGCGTCAACAAGGCGAAGCGTGCGCTTGCCAGTCACTTCTCGAGGTCGGTAAGCCCGATGCCGCTATCGGCTTTGGTGCTTACGTTGAGGTCCCGCTGCTGGGTTGGTGCAAGGACGCCGGCGTTCCGTATCTGCTGCACGAGCAGAACTCTGTTCCGGGTCTGGCCAATAAGATGATGAACTCGCATGCCGCCCGCGTGTGCATTTCGGTACCTGCGGCCCGCACGGTCTTTGAGCGTGAGGGCGACCCCGACCATGTGCTCATGACGGGCAATCCTGTGCGTCGTTCGGTGATCGAGGGCGATCGCACCCGCGGTCGCAAGACGCTCGGCGTGCCCGAGGATGCGACGCTTCTGCTCGTCTTTGGCGGTTCACTTGGTGCACAGCATCTCAACGAGCGCGTTGCCTCGCTCAAGGGTGAGCTGCTGACCCGCGAGAATCTCTACATTTTGCATTCGACGGGTGCCGACGGCTTTGAGGAGACCGAGCGCGCTTTGGCGCTGACGCCCGAGGAGGCGCAGCGCTATCGTGTCCAGCCCTATATCGACAACATGGGCGATATGCTGGCTGCGGCCGATCTGGTGCTCTCGCGTTCCGGTGCCTCGAGCGTGGCTGAGATCGCCGCGCTTGCCGTGCCCTCGGTACTCGTGCCGTACCCGCACGCCACGGCCGACCACCAAACCACCAATGCCCGTTATCTGGTCGACGCCGGGGCCGGCGTGCTCTGCGCCGATGCCGATATCGACGGTTCTGCCTTTGCCGATGAGCTGCTGCACCTGGTCGATGACGCGGCGGCGCGCGACGCCATGCGTCAGGCGGCGCGTGGTCTGGCTCAGGATAGAGCCGCCGCTCTTCTGGCGGATGCAGTAGAGGGTTTGCGTTAGTTAGACGGGATATCTTCGGTCGCCCTCGCGCTGATGCGGTAGGTGCGGTACAGTTAACGGGTTACAGGCAGTGTTTACGCAAGGAGTACACGAGCACATGGCTGATTCCCAGACTGCAACCTCCGCGCCCGAGTTTAAGAGCGCCCACTTTATCGGTATCGGCGGCGCCGGCATGAGCGGCATCGCCCTCGTTCTGCACGAGCGCGGTTATGCCGTTACCGGCTCCGACCTTAAGACGTCACGTTATATCCGCCAGCTTACCCGCGCTGGTGTGAAGGTGCATGTGGGCCATGAGGCCGCCACGATCGACGAGGTCAAGCCCGACGTGGTTGTTGTCTCCACCGCTATTCCGGAGTCCAACCCTGAACTCGTGCGCGCTCGCGAGCTTGGTATTCCCGTGTGGCCCCGTGCCAAGATGCTCTCTGCTTTGGGTCACGGCTACACCACCGTCGCTGTTGCCGGCACGCATGGCAAGACCACCACGTCTTCGATGTGTGCCACCATGCTCGACCGCATGGGTCTGGATCCGAGCTTCCTGATCGGTGGCATCGTCGAGGGCTATGACACGAACGGCAAGAACGGCTCGGGCGACTACTTTGTCGCCGAGGCCGACGAGTCCGACAGCTCCTTCCTGTTCCTGAACCCCAACGTAGTCATTGTGACCAACGTCGAGGCCGACCACCTCGATCACTACTCGGGTATCGAGGAGATCGAGGCAACTTTCGCCAAATTCATGAGCCTGGTGGGCGAGGACGGCACCGTCATCGTCTGCGGTGAGGACCCGCATCTGGTCGAGCTCGCCAAGTCGACGGGCCGTCACGTGCTTTCCTACGGCTTTGCCGAGAGCAACGACATCGTCTGCATGCACCCGGATGTCAAGGGCATCCAGAGTGACTTTATCGTTCGCTTTGAGGACGGCACTGAGCGCGCTGTGGAGATCAAGAGCAATCCCGGTCGCCACAACATGCTCAACGCCACGGCGGTGCTCACCGTCGCCCATGTCCTGGGCCTTGACATCGACGCCGCCGCCAAGGCGCTCTCGAGCTTTGAGGGCGTCCGCCGTCGCTTTACCCACGTGGGCGATATCGATGGCATCACCGTGGTCGATGATTACGGCCATCACCCCACCGAGATCAAGGCGACGCTTGCTGCCGCTTCGTCGCTGGGTTACAAGCACGTCGACGTCGTGTTCCAGCCGCACCGCTATTCGCGCCTGCAGGCCCTGTGCGACGACTTTGCCGATGCATTTGCCAATGCCGATAAACTGCTGCTGATTGATGTGTTCTCGGCTGGCGAGATGCCCATTCCGGGTGTCACCTCTAAGATGCTCGCCGATACCGTGCGCGCCAAGCATCCTGGCAAGGAGGTCGTGTACTGCTCCAGCCGTCTTGAGCTCAATCAGGAGCTCGAGCAGATGGTGGGCGAGGGCGACCTGCTGCTCACCATGGGTGCCGGCGACGTTACGACCGTCGGTCCCGAGTTCATTGAGTATCTGACTGCCAAGAAAGACGCTTAAGTCTAATGGGTCTGTTTAACGCCGTCATGGCGCTCTCGGGCATGATCGACACGGATGTGATCGAGGACGAGCGCCTTGCGCGTCATACGAGCTATCGTATCGGCGGCAAGGCCGACCTCTTTGTGACGTGCCATAGCTATCATGCCCTCCGCCGCGCCGTGGCGGTGCTCGATCGCGAGCAGGTGCCGTGGGTCATCATCGGCAAGGGCTCCAATCTGCTGGTTGCCGATGGCGGTTATCGCGGTGCCGTCATTTCGCTCGGACGTGAGTTCCAGCGCACGGTTGTTGCCGATGACGGTTGTACGCTGACGGTCGGTGCGGGCGTGATGTTTGCGCGCCTGGTCAACGATGCCCTGTCGCGTAGCCTCTCGGGCCTTGAGTTTGCCGTTGGCATTCCTGGTTCGGTCGGCGGTGCGATATCTATGAATGCCGGCACGCGGACCGAGTGGATTGGCTCGCTGGTTGAGGATGTCGTAACGTTTGACCCGGCATCCGGTATCAAGCATTATGCGGGGTCCGAGATCTCTTGGGGCTACCGCGAATGTAGCCTTCCCCGCAATGAGATCATCCTCGAGTGCGTGCTCAAGCTTAAACCGGCGCCCAAGGCCGACATTCGTGAGCGCATGGAGCGGTACCTTACAAGGCGCAAGCGTACGCAGCCCATGGGTCGCGCATCCTGCGGGTCTGTCTTTCGCAACCCGCCCGATGCGAGTGTGGGCAAGCTTATCGAGGATTGTGGATTAAAGGGTTTTTCGATTGGCGGCGCGGAAGTTTCGCCCGTTCACGCTAATTTTATCGTTAATAACGGAACTGCCTCGGCCGATGACGTTGCCGCGGTTATCAGACATGTGCACGGAAAGGTGAGGGAGGCGTATGGCATCGAGCTCAGACCGGAAGTTAAATTCCTCGGCTTCTAGAGCATCGAAACCCACCTTCCGCCGCGCCGGAGGGCGTTCCGGCGCGCCTGCCAAACCTCAACGCAATACCGTCGCGCACTCTAAGTCTGTCGGGCATGCTCGACAGACCAGTCGTCCGGTCGTCGGCTCGCAGCTCGGTAATCGTCCGGCCGCAAAAAAGTCCTCGCGTCCCTCGACGACGTCAAAGCCTGTTATGGGCGCCAAGCCTGCCCGTCCCATGGCAGCTCCCAAGCCCTCGACGGGAACTAAAGCGGCGCGTCCAGGTCGCACGCTGGGCGCATCGAAACCGCGCTCGCTGACATCGGTGCCGGCTACCGCCAAGAAGCCTTCGAGTAAAAAAGGTTTCAACCCGTTATCTTCACTTGGAGCGATGGCAAATAAAACATCAGACGCCGCTTCTGTCGTCACAGGCAAAGGCAAAATCGTGGGCGGCGTTCTGGCCGTCTTGGCCGTGCTCGTCGTCGTTGCCACCGTGGTGATCAACTCTGGACTGTTTACTGCCACTGATATTCAGATTCAAGGCAGCGAGCATGTGACGAAGCACGATGCTATCCAGCTGATCGACTTGCCCGAGGGAACGTCGCTTTTTAACGTCGATCCCGACCAGATTACCGAGGATCTCAAGCAGAACCCGTGGGTTTCGGGCGTGGATGTCCAGCGCCAGTTTCCCCATACGCTTATCATCACGCCGACGGAGCGTAAAGTTATCGCCATTGCGTATATCAGCTCCGATGACCTTGCCTGGGCTATCGGAGACGATGACACCTGGATCGCCCCGCTGTCGACGTCGGTCGAAGTGGACGACCAGGCAACGTCATCACGACAGGGCAGGGCTCAAATACCTTGACCGGAATCGATGCCGCGCTGGCGCTCGCCAAGCATTATGGCGCGGTGTTGTTGACTGATGTCTCGGCGGATGTCGCTCCGGTTTCCGGCCAGGCGGTGAACTCCAAGGCCGTTAAGGCCGGCCTGGATTATGTGCGTGGTTTTTCGAGCGAGTTCTTGGGACAAGTCAAGGATATCTCCACGCCTTCGGTCGAAGCCATCTCGGCAAACCTCAATAACGGCATTGAGGTGTCGCTGGGCGATTCGGACGATATCGCCAAGAAGGAACGCGTAGTCACCAAGTTGCTTTCGCAGGTAGAGGGCGTAACGTATATCAATGTGCGCTCTCCAGGCAACTACACATTTAGGAATGCTCCGACCTCGTAGCGCTGGTTGATGCTTTGTTGAGGGGCCATACCACGCCGTTTATCTGGTTTGTTTGGTTTTCACGGTCAATTATTTGACTGATACGTTCATAATGTGCAAACATAATACGGTTTACCTTTGCATTTACTTTCAACCTGAAGGTTAATGTGCGCAGGGGTCGACCCATGCTATGGCTATAACCTTTGTTCGGAGGACCGACATGCACGAGACAGAGATCAACAACTACCTTGCCGTCATTAAGGTGGTCGGCGTCGGCGGCGGCGGTACCAACGCGGTCAATCGAATGATCGAAGAGGGCATCCGCGGCGTCGAGTTTGTTGCCATCAACACCGACGCTCAGGCACTCGCGATCTCTGATGCCGATATCAAGGTGCACATCGGCACCGACCTTACCCGCGGCCTGGGCGCCGGCGCCAACCCCGAGGTTGGCCGCAAGGCTGCCGATGAGTCCCGTGACGACATTGCCGAGGCGCTCGCTGGCGCCGACATGGTGTTTATCACCTGCGGTGAGGGCGGTGGCACCGGTACCGGCGCTGCTCCCATCGTTGCTGATATCGCGATGAACGAGGTCGGCGCACTGACCGTCGCCGTCGTGACCAAGCCCTTCACCTTCGAGGGCCGCAAGCGCAAGAAGAGCGCCGAGGAGGGCATCAAGACCCTCTCCGATTGCGTCGACACCATGATCGTCATCCCTAACGATAAGCTGCTCGACATCGCCGAGAAGAAGACCACCATGCTCGAGGCCTTCGCGATTGCCGATGGCGTCCTTTCCCAGGGCACCCAGGGCATCACCGACCTCATCACCGTCCCCGGTATCATCAACCTGGACTTCGCCGATGTTAAGACCATCATGAAGCAGGCCGGTACCGCCATGATGGGTATCGGTACCTCTTCTGGGGATACCCGTGCCGTCGACGCTGCCCAGCAGGCCATCTCCAGCCCGCTGCTCGAGAGCTCCATCGATGGTGCCACGCGCGTGCTGCTCTCCATCGCCGGTTCCAAGGACCTGGGCATCCAGGAGATCAGCGACGCCGCCGACGTTGTCGCCAACGCCGTCGACCCCGAGGCCAACATCATCTTCGGTACCGTTGTCGACGAGTCCCTGGGCGATCAGGTGCGTATCACCGTTATCGCTACGGGCTTCTCCGACTCCAACGTCAACCGTCAGGATGAGCTCTTTGCTGCTCAGCAGTCTCAGAGCAAGGCCACTGCCTCCGCTGAGCCGCAGCGCACCGCTCCGGCTGCCAGCCCGGCTCAGGCCGCTCCGACCCGCAACGTCGGTGGTACCGAGCTGCCCAACTTTGGCAACGACCAGTTCGAGCTTCCCGACTTCCTGAAGCGCGGTAGCTTCTAGTTCGTTTTTCTCAACGACCTGCACGGGGTGTGTCCATTTGGATGCACCCCGTTTTGTTTCTCGTTTGTAAACGAAAGCCTCCAATCTCCTTACGTTCCCTTTACGTTTGGTTCCTACCGCTGCGGGTATCCTTTTAAGGAAGTATGACAGCCGTATAAACGCGGACTGCGCGGCGACGCCGCGGTACTTGTGTTATTAGGAGGCTTTAGTATGGCAGCACGTGCGGACAACGTTTCGCGTGTCGACCATGATGGAGTTACGTTGGTGGAGGGCGCGACATCCGATGTCCGCTTTGCCTTTACCGAGCGCACCGGTGGCGTTTCTGAAGATGCGTACTCCTCGCTCAACCTGGGCTCGCATGTAGGCGATGACCCCTTTGCTGTTCAAGAAAATCGTCGTCGAGCGCTCGAAGCTATGGGCGCCACTGAGTGCGAGCACAACCTGCTCGTTCCCAATCAGGTCCATGGTGACCATATCGTTGCGGTGACCTCGAACGGCGCCGATGACCTTGAGGACGTCCGCGAGCAGATTGCCGAGGGCTGCGATGCCATCGTCTGTACGGCCCATGACGTGCCCGTGCTGCTCTGCTTTGCCGACTGCGTTCCCGTGGTGCTGATGGCCCCCGGCGGGTTTGCCGTGGTGCACTCCGGTTGGAAGGGCACGATTGCACGTATTTCTGCCAAGGCGTGCCAGGCGCTTTGCGATGCTGCCGGCTGCGATGCGAGCGACGTTTCCGCCTATATCGGCCCCCATATCTTGGCTGACGAATATGAGGTATCCCAGGAACTCATGGACCGCTTTGCCGCCGAGTTTTCGTGCATCGATGCGGGCGCTTCTCGCATGCTCGATCTATCTGCCGCCATTCGTGAGGCGTTGGTAGATATCGGTGTGGACGCGGATAATATCGTGGATACCCAGCTTTCGACTGTGCGTCAGAACGACCGCTTTTATTCCTACCGTAACGAGGACGGCACCTGTGGGCGCCATGCCGCGATTGGCGTGATGCTATGAGAAAGATCGTATCGGTCCTGAGCGCCGCTGTGCTTACGCTTACGCTGTGTGCCTGTTCTTCGGGATCTTCTACCTCTTCCATTACCGTGGCCGGCTCCACGACCTGCCTTCCTATCGCCGAGATTGCGGCAGAGGGCTTTAAGGAGGAGACCGGCATCGACGTGCTCGTTTCCGGTTTGGGCTCTTCCGCTGGCATCGAAGCCGTCAGCGCTGGCACGGCCGACATCGCCAGCTCCTCCCGTGGACTCAATGCCGACGAACAGGATCTGGGCCTGACTCCCATCGTCATTGCCCACGACGGTATCGCGGTCATCGTGAACGACGATAACCCGGTCGATAACCTCTCGACCGAGCAGCTCCGCGATATCTATGCCGGCAAGATTACTAATTGGAAAGAGGTCGGTGGCGAGGACCTGAAGATTCAGGTCATCAACCGAGACGAGGCATCCGGCACGCGTGAAGCATTCCGCACCATCGTGATGGACGGCACCCCGTTCGATCGCCGCTCGGCCGTTCTTTCGGGCACGGGCCAGGTGCGCGACGTGGTATCTCGTTCGCACGGTGCCATTGGCTACATTTCGCTGGGCTTCGTCGATAGCCTCAACGCCAAGACCTCGGTCAAGGCCGTCTCGGTCAATCATGTTGAGGCGTCCGAGAAGACGGTCGCGAGCGGCGGCTATCCCATCTCACGCGACCTTTACTTCTTTGTGAAGGGTGCGCCTTCGCATCAGGCGCAGGATTACATCGACTACGTGACGTCCGAAAAGATGGACAAGCAGATTCGCGAGGCGGGCTTTATCCCCGTCACCAACGACGAGAAGGGGAGTGAGTAGCATGGAAGCACAGGAAAACTCCCAGACTGAGCAGAATGGTCAGGCGCCCAAGAAGCGCGAGCTGGCGCTCGTATCGCGCAGCACCTATATCAAGGAGAAGGCGCTGCAGTGGATCTTCTTTGCCTGCGCGTTCTTGGCGGTTGTTACCGTCATCCTGATTTTTGTCTTTACCACGTACTCGGCGCTGCCCGTCTTTACCGACATCGGTCTGGCGGACTTCTTTAGCTTTACGTGGGCGCCCTCTGAGGGTCGCTACGGCATCGTGTCGCTGCTTGCCGGCTCGGGTCTGGTGACCGTCGGTGCGCTCGCCATGGGTGTGCCCCTAGGCGTGGGCACGGCCGTGTATCTGGTCGAGATCGCCAGCAAGCGCGTGCGCAAGCTCATCAGCCCTGCCGTTGACCTGTTGGCCGGCATCCCTTCTATCATCTATGGCTTCTTTGGCATGATCATCATCCGTCCGTTTATCGCGCAACTGACCGGTGGTCTTGGTTTGGTGCGCTGACGGCGTGGTTCGTGCTTGCCATCATGATCGTCCCTACCATCACCACGCTCACCATCGATGCCCTCAATTCCATTCCCATGGGTATTCGCGAGGCATCGTATGCCATGGGTGCTACTAAGTGGCAGACCATCTATAAGGTCGTGCTACCTGCCGCCAAGCTGGGTATCGTGGATGCGATCGTGCTGGGTATGGGCCGTGCCATCGGCGAGACCATGGCCGTGCTCATGGTCGTGGGTAACGCTCCGGTCATTCCGGATAGCATCTCGAGCCCTATCTCGACGCTCACGAGTCAGATCGCGCTCGATATGAGTTACTCCTCGGGCTTGCACCGCTCGGCGCTCTTTGGCATGGGCGTGGTCCTGTTTATCATCTCCGCCACGCTGGTGGGCGTCGTTCGTCTGATTTCCAAGAAGAAGAGGGGGTAGGCTATGTCCGATTCCGTTGACACGACGGTCGATACGACCTCGTCGCGCGAGCGCATCAAGCGTGCCCTTTCCCACGGCAAGAAGGGTCGTATCAATAAGGACCTGTCCAACAGGATCATGCTCGGCGTATTCCGTGCGGCTGCCTACATCACCACGCTGGTGCTGGTCGCCATCATCGCCTACGTGGTCATTAACGGCCTGCCGCATATCTCGCTCGACTTTATCTTCGGTTGGCCCCAGGGCGTCAACGCCGAGGGTGGCATTTGGCCGACGATCGTCTCGACCGTCTATGTGACGGCGCTCGCCATGCTTATCTGCACGCCGATCGCTGTGCTGGCAGCCGTCTATCTGGCCGAGTACGCCAAGCAGGGCAAGGTTGTCGAGCTCATTCGCTACGCTGCTGACGCTTTGGCCTCGGTGCCCTCCATCGTTATGGGCCTGTTTGGCTACGCCTTGTTTGTCGAGGCCATGGGCCTGGGTCTTTCGATGGTCTCTGCCGCTCTGGCACTTGCGCTCTTGATGCTTCCCATCGTCATGCGCACCACCGAGGAAGCCATCCGCGCCGTTCCGCGCTATATCCGTTGGGGCGCATATGGTCTGGGCGCCACCAAGTGGCAGGTCGTCTCCAAGATCGTGCTTCCTTCTGCCTTTGGCCGCATCGCCACCGGCATTGTCCTTGCCATCGGCCGCGCCATCGGCGAGACCGCCGTGGTGCTCTACACCATGGGTCAGGCCATCAACCTGCCTATTTCGCCGCTCGATTCCGGTCGTCCCATGACCGTTCACCTTTATCTGCTTGCCAACGACGGCATCAACATGAACGCAGCCTACGGCACTGCGCTTTTGCTGATGGCGATTATTCTGGCCTTCAACCTGTTTGCGCGCTATCTGTCGCGCAAGCGCCGCTAGTTAAGGAGTCCCATGTCCGTCTATCAGTCCGCTCCCACGCCGGAGCAAGCGGCCATCACGGCCAAGGATTTCAACTTTTGGTACGGTGACTTTCATGCGCTGACGGGGCTCGACCTCAACATCGCCAAAAACGCCATCACCTCGTTTATCGGTCCTTCGGGCTGCGGCAAATCGACGTTTTTGCGTTGCATCAACCGCATGAATGACCTGATCGAGGGTACGCGCGTCGAGGGCACCATGACGCTCGACGGCAATGATATCTATGCCGAGGGCGTCGACCCGGTCGACCTCCGTCGTCGCGTGGGCATGATCTTTCAGCAGCCCAACCCGTTTCCCAAATCCATCTACGAGAATGTCGCCTTTGGCCCTCGTCTGCAGGGCGTGACTAGCAAAAGCGACCTCGATGACATCGTGGAAGAATCGCTCAAGCGCGCCAACCTCTGGAAAGAGGTATCCAATCAGCTCAACAAGGACGGTTTGGCGCTCTCGGGCGGTCAGCAGCAGCGTCTGTGCATCGCCCGCGTGCTTGCGGTGCAACCCGATGTCCTTCTGATGGACGAGCCCTGCTCCGCCATCGACCCCACGTCCGTCTCCAAGGTCGAGGATCTGATGGCCGAGCTGGCGCCCGAGATGACGATCATCATCGTCACGCATTCAATGCAGCAGGCGGCACGTATCAGCGACTACACCGCATTTTTCTTGCAGGAAGTTGCCGGTGAGCCCGCCACGCTCATCGAGTATGGTCAAACCGACGCAATCTTCACCAGCCCGGTGGATTCGCGGACGGAAGACTATATCACCGGCCGCTTTGGCTGATCGGTGCGACTAGTCCCAAGCCAATCGGACCTGGTCCGGTGCGTATTCACCGTGCGGGCGGCATGACCGCACCCAACTGATTGGAGTGAACCATGCGCAAACTGTTTTCCCGTCAGCTCATTGAGGCCCGTCACGAGATGCTGAGCATCTATGAGGCCGTCGATCTGGCCCTCCACGATGCCGTAAAGGCCTATGTGACCGACGACCGCAAGCTCGCCACCAAGACCAAAAAGCGCACGCTTTCGATTGACGCGCGCTGCGTCAACTTGGAGGCCGTGTGCTACAACCTGATCGCCACGCAGTCGCCGGTCGCCTCCGACTTCCGCTTACTGCAGACGATCATCTATGTCGACTTTAACCTGCAGCGCATGACCGATAAGGTCCGTCAGATCTGCCGTGCCACGCGTCATATGATCAAGGCCGACATCTCGCTGCCCCAGGAGCTCGTCGGTACGGTTGAGGCCGAGGCCGAAGCTGTTTACCAGGTGCTGGGCTCTTCGCTTTCTGCGCTCGTCACCAATGACATGTCCATCATCTGCAACTTGGCCGTCGAGGACGAGCCGGTGCACGCCGCCTACGAGAAGTTCTTCCGCACCTTTAACCGTATGGATACGGGCGACTTTATGGACGACGACAGCAACTATGACGACCTGCGCCGCGCTATCATGATTTCGCGCTACCTCGATCGCATCGCTTCGATTTCCATCGATGCCGCTTGCCGTCTGACCTTCCTGTTGACTGGTCAGCGTATGAACGCCGGCGATATCGCCCGTGTGGACGAGGATGAGCTCGAGAGCATGCGCGTGCCTTCGGGCGAGGGTGTTATCATGAGGCCCGCCGTCGACGCTCGCTACGTTGCCAAGGTGCCCGCTAACGAGGTCAGCGAGGGTCTCCGCTACCTGCTCGATCATCTTGAGGACGAGGACGATGGCGAGGATGACGAGGAGTAAGTAGCCCCGTTCGTCGAAAGATTGTAAATACCTAAGTGAGCGCGGCCTTGCACATGCGAGGCCGCGCTCTTGCGTTAGCATGGGACTACTTGTATGGCTGTCAGCGGAGGCGATTGGCAATGGATAACTATTTGGAATTGATGCGCGCTCGCCGCGAGCAGATTCTGGAGCGTTTTTATGCGGCACTCGATCGCGCGGACCGTCCCCACGATGCCGCGCGCCTCATTGCCGTCTCCAAGACTGTTGGCGTCGATGAGACCGTTGCCGCCATCCAGGCGGGGTATCGCCATTTTGCCGAGAACCGCCCGCAGGAGCTCGTTCGCAAGCTTGCGGGCCTCGCAGAGCATCCGGAGCTACCCGAGGTGCGCTTCGATATGATCGGCAACCTGCAGACCAACAAGATCAATGCGGTTCTGGGCTCGGCCGAGCTGATTCATTCGGTAAGCTCGCTGCATTTGGCTCAGGCCATCTCGAGCCGTGCGGTCCGCAAGATTGAGGCGGGCGAGCTTGCCGGCCCCCAGCGCGTGCTGCTCGAGGTCAATGTGAGCGGCGAGGAGTCCAAGGGCGGCTTTTCGCCCGACGAGGTTCGCGACGCCGCAGGCGAGCTTGCGGAGCTTGAGGGAATTTGTGTGCAGGGCCTTATGACTATGGCGCCCCGGGGGAACAAGGATGTGGCGCGCCGCACCTTTGCCGGACTTCGCGAGCTAAGAGATGAGCTTGAGGCGACGCACTCCGACCTGAGGCTGCCCGAGCTTTCCTACGGCATGAGCGAGGACTTTGAGCCTGCCCTTGAGGAAGGCTCTACGCTCGTTCGCCTGGGCAGGGTAGTATTTAGCCCGGAGTTTGCAGTAAAATAAGGCTCTGAAGTGCGCACTGATTATCGGAGCGCCTGCACTAAACCGCGAGAGGACACAACCATGGGCTTCCTTGACGAGATTAAAAATAAGATGCACCTGGGCGGCCAGCAGGGTTACGACCAGGGTTATGGTCAGGACGACGACTACGGCTACGATGACGGCTATGACGACGGCTACCAGAACAATGGCTACAGCGGCGCCTCGGGCGATGGCTTCTACACCCAGGACGAGCCGAGCAACGGCCTGTTGGGTCAGACGCGCCGCGGCGAGGCCGAGTCGGTGGCCGTGTACACACGCTCCGGTCAGCTGGTCGGCGACGATTCTCGCCACGCTACGACCTACAACCCGCCATCGCGCTCGCAGGAGACGGTTGCGGGCGGTTATCGTCCCGGCGCCTACGACACGCCGTCGAGCTATGCCGAGAGCACGCGTGCCCGCGCTGCTGCCCCCGCGCCCGCTCCCTCATCGAGCGATGCCTCGGCGTATGCGAGTAACATCATCAACTCTACGCCGCAGCTGCCGGCCTATGTCCTGCGCCCCGAGAGCTATGACGACGTGGAGACCGTCGTGCGCCGCGTGCGCACCAAGCAGCCTGTCGCGCTGATTTTTGTGGGCGTTCGTACCGAGGTCGCCAAGCGCGTCCTGGACTTCTCTTACGGCTTTGCCTGCGGCCTGGGTGCCACGGTCAAAGAGGTGGGCGACCGCGTGTTTATGGTGCTTCCCGCCGGCTGCGAGGTCAAGGATTCCGACCTCAAGAAGCTCCGTGCCGACGGCTACCTTAAGTAAAAACAAGACGAGGAGATTCTCATCAACATCTACACCATTGTCCAGCTGGTCAATACGCTGTTCAACTTTTACTCCACGCTCATCGTGGTCTATTGCTTTATGACGTGGATTCCCATGAAGCAGGGCGGCCTGCTGCAGGATATCGCTGCAGTGCTCGATAGCGTCTGCGGCCCGTGGCTCAACCTCTTTCGTCGGTTTATCCCGCCGATGGGCGGCGTTGATTTTTCGCCGGTCGTTGCGATTATTGCGTTGCAGTTGGTGCAGAGGCTGATTCTGCAGCTTCTTATAGGTATACTCGTATAGAACTGACTTAGTAACTTACGTCGGGCGTGTAGCGCCGAGGCGATGAAAAAGGAGACTTGTTATGGCTATTACCCCTGCAGACATCCAGGCTCAGACTTTCTCTGAGGCCAAGCGTGGCTACGATCCTGCCGAGGTCGACGTCTTCTTGGAGACGCTGTCCTCCGAGGTTGACGCTATGCTTGCCAAGATCGTTGATCTTAAGGGTCGCCTGACCGCCACCGAGCAGCAGCTTGCCGACGCGCAGGCTCAGCTTGCCCAGGCCCAGGATACCGCCGCTCAGGCCGTTCCCGCTGCTCCTGTGGCCGCTCCCGCACCCGACTTCTCCGCTCAGGAGCGTCAGATCTCCGCGGCCCTGATCGCTGCCCAGCAGACCGCCGAGGCAATTGTCAACGACGCCAACGAGAACGCTGATCGCATCCGCAACGAGGCTGACGCCAAGCCCGCGAGGTTATCCGCCAGGCTCTGACCGAGAAGCAGGCCGAGCTCGAGGAAATCGACCGTCTGAAGGCTTCCCGCGAGGAGTTCAAGGCCGAGTATCTCAAGCTCATCCAGCACTTTATGGACGACGCCCAGAACTCCTTCCCGGCCGACCTCATGGCCTCCACGCCGGTCGGTTCTGCCGCTTCTCCCGCGGTGACCGTTCCCGCCGCCGAGCCGCTGCCCGTCGCCGATCCGGTTGTCCCCGTGGCCGATCCCTTCGCCCCGATCGACAACTTTGCCGCCGACGACCTGGACTAACACCAGAACTACAATCTAGTGTCCGTAAGAGGAGCTCGCACCTGCGGGCTCCTTTTTTGTGGCTGTATACGGGTTGGGAAACAAAACGCCGAGCTCTGCATGCGATAGGACAGAACTCGGCGAAGGGCGCGTGGTAAAAGGTAGATTTTAAGGTATGTCTAAAAACTACTTGAGGAGGAAGTTGGAGAGGGGAATAGTGCGGGCCTCGCGATGCTCGGGATCGGCGATGTGGTCGGCGGGATAGCCACAGACGAGCATGTGATAGGGATAGACGCCCTTGGGCAGATTGAACTGCTCCTGTGCCACCTCAGGCTTAAAATGGCATACCCAGCACGTTCCCAGGCCCTGCTCGGTGGCCTCCATCATCATCTGGTCGCACACGATGGACGTATCGATTTCACTGGAATTCATCTGGTCATACGGGCGCACCCAAGCATCATCGGTAACGCTGCAAATAAGGAAGACAAGCGGAGCTCCAAAGATAGACCCATCACGAGCAAACCGAGGCTGACAAGCAGCAGCCTTCTCCAACAGCTCAGGCGTATCCAGCACCATCACACGGGCTGGATGATTATTACAAGCAGAAGGAGCAATACGCCCAGCCTCAACAATGGCATCCACCACAGCCTGCTCAACAGAACGGTCCTCAAACTCGCGACAAGAATACCGACCACGAGCCAGATCCAAATAAGACATACAAGCCCTCCTAAAATTAAAAATCAAACAAACCAAAAGTAACCCAAAGAGTACCCAAAGCAGCAATCAGCCAAACGCTCATCAAGGGCCAAAGTGTCCGAACGGATACCAAAGGTCCCTTCAGCCAAACCCCCATCGCGCTAAATCTATCAGCCAAAGTTCCCAATGGTGGTGCATAAGGGAGCGGGCCCGGCCACTAATAACCTTTTGAACGACTCTGCTTGCAGCCGGAGTGAAAAAGGTTATTAGTGGCCGGGCCCGCGACCGGTGGGACATGTACCCCCAATTAACTGTTCTTCATGACAATCGAATCCACGACATCGGCCACATTCTCGCAGCAGTCGGCGCAGTACTCCAGGAAGGCGTACACGTCACGCCAAGCGATGACCTCGAGCGGGTCCTTGCCGTTAACGTGCAGGTTACGCATGGCGTTGATATAGAGCTCGTCGGCCTCGGACTCGATGGTGTTGATCTGGATGACGAGCTCGCGCAGCGTCTTGGACTTGCGGTAGTTAGGCAGCTCGACCATCAGGTCCTTCATGGCGCGGCAGGCGTCGGTCACCTTGTGGGCGATGACGATGGCGTCGGGATGGATGCTCTGGATGTTGGTGAAGTAGACGCGCTGCACGACGCCCTCGATACGGTCGAGCACGGTGTCGAGCGAGCAGCTCATCAGGTCCAGGTCCTCGCGCTCAAGCGGGGTGATAAAGGCGGTGAGCAAGGCGTCTTCGAGCTCGTGGTGCTTCTTGTCGGCCGCATGCTCGATCGCGTGCATCTTGTCGAGCATATCGTGAATCTTTGCAGGATCGAAGTTCTCGAAAATCTTGGTGAGCAGCTCGGCGGCCTGGACGGCAAGGTCGGCGCAGGCGACGTAGTTGTCAAAGTAGAACGAATCGGGTTTCTTTGCCATGAGTGGGTCCTTTCGAGGCGAAGACGGGTGGGCGAGGTGTTACGGTCCGGATGGACGTTCGGTTTGACTAGATGAACATCATGAACAGCTTGGCCATGACAAAGCTGATGAGTCCGCAGGCGGGGAAGGTGAAGAACCAGGTGAACATCATGTCCTTGACGACGCCGAAGTTGATGGCCGAGAGGCGCTTGACGGCACCGACGCCCATGATGGCGCAGGTCTTGATGTGTGTGGAGGACACGGGGATGCCGGTAAGGGTGGCAAGCAGCAGGTTCGCGGCGCCCGCCAGGTCGGCGGAGAAGCCCTGGTACTTTTCGAGCTTGACCATGCTCTGGCCAACGGACTTGATGATGCGCTCGCCGCCCACGCTGGTGCCGATGCCCATGGTGGCCGAGCATAGCAGCATAATCCAGATGGGGATGCCGGCATCGCCGACGCTCGTCTGGCCGCTGGCAAAGGCCACGCCTAAAAAGAGCACGCCGATGAACTTCTGTCCATCCTGCGCGCCGTGCATGAAGCTCATGGCCGCGGCACTCGCGATCTGAGCGTATTTAAAGAAGACGTTGGCACGTCGCCTGTTGGCGGCGGCGAAAAGAATCGAGACGAGCTTGCACAGGACCCAGCCCATGACAAAGCCCAGGCCGATGGAGAGCGCCAGGCCGTAGATGACCTTCATCCACTCGTGGACGTTGACGCTGCTCGCGCCGCCGAGGGCGATAGCGGCACCGGTCAGGCCGGCGATAAGGCTGTGGCTTTGCGAGGTGGGGATGCCAAAACGCGATGCCGTGGCGCCGTAGACGACGATGGAGAAGAGCGCCGCGCACAGGCAGGCGAGCGCCATGGTGCTGTTTCCGCCAAAGTCAACGATATGCGAGATGGTATTGGCGACGCTCGCGTTAAAGTGCGTCATGATGAGCACGCCGAGGAAGTTGAATGCGGCGCTCATGAGAATGGCGGCGCGGGCGGGCATGCAACGCGTAGTGACGCAGGTCGCGATGGCGTTGGGCGCGTCGGTCCATCCGTTGACGAAGATGGCGCCCAACGCGAGGATCACGGTGACGGCAAGGACTGGGTTCGACACAATTTGGCCGAGGAAGGTTGAGAACGTTACGTCCATATATGGGCTTTCTCGAAGTTTGCAGACACGTTACAAAAACATGATAAATCGTATCACCTCCTGCGGGTTTCTTTGCCGAGTTCTGATGGGAGAAGTAATTTTTTGGCACTAAAATTGAATATTAGCCCTGTTGACCGTGGGTGTTCTTTTTGCTATCACGCCATGCGGACACGCGCGATTGCTACGACACTCCAAAAACCACAGTCTGTTCGCTTTACAACATGCAAACATGCGTTCGATAATAGGGGGCATGGAATATCGACAGACAGATGGCAAAACTCGACGCGTGCACAAGCAGTATGTGGACGTCGTGGCTCGCATCCTCGCGGGCGGACAGGTTGTGCCGGTCACCGTCTGCTGGGTCGACGGTCGTTGCTTTACGATTGACGAGATTGTCTCGACCACTGGGTTTGGCCTGACGGTTCACGGCATTCGTACGGCAACCTATAGGGTCCGTTTTGGCGGTCATGCGACCGAGTTGTATCTGGAGGACCAGACGCGCGAACGACCAGATGGCTCGCAGGCCCATCTGATGCGTTGGTGGGTGTGGGCATTCGACCGTACGCTCGAGGGCGAGCGCCGTGGGTAAGGACGTACGGCATTCGGGTACAATGACAGGAATCTTGTCAGCTGCTGCGCCGTTATTTGTGGCGCTTTTTGAAAGGACGAACCTATGAACGATATCCAGGGCTATCAGAACGGCCCCGTCGAGACCGGCGCAAGCCGCGCCAAGGAGATGTCGCCGCGCGCGTACAATCTCGCCATGTCTGCCCTGATCTTCTTGGGCTTTTGCGCCATGGGCGCCGGCGCCTACTTTACGAGCACCATGTCGTTTGCGCGCATGATGATGAGCGGCGCCGCCTTGCCGCTGGTCTTTGGCTCGTTTATTTTGACCATCGTCGGCATGGTCATGATGTCGGCCGCCGCCAGCAAGCAGTCCGTGGGCTTGTCCCTTGTGGGCTACGTAATCTTTGCGAGTACCTTTGGCCTGACCGCGTCGTTTGGCCTTGCCAACTACGACCTGCCCACCATCAACACTGCCTTTATCGCCACGGCCGCTATCACCTTTGTCTTTGGCGCTTTGGGCGTGACGTTCCCCAAGTTTTTCCAGCGCGTATATGGCATCGGTTTTGGCATTCTGCTCGCCACTATTCTGGTTGAGATCGTGCTGATGTTCATGGGCGTCTCGCAGACCATCACCGATCTGATCGTGATCGTGGTGTTCGCCGGCTTTATTGGCTACGACACCTATGTTGCCACGACGGTGCCGCCTACGCTGCCCAACGCCGTGCTCATGGCGTCCAATCTGTTCGTGGACATTATCAACGTGTTCCTGCGCATCCTGAACATCCTTGGCCGTCGCGATTAGTGGCGAATTGCGGCGGTGCTTGCCGTGCGTGCAAATCGATGCGAAAGGCGGTCCTTCGGGGCCGTCTTTTTTGTACGCGGCGGGGTATCATGGATGGGAAAAGCCGATAGCGGCAGCGACAGGAAAGGTGGCCACGTATGGCAGACGTCGACAACAGGAACCGTAACCGCAGGTCCAACCGAGCGGGTCAGCCCAATCCCAAGCGCGAGGCCCGTGCTAAGGCCGCCGAGCGTCACGTGGCAACTGTGTCCGAAGCGTGCGCCAAGGATATCGAGCGTTCGCTTGCCGGTGTTCGCGAGTTTGACGGTATGCCTGCCGGCTTTGTCGCGGCGATGAAGGCCAAGGCCCAAGCGGCTGCGGCTGCCGAGGAGCCGGTTGCCGAGGAGTCTGAGTCCGTCGAGGTCGAGGCCGCTGAGGTTGCGTCCGTCGAGACCGAGGTCACGGACGAGTCTGCGCCTGCCGAGAAACCCGCAGAGACCGAGTCCGCGCCTGCCGAGGAGCCCGCTCCGACCCTGCCCGAGGTCACCGTGCTTGATGCCTCCGCCACGCAGGCCATTCTGGACAACGGCCGTGGCTATGCGCAGTTCTGCGACATGGCAGTGCTCGCCTTTGCCTCGTTCACCAACCCGGGTGGCGGCTACATCCAGGGCTATCTGGGCCAGGAGGCTACGCTCTGCGCCGATTCGTATCTGTACAACGTGCTCGACAAGCAGCGCAAGTGGTATGGCGAGAACCGTCGCCGCAATATCAACTGCGAGCTCTACCGCAACCGTGCGCTGGTAGTGCCTGCGGTGCGTTTTGACCGCAACCACGTGCATGCGTATGCCGATGTGATCGTGGCCGCCGCGCCCAATGCCAAGCGCGCACGCCAGGAGTACCGCGTGAGCGACGATGCGCTGCTGGACGCGCTGCGCGACCGTATCCGCTTTGTGCTCGCCATCTGCGACGAGCTGGGTCGCGAGAAGCTCGTACTGGGCGCTTGGGGCTGCGACAACAACGGTTTTGATGCCGAGGCCGTGGCCGAGATTTTCCGCAAGGAGCTCGCATCGGGCGACTTCAAGGTCAAGCAAGTCTTCTTTGCCGTGCCTTCTACGCGCTGGGATGAGGATTTTGCCAAGTTCGAGCACGTGCTGGCAAACTTCCCCGAGCGCAACGAGGAGTCCTATGCCCAGGTTGCCGCTCGCGCTGCGGCAGCTCGCGCCGCCGAGCAGGCCCAGGCTGCTACCGAGGATGATGAGGACGAGGACGATTGGCGCAAGTACCTGTAATCGGTACGTGCTGACAGATAGGTCGAGCCGACGGGAGAGGCTGCTTCCGTCGGCTTTTTACTGAGCGAGGGGCTTACGATGAAAAACGTTCTATGCTTTGGCGACAGCAACACCTATGGTTACGATCCGGCGGGCATGCGCGACGGCACCGCGGTGCGCTATGCGCAGGATGTGCGCTGGTGCGGCGTGGCCCAACGTGACTTAGGCGAGGGCTGGCATGTAATTGAAGAAGGCCTCAACGGCCGCACGACGGTACGCGACGACATGTGCCATCTGGACACCAATCTTAACGGCATCCGCGCACTTCCGATGCTGCTCGAGGCCCATAAGCCGCTGGACGCCATTGTGATCATGCTGGGCACCAACGACTGTAAGACGGTCTTTGGCGTGACAGCTTCCGATATCGCCCGTGGTGCCATGGCGTTGATTCGCGCCGTCCGTGCGTTTGCCTGGACCGATGCCGCGCCCTGCCCACGGATTCTGCTGATGGCACCTATCAAGATTAAGCCGCAGATCGCCGATGTATATATGACCGACTTTGACGAGCATTCCGTAGAAGCCTCGGAACATTTTGGTGAGTACTACGCGCATGTGGCTGAGCAGTTTGGCTGCGACTTTTTGAATGCCGCCGATTATGCCGAGCCGGGCGATATCGACTATCTGCATATGATGCCCGAAAGCCACGAGAGCTTGGGACATGCCGTGGCAGCCAAGCTCCAAGAGATGCTCGGTGAGTAGCGCGAGCCCAAGCCACCGCAAAGGTGCCTGCCCCCTTTGCGGTGGTTTTGGATCGTTTGTTTGTCTTGATCTGTAACAGTTGTAAGGTCGAAAACGGGCTAGATGTTACAGATTGAGATTATTTAGGTCGATATCGGTCGTTTGTCTCGATCTGTAACATCTAGGGTCGATTTTGCCGAGTTACTGTTACAGATTGAGATTATCTTCTCAGCGGAATTTGAATGTCTCGATCTGTAACAGGTGGGCCGAAAAATGGGCTCTAACTGTTACAGATCGAGATGTTTGTGGGAGCCACCGCAAAGGTGCCTGCCCCCTTTGCGGTGGCTCTGGGCTGTGAATCTTAATACTGCCACATGTGGTTGACGGGGCCGGAACCTTTGCCCATGTCAAAGCCAGCGGCGAGAGCGCCGGTCAGGTAGGCCTTGCCGGCGTTGATGGCGTCGGCAAGTTCCATGCCCTGGGCCAGCGCGCAAGCGATGGCGGATGAGAGCGTACAGCCGGTGCCGTGCGTGTTGCTGGTCTCAATGCGCTTGTGGCGAAACCACGTAGTGAGCGGATCGCCAGATGGTTGCCCTCGTCATCGAGTGGCGCGGGCTCGGCCAATACATCGTTAGCCTCGTTGACAAGATGCCCACCCTTAACGAGGGATGCGCAACCAAAGCGGCGGGTGAGGAGCATGGCAGCATTTTGCTGTGTGCGCTCGGAGTCGACCTCGTAGTCAAGCAGGGCCATGGCTCGGGAATATTGGGCGTGATGACGGTTGCTAGTGGGAACAGGCGGCGGGTGAGTGCCTCGGAGGCATCCTCGGCAATCAAGCGCGCGCCCGAGGTGGCGACCATGACGGGGTCGACGACCACGTTCGTTGCGTTCCAGGCGCTCAAGCGGTCGGCGATGACTTCGATAATCTCGACAGAAGAAACCATGCCGATCTTGACGGCGCTTGGGCGGATATCGTCAAAGACAGCGTCAATTTGCGCGGCTACGATATCTGGCGAGATATCCTGCACGGCGGTGACGCCCAGTGTGTTTTGCGCTGTAATGGCGGTTATGGCCGTCTCGGCATACAGGCGGTGCGCCGTGATGGTCTTGATGTCGGCCTGAATGCCGGCACCGCCGCTGGAATCGGATCCCGCGATGGATAGAACGGCGGGTACCTTACTGCGATCCATGCTCACTCCCTTGTCCGGTCGGATTCAAATGGGTCTTTAAGTCTGCATTATAAAGATGCCCGGGCCGGCTGTATTCCGAACCCGGGCGGGCGATGCAATCTTTACGCAAATGTAAGCAAATGTTCACATGTCAACAATTGACGAACACCATGTTACCGATTGCGGCTCCGGTGACGCGTTAATCCTCCATGCCGAGGTCGATCGTTGTGCCTTCGAACACCTTGTTAACGGTACGGACGGCGCACATCTTGCCACACATGGTGCAAGTGCCCTCGGTGGCGGCGGGAGACTCCTCGTAGCGCTTCTTGCCCGTAACTGGGTCGAGCGCGCACTTCCACATGGCGTCCCAGTCGAGCTTGCGGCGTGCCTGGCCCATCTTGTCGTCCATGTCGCGGGCGTGCGGCACCTTCTTGGCGATATCGGCGGCGTGTGCGGCGATCTTGGTAGCATGAGGCCATCGAGCACGTCCTGGGCGTTGGGCAGGCACAAGTGTTCGGCCGGCGTCACGTAGCACAGGAAGTCGGCACCGGAGCTGGCGGAGATAGCGCCGCCGATGGCAGCGGTGATGTGGTCGTAGCCCACGCCGATATCGGTCACCAGCGGCCCCAGCACATAGAACGGGGCGTTGTGGCACAGGCGCTTCTGTAGCTTCATGTTGGCGGCGATCTCGTCGAGCGCCATGTGACCCGGGCCCTCGACCATGACCTGGACGCCGGCAGCCCAAGCGCGCTTGCACAGCTTGCCCAGCTCGATCATCTCGGCAGTCTCTGTGGCGTCGTTGGAGTCGTAGAGGCAGCCCGGGCGGCAGGAGTCGCCGAGCGAAATCGTCACGTCGTACTCGTGGCAGATCTCGAGCAGCTCGTCAAAGTACTCGTAGAAGGGGTTTTCGTTGCCGGTGACCTCCATCCAGCCAAACAGCAGCGAGCCGCCGCGGCTCACGATGTTCATGAGGCGGCCGGTCTCCTTAAAGGTCTTGGTGACCGACTTGTTGATGCCGCAGTGGATGGTCATAAAGTCCACGCCGTCCTCGGCGTGCGCGCGCACGACCTCGAACAGGTCATCCTTGGTAAGCTTGACCAGCGGCTTTTCCATGTAGCCGATGGCGTCGTACATGGGGACGGTGCCCACCATGAGCGGCGTCTCGTCGATGAGCTGCTGGCGGAACTGGCGCGTCTTGCCCGAGTTGGAGAGGTCCATGATGGCGTCGGCGCCAAAGTCCTCGGCGATCTTGACCTTCTTCCATTCCTCGGCGGCATCGGCCTTGTCGCCCGAGATGCCCAAGTTCACGTTGACCTTGGTGGACAGGCCCTCACCGACGCCAAAGGCGCGCATGCCTTTTTTGATGTGCACGATGTTGGCGGGAATGGCGATGCGGCCGTCGGCCACGCGCTCGCGGATGTACTCGGGGTCGCGATGCTCGCGCTCGGCGACTTCCTTCATCTGCGGTGTGATTTGCCCGGCGCGGGCGAAGTCGATTTGCGTGACGAGCTTGGGCTCGGTCTGTGTGCTCATTGGCACGGCTCCCTTCGTTGGCATTACCCATATCAGGTTTGCGGGTCAGGGCGGGCGCGCCCAATCTCAGCCTGCCGTCTTGTCCTGCAAGCTCCCCGTTATGTCATGGGCTCAAGTATAGCCTGAATGGGTACGATTGGGCCAACGAGCGTGCCTGTGGGGAGGCGAACATGGAAGACAAGCATCTATATCGAGAGACGCAATGGGACGTATCGGCCGAGGAAAGCCGTGCGCACCATGGCCTTGTCGCGATTGGTTTTGCGGTGCTTGCCGTGTTGGTGATTGCCTTTTGTATTTGGACGTTCGGCGGTCATGGCGGCGCCACCTGGGGGTTTGAAGCCGACGAGGGCCTGCCGATTATGACCATGAAAGTTTCTGGTGGCAACACGGTTGCCGCACCGGGTGACTATTGGTATCCGCGCGACGAGTTTGTGCAGCTGCAGCTGAGCGGCGGGTCTATTCCGGGCGAAGAAATCGAACGCGTGACGTTTGATGCGACGCTCAAAACGCTGACGGTGGAGCTCAAAGATCAGGGAGACGTGCCCACGACCATGGACATTGCGCTGACGGAATGGCGCTTGGAGCCCCCGGCGGGCGCTGCGGTATCCGAGGTGGAGCACGTTAAGATTACCTACCAAGATGGCTCGACGAGCGAGATTGCAAAGGCCGATGGCTTGGCGGAGTAACGGGGTGTTTGGAAACGGCGGGCCTATTGTGCCTGCGCGTTCATGAAAACCAGGGTGTTTTTGTCTGAAAGCTCGGGGATGTGCCGATAGCCGATGTTGAATGCGGTAAGTTCGCTTGCATCCTCGAGCTTGTTTTCTGCCATCCACCGCACCATGGAGCCGCGCGCCTTTTTGCTGGCGGTCGACCGTTGGGTGGGCTTCCCGTTGCGGATACCCTCGCCAAAGAGGCATGTGACGGCCGTGGCGTCGCCCGCGAGGTGGGGCAGAACGGTTTTGGCATACTCTACGCTGGCGAGGTTGACGATCGTAGCGTTGGAGCCCGCCGGAGCGATGGCCCGCGCGAGCTTGTCGTTCCAAAACGCGTAGAGGTCTCGGGCATCGTCAACGGCGAGCTTCGCGCCCATCTCCAGCCGATACGGTTCGACGGCATGAAAGGGACGAACGCACCCGTAGAGGCCGGAGAGGATCCACAGATGGTCTTGCAGCCAGGCGAGCTGCGCGGAATCCATCACCTCGGGTGCCATACTCTGGTATTGAATGCCGTGATAGGACATGACGGCAGGGGAGAGGTGACGGGCGAGTGCGGGATTGTCGAGATCGCCGCTTTTCAGGATGGGCCCGAACTCATGCAGGGTGTTGAGGCAAGGTCCCAGCAGTTTGTCACTCACGTTCCATAGCGCTTGCAGGCCGCCGCTGCCTTCATTTCGTTCGATATCTAGCAGTGCGCGGTGGAGGCGAGCCGTCTCGTGCGCAAAAGGTGGAATGCCCAGGACTTCAAAAGCATCTTGTGCCGCGCGCATCTGCTTGGCGGGCGAAATGATGACCTGCAGCATGGACTCTCCTCTGCCAAAAAGGAAGTTGCGGTGGAATACGGTCTGTTTGGGCTATTGAAAGACCAAATCAATCCGTATTCCACCGCAAGTTATGGGTGGGGTGGATTAGGCGCGCTCGATGAAGGCCTTGTAGCCGCGGTAGGCCTCGTAGATATCGGCCTTGTTGGCGACCTCCCACAGGGCGTGCATGGACAGGACGGCAACGCCGGAGTCGATGACGTTCATGCCGTACTTGGCCATGATGTAGGCGATGGTGCCGCCGCCGCCCGCGTTGACGCGACCGAGCTCGCAGGTCTGGAAGTTCACGCCGGCCTCGTCCATGATGTCGCGGACGAGGGCCACATACTCGGCGTCGGCGTCGTTAGAGCCGCCCTTGCCGCGGCTGCCCGTGTACTTGTTAAAGCACAGGCCGCGACCCATAAAGGCGGCGTTCTTGGTCTCGAACTTGCCGGCGTAGCCCGGGTCAAAGCCGGCGGACACGTCAGAGGAGAGCATGCGGCTGCGGGCGAGTGCGCGGCGCAGGGCCAGCGGGCGGCTCTCGCCGGCGAGCGTCATGATCTCGGCGACGGTGTTCTCGAAGAAACGACTCGTCATGCCGGTGGCGCCCACGGAGCCGATCTCCTCCTTGTCGACGATGAGCGTGATGCTCGTGCGCTCGACGTCTGCCACGTTGATCTGAGCGAGCATGGAGGGGTAGGCGCAGACGCGGTCGTCGTGGCCATAGCCCAAGATCATGGAGCGGTCGAGACCCATGTCGCGGGCGGGGCCGGCGGGCACGACCTCGATCTCGGCAGAGAGGAAGTCCTCCTCCTCGACGTCGTACTGTTCCTTGAGGATGTCCAGGAACATCTGTTTGACGGGCTCCTTGGGGGCGTCCTTGTCGTCCTCGTCAAACTTGACGGGGCGGCCGCCCACGATCACGTCGAGGATCTCGGCGTCGACGGCGTCCTTGGCGGGCTTGGACATCTGCTCGCTCGAGAGGTGGATCAGCAGGTCGGAGATGGTAAAGACCGGGTCGTCCGCCTTGTCGCCGATGTTGATGTCGACGGTGGTGCCGTCCTTTTTGCAGATGACGCCCACAAGCGCGAGCGGGGAGGCTACCCAGTGGTAGCTCTTGACGCCGCCGTAGTAGTGCGTGTCGAGGTAGGCCATGTCGCCGGCCTCGAAGGCGGGATTCTGCTTGAGGTCCAGGCGCGGCGAGTCCACGTGGGCACCCAGGATGTTAAAGCCCTGCTCGAGCGGGGCGGTACCCAGGTTGACGAGCATGAGGTCTTTGCCGTGGTTGGCGGCGTACACCTTGTCGCCGGCCTTGAGCGCGCGGCCCTCGGCGATCACGGTCTCCAGGTTGACGTAGCCCGCCTCCTCGGCCATCTTGATACCGGTCTTGACGCACAGACGCTCGGTCTTATTCTCGCTCAAAAACTGCTTATAGCCGCGGCAAAGCTCCTCGAGCTCCTCGACTTGCTGTGGCGTGTACTTTTTCCATGCGCAGGGACGCTCCATGACGCAGGCTCCTTTCGGATCGATCGTGCTGGTTAATGTACCGTGAGCCATCGTATCACGCGCGGGCGCGCGGTGGCGGAGGAGCTTGATGTGCGGTGGCCGCGAGGCGGGGAGCGTGTAAACTGGTGGGAGCAAATCGTGCCCAGCCCAAAGCGAGGTATTCAATATGTCTGACAAGCGCCGCACCTTTGCCGTTATCGACGGCAACTCGCTCATGCACCGCGCCTTCCACGCGGTGCCGCCCACCATGAACGCGCCGGACGGTCGCCCCACCAACGCGATCTTTGGCTTTCTGAACATGTTTCTTAAGATGATCGACGCCTTTAACCCCGACGGTGTGGTCGTGGCGTTTGATAAGGGCAAGCCGCGCGTGCGCATGGAGATGCTGCCGCAGTATAAGGCGCAGCGCCCGCCCATGGACCCCGACCTGCACGCGCAGTTCCCCATGATTAAGGAGCTGCTCGCCGCACTCAACGTGCCGATTTTGCAGTCCGAGGGCTGGGAGGGCGACGATATCCTGGGCACCATGGCGCGCCTGGGTGAGGAAGCCGGCTGCGACATGCTGCTGGTGACCGGCGACCGCGACATGTATCAGCTCGTGACCGAGCACGTCAACGTGGTCTCGACCCGCAAGGGCCTGTCCGACGTGGCGATCATGACGCCCGAGAGCGTGGACGACCTGTATCACGGCATTACGCCGGCGCTCGTGCCCGATTTTTACGGCCTGAAGGGCGATACGTCGGACAACATTCCCGGCGTGCCGGGCATCGGCCCCAAAAAGGCGAGCGCGCTCATCGCACAGTACGGCAGCCTGGACGAGGTCATCGCGCATGCCGACGAGGTCAAGGGCAAGATGGGCGAGAACTTGCGTGCTCATATCGACGATGCGCTGCTGAGCCGCAAGGTCGCAACCATTCGCACCGATGCGCCTGTCGAGCTCGACTTTGACGCGACGTCTTTCCCGGCGTTTTCTGCCGACGAGGTGTCTGCGGCGCTGGGCACGCTTGGTATCACCGCCATGCAGAACCGTTTCTTGGCGCTGATCGGCGGCGAGGGCGGGGTTGCTGCTAGAACGTTGGAGATGCCCGCGATTGAGCGCACCGCTGCCGGCGATGCCGAGGCGCTTGCTGCCGTGGCGTCCGAGGTTTCGCGCGCGATTGATGCCGGCGAGTGGGTCGCCACCGTGGTGGACGACGACAAGGAAGAGGGCGCGCTCTTTGGACTGACGCGCACGCTTTGGTTGGCGACGTCCAAGGGCCTGTTCGCGCTCGAGGAGGGCGACGGCAGTGCGGCGGCTGAGGTTGAGGGCTTTAACTTCGCCCACGGCGTGATCGCCGGCGTGCTCGCGCGCCTGTTTATGGAGGGCCGCGTGGCGAGCCCGGACATGAAGGCGCTGCTGCACGAGCTTTCGCCCATCGATTCCTCTGAGCCCGAGCTCATGGATCCGCTGGCCGTCGATTCCACGCGCATCTTCGATACTGTGGTCGCCGCCTATCTGTTGGATTCCGACCGCTCCGAGTTTGATGAGGCGTATCTGGCCGATACCTATCTGCAGATGACGCTGCCTGCGGCGCGCGGCGCGGAGGGTGCCGGTGAGGACGCTCCTGCCCCTGCTGCCCGCACTGCGGCCCTGACGCTGGCGCTCGTGGCGCCGCTGCGCGACCGCATGGCCCGCGAGAACGCCGCCAACGTGTTCGATGGCATCGAGATGCCGCTCGTGCCGGTGCTTGCCAAGATGGAGCGCGCGGGCATGCTCGTGGACCCCGACCGCCTGCATAGTCTGTCCGAGGGTCTGGCGACCCAGATTGCCGAGGTCGAGCGGAGCATTCGCGATCTGGCCGGCGACGAGACCTTTAACATCGGCAGTCCCATGCAGCTCTCGCACGTGCTCTTTGACGTGATGGGCCTTCCGACCAAGGGCCTCAAAAAGACCAAGCGCGGCTATTATTCGACCAACGCCAAGGTTCTGAGCGACCTTGCCCGTGACCACGAAATCGTGCGTCTGATCTTGGACTGGCGTGAGAAGTCCAAGATCAAGTCCACCTATCTGGACACGCTGGGCCCGTTGCGTCGTGGTGACGGTCGCGTGCACACCACGTACAACCAGACCATCACGGCGACGGGTCGTCTGTCCTCGAGTGACCCGAACCTTCAGAACATCCCGACGCGCTCGGAGCTGGGCCGTACTGTCAAGACGGCGTTTTCGGCAGGCGAGGGAAGCGTCTTTTTGGCGGTGGACTACTCGCAGATCGAGCTGCGTCTGCTGGCGCATCTCTCGGGTGACGAGCATCTGGTGCGCGCCTTTAACGAGGGCGAGGACTTCCATGCCGAGACGGCCGCGCGCGTGTTTGGCGTGCCGGTGTCCGAGGTGACGCCCGACCTGCGCAGCCGCGCCAAGGCCGTGAACTTTGGCATCGTGTATGGTCAGCAGGCTTACGGCCTATCGCAGTCGCTGCATATCTCGATGGCCGAGGCACGCGACATGATCGACCGCTACTACGAGGCCTACCCGGGCGTGCGTACGTTCCTCGACAACGTGGTGGCGCGTGCCAAGCAGACGGGCTATGCCGAGACCATGTACGGCCGCCGTCGCCATATTCCTGAGCTCAAGGCCAAAAACCCGCAGCTCCGCGGCTTTGGTGAGCGCACGGCCATGAACCACCCCATGCAGGGCACCGCCGCCGACATCATCAAGATCGCCATGGCCCGCGTAAGCCGTCGCTTGGAAGAAGAAGCTTTGCCGCCCACATGATCCTGCAGGTACACGACGAACTGGACTTTGAGTGCCCCGTCGACGAAGTCGAGCGCCTCACCGCCATGGTCCGCGACGTCATGGAACACGTAGTAGACCTCCGCGTACCGTTGATCGCCGAAGCCAGCACCGGCATAACCTGGGCCGACGCGAAATAGGGAAGCACTCCGTAAGGCAAGCTCGCCCAAGACGCAAGCCCCCACATACTTAAGATTTGGGACAAACACTACTGATTAATTTGTCCCACAGTAACCAAAACAGAGGGGAGCCCCTTCCAACAAGGGGCTCCCCTCTGCTCAAATCATTTCAGCTAAGTATCTAGACACTCAAGACGCCATCTTGGCGGCAGGAAAGTAAACCTAGGACCTGGCCGGGCGGCGCGGATTAGTTTTTCGTAGATTCCGCACGAGCCGGAAAGCACTTAATGTGCTTTCCGAGCGAGCCCAGGACCTGACCGAACGAAAAACTAATCCGCGCCGCCCGGCCAGGTCCGACGAGCCACGTTACCGAGCCGCCAGGATGGCGTCGATGAGCGTCAGTACGCCCCCGTCGTTGTTACTCGGAATGCGCCACTTGGCATGCGCGTTCATGTGCTCCTCTGCATTGTCCACGATAAAGCTATGCCCGACGCGCTCGAGCATGGGAATATCGTTGTAGGTGTCGCCCACGGCGGCGGCATCGGCGATACCAATGCCCAGGTGCTCGCACAGGTGCGCGACGCCGGCGCCCTTGTCGACGCCCAGGTTCATGAAGTCGATCCACTCGCGCCCGGCGTTGGTGACGTAGAGCTTGTCCGAGAACTCGGGGCTATAGGTCTCGCGGAATGCAGGCTCGGCATCATAGGCGGGGAAGAAGATCGAGATCTTATTGGACTCGATATCGATGCCCTCAAAGCTATCGACGTAGTTGATTGTGTTGTAGTAGACGCTGATCTCGTCGTGGTATTGGTGGTCGCGGGCAAGCACGTAGAACTCGTCGAAGCAGCACAGGACGGGAACGGCGCGCGGGTCCTCCGAGGCACGAGCGAGCACCTGCTGATACAGCGCCACATCGATGTTGCTCTTATAGATATAGCTGCCGCGATAGATGACGCAGGCTCCGTTGTCGGGACAAAAAGCAAGGCGGTTCTTAATACCCTCGAACATCTCCTCGAGCTTGGGGGCAGGGCGTCCGCTTGCGGGGCAGAACACGATGCCAGCCTCGGCGAGCTTGTCCAGGCGCTCGTCGAGGCCCTGGGGTAGTACACGCTCGTCGGTGAGAAGCGTCTTGTCCATATCAACGGCGAGAATCTTAATGCTGCCGATATTGGTGTCCGATTCGTAAGTTTGCATAAAAGCGCGCCTTTCGTTTCGAAATTGTTTCAGACGTTATAACCATCAACCAGTAACCGAGCGTATTGTCGCAGGAACGGAGCGTATTTGCACTGCAATTCACAAAGTAATGAAAAAAAATTTCAGAAATTTGAATTTGTCGCTTGCGCTGTAGGCACTTTAGCGTAATATAGCGACCATCGAAAACGGAGACGGAAAAACAACCGCTTACCGAGGAAAAGGTACCGTTTACGATATTAGAATTGCGCCCGGCGGTAGGTGAAAGGAGAGGCAGATGCAGTTCGTAAAGATCATCACTACTGCAGACAATGCCATCCGACGCCAGCGCGCAATTTCCCGACGACGATAACAATCGTCTCTGTCCGTATGGGGCTAAATGCCCCAACAGAGTCATTTTGAGGTCGTTGGGTTTTAGCACGACATAGACGCATGTTTCTAGGGCATGTTGTGCTGCTTTTTGCTATTTAACCTGATATTGCACGGTTTTTGACCTCGAAATGACTTGCAACTGACCGATGTTCTAACTAGCTACCAAGGGCGAAAGGAAACAGCCATGAGCAAGGAAAAAGTCGTTCTCGCATATTCCGGTGGTCTTGATACATCCGTATGTGTCAAGTGGCTTCAGGACGAGAAGAATCTTGATGTCGTTTGCGTCTGCGGTAACGTGGGCCAGGAGGAGACCGGCCTGGATGCCAAGAAGCAGAAGGCGCTCGACCTGGGCGTTCTGGATTGTCAGGTGCTCGACTTGCGCGACGAGTTCTCCGATGAGTTCCTGACCAAGGCCATCGCGGCCAACTCCATGTACGAGAACAAGTACCCGCTGCTCTCCGCCCTGTCCCGCCCGCTGCTCGCCAAGAAGCTCGTCGAGGTTGCTCACGAGTTTGGCGCGACCTACGTCGCCCACGGCTGCACCGGCAAAGGTAACGACCAGGTCCGTTTTGAGGCTGCCGTCAAGGCGCTCGACCCCGAGCTCAAGGTTATCGCCCCGGTTCGCGAGTGGGATCTGAAGTGCCGTCCGGACGAGGTCGCCTACGCCCACGCCCACAACGTGCCGGTTCCCGAGGGTGCCAACGACAACCCCTATTCCATCGACGACAACCTGTGGGGTCGCGCCATTGAGTGCGGTCACCTGGAGGATCCCTGGAACGAGCCGCTCGACGACGCCTGGGTTATGACCAAGAACCCCGAGGATACGCCCGACGCCCCGACCTACACCGAGATTGAGTTTGAGGCGGGCAAGCCCGTCGCCGTCGACGGCAAGAAGATGAAGCTCTCCGAGATCGTCATCGCTCTCAACAAGATTTCCGGCGACAATGGCTTTGGTCGCCTGGACCTGGTCGAGGACCGTCTGGTGGGCCTCAAGAGCCGCGAGTGCTATGAGGTCCCCGGCGCCCTGACGCTTATCACCGCCCACAAGGCGCTCGAGGACATTTGCGTTGAGGGCGACCTGCTCAAGGAGAAGATTAAGCTTGAGCAGGATTGGGCCACCGCCGTGTATAACGGCCAGTGGTACAGCCCGCTCAAAAACGCGCTCGATGCCTTTATGGCCGACACCCAGAAGTTCGTGACCGGCACCGTCCGTCTGAAGTTCTTTAAGGGCAACTGCCATGTCGTCGGCCGCAAGAGCCCCTTCAGCCTCTACGATTACGGCCTGGCCACCTACGACCGCGACACCACGTTTGATGAGAAGGCCAGCGCCGGCTTTATCGAGATCGATACGCTGTCGCTCAAGACGTGGGCTAAGGTCCAGGGTCCCAGCTCCGCTGCAGCCCAGGCCTAAGGCTTCTCTTCCTTGGTATCCGCGCGGCCCATCCGCGTGATACATAACGGGCGCACGGGGTCCCTACCTTTCGTTATGCTTGCTGACACTTCTTAACATCGGTGGCCCCTACGTTCCGCCCGCATATATGATGCCGCATCTGCGGCTGAGTCCGAGCCCCGCCGGGGTTGTCCGGCGGGGCTCTTTCTATCAATTTGGCGGCTCTGTGCCTATATATATGAGGAGTATCCATTATGCTCAATGCTATCGCGCATGCTTTACTTGCCCTTGCGCCCGAGTTCGATGCTGCAAAGGTCGAGGACGTTCCCATGAGCCTGAGGCTGGATCGATGGTTCGCAGGGCAACATCCGGAGGGAGACGTTGGGCGCCAAGTGCATGGCGCGTCACTTCTTTGCAAATTAGCTACATGGCCCCGCGCACGGTGGGGAATGTGTAAAACTAGCGGTTGATAAATCGCTTTAGCGACAGGGCGCATTGCTTTGGGCGCTTGTTTTGGTATTTGGAGAAAGGGGACGGTTCCATGGCTCTTTGGGGCGGTCGTTTTGAGGCGGGCGTGGCCGAGGTCACGCAGGAGTTTGGCGCGTCGCTGCCGGTCGACAAACATCTCTATAAGCAGGATATCGCCGGCTCTAAGGCGCATGCCAAGATGCTGGCGGCTCAGGGCATCATCAGTGCCGAGGATGAGCAGGCGATTGCCAAGGGCCTGACCGGAATCGAACAGGATATCGATGCCGGTAACTTCACCTTCGATATCAACGACGAGGACATTCATATGTCCATCGAGAGCGAGCTGACGCGTCGCATCGGCGAGGCCGGTAAGCGCTTGCATACCGGGCGTTCGCGCAACGACCAGGTGGCGACCGACACACGCCTGGGCGTCAAGGCGCTGGCCAAGGAGCTCATGGAGGCCAATCTTGAGCTGCGTCATGTGCTGGTGGATGCGGCCAAGAAGTACGACAAGGTGATTCTGCCGGGCTACACGCACATGCAGCACGCTCAGCCCGTGCTGCTGTCGCATCATCTGCTGGCGTATTCCTGGATGTTCGCGCGCGACTTTACGCGCCTGAAGGCCGCCTTTGATGCCGCCGACAACTGCCCGTTGGGTGCTGCCGCGCTTGCCGGTACGAGCTATCCGCTCGATCGTCAGATGACGGCTGCCGAGCTTGGCTTTGCGGGTGTGATTCCCAACTCGCTCGATGCGGTTTCCGACCGTGATTTCCTGCTCGATCTGCATTACGCCGGCTCCGTCATGGCCATGCACCTGTCGCGTCTTTCCGAGGAGATCGTGCTGTGGTCGAGCTCCGAATTCGGCTTTATCACGCTTTCCGACTCGTATTCCACCGGCTCGTCTATCATGCCGCAGAAGAAGAACCCCGACTTTGCTGAGCTTATCCGCGGCAAGAGCGGTCGCGTGTACGGCAACCTGGTGCAGCTGCTCGTGACCATGAAGGGCCTGCCGCTTGCTTATAACAAGGACTTGCAGGAGGACAAGGAGGGTGCGCTCGATACCGCCCATACGCTCATGCAGTGCCTGTCGGTTATGGCCGGCATGATCTCGACCTGGACTGTCAACGAGGACGCCATGGCGCGCGAGTGTGGTGTGGGCCACTTGGCAGCCACTGATGTTGCCGATTACCTGGCAAAGCGCGGCCTGCCGTTCCGCGAGGCACATGCCGTGGTGGGTCATCTTGTCCTGATGTGTGAGAAGCGCGGCTGCAATCTTGAGGACCTGCCGTTTGAGGTGTTTCAGGAGGCAAGTCCGCTCTTTGAGCGCGACATTACCGAGGCACTCGACATCCCGTCGATTGTCGCCGCGCGCACGACCGAGGGTGGTACCGCCCCTGCTGCCGTTGCCGTGCAGTTGGGAAGCGCCGAGGCGCAGCTCGCGGCCGATGAGGGTGTGTTTGGCTCGTTATCCAAGGTCGTCGAGATGGGCCACGGAGCTAATTAGCTTATTGGATGCGTCTGTCTGGTGTGTTCATCATATTTTGCCTTTACGGGTGCCCGCTACGGTGGGCACCCGTTTTGTTATAGAGAAGAAAGGAGCTTGTCGAGAACTTCTGTAGGACATTTGCGCAGGTTGTGAAGGGGGTGCGTTCACGGGCGACAATCGACCGCCCGTTCTGTTCGTTGCAGTTGAAAGTGGGACGGATGGTACTCTAGTCGGGCTTCGAAACAGAAGTGACACATATGGAGCGCTTTAATAAATAATAACGCTTCAATAAACGGCTTTTTGTTTAACTGCAGCTAGAACTCTGTTACGATGCAGTCCAGGCGGGTGCCGGAATGGGACTTGGGCACGCGCGAACCTACTTGAAAGGCTACCTTATGGCTATCGAGAAGACCTTCATCATGATTAAGCCCGACGCCGTGCGCGATCGCAAGATCGGCGAGATCGTTGCTCGCATTGAGCGCAGCGGCCTTGTTATCGAGCGCATGGAGATGACCACGCTCGAGCGCGCTACCGTCGAGGAGCACTACGCCCATCTGGCCGACAAGCCCTTCTTTGGCGGTCTCTGCGACTTTATGACGAGCGGTCCGGTCGTCAAGATGGTCGTTTCCGGCCTCTCCGCTGTCTCCAAGATGCGCACCCTTATGGGCGCCACCAACCCGCTTGATGCTGCCCCCGGCACCATTCGCGGCGACTTTGCTGTCGATGTCAACGCCAACGTGATCCACGGCTCCGACTGCCTGGAGAACGCCGAGATCGAGATCAAGCGCTTTTTTGGCTAAACCAGCTTTGACTCCTTAAAGCTGTTAGCGTGTGGCTTGGGCGCCGCGGAACTTCATCCGCGGCGCCCTTTTTATTCCAGTAGACTTTTGGTAAACCCCCACAAATCTACTAAAGAGCCCCCGTCCGGATGTTTCTTCCGGGCGGGGGCTGGCGTTAGCGTCGTATGGCTTTGTGAATCTTTAGGCCTCGTCGACGATCTTAAGGCCGCGCGTGTGGTCGATCTCGTTGAGGAGGTTAACGCGACGCTCGTGACGGCCGCCCTCAAACTCGGCGTCGAGCCACTCGTCGACGATCATCTTGGCGAGCTCGGAGCCCACGACGCGGGCGCCAAAGGCGAGCACGTTGGTGTTGTTGTGCATGCGCGAGAGCTTGGCGCTGAAGGGCTCGGAGCACACGACGGCACGAACGCCCTCGACCTTGTTGGCGGCCAGGCTGATTCCGACGCCGGTGCCGCAGATCAGGATGCCCAGGTCGACGTCGCCGTTGGCAACTGCCTTGCCCACCTTGTAGCCGGCGATGGGGTAATCAAAGCTCTCGGAGGTGTCGGTGCCAAAGTTCACGACCTCGCATCCGCGCTCCTTCAGGTGCTCGGAAATGATGTTCTTGAGCTCGACGGCGGCGTGGTCGTTACCGATACCAATCTTCATGAGTGGTTCCTCTCTGGTCCGTGCGGCGGAATTGCTAAAGGTTTTACCGCGTTCGACTGCATGATAGCGCGACTTTTGCGTAAACACTCGGGCGTTTTTTGGTCAAACGCTTTAGCATGCAACAAGACCGGCTTCTCATGAATAATTCCGCCAATTTGTGCTCGAGCGCCGTCCGCCGGAACCATGGTTGCGGTTTTTGATGCATTGTTATCAAATAAAAGAACTAACTATTTTTGAGAGCCCAGCCCGTTATACAAGTAGGAGATACCTATGTCTGCCGATTCCCTTCGTGATACCGCGTTTTGCGATGTTTTGAACCGCGAGCTTGTCTGTGCGCTCGGCTGCACCGAGCCCATTGCCGTTGCCTATGCAGCGGCGCTGGCGAGCCAGACGCTCGGTTGCGAACCCGATCATATGGACGTTGCCTGCTCGGGCAACATCATCAAGAACGTCAAGAGCGTGACCGTGCCCAACTCGGGCGGAATGCATGGCATCGAAGCCGCGGCTGTGCTGGGTGCCGTGGGCGGAGACGCTAAGAGCGCGCTCGAGGTGCTCGAGAGCGTTGACGATGAAGACCGTGCTCGCGTGGCCGAGCTCCTCGCCGACGCCGGCTACTGCGATGTGTCGCTTGTCGAGGGTGTTCCCAACCTCTACATCAAGGTGACTGCCACGGCCGGAGGCCATACCGCGGTCGTCGAGATTACCGACCACCACACCAACGTCACATGCCATACGCTCGACGGTATCCCGGTATGCGGTAAGTCGGCGGGGGAGTGTGCCGCCTGCGCGGAGCGCGTGGTGGCCGAGCGCGCGGCGGATAACGCCGACACCCCTATGAGCATTGAGTCTATCATCGACTTTATCGAGGACGGTGACATTGAGGACGCCCGCGCTGCCGTTGAGCGTCAGATTGAGCTGAACGGTGCGATCAGTGCCGAGGGCCTGGCGCACGCTTGGGGCGCCGAGGTGGGCCGTACGCTGCTGGGTGCACGTGCCGATGACGTCGCCTGCCGTGCCCGCGCCCGTGCAGCCGCCGGGTCCGACGCCCGCATGAACGGCTGCGCGCTGCCGGTCGCCATTGTGTGCGGCTCGGGCAATCAGGCATTACCTGCGCGCTGCCCGTTATGGAGTATGCCGAGTATCTGCGCTGCGACCACGATCGCCTGGTGCGCGCCGTGATGCTGTCCGATCTTATCGCTGTGCATATCAAGAGCTATATTGGTGCGCTCTCGGCGTTTTGCGGTGCTATTTGTGCCGCGTGCGGCGCCGGCGCTGCGATTACCTGGCTGTGCGGTGGTACGCGCGAGCAGATTGGCGCGACGGTCTCGAACACGCTCGGCAACGTTGGCGGCATCGTGTGCGATGGCGCCAAGGCAAGCTGTGCCGCCAAGATTTCCGCTGCCGTCGATGCGGCGATTTTGGGCCACGATATGGCCATGCAGGGCCGTGGCTTCCGTGCCGGCGAGGGCCTGATCCAGGATACCGTCGAGCAGACAATCGCCAGCATGGGCTACGTGGGCCGTGTGGGCATGAAGGACACCGACGTCGAAATCCTCAACATCATGATCGGCAAAACCCAAGTTTGCTAGTTCGTTAGTTACGCGGGTTTACCAACCCGCGTAACGGCTCGACGCTGCAAACTCGCCAGAGCGGCAATCTGCCTTTCAACTTCGGCGGCATGATCAAAAGATCAATGCCGCCTCGTTTCAAGGCACCTTGCTCGCTCTGGCGGGTTTTCGCTGACTTTGCCTAAACATCGGGGTAGTCGTTGGGGACGTTCTTAAATGACTAGTCAAACAAGAACGTCCCCAACGACTATTAAGTCTGAACGTTAGCTCAGTTCGTCGGCTACTTGGTGTTCGTAGAAGGCTTCTACTACGGCGTTAAAGTCGCGGGCGAAGTCTTCCATGGTTCCGTGCCAGGTGGCTCGGCCGGGTTTTCCCTGGCCAACATAGGCAGTTTGAATGCCGCAGGCGGGACTGGGGAAGTCGCGCTTGGGATCGTTGCCCACCATAAGGACCTCGTGCGGCTCGAGTCCCATTACCTGAAGCTGCTCTAGATAGTAGGTGGCATCGGGCTTGCAGCGGGTGGTGTTTCCCATGTGCGTGACGAGCTCAAAGGGGGCGTCGCCCAAGTCGCCCCAACCCATGCGGCACTCGATGGCCCCCTGGGGAAAGCTGGGGTTGGTAAAGAGCGCGCAACGCAGTCCAGCGTCCTGTACGGCCTGGAGCGCGGCGTGTGCACCCGGCATGGCGTGGGCGTTAATGACATCGTCGTTCTTGTATGGAAGAACTTCGCGGTCGTAGTAGGTAAACGCCTCGTAGATGAGGGGATCGGAGAGGCAGATGCCGCATCGGCGCTCGACCTCGGTGCGGTAAAACTCAAGATTGGTGCGGTTGTCCGTGCCGCTGCGGCGATTGGCATTGAGGTCGACCAGGATGGTGCCGAGGCGTGCCATCGTGCCACCGCGGCTGCGGCGTCCGATATCCGCGAGCATCGACGAGACATCCTTAAAATAGCGAAGGATGAACGCGTTGAGGTTGATGCTAAGAAGCGTCTCGTCCATATCGAAAACGACTGCTTTGAGCACGCGGGCACCTTTCTCGAAAAATCGTTCCAGAATCGTTGGCTCCGGATACTTTACCCCAAAGCCGAATGCCTGGCTGGTTATCGTCAAGTTGCGGAGACGTGTGTTCATAAGATTACGAAAAAGTCTCCACACGAGTAAAAAATCGCAGTTCACGCTTGAAATCGAACTCATTTCCCCGTAACCTATACGAACGTGATTGCATAAGCGTCACATTAGTATCTGTCGGCTCCCGAGTGTTCCTAAACGTTGTGTGCTTGTCGCACCCTTCTGTAGGTCCTAGCAATCGGGGCCCCGTAGTTCGAAAGGGGTCCACCTTTGAGTGAGATTCAGAACTCGTCCATTTTCTCTCTTGACGATGTCAACGAGGAGGAGATGAACAACCTCATCGACGGTACGATTACCGACTTTGATGAGGGCGATCTCGTTAACGGCACTGTCGTTAAGATCGAGCATGACGAGGTGCTCGTTGACATCGGATTCAAGTCCGAGGGCGTTATCCCGGTCCGCGAGCTGTCCATCCGCAAGGACGCTAACCCTGCAGACATCGTTGCACTCGGTGATCCCATCGAGGCTCTGGTTCTCCAGAAGGAGGACAAGGACGGTCGTCTGGTCCTGTCCAAGAAGCGTGCCGAGTACGAGCGTGCTTGGAACCGCATCGAGGAGAAGTTCAACTCCGGCGAGAACGTCGAGGGCGAGGTTATCGAGGTTGTCAAGGGCGGCCTGATCCTCGACATCGGCCTGCGTGGCTTCCTGCCCGCTTCCCTCGTCGACCTCCGTCGCGTCAAGGACCTCACCTCCTACATGGGCACCCGCATCGAGGCCCGCGTCATCGAGATGGACCGCAACCGCAACAACGTTGTCCTCTCCCGTCGCGTCGTGCTCGAGGAGTCCCGTAAGGCCGAGCGCTCCGAGATCCTGTCCAAGCTCAAGTCTGGCATGCGTCTCCAGGGCACCGTTTCCTCCATCGTCGACTTCGGCGCCTTCGTCGACCTCGGCGGTATCGACGGCCTCATCCACATCTCCGAGCTCTCCTGGAACCACGTCAACCATCCTTCCGAGGTTGTCAAGGTCGGCCAGGAGGTCGAGGTCGAGGTTCTCGACGTCGACCTCAACCGCGAGCGCATCTCCCTGGGTCTCAAGCAGACCACCGAGGATCCGTGGCGCGCACTGGTCAAGAAGTACCCCGTCGGCGCTATCGTCGAGGGCACGGTGACCAAGCTTGTCCCGTTCGGCGCTTTCGTCGACCTGGGCGAGGGCATCGAGGGCCTGGTGCACATCTCCGAGATGGCCAACAAGCACGTGGACCAGCCTTCTCAGGTCACCCACGTTGGCGACAAGGTTCAGGTCAAGGTCATGGAGATCGACCTCGACCGTCGTCGTATCTCCCTGTCCATGAAGTCTGCTGCTGAGACTCTGGGCGTCGAGATCGAGGTTACCCCGCTGCCTTCCGAGAAGAAGGACGAGGAGACCGACGCCGAGTAAATCGGTTTGACGATCACTTGTTTAAGGGATCCGTCCGTAATGGACGGGTCCCTTTTTGCATTTGGCACCGAGATGCGCAATGCTGCCGGGCTGTCCACAGGCTATTGGATTGTCGGTGCATGAAAAAAGCCGACATCCCGCCTCGGGGAGGAGGCGGGAACACACCGAGTAGACGGAGGGGTGCGGAGCGCGGTCGCGTCTCGACTGACGACGTTGCCCATCGACAGGATCATTGTAACGCATGGCGGTTCTTGGTTTATCGTGTCGAGCGTTTGCGTTGTGCCATTGCCTGCGGTAACGGTGTGTTACACTCTTGCACTGCTGAGTGGGCCAGACGGTCGCGCGATGTGCTGCTTGCAGTACGCGTGAGGAAAGTCCGGGCTCCAGAGGGCGGGATGCCGGCTAACGGCCGGGCGGAGTGATCCGACGGAAAGCGCCGCAGAAAAGAAGACTCCCACCTGCGCCGCAAGGCGTAAAGGGAAAAGCTGAAACGGTGGTGTAAGAGACCACCAGCGTCGTGGCAACATGGCGGCTTGGCAAGCCCCATCCGGAGCAAGCGCGAATAGGAACGCTATGGGCCGGCCCGGTCCGCGTTCGGGTAGCGTGCGTGGAGCTGCACGGTAACGTGCAGACAAGATAAATGACCGTTCACGACAGAACCCGGCTTACAAGCCCACTCAGCTTTCTTGTTGACGCTGCGACGGCGTCAGCTGGCCGATTTGGCGCTCATTCGTCGGTCGCCGCCATAAGGCGTGCTCCCTCCTCTTTCGGGCCAAATCGACTCAGCTGACGCCGTCTCGCTGTTTTTGCCTGGTCATCGGCGGCCCCATTTTTGTCGCAAACTTGTCTTTCAAGGCACCTTGCTCGTGCTGACGGGTTCTCGCTGTTGGTGACGGATTCATCGGCGTTGCCATTCTTTTCGCCGGGGTTATCGGTGCGGGCTTTGCCGTATTATTGAGACTGTTTGTTGCTTTGCTTGTTGTTGAGGGGCTTTGTTGGACAGCTATTTTACTCTGCAATCGAATATTGAGGCTACGGGTGAGTTCGTCGATCGTAAGAGTCGGTTTATTGCCCAGCTGGTCCATATTGAGTCCGAAGATGAGGCAAATGCCTTTATCGAGACGGTTCGAAAGCGCCATTACGACGCTCGACACAATGTTCCCGCGTGGATTTTGGTCGATGGACGCGAGCGCCAGAGCGATGACGGTGAGCCGAGCCGTACGAGCGGCATGCCGACGCTCGAGGTGCTGCGCGGCGCAGGACTCAAAAATGTTTGCTGCGTGGTGACGCGCTATTTTGGCGGCACGCTGCTGGGGCCCGGAGGCTTGGTACGCGCCTATACCGCGGCGACGCAGGCGGCGGTGGCCGCGGCTCAGGATGCCGGGCAGATCGTCGAGATGACGAGCGTCGTGCCCGTTGACGCGCATGTGGCCTATCCGCAGTATGAGCAGGTGCTTCGTTTGGCGCAGGATTGCGGTGCCAAGGTTGCGGATGCCGATTACGCGGACGCCGTGACGATTCATTTGGTGTTTAAGGCGGGGGAGCAGGAACCGTTTTGCGCTAAGATGCGCGAGCTTATGGCGGGGCGCGAGCAGATTGAGGCCGGCGCCCCCGAATTTGCCGAGTTCTAACGACGAGGGCCGGCGTGCTTTTGGATGGATCCCAAGCGCGCCGGTCGTCGTTTTATGTCGCTGCCGTTTACTCGGCGAGCTGCTTTAGCACATCGCAGGCGATCTCGACCGCATCGTCGATGCAGCCGGGGCAGCTGCGCAGCGGTCCCTTATCCGATCCGATGCCCTTGAGCGTGCCGCAGATGGTCGTCGTGTTTTTCTCGCCAAAACGCTTGGCGACCTCGCGCGACAGCTTGTAGGTCTGGCCCTTGGTCTTGGGGTTTTCCATGCCGTCGCTCATCACGAAGCCCATGATGGCCACGGCGCCCGAGATGGCGCCGCAGGTTTCGGTCATGCCGCCCATGCCGGCGCCAAAGCCCTCGGTGAGGGTGAAGGCAATCTGGGGATCGAGGCCGACGGCTGGCGCGAGCGTACAGGCGACGGCCTGGGCACAGTTAAAGCCACGGGCGTGGTATTCGGCAGCCTGAGCCTGACAAGCGGTGGTGTCGAGCTGGGTCGTATCGATGTGCTTCATCGTTGTCTCCTTGGTTGCGGTGTACCCGCCTATGGTACCCTTGCCGACGCATTCGTTCATCGAGAGCTTTGTGCATATCTCGCCGTTATTGTCGTACCAATACCTAAGTGTGGGGCAAATGAGCCCGATGCATCTGTCCAATAACCTACCTTGAGGATGGGTTGAGAGGGGTGCGGGGTAGCGGTATCGTGAACCGAATAAAAATGTAACCCAGGCAAGGGAGCTAAATATGAGCGAGCAGACCATCGGTACCACGTGTGTTCAGGGCGGCTATCGCCCGGGCGATGCGGAGCCGCGCCAGGTGCCCATCTACCAGTCCACCACGTGGAAGTACGACACGTCCGAGCACATGGGCAAGCTGTTTGACTTGGAGGAGTCGGGCTACTTCTACAGCCGCCTGCAGAATCCCACGTGCGACCTGGTTGCCGCCAAGATCTGCGAGATGGAGGGCGGTACCGCGGCGATGCTCACGAGCTCGGGCATGGCTGCGAACTTCCTGGCGATCTTTAATGTGGCCGGTGCCGGCGATCACGTGGTCGCAAGCTCCGCTATCTACGGCGGTACCTACAACCTGCTCGCCCACACCATGGGCCGCATGGGCGTTACCTGCACGTTCGTTGCCCCCGACTGCACCGATGAGGAGCTCGAGGCAGCCTTTGAGCCCAACACCAAGCTCGTCTTTGGTGAGACCATCGCCAACCCCGCTCTTGCCGTGCTCGATATCGAGCGCTTTGCCAAGGCCGCGCATGACCACGGTGTGCCGCTGATGGTCGATAACACCTTCCCGACGCCCGTGATGTGCCGTCCCTTTGAGTGGGGCGCCGACATCGTTACGCACTCCACCACCAAGTACATGGATGGCCACGCGGCCTACCTGGGCGGCGTGATCGTCGACCACGGCCAGTTTGACTGGATGGCCCATGCGGACAAGTTCCCGGGTCTCACCACGCCCGACGAGAGCTATCACGGCGTGACCTATGCCGAGAAGTTTGGCCGCGAGGGCGCCTTCATTACCAAGGCCACCGCACAGCTCATGCGCGATCTTGGCCCCATGCAGAACCCGCAGGCGGCGTTTTTCCTGAACAGCTCGCTCGAGAGCCTGCATGTGCGCATGCCGCGTCATTGCGAGAACGGCCTGGCGGTCGCCAAGTTCCTGCAGAGCCATCCCAAGGTGCGCTTTGTGAGCTATCCGGGCCTGGAGGGCGACAAGTACTATGACATGGCTCAAAAGTACATGCCCAACGGTACGTGCGGCGTCGTGAGCTTTGGCTTTAACGGTGGTCGCGCGGCGGCCGAGACCTTTATGAAGAGCCTCAAGCTCGCCCAGATCGCCACGCATGTCGCAGATGCCCGCACCTGCTGCCTGCATCCTGCTAACGCCACGCACCGCCAGATGAACGACGAAGAGCTCATCGCCTGCGGCATCTCGGCCGACATGGTGCGCTTGTCGTGCGGCCTCGAGGACACGGCCGATCTGATTGCCGACCTTGAGCAGGCGCTCGAGCAGTGCTAGGCTAGCTTTCGCACAAGGCGCCGATACGGGCAGATTGCCTCGGCGACCTTTAGTTCCGATTCCGTAGGCGGGACCCCGATCGCGACTGTTTGTAGGCGATTGGGCCCCGTTTTTGCGTTATGCCACTCGAAAGGATGGATATGGAGAAAACTGCAGAGCAGCTGCGCCGCGAGCACATTGCCCTTGAGGGCGATACCCATGGCAAGAACAAATGGGCGATTCTGTTTACCGTGCTCATCATGACGTTTATGGTGTGTCTGGATTCGACCGTCGTGACCGTGGCGCTGCCCGTGATGCAAAAAGAGCTGGGTGTGGGCCTCGATCGCATTCAGCTGGTAAGCTCTGTGTATCTGCTTGCGACGTGCGTGGCTATGTTGCCGTTTGGCCGTCTGGGCGACGTGCGCGGCAAGGTGAATGTGTTTCAGCTGGGCGTCATCGTCTTTTCGGTCGGTTCGCTGCTGTGCGGCCTTTCGGCCTCGCTCGAGGTTCTTATCCTGGCACGCATTGTTCAGGGCGTCGGTTGCGCGGCGGCCATGGCTAACAACATGGGTATCATCACCGAGTCGTTTCCGGCGCGCGAACGAGGCCGTGCCATGGGCATTCTCGCGACCTTTGTGGCCCTCGGCATGATGTGTGGCCCCGTGCTCGGCGGCATGCTGGTGGCAAGCTTTCCTTGGGAGAGTATCTTCCTCATCAACCTGCCCATTGGCGTCATCTCGTTTATCGTGGGGCTCTACACGCTGCCGCATGTTAAGCCGGAGGCCGGCGAGCGCTCCATGTCGCTGGCGGAGGCCGCGCGTCGCTGCTTTGCAAATTCGGCCTTCACCATCAATCTTGCCTGCATGCTCATCGTGTTTGTTGGCATTGGCGCATCTGAGTTTATCCTGCCGTTTTATTTTCAGGACGCCCACGGCTTTGGTTCCGACATTTCCGGACTGCTCTTTTTGGCGCTTCCGATGGTGAATGCTTTTATCGGCCCGCTTTCGGGCACGATTTCCGATCGTATTGGTTGCGAGGGCCCCACGGCCGTTGGCCTGGGCGTGTACGTGTGCGGGCTCTTTGCAGTGAGCACGCTCGACGAGCATTCATCGATCCCTGTGATCGTGTGCTGCGTCGCATTTATGTCGTGCGGTACGTCGATTTTCCAGAGTCCCAACAACTCGCTGTACATGGGCTCGGCTCCGCGCGAGGCACTTGGCTTTGCAGGTAGCTTGGGCAGCTTGGCGCGCTATGCGGGCATGGCGCTGGGTATTACGGCAGGTTCGCATATCCTCTATGGGCAGATGAGCGTGGCGATGGGCGAGGCCGTGACCAGTTTTGTTGCAGGCCGTCCGGATGTATTCCTATTCGGCTTTCGCTCGGTGTTCTATGTGTTGATGGCCGTGGCCGCTGTGGGCTTTGCGCTTGCATGGTGCGTTTGGTGAAGATGCGCGCCCGTCATTAGCGTGTTGGGAGGCTGTCTGCCACGAATCGCGCCGTCCCAAAAAGACTGGTTTGTGGTGCGATGCGGCTTGTGGGACAGGCGGGGGTCGGTCCGTGGTAGACTATCGAACAACGTTTATTAATCGCGCGGTATCGTTGCCGCGAGAAGGGGTTGCGCCATGCAGGAGCTTGAGGATCGTATTCGCCATGACGGCATCGTAAAGGCCGGTAACGTCCTTAAGGTTGATGCCTTCCTCAACACCAGTGCGACGTTGAGCTGTTCGACCACATGGGCGCCGAGTGGGCCCGTCTGTTCAAGAATGTCGAGATCAACAAGATCCTGACGATTGAGGCTTCGGGCATTGGTATGGCTTGCATTGCAGCCCAGCACTTTGGCGGCGTGCCGGTGGTCTTTGCCAAGAAGGCCCAGTCCATCAACCTCGACGGCGAGCAGTATGCCACGACCATCTACTCCTTTACCAAGCAGAAGGAGTACCCGGTCATCGTTGGCAAGCGCTTCCTGTCCGAGGGCGACAAGGTCCTGATCATCGACGACTTCTTGGCCAACGGCTGCGCGCTCGAGGGTCTTATCAAGATCTGCGAGGCTGCGGGTGCCGAGGTGTCCGGTATTGGCATTGCGGTGGAGAAGGGCTTCCAGGGCGGCGGTGATAAGCTCCGCGAGCGCGGCTTCCGCGTTGAGAGCCTGGCCCGTATCGCCGATATGGACTGCGAGACCGGCGAGATCACCTTCGCCTAAGCGCGCAACACAAGCGATTGGTATGCGATGTGACAAAGGGACCGTCCCTTTGTCACATTTTTTGTATGAGGGGAGGTGTTGATATGGATGAGAACAAGATGGGATGGCGCGAGTATGCACGCTATGCCGAGATGTCGGTCGAGGAGTTGGCGCGCGATTGCGAGGTGCAGGTGTTTCGCGCGACGGGTCCGGGCGGACAAGGCGTCAACACGACGGACTCGGCGGTGCGCATGAAACATATCCCTTCGGGAATTACCGTGACGGCGCGCGAGAGCCGCAGTCAGTTCCAAAACCGTAGTAGCTGCCTGCGTAAGCTGCGCGCTGAGCTTGAGCGTCGCGGGCGTCCACCGCGCCGACGCGTAAAGACCAAGGTGCCCCAGTGCTCTCGCCAGCGCAGGCTCAATGACAAGCACTTCAACGCCATAAAAAAGGCCAACCGTCGCAAACCGGGCAGCGACGAATAGCTTCCTCATAAGTTGCGGTGAAATAGGGACTGTTTTTCGGCTTTAGCTGAATAAACAGTCCCTATTCCACCGCAACTTATGGGGTGGCTAGCGGGTGGGGCGCCAGATGTGGAGGGCGCCGGCAAGGATGTCGACCTCGATGCGCGAGGCGACAACGGGCTCGCCGTCGGCCTGGATGGGGAAGTCGGGCTCCTCGAACGTGAGCTCGGCATGGCGGCAGCGGCGCATGCGAATCGGCGGCAGTTTGGTATGGTGGCCGTCTTTGGCCGAAAGGAACATGGGCAGGGCAACCGCGCGTGGGACGGGGCCGCAGGCGTAGCAGACGTCGAGTATGCCGTCGCAGGGATCGGCATCGGGACAGATGCGATAACCCGAGCCATAGGTGGGGCCCAGCTGAATTGCATGATGATCGCCCTCACGCGCTCGGCGGGCGCGCCGTCAAAGCTGACCGTCATGGGGTAGTTGCGATAGCGCAGGCCGAACTGCTCAAGTCCCGAGAGGGTGTAGAGCGGAGTGCCCGTTAAGCCGGTCTGTTTGCGCAGCTCGGTGGTGCCCAGGCCGATGGCGGCATCGAGGCCGACTGAAAGCGTCTGGTCGTAGTACTCGACGGATGCCTCGCCGCTACCGCTTGCGGGGTTCCATGAGCGAATGCGTCCGATATCCTGGTGCTGCAGCTCGCAGGTGAGCAGCGCGCCAAAATCCTTGCCGGAGAAATCTTCGATACCGAGCGTTTGGGCAAAATCGTTGCCGGAGCCAACGGGCAGGACGGCAAGGGCGGGACGGACCGCTTCTTCTTGCGCCATCAAGCCATTGACGACCTCGTGGATCACGCCGTCGCCGCCAAGGGCGATAACGGTACGGTAGCCTGGGCCTGTGCGGCAAGCTCCTTGGCGTGCCCCGTGCGTTCGGTCAGCACCAAGTCAAACTGAGATGCGCGCGCGGTCATATCCAAAAAGCGCTGCAGGCGCTCGGCAACCTCGCGCGCGGCGCCCGACTGGGCGGCAGGATTGGCGATGATGAGCGTGCGACCAAAATCAGTTGCGTGCATGGGGCGACTCCCGGCGTATGGCATGACGGTGCGGTCACGCTCGGGTCGAATTGCCCCCGATTGTGGCTGCACGGCGAATACTTACGTCTACTGTATCAGGTCGTTGTGGCGCTCGATAGCATCCGCCACCGTACCACCCTCGTCCACGATAAGCGAGCGGCGCTTGGGTGAGATGATGCGCTGGGCGGGGTACACGCCGCGGTGTCCGCCGACGAGATAGCTGATAAACGAAACGATGACAAAGAAGCCCGCGGCCGTGCCGTGGAACAGGTCGATGGCCATCATGCAGGTGGTGATGGGCACGTTGAGGCCGGCGCAGAACACGCCGAGCATGCCGAGAGCCGCCAGAAAACTGGGGTCAAGCCCGGTAAGGCAACCGATCCAGCCACCGAGTGCCGCACCGATGCCAAACAGGGGCGTGACCTCGCCGCCTTGGAAGCCCGCGCCCAGGGTAAGCGCTGTGACGACCAACTTGATGGCTGCGTCCGCCAGGGTGGTGTTGCCGGCATATCCGGCGCCGGAAAGCCACGTGGAAAGGCCGGCGTAGTCCCAGGCGTCGAGGAGGGCATAGGCGGCCAAAACCACGAGTGCGCCTATGAGTGCGCGGACGAGGTAATTGGTGATAAAGCGACCGTACAGGCTCTTGACGGTTCGAACGACCAGGCAAAGAGGCGTGCCGTCAGGCCGAAGATAATGGCGCTGATAACAACGATGGCAACCGTCCGTGGTGTCATGTTGGGAACGCTGGCGATGACATTCGCCTCGTACTCGGTTCCCAAGGCGAGCGATGTAAAGTAGCCGGTAAATGAGGCGACGAGGCAGTAGATGCCCGCGGTGTAGTCGATCTTTCCGATAAAGCACATCTCCATGCCAAAGAAAGCTCCGGCAAGGGGCGAACCGAATACGGCGCCAAAGGCCGACGAGATGCCGGCGAGCATGAGGTCGTGGTGGTCATGCTTTTTGAGGTGGGCGAGGCTCGAGATGTTGCTGGCGATGGTGCCACCAATCTGCACCGCGGCACCCTCGCGACCGGCCGACCCGCCCGTTAGGTGCGTGAGCGTGGAACAGACGAAGGTGAGGACGGCCATGCGCATATGGATGAGGCGTGTGCCCAGAGCGGAGTCGATGACCAGGTTGTTGCCTCGTTTGGCGGCAAGACCGTGGTTTTTGTACACCCATGCGGTGGCAACGCCCACAACGGGAAACAGCGCGTAAATCCATGCATGGTGCTCGCGATAGTCGGTCGCGATATTCAGCGAGGCCAAAAACGCCCAAGCGGCAACGCCCATGGCAAGCGAGACGATAACGACGAGAACGAGCAACTTGGCGCTCGCGAGTAGGTTACGGGCGTTGCGGCGCGTGTCGGCAGCCAAGAGGTGCTCGGAGCGGGTGAGCTGTTGCCTGCCTGCCATGATGACGTCATTAAGGGAGAAAAAGCCGCCGTCGTCGAGCGACTGAGAATGATCCTGCGCCTCGTTTGCGCTTTCGGGTTTGTCGGTAAAAGCCATACGTTCCTCTTTTTGGTTGCAACAGGAGCATTATAGAACGTGCCATACGTGACAAACCGGCAGGTTGGTTTTGGTTTTGTTTCGCGGCTTGCGGCCGACAGATGTATTCGCGGCCGCGGGCCAGGTCTTGAGCAGGCGGCGAGGGATTATACTGAGATAAACATAAAGAATCGGCGCTTTTGTTGCGCGCCGCAGCATGCTAGAGGTGCATATGGCTGAGAAACTCATTCCGTTGGAGGACGCACAGGCGATCGTCTTGTCGCACGTGAATCGCACCGAAGTCGTCGAGATTCCCGTGTGGCAGGCCGTCGGTCTTCCCTTGGCCGAGGATGCGGTGGCCGATATCGACATCTCGCCGTTTGCCAACAGCGCTATGGACGGATATGCCGTGCGCTCGTCGGACTTGGCGCGGGCATCTGGCGAAGCGCCGGTGACGCTCGACGTTATCGGACACGAGGCCGCGGGCCGTGTGTTTGAGGGCGCAATCGGCGCGGGTGAGACGGTCCGCATCATGACGGGCGCGCCGGTACCCGAAGGTGCCGATGCCGTGGTGAAGTATGAGATCGTCGAGGTGCTCGTCGGTGACGGCAACGAGGGTTCGCGTGTGAGGTTCTCGGCGCCTGCCAAGGTAGGGGAGAACGTTCGCTCTGCCGCCGAGGAGGCCCATGCCGGCGATGTTGCGATGCACGCCGGCGAGGTCGTGGCTCCGGCGGGCGCCGGCTTGTTGGCGAGCGCCGGGTATGCGAGCGTGAAGGTGCATGCCGCGCCGCGTGTGGGCATTATCTCGCTGGGCACGGAGCTGGTCGCGCCGGGTGAGCTGCCGGCGCGCGGGCAGATTCGCGACTCCAACTCGTCGGCGTTGATGGCCGAAGCGCTCGATGCAGGAGCCGAGCCCGTGTTCTACGGCATTGCGCCCGATGATGAGCAGGCGATTGCCGAGCTGGTGCATCGCGCCGTGCTGGAGTGCGATTTTGTCATTACGAGCGGCGGTGCCTCGGCGGGCGATTACGACTATGTGACGGCGCTCGTCCGGCGCGAGGGCGAGGTACTCTTCGACCGCATCTCGATGCGTCCCGGCAAAGCCATCACGTTTGGCCTGCTTGGGGGCAAGCCGTATTTGGGGCTTTCGGGCAATCCCGCGGCGGCGTATGTGGGCTTTGAGATGCTCGCCCGCCCCGCGATCCGCAAGATGCGCGGCTTTGCCGAGGGTACGCGCCCCGTGCAGCAGGCGATATTGACGCACGGCGTAAAGAAGCGCCAGGACCGACGCTTCTTCGATCGCGCCACGGTTTTGCGTGACCCCGAGACCGGTGAGCTGTTGGTGACCGAGGCTAAGACGCAGAATTCGGCGCTGCTCGGCACGATGCAGCGTGCGAACTGCCTGTTGCGTGTTGACGAAGGACCGTGCGACCTCAAGGTGGGCGATGTCGTGGACGTTGTTCGCGTCGACCTGCCCGAGGACGCCGTGTTGTAGGAGGAATGCTATGGAGCTGAAGATATCGATCGTGACGTGCTCGGATACGCGCGATCTTGCCCAGGACGAGGCTGGAGCCGCACTCGAGGAACTTATCGAGGCGCAGGGCTGGATGGTCGCCTCACATGTGGTTGTGCGCGACGACGTCAGCGAGATCGGTGATGCCATTGTGGAAGCCGCCGATGAGTGCCACGCCAATGTCGTGCTCACCTGCGGCGGCACGGGGCTTTCGATGCGCGATGTGACGCCCGAGGCGACGCGTGCCGTCTGCGACCGCGATGTGCCGGGTATTGCAGAGGCGATCCGTGCGTACTCCATGACCAAGACGCACCGCGCTATGCTCTCGCGCGCTATTTGCATGCAACGAGGTCATACACTTGTCGTAAACTTTCCCGGTTCTACGAAGGCCGCCCGCGAAAGCTGGGAGGCCATAGCGGACCAGCTGGAGCATGCAGCCCAAATGACAGCGGGCGGCGGACATACCAACTAAGCGGTTTACCTGCGGCGGGGCGACCTGAACGGCTGCTCCGCCTATTATTTGCGCCCAAGGGAACGGCATTCTGTAGGCATGCCTGAAACTATATTCTCAGACGAGAATAATTTCTCAGAACCATTATTCGCACCGAAGTATAATCTAATTACAGAATAAAGCCTGCGGCGAGGTGCCCGGGTGTACCGTTCGAAAGGGTTGAACATGTTCGATATGGTTTCTCGCCGCGGATTCGTCTCGCTCTCTGCTGTCGCCGCTGCCGGCCTTGGCCTTGCCGGCTGCTCCGGCAACAAGACGTCTGAGCCGACTGGCTCCGATGCCGGTTCTGCTAAGGCATCTTCCAAGAAAGCTGTCGAGCTTCAGTCTTCGCTGCCAACTCTCTCGAGAAGGCCCTGCCCGAGGTCCAGGAGCTCTACACCGATCAGACCGGCACCACCTTTGCCGACACGCAGTTTAAGGCCTCCGGCGACCTCGTCGAGCAGATGCGTGCCGGCGCCACGGCCGATGTGCTCATCACTGCTTCCAATGGCACTATGGATGACGCCGAGGCCTTCGAGCTCGTCGATACCGACACGCGAGAGGATATGTTCATCAACGACCTTGTGATCGTTCGCGCCGAGGGCTCCGACACCAAGGTCGAGGCCATTGCCGACGTCGCGAATCTGGACGGCAAGATCGCCATTGGCGACGCCAAGACCGTTCCCGCCGGCAAGTACGCCAACCAGGCCCTGGCCTCCGTGGGCCTCTATACCGGCGCCGAGGGCGACGACGGCGAGTACGCTCCCGAGATCGCCGACAAGGTAGCGCTGGCCGACAAAGTTGGTACCGCCGCCGCCTATGTGTCCACAGGCGACTGCGTAGCCGGTTTTGTCTACAGCTCTGACATCTACCGCTACGACGGTATCGAGGAGGCCTTCGTGTGCCCCGAGGATTCGCACAAGCCCATCGTGTATCCGGGTGCCGTTGCCGAGAGCTCCGAGCACGCCGACGAGGCCAAGGCGTTCATCGACTTCTGTCTGACCAACAAGAAGGCGCAGAAGATTTGGGCTAAGTACGGCTTTGAGCTTTCCGAGTAGTGCGGCTTGGCGCGATAATTCCATCGTTTTGTCTTTTGCCCTGTCCTCGTCTTTCCTTGGAGCGTTTCGTGCGTAATAGATTTCGCATTCTTGTCGCCTGTGCTTTGACGCTCACGCTTTGCTGGGTGCCGGGATTTGCGTTTGCTGGGGACGGGGCCCAGGTTGCTGCGACCGCTCATGGGCTTTCCTATGGGATCGAGGGTTTTGAGCGGTTGGCCAAGGGGACCGCTCGTGCCATGGAGGGCCAGCCTGAGGGCTACCGGTTTCCCGTTGACGAGGACGTGGACCTTGTGGTGGCGCCCGCTGCCGATCGCGTTGTGGTATGGATATCGCCCAAGGCGGTCGAGAAGTATGGACTGGATCCGCAGGACAACGAGTGCGTATCGGGTCTCAAGGCCCTCGTCTGCAAGCTCGACAGCGCAAACTGCATGGGAGGTGCGCAGCTGGGGGACGTGGATCTTCCTTGGTATGTCACGGCGGAAACAACGTTTGATACCGGCGGGTATACCTATAACTTTGATGAGCGCGGTGCGGATGGGGACCGCTATGTGGTGATTGCATCAGCCTCGGGTGATGCCAAGGGCGGCGCGCGTTGGCTTGATAGCGCTCAAATGGTAGAAGCGTCGTCTGTTGTGTTGCGGGATGAGCAGGGGCCCTTGACCTCTCTGACCTCCTTTTTAGGCGACATCGACTATCGCCCGTTTTGGGTGTCCATAAAAACGAGCGGCCTTGCCCTGCTGGTCTCCTTTGCGCTGGGCCTGTTCGCTGCATGGAAGACTATGGGTACCTCGAGTCGCATCAAGGGCCTGCTCGATTCGGTCTTTACGATTCCCATGGTGCTGCCGCCCACGGTCTGCGGCTTTCTGCTCCTCATGCTGTTTGGCCGCTCGACCGGGGTGGGTCGGTGGCTCATCGCGCATGGCGTCTCGATCGTCTTTACGTGGCCCGCGGCGGTCATTTCGGCCGTCGTTGTGTCGTTTCCGCTGGTCTACCGCACGGCGCTCGGAGCCTTCGAGAGCCTTGACACGCAGATGCTCGATGCCGCGCGAACCCTGGGATGGTCTGAGCATCGCATCTTTACCAAGCTTATGATGCCGCTTGGCTGGCCCTCGATTGCCGCCGGCACGGTGCTCGCCTTTGCCCGCGCGATGGGCGAGTTCGGTTGCACCCTGTTCTTTGCGGGCAACTACGCTGGCATTACCCAGACCATCCCCATCGCCATCTACTTTGAGTGGATGGGCGGCAACACGTCGGTGGCGCTCTTTTGGGTCATCGTCGTAATCGTGTTCAGCTTCCTGGTCATTCTGTTCATCAATATGTACACGGCGCATTCGCAAAAGTACCGTGAGCGCGGCCTGTCCCGCGCGGAGCGCAAGCAGGCCAAGCAGCTGGGCGGCCAGACCGATTCGCTCGACCCAGTCGGCGGCGATGCACTGCGTATCGATCGCGAGGCGCTGGCCGAGCTTATGCGCGATGACACGGTCGCAAAGGGAGGTCGATAAGCCATGTCGCTTGTTCTGGATATCAAAAAGCGCTATCCGGGGTTCACTCTCGACATGCAGCTTGAGGCCGGCGAGGAGCGCGTGGCGCTGCTGGGCGCCTCGGGTTGTGGCAAGAGCTGCACCTTGCGTTGCATTGCCGGCGTGGAGACGCCCGACAAGGGCAAGATCGTCGTCAACGGCGTAACCTTCTTTGACTCGGACGCGGGCATCAATCTGTCGCCCCAGGAGCGCAAGTGCGCCCTGTTGTTCCAAAACTATCAGCTGTTTCCCAACATGACGGTGGCCGATAACGTGTGCGCCGGCGTTGAGGGTGCAGGCGACGTCGCGGCGCGCAGGCAACTTGCCGAGCGCTACCTGGGCATCTTTGGACTGGCCGATTTCGCCGACCGCTATCCCGCGCGCCTCTCGGGCGGCCAGCAGCAGCGTGTGGCGCTTGCTCGCATGGTGGCGGCGCACCCGGGCATTTTTATGTTCGACGAGCCCATGAGCGCGCTCGATGCGTATCTTAAGAGCGCTCTCGAACAGAACATGCTCGACCTGTTCGACGTCTGTAACCGTACCGTGCTCTACGTAAGTCACGACATCGACGAGGCGTGCCGCCTGTGCGAGCGCATCTGTGTGATGCATAACGGGCATGTGGAGGAGATCGGCTCCGTCGAGGACGTGGTCCGCCGTCCACAGACGCTGGCGGCGCTGCGCCTGACGGGCTGCAAGAATACAAGCCGAGCGCGCAAGATTGACGACGAAGAAGTTGTGGCCCTCGACTGGGGCATGACCTTTAACGTGGGACACGAGGTTCCCAATGACGTGGCGTACCTGGCATTCGCGCAAGCTACTTCCATGTTGACAATCGCGCTGAGCGGGGCCGCAACAGCTATGACTTGCATGTGGCCCGTGTGAGTGATTCGCGCTTTGAGCGGCTGGTGTTGCTGAACGTGCCGCGCGTTGATGCGCCCACGCGTCTGCAGTGGAAGGTCAACAAGGTGAGCGTGCCTGTAGAGGAGTTGCCACAGGCGGGGGAGACCTTGCGCATGCATTTTGATGCGAGCAGGATTCATTTGGTTTGTCGATAGCGCCGGGTAATGCCGTCGGGGGATATAAGCCTCGGCGGCTTTGTTTTTGCCGTTCACCGAATGAGGGATGACAAACTCTTATCAATCAAGATAATAATTTATTGAATGTCGGAACACGACGCTGTCGTACGAATGTCAACGGTGTTCGCATGGTAGATGACCGTTGATATAGTTGACCTCAACTTGTAAAGGAGGGCGCGCACATGCCGCAGACGACATACATTCGCCGCGTTGCCGCGCGCGCCCTATATATGGCTCGGAGCCGCATATGAGCAGGTATGTTCACGGCTCCGGGAGAGACGACGCACAGCTAAATAACCGAACGCAAGGCAGGTTCCCCAAAATTCCGGGTTTAGGCGCGGCTGGGTTTTCGCCACCCACCGTGCAGCAATACCGTAGCTATTCATATTTGGTTCGAGAGGGGAACCGTCATGGCTGAAGAATTTGATTTCCATCCGATGTGGCAGAGCCTGGGCATGAATCTTGCCGACCACGACATGCTGCTGGGCGCCGTGGGCCAGATGTATGGCGATATGTTCTTGACGCAGAACAACCGCCCCAAGTCCACGTCCTATCTGGACTTTGTGGCCACCAACATCCATAGCGGCCGCATTAAGGAGATGCTCGACAAGAAGGAGGCCGGCGAGGCCACCAAGATCGTGGGCTCGTTCTGCGTGTACGTGCCCGAGGAGATTGTGCTCGCCTGCGACGGTATTCCCGTGGGCCTGTGCTCGGGTGCCGATTGGGCAACGGACAAGGTCGAGGAGCACTTGCCGCGCAACACTTGTCCGCTTATCAAGAGCTTTGCCGGCTTTAAGCTGGGCGAGGTCTGCCCCTACATTGAGTCGAGTGACTTGGTGGTAGGCGAGAACACCTGCGATGGCAAGAAGAAGGCCTACGAGTTTTTTGCCACGCAAAAGAACATGTACGTCATGGATATTCCCAATGTACACGACGAGTCGACGCTCGTGACCTGGAAGGCCGAGGTCAAGAAGCTCGCCGCCAAGATCGAGGAAGAGTGCGGCGTCACGATTACGCCTGAGCGTCTGAAGGCCGCCATCCACGCCGTCAATGAGAAGCGTCGCGCCCTGCAGCGCCTCGCTGCCACGCGCGCTGCCGACCCTGCGCCCATCAGCGGTCTTGACAGCCTGCTGACCGTTCAGGCCGCCTTTATGGACGACACGCCACGTCTGACCGGAGCCATTAACGATATGGCGGCTGAGTGCGAGCAGCGTGTCGAGGCCGGCGAGGGCGTGGCGCCCAAGGGGACCAAGCGCATTCTGTACACCGGCACGCCCATGGCCGTGCCCAACTGGAAGTTGTTCAACCTCATCGAGAAGGCCGGCGGCGTTGTGGTGGGCGAGGAGTCCTGCACGGGTTCGCGCTATTACAAGGACCTGGTCGATGAGTCCGGTGAGACGGTTGACGAGATGCTCGATGCTATCGCCGAGCGCTACTTTAAGATCAACTGCGCCGTCTTTACGCCCAACGACCAGCGTATGAAGGACATTGTCCAGATGGCCAAGGACCTGCACGCCGACGGCATCGTCGACGTGGCCCTGCAGTTCTGCACGCTCTACGAGATGGAGTCGTTTGCCGTGGAGAAGGCCGCCGAGGAGGCAGGCATTCCATATATGCACATCACGACCGACTACGCCGGCGAGGATGCAGGCCAACTGCAAACCAGGATTGAGGCTTTCTTGGAAACCATTTAGGGCTATACGTTCCGGCGGCTTCCCCAGGTACCCGATCTTGCCGTTCAAACCGTCGCTTGCGTACCAAAGTGCGCGGAGCTGCTCTTTCACGGCAACCTCGGGCGCCTGGGAAAGCCGTTTCCTTGGTTGGTTAAAAGGTTTAGGAGTTATATGTCGGAAAATATTGAGCAGCCGTTGCCCAGCACGTTTGAGGAGTTCAACGAGCAGCGCAAGGCCGCGTTTATTCGCGTCAAGGATTATAAACAGGCCGGCAATCGCCTGGTCGGCTTTTTGTGCAGCTATACGCCGCTCGAGATTATCGATGCCGCGGGGGCCGCAAGTGTCGCTCTGTGCGGTACGTCCGATGAGGTGATTCCCGAGGCCGAGAAGGTGCTGCCGGCAAACCTGTGCCCGCTCATCAAGTCGACCTACGGTTTTGCCTACTCGCAAAAGTGCCCGTTTACGTACTTTAGCGACATGATCATCGGCGAGACCACCTGCGACGGCAAGAAGAAGATGTACGAGCTACTCAACGAGCTCAAGCGCACGCACATTCTGCATCTTCCGCAGGGTCGCGATCGTGCCTACGAGCGTGAAGGCTGGTACGAGGAGTGCCGCCTACTCAAGGAGGAGCTCGAGAACTTCTACGGCATCACGATTACCGACGATGACCTGCGCGCCGCCGTCCGTCGTCGCAACCGTTTGCGTGCGGCCCAGCTCGAGATGTTTGCGCTGCAGGCTAACCAGCCGGCGGCCATGAGCGGCGTCGACCTGATGAGCACCATGTTTGCCGGTACGTTCAGCTTTGATATCGAGGCCTATACGGATCAGCTGGAGCAAAAGGTTGCCAAGCTGCGCGAGGCCTACGACGCGGGCGAGCGCCCGGTTGCGGCGGATGCCAAGCGCATTCTGATCACCGGCTGCCCGGTGGGCGGCGTGATCAACAAGATAGGCCGTACTATCGAGTCCAATGGCGGCGTGGTCGTGTGCATGGACGACTGCTCGGGTGAGCGCACGGCGGCCATGATGATCGACCCCGATGCTCCCGATATCCTGCGCGCCATCGCCGACCGCTACCTGGATATCAACTGCTCGGTCATGACGCCCAACGACGGTCGTATGGAAAACACGCTGGCCATGTGCGAGAAGTATCATGTCGATGGCGTAGTGGAGAGCGTGCTGCAGGCGTGCCACACCTTTAACGTGGAGAGTGCGCGCATGCAGGAGGCCGTCGAGGGTGCGGGTATTCCGTATATGAAGATCGAGACCGACTACAGCAACGGCGACATGGGCCAGATCGAGACCCGCATCGCCGCCTTCATCGAAACCCTCTAGCTTCCTCAGGCACCGGATCTTGCCCCTCAAACCGTCGCTTGCGTACCAAAGTACGCCGCGCTCCTCTTTCGGGGCAACCTCCGGCACCTGAGAAACCTAGAGCTAAGGCGCCTGAACGCGCCGCTGTCTTTGATGTTTGGATTAGGAGAGAGCCATGATAGGGATCGGGGTCGATATCGGGTCTACGGCGGCTAAGGCTGCTGTGGTCGATGGTGAGGGTTCGGTGGCGTGGACGTGCGTGCAGCCAACCGGGTTCTCCTCGGTCGATGCCGCCGATAGGTTGCGCGAGGCGCTCGCGGCGGCGGGCTTTGACGTTGCATCCGATTCTGCGCGTGTGGTGGCCACGGGTTACGGGCGCGTGGCTGTGCCATACGCCCACAAGGTTGTGACCGAGATTACCTGCCACGGCGCCGGTGCCGTGCGTCTGTTTGGCGATCGCGGCACGGTGATTGACGTGGGCGGCCAGGACACCAAGGTCATTCAGCTTAAAAATGGCCGCGTGGCCAAGTTTGCCATGAACGACAAGTGCGCTGCCGGCACGGGGCGCTTTTTGGAGATCATGGCCGACCGCCTAGGTATTTCTCAACAGCAGATGGCCGACCTGGCGCGTTCCGGCGAGCCTACCAAGATTTCCAGCATGTGCACGGTGTTTGCCGAAAGTGAGGTCATTAGCCTGATCGGTCGCGGTGAGCCGCGCGAGAACATCGCACGTGGCGTGATCGACAGCGTGGTCTCGCGCGTGGCGACCATGGCCGGGCAGGCCGCGGGCGCCCCGTACTACCTGACCGGTGGCCTGTGCGAGAACGCCTCGTGGTGGAGCGGTTGGGCGAGCTGCTGGGGTCGCCGGTGACCACCTCGCCCCAGGCTCGCTTTGCCGGTGCCATCGGCGCGGCGATTCGCGCACAGGCGCTCGATTAATGCATCGGCCGTGGGCCTGCATTCATGCGTATACTGGGAGGAAATGATTGACCGATGAGAGGAGGTATCGATGGCTGACGATCAGATTAAGCTCACGTCTATGACTGCCGCGAGCGGTTGAGCCGCTAAGTTGGCTCCTGGAGCCCTCGCCAGGTCCTGGGCGACTTACCCAATGTGCATAACGACAACCTGCTCGTGGGGTTCGATACCTCCGACGATGCGAGTGTTTTTCGTGTTGGCGAAAACCTGGGCCTCGTGCAGTCCGTCGACTTCTTCCCGCCGATGGTCGACGACCCGTTCCTGTTTGGTCAGATCGCGGCGGCCAACTCGCTGTCGGACATTTATGCCATGGGTGGACGACCGAGCCATGCCATGAACCTGCTGTGCATTCCCAGTTGCCTGGGCGTCGAGGTCGCAGGTGAGATTCTGGCGGGCGGTGCCGACAAGTGCGTCGAGGCGGGCTGCTCCATCGCGGGCGGTCACACCATCAACGACGACGAGCCCAAGTACGGCTTGTCTGTGAGCGGCTTTGTCGCGCTCGACCGCATGCTCGCCAACAGCGGCGCACGCGTGGGCGATGTTCTGCTGCTGACCAAGGCGATCGGCTCGGGCATCATCACCACGGCCATTAAGGGCGAACTCATCGAGCAGGACGAGGCCACAGCCATGTTTGACTCGATACGCACCCTTAACGAGGCACCGATTCGTCTGGCCGAGGGACTTGAGCTTCACGGCTGTACCGACATCACGGGCTTTGGCTTGATTGGGCATGCGTGCGAGATGGCCGAGGGCTCGGGCGTGCAGATTGAGCTTGCGTCGGAGGCGGTGCCGCTCTTTGACCAGGTACTCGACATGGCACGTCTGGGCATTATCCCAGCGGGCTCCTACCGCAACCGGGACTTTTTTGGCCCGCGTGTGGCTGTCGACGAGGGCCTGGAGCCGGGCATGCTCGACGCGCTGTACGATCCGCAGACGTCTGGTGGCCTGCTTATCGCGGCGCCCGCGGCGGATGTGGATGAGCTTGCGCGTCGCCTGGATGCCGAGGGGTGCATCGCCGCCGTTATCGGTCGCGTGTGCGAGGCGGTGCCGGGCGGTCCTGCTGTTCGCGTTGTGCATTAAAGAAAACCGTTTATGCGACCGCCTACTTTTCTGGGCGGTCCCTTTTGAAAGGATGTAGCTATGTCTACCAAGATTGAAGTCAATGCCATGGGCGATGCCTGCCCGCTGCCCGTCGTCAAGACGCTTAAGGCACTCAAACAGCTTGACGGCGAGGGTGCCGTAGTGACCTCGGTCGATAACGAGACCGCCGTCAAGAACATCTCCAAGATGGCGCAGGAGAAGGGCTGCACGGCCTCGGTCGAGAAGGTTTCTGACGCCGAGTGGCGCGTGACCGTGGCGACCTCCGGTGCCGTTGCCGTGGCAGACCCCGAGCAGGACGGTGCCGCTTTCTGCGGTGCCAGCACCGGCAAGGGCGAGCTCGTCATTTCCGTCTACACCGACTGCATGGGCCGCGGCGACGACGAGCTGGGCCACAAGCTCATGAAGGCCTTCATCTTTGCCGTGACGCAGCAGGAGGAGCTGCCCGCGACCATGCTGTTCTACAACGGCGGCGCCAAGCTCACCGTCGAGGGCTCGCCGGTACTTGACGACCTGAAGGGGCTGGCTGAGCAGGGCGTCGAAATCCTCACCTGTGGCACCTGCCTCGACCACTATGGCATTAAGGACCAGCTTGCCGTGGGCGAGGTCACGAACATGTATGTGATCGTGGAGAAGATGGAACAAGCCGTGCGCGTCGTGCGCCCGTAGCGTATTGGTTGGAGTTGCCATGAGGGAGAAGCGCCCAGCGCTTGTCATCACGTTTCCCACCACGGCTGCCGCCATGGGCTGCGAGTCTCTGTGCATCGAGCGCGGCCTTCCCGGGCGAACGATTCCCGTGCCCGGGGAGGTCGCTGCCGGCTGCGGCCTGGCGTGGAAAGCGTTGCCTGCCGATGAGGAGCTGCTGCGCGGCGAACTCGCCGCGGCGGGCGTTCCCACCGAGGGCTATACCGTGATTGATATGTGGGAGGTCGTGTGATGATCTACCTGGATAACGCGGCGACGACCATGCACAAGCCGCAGACGGTCATCGATGCCGTGACGCAGGCGATGTGCTCGCTCGGCAATGCCGGGCGCGGCGCCACGTCGGGTGCCCTCGATGCCGCTCGCACGATTCACGGTTGCCGTGCCAAGCTCGCGCGCCTTTTAGGTTGCCCGAGGGCGGACCATGTGTGCTTTACGCCCAACTCTACGGCGGCGCTCAACACCGCCATCAACGGGGTGGTGCGCCCCGGCGACCGCGTGGTCACGACGGTGCTCGAGCACAACTCCGTGCTGCGTCCGCTCAACCGCCTGGCAGCGGAGCGGGGTGTGACCGTTGAGCATGCGGGCTGCGACGCGAACGGTGCGCTCGACTACGAAGAGCTTGAGCGGCTGGTGACGCCGGGCACACGTGCCGTGGTGGTGACGCACGCCTCAAATGTGACCGGCAACGCGGTCGACATTGCGCGCGTGGCGGCCATGGCCCATGCGGCCGGTGCGCTGGTAATCGTCGATGCCTCTCAGTCTGCCGGCACGGCGCGTATCGATATGCATGCCATGGGGCTCGACATTGTGTGCTTTGCCGGCCACAAGGGGCTCATGGGACCCCAAGGCACCGGCGGCCTGGCCGTGGCGGAGGGCATTGACGTGTCTCCGTGGGCCATGGGCGGCACGGGCGTGCACAGCTTTGACCCACTGCAGCCACTTGAGTGGCCCACGCGCCTGGAGGCGGGCACGCTCAACGGTCACGGCATCGCGGGACTTTCTGCCGGTCTCGACTTTATCGAGGCCCGGGGCGGGGTGGAGACGATTGCAGCTCACGAACGCGCACTCGCCGAACGTTTCCTCTCCGGCGCTCGCGAAATCCCCAGCATTGTACTTTACGGTGCGTTTGACCAACCTGCGCGCTCGGCGATCGTGTCGCTCAACGTGGGCGATATCGACTCTGCCGAGATTTCGGACGCGCTCATGCAAGGGTGGGGGATTGCGACGCGCCCCGGTGCCCATTGCGCTCCGCTCATGCACCGCGCGTTAGGTACCGAGCGCCAGGGTGTCGTCCGCTTCTCGTTTGGGTATTTCAACACGACCGAAGAAGTCGACACGGCTATCGATGCTCTGCGCAATTTAGCCTGCTAAAGCTGCTGGACCGTTTATACTTGCGGGACGGGTATTTTGCCCGTCCCGTTTTTGTTTCGACCCGAAAGGTGTGCCTATGGCTTCATCCGCCCCGCGCGGTCTGCGTTCCGACCATGTCGTTACCGTCGGCATTGCGCTGTTCTCGATGCTCTTTGGCGCCGGTAACCTCATTATTCCGCCGCTGCTGGCGCTGCAGGCAGGTTCTGCCACGCCGGTTGCCATGATCGGCTTTTTGATTGCCGCTATCGGTCTGCCCGTTATGGGATTTATCGCCGTGGCACTTGCCGGAACGGCGCGCGAGCTTGCCGGTCGTGTGCACCCCAAGTTTGGCGAGTTTTTTGTCGCGGCGGTGTATCTGGCTATCGGTCCGTGTCTGGCCATTCCGCGTACGAGTTCCACGGCCTTCGAGATGCTGGTGCCGCTGCTGCCCGAGGGTGTCTCGCTCGGCACGGCCCGCCTGGTGTTTGCCGTCGCCTTCTTTGCCGTCGCCTTTGTGCTCACGCTGCGCCCGGGTGTCATTACGCGCGTGCTCGGCCGCATTACGGGCCCCGCGCTCATCGCCCTTATCGTATTGGTCGTGGGCGCTGCCGTGGTCTCGCCGCTGGGTTCCGCTGCCGCGCCGCAGGCTCCTTACGATGCCGGTGCCGCCGTGCAGGGCTTTTTGACCGGTTATCAGACCATGGACCTGCTCGCGTCGCTCGCCTTTGGCATCATCATCGCCGAGACCATCCACGAGCTGGGCGTTACCGACGACAAGCGCGTGGCCTTCGAGATTTCGCGCTCCGGCGTGATCGCTGGTGTGCTCATGGCCATCATCTACTGCGGTCTGGCGCTTGCCGGCACGCAGCTGAGCACCGTGATGCCCGATGCCACCAACGGAGCCGCCATCCTCGCCCGCTCGGCCTCCATGCACTTTGGCCTTGCCGGCACGGTCGTGGTCTTCGCCATCTTCTTCCTCGCCTGCATGAATGTGTGCATCGGCCTTATCAGCTGCTGCTCGCGTTACTTCTGCGAGACGTATGTGGTTAAAGGGGGAGCGGAGGCTTCCGAGGAGGCCATGCGCCGTCCCTTTGCGGTTCTCGCCTTTGTGTTCGCGGCGTTTTCGTGCGTGCTCTCCAACGTGGGCCTCGACGTGATTCTTATGTTCTCGGTGCCTATGCTCAATGCTTTGTATCCCGTTGCCATCGTGCTGGTACTGATGGGCCTGGTGCACGGCTTTTGCGACGCGCATCCGCAGGTGTGGGTCTGGGTCGGCGGCGTTGTCGCGGTGCAGAGCGTAATCACTTCGGTCCGCGATGCGTTCTTTGCTGGCGCGTGGCTGCCGTTCGATGCGTTGCCGCTGGCGGATATCGGTGCTGCGTGGGCGCCGGTTGCCGTAGTGGTGTTTGTGATAGGCCTGCTTCACAGCCGTTTTGTCGCACATTCGAGGAGCTAAGGTATCAATGCTTGCACAGGCGGGGAGTCTCCCCTATAATTTCCTTCGCTTTGGGACACGCAAGGTTTAGACCTTAGCTGCTCAACACCTTCGGGACGTGGCGCAGTTTGGTAGCGCGCCTGCTTTGGGAGCAGGATGTCGCAGGTTCAAATCCTGTCGTCCCGACCATATCTTGCGGGCGTAGTTCAATGGTAGAACCCCAGCTTCCAAGCTGATGACGCGGGTTCGATTCCCGTCGCCCGCTCCATAAGATAGATGAATGGCTCTGGTTCCTTTTGGGACCAGAGCCATTTTTGTAAGTGTACGGGGTGACGGGAGGCCTTTAACGGCGTGAAACAGTCCGTATTTCACCGCAACCTAGAGGGGATGAGGCTGAGGGGCGGGCAATGCCGTTGCCTGCCGGTTAGTGGCGACCGTGGTGGCGGAGCTTGTCGATGGTGGCGTCGGTGCTGTGGCCGCGGGCGTCGGCTGCGGTTTGGCGCTTGCGGCGGTAATCGATCATGCCTTGGATGATGGGCTTGCCAAAGCTCACGACATCATCGTTGTAGATGGCGGTTCGGGCTGCGAGGAGGCAGTCGGAAAAGTCCATATGGGTCTTGCCAAAGAGTTTGACGGCGAGGGCGACAACGGTGGGCTCGTCGACCATGACGTCATCGAGCAGCCTTTTCATGGCCGCAGCAATCTCAACGCGGGGAACCTTATAGACGTCGCGCAGCGTGACCACGACGCGCGTGATGATTTCGGGGTAGACACGAGCAGTGCGCGTGGCGATGACCTTGGCGGCGCGCGGTGACAGAACTTCGTCGTCGTCAAGCAGGTAGCGTAGGATGACGGTCTCGTCGATGATGGTGCTACTCATGGATATCTACTTCCTCGGGACCCAAAATCGAATCGTCGCTTTCTGTGGCAAGGTACTCAATCCAGGCATTGCGCTCCTCGGAGCGGCGATTGGGGTCCCCATATGCTTTGAGCGATCCATAGGCGGCGGTGCCGTCCTTTGAGCGCACGGCGACCGGCTGAAAGGGAAGCTTGCGCATCAAAATGCTCTGCGCGCCAAAAAGGCGCACGGCCTCGGCGAGCGATGTGCCCATGGCGTCGTAGAGACGCTCGGCATGCTGCTTATCTTCCTCGCGAATGCGCACCTGCAGGATGGCTCGTTTTTGAGTCGATGACATCACTGGCCTCCCTTAATGAGCGTGCAATTTGAATAGTCAAATACTGCATCGGCTAATAACAGCCAATCTTACAACCACTACTTTATTGCACTAGAGTAATTGAGTGTAAACGATATTACAAACGTACTACATCCTTCAGAAATGAGCGTGAAATCTCCCCTGGATGTACGCATGTAATACACTCACCTTTATAGCTTCTAGAGAATAATTCCAACCTGCCAAAACCCCTGCAATACACCCGTATTGCAGGGCCTATGCTCAAGTTTGCCCCCTGCAACTGCGTATATTTAACCTGTATATCGTTGGAGGAATTCTATCGAAGTGCCTGTTTCGCCGCATGCACTCGATACGCCGATGCCGGACCACGGGCGGTCCGGGGCAACGTCGGCAGGGTTTCTCCGGCATGGGATTCAGGAGGGAGTGAACAACATGGGCAATAAACGAGTCGTGGCTGATTCTTCACGCTGCATTGGGTGCCAAACCTGTATGGCGGCGTGCATCGAGGCACACGATATTCCCGGCAACATCGCCGCACCTCGCTTACGCGTAACGCGCACCTACGAGATCTCCGCGCCGGTGGCATGTCACCACTGCGAGGACGCTCCGTGCGCGAAGGCCTGTCCTACGGGCGCCTTGTTCTTTGATCCAAAGAACCATCGTATCGGCGTCAACGAGGACAACTGCATCGGTTGCAAGAGCTGCGTTATGGCATGCCCCTTTGGCGCCGTGAGCGTGGCGACCACGCAGGTCCCCGTCTTGATGGGTGACGTTCGCGTGGGTTCGCAGACTAAGAGCTTCGTGCTCAAGTGCGACCTGTGCGTGGACCGTCCTGGCGGTCCGGCGTGTGCCGAGGCGTGCCCGACCAAGGGCCTCACCCTGGTGGACGAGGGGCGTCTGGCAGAACTGACTGCCGAGCGTGCCCGCGCCACCATCGAAAACGAGGCGTAAGTGTTGGGGCGACGGGCCCAATGATTGTCAAATAAGTACCGAGTATTCGGTAGCAGAGAAAGGAAGGAGGGTGTCATGGAGAAGCATAAAGTGATCTGCCCGTATTGCGGCGCCGGTTGCCAGTTTAACCTCTTGGTCCAAAACGGCCAGGTCGTGGGTACCGAACCGCTCAACGGCATCACCAACCAGAGCGAGCTGTGCCTTAAGGGCATGAGCGGCTACGACTTCATCAACGACACCAAGATCTTGACTCCTCGCGTACTGCACCCGATGATCCGCCGCACCAAGGGCGCGGATCTTGAGCGCGTAAGCTGGGACGAGGCGCTGGATTTCACCGCATCTAAGATGCAGGCCATAATTGACGAATATGGTCCTAACGCTGTCATGACCACCGGCTCTTCGCGAGGCGGCGGCAATGAAGCGAACTACGTCATGCAGAAGTTTACGCGTGCGTGCATCGGCACCCACAGCGTGGACAACTGCGCCCGTACTTGACACGGCCCTACTGTCCTCGGTCTGATGGACACGGTTGGTTCAGGTTGCATGTCATGCTCCATCCCCGGTATGGAGGATGCGGGCTGCATTTTCCTCTTCGGCTATAACCCTGCCGATTCGCACCCCATCGTCGCAAGGCGCATCGTGCGAGCCAAAGAAAAGGGTTGCAAGATCATCGTTGCCGACCCGCGCCATATCGAAACCGCGCGTATCGCCGATATCTACCTTCCGATCAAGAACGGTTGCAACGTCGCGTTCCTCAACGCCTTTGCTAACTGTCTTGTCAACGATGGCCTCTACGACAAGGAATTCGTCGCCGAGCATACGAACGGCTTTGACGAGTGGTGGGAGACCATCAAGAACTACACTCCCGAATCCGTACAGGACATCACGGGTGTCGAGCCCGCGTTGATCCACCAAGCTGCCGAGATGTACGCCACGGCGAAGCCTTCTGCCATCATTGGCTGGGGCATGGGCGTATGCCAGCAGAAGCAGAACCTGAAGACGGTGCACACCATCGCCTCCATCGCCTGCGTTGCCGGCCAGATCGGCAAACCCAATTCCGGCCTCGCGCCCGTGCGCGGTCAGAATAACGTCCAGGGCTCCTGCGATATGGGCATGCTGCCCAACCTGTACCCTGGCTACCAGAAGGTCACCGACCCGGCTGTGCGTGCCAAGTTTGCCAAGGCTTGGGGCGTGCCCGAGGAAAAGCTCCCGCTCGAGGAGGGCTATAAGCTCACCGACCTGGGCCACCTGGTCGACGAGGGCAAGGTGCACTGCTTCTACAACTACGGCGAGGACCCGGTACAGACCGAGCCCGATTCGGCCGGTATGCGCAAGACGCTCTCCGAGCTGGATCTGTTCATTTGCCAGGACATCTTTATGACGCAGACGACCATGCTCGCCGACGTCATCCTGCCTGCCACCTCTTGGGGCGAGCACGAGGGTGTCTTTACCGCATCCGACCGTAGCTTTCAGCACTTTGACGCGGCCGTTCCGCCCAAGGGCGAGTGCCGTCACGACTGGGAGATCTTCGCGGACCTGTCCACGCGTATGGGCTATCCCATGCACTACGACAACACCGAGCAGATCTGGAACGAGTGCATTAGCCTGTGCCCCAACTTTGTGGGCGCGACCTACGAGAAGATGGCTCCCGAGGGCGGCTACGCCCAGTGGCCCGTCAAGAGCACCGATGTGAACGACCACGGTACGCCCGACATGTTCGCTGGTGGCAAGTTCACCACCAAGGACGGCCGCGCCAACCTGATGGCGCACGACTGGGAGGCGCCCTCCGAGCTTCCCGACGATGAGTACCCGCTCATCCTGTGCACCGTCCGCGAGGTCGGCCACTACAGCTGCCGCTCGATGACCGGCAACTGCAAGACGCTGGCGCTGCTTGCCGACGAGCCCGGCTTTGTCCGCATGAATCCCGCGGACGCCGAGGCGCGCGGCATCAAGAACGGCGACATCGTCTCGATTCACAGCCGCCGCGGCCAGGTATACAGCCGCGCCGACGTGAGCGATCGCATCAACAAGGGCACGGTCTATATGACCTACCAGTGGTGGATCGGCAAGTGCAACGAGCTGACCATTCACAAGGTCGACCCGGTCTCGCATACGCCCGAGGACAAGTTCTCCGCCTGCCAGGTCGACGCTATCGCCGACCAGGTCTGGGCCGAGGGCGAGGTCGAGCGTCAGTACACCGAGCTCAAGCAGGCTCTGGTGGACGCCGCCGCTCCCCAGGACGTTGAGCCCGGCGCCGCCAAGTTCGATGACGAGGCGCACGTGAACCAAATCGTGTAGTCCCGTTCTCGTTGGCTTTTTGGGCCGGGCGTCCCGTACGTTCGGGAGCCCGGCCCGTTATTTTGAAAGGAAGTGGGGATGAACCGCTTCATCGACATCAACCCGGAGAGGTGCATCGGCTGCGGAACATGCCAGTCCGCCTGTGCCGACGCCCACCGGATGCAGGGTCTTCAGGATACGCCGCGTCTGGCGCTCGTGAAGACCGGCGGTATTTCGGCCGCCCTTGCCTGCCACCATTGCGAGGGTGCCCCCTGCGCCGAGGTCTGCCCGGTGAATGCCATCGAGCACGATGGCGACCGCATCCACGTCAAGGAGCAGGAGTGCATCGGGTGCAGGCTGTGCGCCATCGCGTGCCCCTTCGGAGCCATCCATCCCGATGGCACGTCTATCGCCGGTGTCGCAGGCATGTGCGACCCGACGCCTTCGTATCCTAAGTCCCTGAGCAGCCTGCTTACGTGGGCTCCCGGCCAGTACACCTGCGCTGTCAAGTGCGACCTGTGCGCCTTCGATCCGGACGGCCCGCATTGTGTGGCGGCGTGCCCCACCAAGGCGCTGACCGTCATGGGCGGCGCGGCCGATCGCGAGCTCGACGAGGCCAAACGCCTGCGCTCGATCGAAAACGGTCCGGCCGTCGACGTTACCGCTGTGGCCCAGGGCCTGTCCGAGAAAGCAGAAGGGAGCGTAAACAATGGATAGCATGACGCTGTTTATCGCATCGCTTGCCGTCTCGTGCATCGGTGCGCTCGCCTCGGTTCTGCTGATTAAGGCCGACAACGCCGCCAAGACCGCCGGCTGCCTGATCGGCGCCGTCGCGGCCGTGCTGTCGTTCATCGCGGGCCTCGAGGCCGTGCTTGGCGACGTTTCGTCCCTCAACACGGTCTTCTTCTTCCCGTTCGCCCGTCTCGAGCTCTTGCTCAACGGCCTTGCGGGCCTGATCGTGATCCTCATCTCGATTCTCGCCTTTGCGGGCTTCATCTACGGTCTGTCCTACTTCGACGAGTACCCGGGCAAGGTCGGGCGCGCCGGCTTCTTTATGAACACCTTCGTCGCCTCGATGATGCTCGTCATCACCGCCGACAACGTGTTCTGGTTCCTGGTCGCCTTTGAGCTCATGTCCCTTACGAGCTACTTCCTTGTCGTTATCGAGGAGAACAAGAACTCCATTAGGGGCGGTTGGCTCTACTTCGTCATCGCGCACGTGGGCTTCGTTCTCATCATGGCGAGCTTCCTGCTCATGACCAACGGCGTGGGCGGTTCCTTCAGCTTCAGTGATTTCCGTACGCATGACTTTGGACCCGCCGTCTCCTCCGCGTGCTTCGTCCTCGCGTTCTTCGGATTTGGCGCGAAGGCCGGTATCATTCCGCTGCACTCCTGGCTGCCCCAGGCGCACCCCGAGGCGCCGTCCAACGTGTCCGCCCTCATGTCCGGCGGCATGATCAAGATCGGCATCCTGGGAATCCTCAAGGTCGGTCTCGACCTGCTCGCGGGTTCGGGCGTCCAGCTCTGGTGGGGCCTCATGGTCCTGGTCTTCGGATCCATCTCGTCGGTCCTGGGTGTCGTCTACGCCCTCCACGAGCACGACATCAAGCGCCTGCTTGCCTATCACTCCGTCGAGAACATCGGCATCATCTTGCTCGGTGTCGGCGCGTCCATGACGGCGCACGCCCTGGGCAACGACGTCATCGCGACGATCGCGCTCATGGCCGCCCTCTACCACACGCTCAACCACGCCATGTTCAAGGGCGAGCTGTTCCTCGGCGCGGGCTCCCTGCTCTATGCCACGGGTACGCGCAACATGGAGAAGATGGGCGGTCTGTTCCGCCGCATGCCGGTCACGGCCGTCTGCTTCCTCATCGGTGCCCTTGCCATCTCGGCCATCCCGCCGCTCAACGGCTTCGTTTCCGAGTGGTTCACCTACCAGTCCCTGTTCAACATCTCGACGCTCTCCGACCCGGTCGTCATGGTGTTCGCCGTCGCCTCCGCGGCCGCCCTCGCCATCACCGGTGCCCTGGCCGTCACGTGCTTCGTGAAGGCTACGGCGTCTCGTTCGCGAGCAGCCCTCGTTCCCAGGAGGCCGCGAACGCCAAGGAGTCCCCGGCTCCGATGTTGTTCTCGCAGATGCTCCTCGCGGCCATCTGCGTGGTACTGGGAATCGGCTCCCCGGTCATCGCCCCGGTTCTGGGCGACGTCGCCCAGAGCGTGCTTGCCGGCTCCGCCGTCACAGCCACCTCGGGCGTGTCTCTCGTGAACGAGATTTCCGGTGCCGCCACCTCCACCCCCGCGATCGCCATCGCGCTCGTGGTCCTCACCGGCCTCGCGTTCGCGTTGAGGTCCTGCCTCGGCGCCAAGGCCCCCGCTAAGAAGACCGACCCTTGGGCGTGCGGCTACGAGCCAACGAGCACATGCCCGTCGTCGCCACGAGCTTCGCGTCCGACGTCGAACTCTTCATGGGCCCGCTCTACACCCTGCGCGAGGTATGCACCAAGATCTGCTGGTCCATCGCGCACGTGTTCCAGAAGCTCACCGGTGTCGCCCAGGGCGTCGAGCCCCTGCCCGACCGTTTCCTGGTCGATGCACCGAGCGAGGGTGCCGACAAGCTGGCCGGCCTCGCCTCCAAGATCGAGGGCGGCAACTACTCCGTATACATCTGCTACATCGTCGCGGCGCTCGTGGTCTTCCTCGTGCTCGCCGTGGTCATGGTCTAGAGAGGGGAGAGGATATTATGAACATCGTTCTTGCGATGGCGCAGGGCCTCGTGGTCATGCTGGTCGCGCCCTTCTTCTCCGGCCTCGCCCGTGTGATTCGCGCGAAGATGCACAATCGCCGCGGTCCGTCCATCCTTCAGGATTACCGGGACCTCGCGAAGCTCATGGCGCGTCCCGAGTCCGTGAGTTCCGACTCGAGCTTCGTGCTGCGCATCATGCCGCCGCTGTTCCTCGCGGTGTCGTTTATGCTCGCCATGGGCCTGCCCATGTTCACGCTCCAGAGCCCCATGCCCGTCTTTGGTGACGCCATCACCATCATGTACGCGCTCGCGCTGTCCCGCTTCTTCTTCGCGCTGTCCGGCGTGGATTCCTCCAACGCCTACGCGGCTTCGGCGGTATCCGCGAGCTCCTCATGAGCGTGCTCATCGAGCCGTCCATGCTCATCGCGCTGTTCACCGTCGCCATCGTGTGCGGCTCCACGGACATTGCGACCATGGGTCAGCACATCGTTACGGGCAACGTCTCGAGCGTCGTCGCCGTTATCCTCGCCGGCGTCGCCTTCGCGGCCGCCTGTTACATGGAGCTCGGCAAGCTTCCGTTCGATCAGGCCGAAGCCGAGCAGGAGCTCCAGGAGGGCCCGCTCGCCGAGCTCTCCGGCCCGTCCCTGGCCATGATGAAGCTCGCCATGGGCATGAAGCAGGTCGTGGTCGTCGCTTGGTTCACCTCCATCTTCATCCCCTGGGGAGAGCCCGCGACCATCGGCGTCACCGCTCTCGTGGGCGCCGTCGTCTTCCTCGTCAAGTGCCTGGTCGATTTCGTCGTCTGCGGCGTGCTCGAGAACTCCGTTTCCCGTTCGCGCTTCAAGGTGCTCGGTAACCAGACCTGGGCCGTCGTCGGCATCGCGGTCCTCGCGTTCGTCTTCGTCGTCGTAGGCGTGTAGGGAGAAGGGAGAAACTATGTCAATCGAATCGAGCTTGTCCCTCTTTGCCATGGTGGCGATCGCCGTCCCCATGCTGGGCTCCCTGCTCATCGTCATGCTGCCGCGTCCCTACGCTAAATGGATCTGCGCCTTTGCCGGCGGCATCGCCACGGTCGCTTCCGTTGGCTTGGCCGCGACGTTTGCCGGAAACGGCATGAACGCGGTCGATGTAACCTGGGCGAGTATGGGCCAGACCTTGGTCATGGGCTTCATATTCGACCGGATGAGCACGCTGCTCGCACCCGCGTTCGTCGCTATCGGCCTGCTCGTCGTCATCTATTCGTTCCCGTACATGAGCGATAAGAATAAGGAGCATCCCGACGCGCCCCGTCGTCGCTTCTACGTGTACTTCTCCACGTTCATCGGCGCCATGGCCGGTCTCGCCTACAGCTCCACCATCGTCGGCCAGCTCGTTTTCTTCGAGATCACCGGTGTGTGCTCCTGGGGCCTCATCAGCTACTACATGACGCCCACGGCCAAGAAGGCCGGTATGAAGGCGCTCATCATCACCCATATCGGCGCTCTGGGACTCTACATCGGCGCGGCCTTCCTGTTCGCCGGAACCGGCACGTTCGCGCTGAGCGCGATCTCCCAGCTCGATTCCGGTATGAAGACCGTCGTGCTGCTGCTCATCCTGTTCGCTGCTTGGGCCAAGTCCGCCCAGTTCCCGCTCTACATGTGGCTGCCCTCCGCAATGGAGGCCCCCACGCCCGTTTCCGCCTACCTTCATGGCGCGTCCATGGTTAAGGTCGGCGTGTGCGTGTTCGCCCGCGCTCTTGCGAGCGCCGGCGATATCCCCGAGATCGTCGGTTGGGTCGCCATCATCGACGCCGTCGTGACCATGCTCTTCGGCTTCCTCATGTACCTGCCCCAGAAGGATATGAAGCGCCTGCTCGCCTTCTCGACGATCGCGCAGCTCGCCTACGTGTTCTTTGGCCTGGGCCTCTCCGTGTTCGGAAGCCAGATGGCGTTTAACGGCGCCGTCGAGCACATCTTCAACCACGCGTTCACCAAGACCCTGTTCTTCCTCATCGCTGGCTCTCTCAGCTTCACGCTGGGAACCCGTATGCTGCCCAAGATCCAGGGCCTCATGAAGAAGTACCCGGTCACGGGCGTGGGCTTTGCGGTCGCCGCGACCGCTATCGCCGGCGTGCCCCCCATGAGCACGTTCTTTTCCAAGTTCCAGATCATTTCCGGTGGCTTCGCGGTTGGTGCTACCAACACGGTCATCTTTGTCCTCGTGTGCGTCATGGTCGTCGAGACCGTCGCCACCTTCGCATGGTTCCTGCGTTGGATGGGTAAGGTCCTGCCCGGTGAGCCGAGCGAGACCGTGGCCGCCGGCCAGCCCCTTCCGCGCGCCATGGCGTTCGTGTTCGTCGTCCTCATGATCATGGTCGTCGTCGCCGGTCCTCTGTCCTCTAGTTGGATGGGTTAGGAGGTAGGACATGGGTTATTCGTTAGTCAATATCCTGGGCGGTCTTCTGATCGTGACCTCCACCATGGTGGTCGTCTCGAAGACCATCCCGTCCGCCATCAAGTGGTACGCGATCCAGTCGGTTGTCCTGGTGGGCGTGCTGCTCACCCTGGGCCTCACCACCGGTGCCACCGAGCTTCTCATGTGGGCCGCGTCGGCCTTCGTCACCAAGGTGATCCTCGTTCCGTTCATTCTCAACCGTGCCTACAAGAAGATGGGTTCGCCTGCCGATAGCACGCTGACCTCCTCCATCAAGCCGGCCTGGACCATCATCCTCACCGGTCTGGAGGTGGCCGTCTGCTTCGCGGTGGTCACGCGCCTGAGCCTGCCCACCGCCGAGGTGCCACTCCGGCCCTCGCCATCAGCTTCGCGCACTTCTTCGTCGGCCTCACGTGCATCATCTCCCAGCGCAACATCCTCAAGCAGATCTTTGGATACTGCCTTATGGAGAACGGTAGCCACGTGACGCTCGCTCTGCTCGCGCCCACGGCCCCCGAGATCATCGAGATCGGCATCGCCACCGACGCCATCTTCGCCGTCATCATCATGTCCGCCGTCGTCGTGAGGATTTGGAACGACACCAAGTCGCTCGACTCCCACGACCTGACCGAATTGAAGGGGTAGGCCATGGATGTTTCAATGCTGACGGTCGCCCTGCTCGCTTGTCCTCTCGTGTTCTCCCTGATTATGGCTGCGCTCCCCAAGACGACGTCCTACAACGTCTTCGCGGGGCTCAACACCATCTCCGTCGCGGCGACCCTTGTCCTTTCGGTCGTCACCGCGGGAACCATGCTCTCGAGCGGGCAGAATATCGACGCTTTGGGCCTGTGGCTCCATCTCGATTCGCTCTCGTCGATCTTCGTCCTTCTGGTAGGCATCATCGGGTTCATCACCGGCGTGTACTCCATCTCCTATATCAAGATCGATATCGAGGAGAAGACCATGCCGGCCGAGCGCACCAAGCAGTACTACGCGCTGTTCAGCCTGTTCGTCTTCACGATGCTGCTCGCCTGCCTGTCCAACAACATCATCCTCACCTGGGCGGCGGTCGAGGCCACTACGCTGTCGACCGTGTTCCTCGTGGGCATCTACAAGAACAAGCAGGCGCTCGAGGCGTCTTGGAAGTACGCGATGGTCTGCACCGCCGGTGTGGCCTTCGGCCTGTTCGGCACGCTGCTCATTTACGCGAACGCCGCCGATATCATGCCCAACGCGCATGAGGCCGCCTTCCTCACCTCCATCATGCCCTACGCCGACCAGTTCGACCCGATGCTCGTGCGCCTCGCGTTCGCGTTCATCGTCATCGGCTTCGGCACCAAGGCGGGCCTGTTCCCCATGCACACCTGGCTGCCCGACGCGCACTCCCAGGCTCCGAGCCCGGTCTCCGCGCTGCTCTCGGGCGTGCTGCTCAAGTGCGCCATGCTGGTGATCATCCGCTTCTACTCCCTGTCCATCATCACGGTGGGCGACACCTATCCGCGAACGCTCCTGCTCATCCTGGGCACGCTGTCCATCCTGGTGGCTGCCCTGTGCATCTTCAAGCAGGACGATATCAAGCGCCGCTTCGCGTACTCCTCCGTCGACAACGTCGGCGTGGTCGCGCTGTGCCTGGGTATCGGTGGCCCGCTCGGTATCGCCGCCTGCCTGCTGCACTGCATCTTCCACGGCTTCACGAAGGCGCTCGCCTTCTGCATGGCCGGTAACATCCAGCACATCTACCACACCCGCGACCTGAACAAGATCAAGGGCGTCGTCGAGATCGCTCCCGTCACGGCAGCGCTCACCATCATCGCCCTGCTCGCGCTCGCCGCCTTCCCGCCGTTCGCCCTGTTCATCTCCGAGTTCCTCACCTTCGTGGCCGGCGTTCAGTCCGGTCCCATCTGGGTGGTCGTGCTCGTGGCCATCGGCCTCACCGGCGTGTACTTCGCCCTTACCGGCATCGCGCTCAAGTCCATCTTCGGCAAGGCGCCCGAGGGCATGAAGCGCCACGAGGTGCCCGCCCTCATGATCATCCCCGAGATCGCCCTCGCGATCGTGGTCATGTGGTTCGGTATCGCCACCCCGGTCGCCATCACGAGCGGCGTCGAGGATGCAACGTCCGTCGTTTTGAACCAGAGCGTCGAAGAGCTCCACGAGGCCCCTCTCTACCGCATGGTGTTCAGTTCCCAGACCAAGACAAGTGAGGTGAATTAGCACCATGGCAGAACCTGAAAAGAAGGACTACGCTCGTCGCTGCGAAAGCCACGTCGAGGCCCTGCGTGCTGCAGTGCCGGGCGCTATCGAGAAGGTCGAATGGCAGTGCGAGGACCAGCTGACGATCACCGTCAAGCTGGACCGTCTGCCCGAGGCCGTCCACTACCTGTATTACGAGCGCTACGGCTGGATTCCTGTGATTGTCGGCAACGACGAGCGCAGCCTGTGCGGCCGTTACGCCGTGTACTACGTCATCTCCATGGAGGGGGAGGACCCCGGCTGGGTTACCGTGCGTGCCGAGGTCGACCCCGCCAAGATGACGTTCCCGTCCGTGACGCCGTTCGTCCCCGCCTGCGTGTGGGGCGAGCGCGAGCTGCGCGATATGTTTGGCCTGATCCCCGAGGGTCTGCCCGACCGCCGTCGCCTGGTGCTTCCCGACGATTGGCCCAGCGGGCTGTACCCGTTGCGCAAGGATTCGATGGATTACCGTTTCCGCCCCGCCCCCGCGAGCGACATGGAAAACTACGAATTCCTGGCCGACACCAAGGGCAAGGAGACTACGCTCGTCCCCATGGGACCGCTGCACATCACCTCCGACGAGCCCGGCCACTTCCGCCTGTTCGTGGAGGGCGAGACGATCGTCGATGCCGACTACCGCCTGTTCTACGTGCATCGCGGTATGGAGAAGGTCGCCGAGACGCGCCTGAACTATGATGCCGTGACGTTCCTTGCCGACCGTATCTGCGGTATCTGCGGCTGCGCCCACTCGGTGGCCTACGCCGAGGCTGTCGAGCGCGCCCAGGGCATTCACGTCCCGCCGCGCGCGCAGTACATCCGCGCCATCATGCTCGAGGTCGAGCGCCTGCACTCGCACCTGCTCAACATTGGCCTCGCATCGCACTACACCGGCTTCGATTCCGGCTTCCAGCAGTTCTTCCGCGTTCGCGAGAAGTCCATGGACCTGGCCGAGAAACTCTCCGGCCACCGCAAGACCTACGGCCTCAATGTGATCGGTGGCGTGCGTCGCGACATTTTGGCCGAGCAGAAACTCTCCACGCTCACGACCATCCACCAGCTGCGCTCCGAGGTCCAGGAGCTCGTCGACGTTTTGCTCTCCACGCCCAACTTTATTGAGCGCACGAGTGGCATCGGCATTCTGGACCGTAAGATCGCCCGCGACTTTTCGCCGGTCGGCCCGCTCATGCGTGGCTCGGGCTATGCCCGCGACGTGCGCTTTGACCATCCCTTCGACGGCTACGCCGATCCGGACGTCCAAAAGATGCACGCCGCCACGGCCGACACCTGCGATGCCTTCGGCCGTACCGCCGTTCGCATCCAGGAGGTCTACGATTCGATCGACATGATCGAGACCATGCTCGAGAACTGCCCGTCGGGACCCATCCTCACCACGGATTGGGAGTACACCCCGCACAAGTACGCCATCGGCGCCACCGAGGCGCCGCGCGGCGAGGACGTGCACTGGGCTATGCTCGGCAATAACCAGAAGTGCTACCGCTGGCGCGCCAAGGCCGCCACGTACAGCAACTGGCCGGTCCTGCGCTACATGTTCCGCGGCAACACCGTGGGCGATGCGGCGCTGATCGTCGGCTCGCTCGACCCGTGCTACTCCTGCACCGACCGCGTGACGGTGACTGATGTCGCCGCCAAGCGCGACCACGTGCTCGACAAGGAACAGTTCGAGAACGTCTGGCGCGACAAGTCGCCGCTTGCGGGCGAGGGCACCATGGCCGCTCCGCTCGATGAGGAGGCGCTCTAATATGCTGAAGCTTTGGAAGGTTAACGCCAAGGCCGGCGACGCGACGGTCAAGTACCCGTTTGCGCCGTTTCCCACCAACAAGGACATGCGCGGCAAGCCCGAGCACAACGCCGAGCTCTGCATCGCCTGCGGTGCCTGCGGCGTGGCGTGCCCGGCCGATGCCATTCGCATGGACACCGACCTTGCCTCCGATACCATCACCTGGTCGATCGACTACGGTCGCTGCATCTTCTGCGGCCGTTGTGAGGAAGCCTGTCCCATGGAGGCCATCAAGCTCACCGAGGAGTTTGAGCTGGCCGTTATGAGCAAGGACGACCTCACCAGCAAGAGCGTCTATACGCTCGAGCACTGCTCGCGTTGCGGCAAGCCGTTCGCCCCGCACAAGGAGATCGACTACGCCAAGCGCCTGCTGCAAAAGGCCGGCGGCATGGAGGCCATCCAGGCCGCCCGTACCGTCGGTATGTGCCAGGAGTGCAAGCGTGAGCTCGACGCCCTGCGCGCCGCTTCGGCCGTAAAGACCGGCAACGCGCACGGCATGGCTGCCAACGAGACGCTTGCGTCCGGTGAGCCCCAGGGCCCCGGCATGGAGTATCTGGCGGCCACGGCGTGAACCCGGAGTATATCGACCGCGAGCTCAACCCCGATGCGCCCGAGATTCCCGCCGGTCCTGCGCCGGTCGAGGGCATCATCATGGATTTTGATACGAAGGAGGAGTAACCATGGCCGAACCCACGCTTTTGCCCGAGCGGCTTCAGTACCGCCCGACCAAGATCGAGCTCGATGAGAGCATCGAGAAGGCCAAGGCGACCCTTCTTAAGAAGATCAAGCGCTCGGTGTACGTCTACCGTGTTGACTGCGGCGGCTGCAACGGCTGCGAGATCGAGATCTTCGGTTCCATCACGCCCGTCTTCGACGTCGAGCGCTTTGGCATCAAGGTCGTGCCCTCGCCCCGTCACGCCGATGTGCTGCTGTACACCGGCGCCGTGACGCGTGCCATGCGCATGCCGGCGCTGCGCGCCTTTGAGGCCGCACCCGATCCCAAGATCGTGGTGTCCTATGGCGCGTGCGGCTGCACCGGTGGCATCTTCTACGATAACTACTGCGTCTGGGGCGGCACGGACAAGATCTTGCCGGTCGATGTCTATATCCCCGGCTGCCCGCCCAGCCCCGCGCAGACCATCTACGGCTTTGCCATGGCGCTCGGTCTGCTGGACCAAAAGCTCCACGCCGAGACCACGGTGGAGGCCGCCGGCGAACAGGCCGATATCCTGCACCCCGGCGTGCCGTACAAGCTGCGCGTTGCCATCGAGCGCGAAGCTCGCGCCATGAGCGGCTACCGTTACGGCCGCGACCTGGCCAACGAGTTTATGGACACGCTCGAGGGCGCGCCCAAGGGCGATATCCGCGGTGCCATGGCGCTGCTCATCGACAAGCAGGACGATCCTCGCCGCGTTGAGGTCTACTCGGCGTTGCAGGATCTGGTGCTGGCCGGAGGTCGTTAGATGGAGCTCACGGACCGCTCTGGTTACTTTGCGGGTCCCGGTATGCTCGGCGGCTCCTTTGGCGATGCCTCGCGCGCAAGCGACGAGGCCGCCGAGGGCGTCGCCGACCCCTGCCTGGGCCATGCGCCCGACCAGGTGGTCTTCTACGAGCTCACGCGTAAGTTTGTGGAGACCGAGGAAGACGTTCCCCAGGAGGCCTGCGACGTGCTGTACTACACGCTCGCCGTGGGCCACCACACCGGCGTGCTCGACTGCTTTGAGCCGCGCCTGTCGGTGCCGGTGGATGTGTTTTATTCGCTTATCGACGCGCTGCCGGAGGGGGAGGCCCGGACTAAGTTTGAGGCCATCCGCTCCTTTGGCGAGTGCCAGCTCGACAAGGCGGCGGTGCCGTCGCTGCTCGAGGCCTGCGATGCGCTGCTCGACGAGCGCGGTTTTCGCGGGTCGGCTAAGGCCGGCATCTCGGTGTTCGACGACGACTTTGGCCTGCATGCCCAGCAGGTCGCGTTCTTAATGAAGTTCCGCGATTTGGTGGAGCGCGTGCGCGATGTTTCGGGCGTGTATCTGACGGGAAGGTTGCAGTAATGGGTCGCGTTGTGGATGGACGTGTGAACGGCGCCCCGTTTGCGGGTATCGTGCTCACGGCGGGAAGCGTGCTGCGTGCCGACGATGCCGCCGGCCCCGTGCTCTCCAAAAAGATGGAGGACGCGCCCATCGCCGGTTGGTACACCATCGACGGCGGGCAAACGCCCGAGGACGACATCATCGAGGTTAAGCGTGAGCGTCCGCCGCGTTTGGTTTTGGTCGATGCCGCCGACATGGCGCTGCCCGTCGGCGCCATCCGCTTGCTCGACAAACGTGACGTGGCCCGCAAGTCGATGTTCACCACGCATTCGCTCCCTTTGTCGATTCTGATCGAGGAAATCGAGCAATCGTGCGAAGATATCGTCTTCATAGGGATTCAGCCGGGCGATACGGAGTTTTACAACCCTATGTCCCCGGAGGTCTTTGACGCCGTCGACGCCGTGTACGACGCCGTGGCCGCCAACGACTTTTCCCACTTTGTCCGCTTGGGGCAAGAGCAATAGGAGCGCTTGTCCCTGCTGATTAGGAAAGAAGTGATTGACATGGCAGATTCCAAGGTGGAGTACCCCGCTCCCGATTGCCTGGCGCCCGCCGCGATCGAGGCCAAGACCGAGACCGCCGGCGTGACCAAGGCTAACCTGCCGGTCGCTAAGGCCTTTCTGTTGGCAATGTTCGCCGGCGCGTTTATCGCCTTCGGCGGCCTGTTCTTTACGGTGTTTTTGAGCGACAGCACGCTGGCTGGGGCGCCCAGCGCGTCGTGGGCGGTCTGTGCTTTTGCCTGGGCCTGGTGCTGGTGCTGGTGTGCGGCGCCGAGCTGTTTACCGGTAATTCGCTCATGGTCTGCGCGCTCAAGAGCAAAAAGATCACCCTGGCTCAGATGCTCAAGGCTTGGGTCGTCGTGTGGATCGGTAACTTTGTCGGTGCCCTGTTCATCGTCTTTTTGGTGTACATGGCCGGCATTTACAAGCTCAACGGCGAGGCGGTCGCCAACTCCATGGTGAGCGTCGCCGCCGGCAAGGTGACGATCGACTGGGTGACGATCTTCTTCCGCGGCATCCTGTGCAACATCTTTGTGTGCCTTGCCGTGTGGATCGGTACCGCCGGCAAGACCGTGGTCGATAAGGTTGTGGGCATTCTGCTGCCCATCGCCGCCTTTGTGGCCTGCGGTTTTGAGCACTGCGTTGCCAACATGTACTTTTTGCCATGGGTGCCGTGATGCATGCATGCGGTTATGGTGCCGACGTCGCCGGCGCCGACGCGCTCAACGCTGCGGGCATTGCGTTTAACTTGTCCGCCGCCACGCTGGGCAACATCGTGGGCGGCGCGGTCCTGATCGCGCTCGGCTACTGGTTTATCTACGCCAAGAAGTCCGAGGCGTAAGGTACCGTCTGTTTGACGTTGGGCCTCCCGCGGGGCGTTGCCGTGCGGGAGGCTTTTTGGGTCTGGGGCTCGTTGCCGGGCTTTTGGCCTGTTGTGTTTGGCTGATGAAAGGGGTAATCGAGATGGCATCTGCTGTGAAGCGTGACGGTCGCGCCGTGGTGACCACATGCGGGGGATGCTATGCCGATTGCGCCTTTGCGGCCCATGTTGAGGATGGGCGCGTGGTGGCCGAGTTGCCGGTGCCGGGGCATCCGTGCGCGGCGGCGTGCCTGTGCGCCCGCGGACGGCATCGTCTGGCAATGCCGTTTGACGAGCGCGACCGCATCGTGCACCCCATGCGACGCCGCCGGGATGGCTCGGGGTTCGATGCGATTTCCTGGGACGAGGCGTTTGCCCAGATTGCCGAGCGCCTTTTGGGGATTGTCGACGAGCACGGGCCCCGTGCGCTGGGCATGACGCTCGGCGTGCCTTCGTTCGACCGCTACTGGGCGTATCGCTTTATGCATGCACTGGGCTCGCCCAACGTGTACGGTGCCGATGGCGCCTGCGAGGTAAGCCGACTTACCGGTTGGGAGCACAGCCTGGGCTATAGTCCCGCCTCCGACCTGGCGCATACCGACTGCATCATGTACCTGGGGCGTTCCATCGTCGATTCGTCGACGATGGCGGCCGTTGATGCGCTCAACGATGCCCGTCGCCGTGGGGCAAAGATCATCGTAGTTGACCCCCGGCGCAGTGGCTCGGCCGCGCTTGCCGACCGCTGGCTGCGCGTGCGTCCCGGATGCGATCTGGCGCTGCTGCTGGGCATTGCCCATGTGCTCATTGCCGAGGACTTGTATGACCACGAGTTCGTGAACCGCTATGCCACGGGGTTTGATGAGCTGGCGCAGGCGGCTGCTGTTTGGACGCCTGAATGGGCTGAGTCGATGTGCGACGTGCCGGCCGTAGAGATTACCGCCACGGCGCGCGATCTGGCTGCCGCCGCGCCTGCTGCTGTGGTGGATGCGGGCTTTCATGGCGGCATCGGTATCGCGTATGCCAATAGCACCCAGACCGCGCGCGCTATCTGCTTGGTCGATGTGCTGCTGGGCTGCATCGGGCATGCGGGCGGCGCGCTCAATCCGCCCACGCCGCTCGTGTTGGGCGACCTCGATCTCGCACGCTTTGCGACGCCGCCGGTGCCGCGCGGGCCCAAGCTGGGGTCCGAGCGCTATCCACTGGTCGATCCGGTGCGCGGCCTGTGCACGACCATCGGTCAGTCGATTCTTGCCGGCGATTTGCGTGGGCTCATCGTCTATGCCAGTAACCCCGGTGCGGGCTATGGCAATGCACAGGCTTGGTTGGGTATTTTGCAGCGGCTCGACTTGCTCGTGACGATTGATATTCGTTGGTCCGAGACGGCGCGTGCTTCTGACTTCGTGCTGCCCGACGTGACGTATCTGGAGGCCGACCGCGGTGTGGGCACAGTCGTGGGCGCCAACGATGCGCGTGTGTTCTACCGCAATGCCGTGTTGCCCGTGCAGCATGACGACACGCGTCCCGGTCGGGAGATTTTTGCCGGTCTGGCGCAGGCGTGTGGTGTGGGCGAGTACTTCCAGTTTACGTCCGACGATCTGGCGGCTGCCCAGGTGGCGCCTTTTGGGATCAATCTGGACGAGCTCAAGGAGCGCGGCTGGGCCGACACGGGTGTTGCATTGCCGTCGCGTACGGGCGAGCCGGCGATCCCCTTGAATGGCGGCAAAATTGCGCTGGCAAGCGACGTATGGGAACGAGCCGGCCTGGGTCGTGTACCCAACTGGATCGCTCCCATGGTGGAGCCTGGCCCGGGGATGTTTCGCCTCATTAGCGGCAACCGTCCCTTTGAGTCGCATACCTCGCGAAGGCTTGCGGCCCAAGGTGCCGCCGAGGCTGGATCGGACCTGGATGCCGTGCAGATGAATGCCGATGCTGCTGCGCACATGGGCATCGCCGATGGCGAGGTCGTTGAGCTCGTGAGCGATATGGGCCGCGACCGCGTGCGCGTGGAGACGACGCCCTATCTGCATCCGGCGTGCATCTTCACGTCGGCTGCTCCTGGTGGGCGTTCGTTTGGCACCGGCGTGGATGGCGCCCAAGCGCTCGGCGTTGGCCCGCTCGACCATACACCGTTGCGTTGGGACCCGTTGACGGGCGCCGCGCTCACCCAGGAAAACGCCGTTCGCGTGGAAAAGATCGCGGCGCGCGAGGATAATAGCGATTGATTGACTCAGCCGATCGAATTGGCTGATAGTTTGACGTTCGAACGATTGATTCACCTTTGGTTTTGAAAGGCCGCACATGAGCGATAGCCAGAACATGTCCGATGAGGTGCGCGCCCGCCTGCGCGCCATTCCATCCGTCAACGAGCTGCTTGCCGAGTGGCCGGTAGTGAAGGCGGCGGGGGAGACCTGCGACGCGGTGGTGCATGCCGCCGTCACGGCCGAGCTCGACGAGGAGCGCGCTGCGATTCGTGCCGGTGCCGCCCCGCGCTCTAAACGCGACCTGGCTTCGGCCATCGAGTGGCGTGCGCACCGCTCCGCGTTGCCGAGCCTGCGCCCTGCCGTCAACGCTACGGGCGTGGTCATCCATACCAACTTGGGTCGTGCCCCGCTCGCGGAGTCGGCGGCAAAGGCCGTGGCTGAGGTCGCGCGCGGGTACAGCACGCTCGAGTACAGCGTGGACACCTGCTCGCGTGGTTCGCGCAAGGAACATGCCGCGCAGCTGATCCGCTCGCTTACCGGTGCTGAGGACGCGCTCGTGGTCAACAACAACGCCGCCGCGGTGCTGCTGGTGCTGGCGACCCATGCCGCAGACAAGGAGGTCATCGTCAGCCGCGGCGAGCTTGTCGAGATTGGCGGCAGCTTCCGCATCCCCGATGTCATGGCGGCTTCGGGCGCCAAACTCGTCGAGGTCGGCGCCACCAACCGCACTCACCTGGCAGATTATGAGCAAGCCATTACGCCCGATACGGCGATGATCCTTAAGGTCCATCCTTCCAACTATCGCATCGAGGGTTTTCACGAGGAGGTGGGCTCTCGGGAGCTTGCCGCTCTGGCCCACAAGCATGGCCTGCTGTTCTACGAGGACCAGGGGTCGGGCGCGCTGTTGCCCGACGACATCTTGGTGCGCGGCGGCGAAGAAACCACGCCGGCTTCGGTAGCGGCGGGGCTCGATCTGGTGTCGTGCTCGGGCGATAAACTGCTCGGTGCCGCACAGGCGGGCATTATCATGGGCCGTCGCGATCTGGTCCAGGCCTGCGGCGCACATCCGCTTATGCGCGCCCTGCGCCCGGGCAAACTGGCTCTGTCGGCGCTCGAGGCCACGCTGCGTATCTACATGGACGGCGCCGATGTTGCCCATCGCGATATTCCGGTGCTCAGCATGCTTACGCTACCGCAGGCCCATTTGGAACGACGTGCCCGCAAGCTGCGCGATCGTATGGTCGCCGGGCTCGATAAGGCGGGTTGCCCGTGCGCCGTGCAGGTGGAGATCGTCGAGGAATCGTCGACCCCCGGTGGCGGCTCGCTGCCTACTGTGGAGCTGCCCACGATGTGCGTTGCCGTGCGTCTTGTTGACGCGCGCCTGACGGTCGATGCGCTCAAGCGCTCGCTCGTCCAAGATTTCGACACGCCGGTCGTCACGCGCGCCTCGCACGATCGCGTCCTGTTTGACGTACGCACACTCGTGGGCGACCGCGATATCGAGACGGCGGCATTGACGCTCGTCGCGTGCGTTGAGAAGGCGATTGCTCGATGAGTGAGGTTCAAACGCTGGTGGAGTGCCCCGTTATCGTTGGCACGGCGGGCCACGTTGACCACGGTAAGTCCGCACTGATCGAGGCGCTGACCGGCAAGAATCCCGACCGTCTGGAGGTCGAGCGCCGTCGCGGTATGACCGTGGAGCTTGGCTTTGGCGAGCTGGCGCTGCCGAGCGGCAAGATCGTCGGCCTGGTCGACGTGCCGGGCCACGCGCATTACCTGCGCGCCATGGTGCAGGGTGCCACGGGCATTGATGTTGCCGTGTTGGTGATCTCTGCCGTCGAGGGCGTGATGCCGCAGACCCGCGAGCACGTGCACGTGCTGGAGCTGCTGGGCGTTACGCATATGGTGGTGGCGCTGACTATGTGTGACCTGGCCGATGTCGAGATGACCGAGCTTGCCGAGCTCGATGTCGATGACTTTTTGTCGGGTACCGTGTTTGCGGGCGCGCCGATTGTGCCCGTGTCGTCTAAGACGGGCGGAGGGGATCGACGGGCTGCTTGCGGTGCTCGACGAGCAGGTAAGTGCCTGCTGGGATGCCTGCCGCGACCGTGCCGAGCGCACCGATGCCGCGCCGCGCCTGCCGATTGACCGCTGCTTTACGATTAAGGGCGTCGGCACTGTCGTAACGGGAACGCTTCACGATGCGCCGGTTGCGGTGGGCGACGAGCTGATGGCTTTGCCGTCGCGTACGGTCTGTCGCGTGCGCGGGATTCAGGTGCATGGCGATACGCCGCGAGCACTGCCTGGGCAACGCGTGGCGCTCAACCTGGTTGGTGACGGTGTCTCGGCGCTTGACCGTGGCGAGATGCTGGGCGTGGCGGACCGCTTTGGCCAGACGTTGCGCTTTATGATGACGTTCACCTACCTGGCCGCGAGGGCACCAAGCCGCGCGTGCTCGAGTCGGGCGCGCGTGCGCATGTGATGGCCGGCACGGCCGAGGTCGTCGGCCGCATCATGCTTTTGGAGGGCGAGGCCCCCATGGCGGTGGGCGAGACCCGTACCGTGCAGGTGCGCCTGGAGGAGCCGCTGCCGCTGTGTGCCGGAGACCATGCCGTGGTGCTGTCGTATTCGCCCGTTATGCTTATTGGCGGCGGGCGCGTGCTGCTTTCGCGCTGCCGTCGCTCGCGCGAGCTTGCCGAAGGAGAGCGTACGCTGTATGCGGCGCTCGAGTCCGGCGATATCGCGGGCGGTGTGGGCGCTTGGCTGGCGCTGCAGACGCTGCCGGTTACGGTGGTTGATGTTGCCGAGGCTTTGGATTTTGGTGTCGGCGAGGTCGATGCCGCACTGCGCGGGTTGGTGGCGCAGGGCTCCGTTCGCAAGCTTGCCGTGGGTGATGCGTGCCTCTTGGCGGACGCCGTGGCGCTCGACGCCGCGATGGATGCACTGACGGCGACCTTGTCATCCATGCACGCGGCGGCTCCCAAGGAGACGGGCTTTACGCCCGGCGCCGTTGCCCATGCTGCGTGGCCTGCCGCTGATGAAGGCGTTGCCGCGGCTCTGATTGCCGAGGGCTGCTCGCGTGGCGTGTGTGCCTCCGAGGGCGCCGAGGTATTCGACCCGCACTCCGCTGCCGCCGCGGCGCGTGTGGTGCGCGAGGCCTGCGAACGTATCGTTGCCTTGCTGGACGAAGCTGGCCTCGATGCGCCGACGTTGCCAGAGGTAGGCGAGCAACTGCAGCTCGATCGCGACACCATGACGCGAGCTCTGCGCGAGCTTTCGCTTAACCGTTCCATCGTGAAGATCGAGCGCGACGTTGCCCTGTCTGCTGCCGTCGAGGCCCATGCGCGCGAGCTTGTTGCCGCCGCCATTGAGGCAGCCGGTGGCGCTGCCACCACGAGCGTGCTGCGCGAGGCCCTTGGCGTGTCGCGTAAACGCGCCATCAGCATCTTGGAGCACCTGGATGCCGTGCGCTTTACGGTGCTCGATAAGGAAGCCGGCGGCCTGAGGTCCCTACGCTAGGCCGTTCACCCGCCCCCGTCTCCTCAGTTGCGGTGAAATAGTTCCTAGTTGGGGGCTTTGGCAGCAAAAACAGGAACTATTCCACCTCAACTTCTTGCTCGTCTTTATGGGATGGGGCCTGTTCGGTTTGGTAAAATACGCCCGCACTTGGGAACGGATGGGCTCCGGTGGGCTCCGCGGTCCTCAAAACCGTTGCGAGGCGTGCAAAACGTCTTGGATGTGTTCGATTCACATACGTTCCCGCCATACGCTACCAGCGCTTTTGTGCTCGCGGTCTTGCTGCGTGCCGCAAAGGCGCTGTTTTGTTTTTGCACGAGCTTTTCGTAGCGCCGTTATTTCGGCGGCTGTATTTAGCTTCGTGCACCGGGTTTCGAGCATGCCGATGGAGGTGTTTTGCCGTATGACTACCGTAAGACGGGCCGATCTTTCTTGTGTCGTTCAAGCGGGCGGGTTGTCGTCGCGCATGGGCTGCGATAAGGCTCGCATGGCGTTTTGCGGCGAGCCGCTCATCGAGCGCGTGCTGGGTCGGCTGGCGCCAATTGCCGGCGAGTTGGTTGTGACGACTTCGCGTCCCAGCGAGCTTGCCTATCTTGAGGAGCACGCGTTTGGCGGCCTGGTGCCGCGTGTAGTGGCGGACCTTGAGGGGTCGGCGGGCGCCATGCGCGGCATCGCGAGCTCGCTGGCTGCGGCCCGATTGCCGCTCGTGGCGATCGTCGCCTGCGACATGCCGTTTGTCTCGCCGGAACTCATCGGCGCGCTTGCCGATTGTGTTGAGGCCGAGGCGCTCGACGTGTGCGTGCCGCACGAGGAGCGGGGGATTGAGCCGCTTTGCGCCGTCTGGCGCCGTGACGCATGTGCGCCGGCCGCCCAAGAGCTGCTTGCCTGCGACCGCCAGCGCATTCGCTGCCTGATCAATCGCGTTCGGGCTGGTTATATGGATGAGCCGCAGATCGTTCAGGCCGCGGGCTCGACGCTCTGCTTCGAGAACGTCAATACGCCCGAGGAGTTTGCGGCGGCCGAGTTGCTCGCCTAGACGATTGGAGTTGCCATGTCTCATGATATTTGTCCCGACACGGGAGAACCTTGCACTTGCGACGGGTCCGAACCCTGTACCTGCGGTTGCGGTGGCTGTGGACACACTGCGGAAGAGGAAGCGGCCGCCGCGGCGTATCGTGATGCACACCGCGAAGGCCCGTCCGGTGATGCTCTCGACCATGAACGTAAGATCATCGTTTCGTTCGATAGCACCTTCGATGTGATGGAATGCGAACAGCTGTGTCTTGCCGCCGGCGTGCCTGGGCGCATCATGCCGCTGCCCGAAAGGTCCATACCGCCGGCTGCGGGCTGTGCTGGGCCATGCCGTTCTCCGGCGATGCCCTCGCCGCCTTCCGCGCCGCCACCGAGGGCCGCATAACCCCAGCCGACTACCATCAGCTCGTCCTCTAGCCGTCAACACCACCACAAAGGTGCCTGTCCCCTTTGTGGTGGTTTCGAAACGTGCGGGAAACAGCTTCGAAACACGCAATTTGTACGTCAGCTGTTCAAAAACGCTTCTACCTGCATCGTAATCAAAATGAAACATCCGCCCGCGGTCTTATTCGTAACTTTGCCGCAACAGTGCGATATTATCCATACTCGATAAAGCTCACGGCGCATGGGGCGCCGCGAACGACACCTTTCTTTTCCATCAATTGGAGGAAGCATGAGCTACACGCAGAAAGTTCTCGACGAGCTCAAGGCCCGCTATCCCGAGCAGCCTGAGTTCATCCAGGCCGCGACCGAGATCCTCGGCACCATCCAGCCGGCGCTCGACGCCCATCCCGAGTACGAGGAGGCCGCCCTGCTTGAGCGCCTCGTCGAGCCCGAGCGCATCGTTATGTTCCGTGTCCCTTGGGTTGACGACCAGGGCAAGGTTCAGGTCAACCGTGGCTACCGCGTCGAGTTCAACTCTGCCATTGGACCTTACAAGGGCGGCCTGCGCTTTAACCCGACGGTCACCCTGGGCATGCTCAAGTTCCTGGGCCTGGAGCAGATCCTCAAGAACAGCCTGACCACCCTTCCCATGGGCGGCGGCAAGGGCGGTTCCGACTTTGACCCCAAGGGCAAGTCCAACAACGAGATAATGCACTTCTGTCAGTCCTTCATGACTGAGCTCTATCGTCACATCGGCCCCAACACCGACGTTCCCGCCGGCGACCTGGGCGTTGGCGGCCGCGAGGTTGCCTACATGTTCGGTCAGTACAAGCGCCTGACCAACGAGTGGACCGGCGTCCTCACCGGCAAGGGCCTCTCCTTTGGCGGCTCGCTCGCCCGTACCGAGGCCACCGGCTACGGCCTGGTCTACTTTGTGGACGAGTACCTCAAGAGCCGCGGCGACTCCTTCGAGGGCAAGAACGTCGTCGTTCACGGCTCCGGTAACGTTGCCATCTACGCCGTCCAGAAGGTTTCCCAGCTCGGCGGCAAGGTGCTGGCCTGCTCCGATACCCACGGTTGGGTCGAGGATCCCGACGGCATCGACTACACCGTGCTCGAGCATGTCTACAACCAGAAGCGCTCTGGCCACGACAAGGGCGTTACGCTCGCTATGTACGTCGACGAGAAGCCCAATGCCACGTGGCACGAGGGCGACGGCCGCGGCGTGTGGCAGCTTCCCTGCGACATCGCGCTGCCCTGCGCTCGCGAGAACACGCTGCTGCTCGAGGACGCCCAGGCACTCGTCGCCAACGGCTGCAAGGTGGTCGGCGAGGGCGCGAACATGCCCACGACCATCGAGGCCACGACCTACTTCCAGGAGAACGGCGTCGCCTTTATGCCCGGTAAGGCTGCCAACGCCGGCGGCGTGCTCGTGTCCGGCCTGGAGATGAGCCAGAACGCCGAGCACCTGCCTGGACCTTCGAGGAGGTCGACGGCAAGCTCGAGCAGCTCATGCGCGGCATGTTCCACAACGTGGACGACACCGCCAAGGAGTATGGCCAGGAGGGCAACTTTGTCATGGGCGCCAACATCGCCGGCTTCCTGAAGGTCGCCGACGCCATGATGGCCCAGGGCGTCTGCTAAATCCAGCTTGACATAGCTCCGCACAGCACCAGCTGATGCGCCTAAGGCTCCCGGCAATTCCTGCCGGGAGCCTTTTTCTATGGTGGTGAGGGTCGTGCGCCCTCGTTTGGTACACTTAGGAGTACTGGACAAGTAAAGAGATGGGGGAGAACGTGCTCAAGTTCGGTACCTACGTCCGTGTTGGAAACGCGGCCGAAGCCTATGAGCTCTTACAGAAGAACCGCAACAACAAGATTGTGGGCGGCGGCATCTGGATGCGCCTGGGATCGCGTCGCGTGGCGACGGCGATTGACCTTTCGGCCTGCGGACTCGATCAGATTGAGGAGACCGAGACCGAGTTTCGCATCGGTGCCATGTGCACCCTGCGCCAGCTCGAGCGTCATGCCGGGCTCAACGTGCTTGTCAACAATGTTTTTGAGTTCGCCGTCCACGACATCGTGGGCGTGCAGCTGCGCAATACCGCCACGGTGGGCGGTAGCATCTACGGCCGCTTTGGCTTCTCGGACGTGCTTTCGGCCTTTTTGGCGCTCGACTCGTACGTTGAGCTGACGGGTGCCGGCCGCGTGCCGCTCGCCGAGTTTGTGAACATGGGCTACGTGCGCGACGTGATCGAGCATGTTGTGGTCGTTAAGCATGACTACCGCGCAAGCTACGAGGCCGTACGCAAGGCCGCGACCGACTTCCCATCCCTAAATGTCACCGCCGCCTGGTGGGATAACAGCTGGCATGTCACCGTGGGCGCCCGCCCGCTGCGCGCAACCCTGCTGCAGGGCGAGGCGTGTGGCCTCACCAGCGAGCAGCCTTCCGAGGACGAGCTGTGCGCCCTTGCCGCATCCGTGCGTGCCCTGAGCTACGGCACCAACATGTGGGGCTCGGCCGACTACCGCCGCCGCATCTCGGCCCCGCTGGCGATTCAGGCCGTGCGCCGCGCCGCCGGCATTGAGCTTTCGGCCGCGCTTGCCCGCGAGCTCGAGACCGTTCAGGTCCCCAAGTTTGCCACGGACGAGTATTCCTGCCGCCGCGTGCCCGGCGTCGATTCTAGCGAGGTGCGCTAATGGCTGCCAAACTCATCGATCTTTCCTTTACGCTCAACGGTCGCAAGGTCAAGGTTCAGATTGCCCCCGATACCATGCTCTTTGCGCTGCTGCGCGAGCAGGGTTGCGCGTCGGTGCGCTGCGCCTGCGAGACCACCAACTGCGGCCTGTGCACGGTGTGGCTCGACGACGATCCGGTGCTGAGCTGCTCGGTTCCCGCCGCGCGCGTCGAGGGCCGCTCCGTCACCACGCTCGAGGGTCTCAAGGCCGAGTCTGAGACGCTCGCTCGCGCCATGGCTGCCGAAGGTGCCGAGCAGTGCGGTTTTTGCGCTCCCGGCCTCATCATGAACGTGCTGGCGCTTGCCCGCGCCGCCAAGGAGGACCCGAGCCTCGTCGCCACGCGCGAGGAACTCTCGCGCCAGCTGGCTGGCAACCTCTGCCGTTGCAGCGGCTACGAGAGCCAGCTGCGCGCCATCGTCCGCTTCCTTAACGAGTCCGGCGTGAAGGTGGGCTTCGAGATGCCCGAGCTGCCGGTCAATAACACCAGCTCTGACGGCGTCACCTACAAGCAGATTACCCACAAGCAGCCCAAGAAGGACTCGAAGGCCCTGCTCGAGGGCCGTCCCGTCTACACGGGCGACATGGTGCCCGCCGGTGCGCTCATCGTTAAGCTCAAGCGCAGCCCGTATGCCCGCGCCAAGATCCGCTCCATCGATACGTCGCGCGCCCTGAAGGTGCCCGGCGTGGTGGGCGTCTACACCTACGAGGACGTTCCCAAGCGCCGTTTTACCATTGCCGGCCAGAGCTATCCGCAGCCGAGTCCCTACGACCGTCTGATTCTCGAGAACCTCGTCCGTTATCAAAACGAAGAGGTGGCGATCGTCGCCGCCGAGACCGAGGAGGCCGCCGATAAGGCGCTCAAGCTCATCAAGGTCGACTACGAGGTGCTCGAGCCTCTGCTCGACTTTACCCAGGCGCTCGATAACGACATCGTGGTCCACCCCGAGGGCGACGTGACCTTTATGTTCCCGCAGGGCGGCGATGTTCCGCGCAACCTGGTGTGCAGCGGTACCAGCGATTATGGCGATCTGGACGAGGCGTTCGCCCAGAGCGACATCGTCTTTGAGCGCACCTACACCAGCCAGGCCACGCAGACCGCGCCTATGGAGACCTTCCGTGCCTTCGCGACGACCGACGCGTTCGGCCGCATCTCGGTGACCTCCTCCACGCAGGTGCCCTTCCACGTGCGCCGCATGGTCGCGCAGTCGCTCGACATTCCGCAGTCGCAGGTGCAGGTCATTAAACCGCGCATCGGCGGCGGCTTTGGCTCCAAGCAGACGGGCTGCTGCGAGATCTTCGTTGCGTTCGTGACCCAGCAGACTGGCCGTCCGAGCTACTGCTGCTACACCCGCGAGGAGACCATCACTGCGGGCAACTCGCGCCACCAGATGCAGATGACCGTTAAGCTGGGCGCCATGAACGACGGCACCATCACGGCCATCGACTTGCACACGTTGTCCAACGCCGGCGCGTACGGCGAGCACGCCACCACGACGATCGGCCTTTCGGGCCATAAGAGCCTGCCCATCTACAACCATGTGAAGGCGAGCCGCTTTAGCTGGGACGCCGTCTACACCAACACCAACCGCGGCGGCGCGTATCGCGGCTACGGTGCCACCCAGGGCCAGTTTGCCGTGGAGAGCGCCGTCAACGAGCTCGCCGACATGCTGCACATGGACCCCGCCGACCTGCGCCTTAAGAACATCGTGCGCGAGGGCGAGGTCATGCCGCAGTACTACAACGAAAAGCTCAACGCCTGCGCGCTCGACCGCTGCCTGCTGCGCGCGATGGACATGATCGGTTGGCGCGACAAGCCGCTGGCCGTCGACCTGGGCGATCGCGTACGCGCCCTGGGCTGCGCTCTCACTATGCAGGGCTCGGGCATCTCCAATGTCGACATCGCCGGCATCGACATGCGCCTGGAAGAGGACGGCTTTATTGCGCTTTCGACCGGCGCCACCGACAACGGCATGGGCGTCGACACGATCCTGGCGCAGATTGCCGCCGAGGAGCTGGGTGTGGAGAGCTCTCTCATTGTGGTTCGTGGCGTGGATACCGATGTATCGCCCTTCGACGCCGGCTCGTACGCGAGCTCGGGTACGTACGTGACGGGCCTGGCCGCCAAGAATGCCGCGACCGAGCTGCGCAAGAAGATTTGCGCCAAGGCCGCCCAGATGTGGGACGTGGATGCCGCCGATGTGGTCTTTGATGGCCAGTACGTGCGCCTGTCCGACGAGCGCGCCGCCCGCGAGCGCGGTCGCTACCTCACGCTGCGCGACTTTGCCAACCTGTGCGTTAAGAACATCGAGGGCGGCGACGCGCTGACCTCGCATGCCTCTGCCAGCCTGCCCGTTTCGCCCCCGCCGTTTATGGCCGGCATTGCCGAGGTCGAGGTCGACAAGGCCACCGGCAAGGTGACCGTGGTGGACTATGCGGCGGCCGTCGATTGCGGCACCGTGATCAACGAGGCGCTCGCGCGCGTCCAGGCCGAGGGCGGCATTGCCCAGGGTATCGGTCACGCGCTCTACGAGATTGTCGAGCACGATGACCGTGGACGCCTGCGCACCGGCAACTTTATGAGCTACAAGCTACCCACCCGCCTAGATATCGGCAGCATCCGCGTGGCCTTTGAGCCGAGCTACGAGCCGACGGGCCCGTTTGGCGCCAAGTCGATCGGCGAGGTCGTCATCAACACGCCGCTCGCCGCCGTGGCCTCGGCCGTCGCACACGCCACCGGCCACCAAGTTCGCTCGCTGCCGATCACGCCGGAGAAAGCGCTGCTGGGGGAGTAGCGGGTCAGCGAACAAGTCGTAATTGGCGGGACGGGGCAACTCGTTCCGCCTTTCGCACTCGTGGTGAGGTCGTGAGCCTGTAAAACGTCTGCGTGCGCTTGCCGTTCGTATCTGCTATCATTCCTAGTCTGTGCGCTCATGCGGGCGTGGCGGAATTGGTAGACGCGCCAGATTTAGGTTCTGGTGGGATTCCCGTGAAGGTTCGAGTCCTTTCGCCCGCACCAACGCACCTGCGTCGGCTTTCGCCGTCGCGACACTTTGTTGCATAAAGGTACCAGCACCTCAGATAAGCTGGGCAGTATGAGGAGGAACGTGTTGAACATCACCGCTTCTGACGTCAAGGACGCCAAGCTCACCGCTACGGTCACCATCCCGGCCGCCGACGTCGACGCCGCGATCAAGAAGGCTTACAAGGACACCGCCAAGAAGTACCGCTTCCCGGGCTTCCGCGCCGGTAAGGCTCCCCGTCCGGTTATCGACTCTGCTCTTGGTGCCGAGGCTACCCTCGCTCAGGCCACCAACGACCTGATCGCCGCCAACGAGCCCGCCGTCCTCAACGAGCTGGACATCGTCCCCACCAAGAACGGTGACTACAAGGACCTCGACCTCGCTAAGGATCACGAGGACTACACCTACACCGTCGAGTTCTCCCTGCGTCCCGCCGCTGAGCTCTCCTCCTTCGACGCTGTCGAGATCGAGATGCCCCCTGCGGAGGTCACCGAGTCCGAGATCAACAACCAGGTCGAGATGCTCCTCAACTACCGTGCCACCTTCGAGGACGTTGAGGGTCGCGCCGTCGAGGCCGAGGACTACGTCACCGTCGACCTCAAGGCTGTCGAGAACGCCGACAACTTCGCTGCTGAGGGCCGCATGCTCATCGCCGGTAGCGACAGCAACCCCGCCGAGTTCAACGAGGTCCTGATCGGCGCTAACGTCGACGACGTCAAGACCGTCACCTGGACCGACGAGGTCGAGGAGGGCGAGGAGGCCGAGACCCACACCGTCGAGGTCACCGTCAAGGGCATCAAGGTCCGCAACACCCCCGAGCTCACCGACGAGCTCGTCAAGTCCGACTTTGGCTTCGACAGCATCGACGCCATGCGCGACGCCATCAAGATCGAGATCGAGCAGGACAAGGCTTCCCGCCTCCCGGCCGAGAAGGAGAACCGTTGCGTCTCCGCTCTCGCCGAGCGTCTGCAGCTCGACGAGATGGACGCCGACTACGAGCAGTCCGTCTTTGAGGAGCTTGGCCAGAACTTCCTGTCCAACCTCGCTGCCCGCGGCATGACGCTGGACACCTGGCTGCCGGCTTCCGGCCTGACCATGGAGCAGTTCATCGGCGACCTGCACAAGCAGGCCAACGACGTTGCCCGTGAGTCCCTGGCGCTCGACGCCCTCGCCCGTGAGCTCAAGATCGAGGTCACCGAGGACGACATTAACGCCGAGTTCGAGAAGGCTGGCGTCAAGGACGTCGAGGCTTCCAAGGCCGAGTTCATCGCCGATGGCCGCATGCCTGCCGTCCGCGAGTCCATCCGTCGCTCCAAGGCCGTCGACCACCTGTCGAGAACGCCAAGGTGACCGAGGTCGACGAGACCGCCAAGGACGCCGAGTAATTCTCGCCACCTTGCCCGCGAGCGCATGCGTGCGCCTGTGATGGGGTAAAGTTATACACCGGTTATCCGGTTGCTTCGTACGGTGCCAGCCAATGCATAGCATGCGGGCACCGTACGTTTATCTAGAACCAATTTGGTCCGCAAGAGAGAAATGGAGATGCGTATGATCGCTAAGTTCGATTCCGCCCTCGTGCCATACGTTATCGAGCAGACGCCGCGCGGCGAGCGCAGCTACGATATCTATTCGCGCCTGCTCAACGACCGCATCATCTTCTTGGGCGAGGAGATCAACTCCGTCAGCGCCAACCTGGTCGTTGCCCAGCTGCTGCATCTTGAGAGCCAGGATGCCGAGAAGGATATCTCGCTCTACATCAATTCGCCCGGCGGCGAGGTTTACTCCGGCCTGGCGATTCTTGACACCATGAACTTTATCAAGCCGCAGGTCTCCACCATCTGCGTCGGTATGGCTGCGTCCATGGCCGCCGTGCTGCTTTCGGCTGGCGCCAAGGGCAAGCGCTTCTGCCTGCCGCACTCCAAGGTCATGATTCACCAGCCCAGCGGCGGTGCCCAGGGCCAGCAGACCGAGATCGAGATCGTTGCCGAGGAGATCAAGAAGACCCGCCGCGAGCTCAATCAGATCCTGTCCGATGCCTCGGGCCAGCCCATCGAGAAGGTCCAGGCCGATACCGAGCGCGACAACTACCTGACCGCTGCCGAGGCCCTCGACTACGGCCTGATCGACCGTATCGTCACCTCGCGCGATCTCGCCGCGAAGGACGCCTAGGATGGCAGGAAACATGCAGGACAACTTTGACGAGAATGGCAACCCCATCCGCTGCTCCTTCTGCGGAAAAGAGCAGGGCCAGGTCCGTCGCCTCGTAAAGGGTCCGACCAACATCTTTATCTGTGACGAGTGCGTCGCCGCTTGCTCTGAGATCTTGGAGGAGTCGCTGGCTTCGGACTTTATGGACGCTGCCCGCAACGGCAAGCTGCCGGGCTTCCTCAACGATCACGGCCAGGCTGCCGGTCAGCCCGCCGTGGACCCCGAGGCCGAGGCTTTGAGCTCGAGGACGACCGCCAGGTCATCACGCACGTGCCGACGCCGCACGAGATCTATGACGAGCTTTCGGCTTATGTCATGGGCCAAGAGGACGCCAAGCGCGCCATGTCGGTTGCCGTGTACAACCATTACCGCCGCGTCATCGAGGGCGGTGCTGCGCTTTCGGCCTTTGACGACGGTTTGGACTCGCAGCTTGACGATGACATGGACGAGGTGGAGCTCGCCAAGTCCAACATCCTGCTGCTCGGTCCCACCGGTACCGGCAAGACCCTGTTGGCCCAGACGCTCGCGCGCATCCTCGAGGTGCCGTTTGCCATCGCCGATGCCACCGCGCTCACCGAGGCTGGTTACGTTGGCGAGGACGTGGAGAACATCCTGCTCAAGCTCATCAATGCTGCCGATGGCGACATTGAGCGCGCTCAGGTGGGCATTATCTACGTGGACGAGATTGACAAGATTGCCCGCAAGGCCGAGAACCTCTCCATTACCCGCGATGTCTCGGGCGAGGGTGTGCAGCAGGCGCTGCTTAAGATTCTTGAGGGCACGGTGGCCAGCGTTCCGCCTACCGGTGGCCGCAAGCATCCCCAGCAGGAGCTGCTGCAGATCGACACGACTAACATCCTGTTTATCTGCGGCGGTGCCTTTGTGGGTCTGGACAAGATCATCGCCGACCGCGTGGGCAACAAGGGCGTGGGCTTTAACTCCGAGATCGCCGGCCCCACCTCGGTCGACGAGAACGACCTGCTGCGTCAGGCGCTCCCGCAGGACCTCAACGCCTTTGGCATGATCCCCGAGTTCGTGGGCCGTACGCCCGTTGTCACCCAGACGCAGGCGCTCGACGAGGACGACCTGGTGTCGATTCTGACCGAGCCCAAGAACGCCGTGGTGCGTCAGTACCGCAAGATGTTCCAGCTCGAGGACGTTGAGCTTGAGTTTGAGGCCGCGGCCCTTCACGAGATCGCCCGTATGGCGCTCGCCCGCAAGACCGGCGCCCGCGGCCTGCGTTCCATCTGCGAGGACGTGCTTCAGCAGACGATGTTCGACCTCCCCAGCGAGGAGGGTGTCGCCAAGGTCATCGTGACCGAAGCGGCGGTTAAGGGCGAAGAACAGCCCCAACGCATCTACGGGTAAACCTGCCAAAAACGTGCTTGCAAATAGCCTCCGACCATCCGCGGTCGGAGGCTATTTTATATATACGCAAAACACCCAACTACCTGTGTTATTCTGTGTGTTTGTTTAAGCCTCAGCGAAGTCATATCAGACTGAAGTAATCGATACCTAAGGCGCGTCCGCCTGCTTGGTTTTCGTAGATTCCGCACGAGCCGAAGAGCACTTAATGTGCTCTTCGTGCGAGCCAGGACCTGACCGAGCGAAAACCAAGCAGGCGGACACGCCGGCGGGACAGGGAGAGATATATGGAAGAAATGCCCAAGAACTACGATCCGTCGACCAACGAGCCGGCGATCCTGCAGAAGTGGCTCGACGGCGGCTACTATAAGCGCCGTGAGGGCGTGGGCGACTGCACCGTCACCATTCCGCCTCCCAACGTGACCGGCAAGCTCCACATGGGTCACGCCACCGACGACTCCATCCAGGACGCCATCGTCCGTATGGCCCGCATGCGCGGCAAGTCCACGCGCTGGGTGCTGGGCACCGATCACGCCGGTATCGCCACGCAGACCAAGGTCGACAAGAAGCTCAAGAGCGAGGGCATCAGCCGCCTGGAGATCGGTCGCGACAAGTTCGTCGACGCCTGCTGGGACTGGACCCACGAGTACGGCGGCATCATCGTCGAGCAGATCAAGCGTATGGGCTGCTCCGTCGACTTCGACAACGAGCGCTTCACCATGGACGAGGATTACGCCCAGGCCGTGCGTAAGGTCTTCTGTGACTGGTACCACGACGGCCTGATCTACCGTGGCAAGCGCATCGTCAACTGGTGCCCCAACTGCACCACCGCCATCTCGGACGACGAGGCTGAGTATAAGGACGAGAAGGGCCATCTGTGGCATCTGCGCTACCCGCTGACCGAGCCTGTTAACGGCCAGGACTACATCGTCGTCGCCACTACGCGCCCCGAGACCATGCTCGGCGACACGGGCGTTGCTGTCTCCCCGAAGGATCCCGAGAAGGCCGCCTTCGTGGGTAAGACCGTCAAGCTCCCCATCGTCGACCGCGAGATCCCCATCTTTGAGGATTGGCATGTCGACGCCAACTTTGGCTCCGGCTTTGTCAAGGTTACCCCGGCCCACGACCCCAACGATTACGCCATGGGTCAGGCCCACGATCTGCCGCAGATCAACATCTTCGACGAGCACGCTGTGGTCGTCGAGGGCTATGGCGAGTTCACCGGCATGAACCGCGACGAGTGCCGCGAGGCGGTCATCAAGTGGTTCGAGGAGCACGACCTGCTCGACCACGTCGAAGAGCTCGACCACTCCGTCATGCACTGCTACCGTTGCGACTCCGCGCTGGAGCCGTGGCTGTCCGAGCAGTGGTTTGTGGCCGTCGACAAGCTCAAGGGGCCGGCACTCGACGCCGTTAACTCCGGCAAGGTCACCTTCCACCCCGCGCGCTGGACGCAGACCTACACCACCTGGATGGAGAACCTCAAGGACTGGTGCATCAGCCGCCAGCTGTGGTGGGGCCACCGCATCCCCGTGTTCTACTGCGAGGACTGCGGCTGGGAGGACGCCCTTACCGAGGACACCGACGTGTGCCCCAAGTGCGGCGGCCATCACGTCCATCAGGACGAGAACGTGCTGGACACCTGGTTCAGCTCGCAGCTGTGGACCTTCGCCACGCAGGGCTGGCCGCAAAAGCCGGAGCTGCTCGAGGGCCATCATCCCACGACGGCGCTCGTCACCGCACGCGACATCATCGCGCTGTGGGTCGCCCGCATGGTCATGAGCTCGCTGTACTTCCTGGACGAGGTACCGTTTAAGGACGTCGTCATCTACCCGACGATCCTTGCCAAGGACGGCAGCCGCATGTCCAAGTCCAAGGGCAACGGTGTCGATCCCATGGACCTCATTGGCATGTACGGCGCCGACGCCATGCGCTTCAACCTGCTCACGCTGTGCACCAACAACCAGGACGTCAAGTTTGACGCGAACATCGACAAGAAGACCAAGAAGCTCATCGACAGCCCGCGTACCGACCAGGCCAAGAGCTTTGTGACCAAGATCTGGAACGCCAGCCGCTTCCTGCTCATGAACATGGAGGGCTACACGCCCGGCGAACCCGTCGTGGAGACGCCGGCCGACGCCTGGATGTTCAGCCGCCTGGCCAAGGCCGTGAAGATGGTCACCGAGGGTATCGAGAAGTACGCCTTTGGCGACATGGCCCGCGGCGTGCAGCAGTTCTTCTGGAACGAGGTCTGTGACTGGTACGTCGAGGTCACCAAGCCCGCCTGAAGGGCGAGGGCCGTCTGCAGGCGCAGCGCAACCTGATCTTTGTGCTCGACACCTCCATTCGCCTGATGCACCCGCTCATGCCGTTTGTCACCGAGGAGATCTGGGACAACATGCCGGCGAGCGTGCTCGACCTGGACGCCGAGGGCAACGTTGACCGCGCCGAGGCGCTCATGATCGCCAAGTGGCCCGAGCCCGCCGACTACGCCAAGTACGTCGACGAGGACGCCGAGCGCGCGTTTGAGCTGTGCCGCACCGTCGTTTCCGCCGCCCGCGCCACGCGTTCGCGCTATCGCTTGAGCCCCAAGGCCGAGCTCGACGTTGTCGTGCGCGCCGGCGCCGAGGATATCGAGAAGCTCGAGAGCCTGCGCTCCACGATTGAGCCGCTGGCGAACACCGCTTCGCTGGTTATGGGTACCGACGTTGAGAAGCCGGCTGCGAGCATTGCCGTGGTCGACAGCGGCGTCGAGGTCTTTGTGGTGCTCGAGGGCAAGGTTGACCTTTCGGCCGAGAAGGCGCGCCTGGAGAAAGAGATTGCCGCGGCCCAGAAGGAGCTTGCCGGCTGCGAGAAGACGCTCGCCAACGAGGGCTTTGTGGCCAAGGCCGCGCCCGCGGTGGTCCAGAAGAAGAGGGACCGTGCGGCTGAGCTCAAGGAGATCCTGGCGGCGCTGACTGCTCAGGTTGCTGACTTCTCGTAAGGTTTACTCGGGGGCGCGTCCCGATGCTTTGCTCTCCGCTGCGGACAGTCCTGCGCAAGACGGACAGCACATTAAGTGCTGTCCTTTGCGTGCGGAACTTGCGGCGAGCAAAGCATCGGGCCGCTCCTAGTCCGTTTACGTGGCTGTTTGCAACTGGTTAGTTAGGGCCACCGGCTTGTGGCCTTGATTCCGCTGCAATCGGGTAAAGGCTGATATTGTCAACGCGAGGGGCTCATTCTTTTTGATGGGCCTCTTTTTCTGTTATGGGGGACTTTGGGTTATGGCTAAGCGTTCGGGGTCGTATTCTGTGCCGTTCTCGTTTGAGTTGCTTTCGTTTGATGAGGCTGTTGGGCTGGCTGCTGATACGGGGCGGATTTCTGGGGATGCTGGGCCTCTGCTTGAGACGGTTGTCGATATGCTCGATGAGCTGGGACGTCCGGACGAGTATTTCGATTGCATTCAGGTTGCCGGCACCAATGGCAAGACTTCGACCACGCGTTTTTCGGCTGCCATCCTTCGTGGCGAGGGGCTAAAGACCGCGCTGTATACGTCGCCGCAGCTTGTGCGCTATCCCGAGCGTATGGAGGTCGATGGCCGCGTCGTGAGCGATGAGGCGTTTGCCCGCGGCGTTTCTGCCGCCGTCGAGGCGGGGCATCGCGTGAATGCTCGTCGTGTGGCGGCGGGGGAGCGCGCCTATACCATCACGCCGTTTGACCTGCTGACGGCTGCTGCACTGGTGGTGTTTGCCGAGGCCGCGGTAGATGTTGCTGTGCTTGAGGTTGGCATGGGCGGCCGTTGGGACGCCACGAGTGCGACCGATCCCGTCGCCGTTGCCATTACGGGTATCGGCCTCGACCATACACGCATTTTGGGTGACACGCTCGAGGCCATTGCGGGGGAGAAGGCTGCGGTTATCAAACCCGGGCGCTTGGTTGTTTTGGGCGAGGGCACGCACGAGTCGAGCGTTCAGCGCGTGATGGATGCCCGTTGCCGTGAGTGCGGCGTTGTGCCGCTCGTGGTGAGCCATGTTACGACTAAGGTGCCGGCGCATGTGGGCGACACGGTTGAGTTCAGCTGCACCACGCCGCGTGCGATTTATACGTCGAGTATGGTCAAGCCGGCGTATCAGCCGCAGAATGCCGCGTGCGCGATAATGCTCTGCGAAGGGTATCTGGGTCGCGAGCTCGACCATGAGGCGCTCGACGCTTCGCTTATGGGCTGCCCCACGCCGGGCCGCTTTGATGTGCTGGGAACCGACCCGCTCAAACTGATCGATGCCTGCCATAACCCTCAGAGCTGCGAGAACTTTGTGAGCGCGCTGGACGAGATCGACCCGTGCGTGGAGAATCGCCCCACGCTGCTGTGTGCCGCGCTGGCCGACAAGGATGTGGCGGGTATCGTCGATGTGCTGATTCCGGCCTTCCCACGCGTGGTCGTGACGCAGACCGATTCCGATCGCGCCCTACCGGCAGAGGAGCTCGCTGCCTGGTGGACGCGGACAAGCTTGTGGACGTGTACCCCAGCGTGTCCGAGGCCCTTTCGGCCTTCGATGGCGCGGGCGAGCCTTTCGTAGCAGCAGGCACCATCACCCTAGCCGGCGAAGTGGCCGGCCTGCTCCGTTAACCCATCCCCTCAGCAGTTGCGGTGAAATACGGACTGTTTTACAAGCCAGAAGCCTCAAACAGTCCGTATATCACCGCAACTCAAAAGCAGCCAATTTGGGACGGGGCTTTTTTGGCTGCCCTGTGCCTTAGAGTGATTTGGTCGCTACGAAATGGGCCTATCTACTACGTTTTACCGACTACCCTCGACCACACGGAACATCGCGAAATTAAAACCGCAGGTAGACGGCTTGCGGATTTTGCGAAAACGAGGGTATGGTCGACCCATGCGGGTTAAACGTAGTAGATAGGCCGTTTTTGTGGCGGCATTAATGTAATGTGGCAAAGGGGCTGTCCCTTTGCCACATTGGCTAGTCTAGGCGCACGGCCTCGTGGGGGTAGGCGTTGAGGATCTCGACGCCGGACTCGGTGACCAGGGCCAGGTCCTCGATGCGGACGCCGGTGTGGCCGGGGAGGTAGATGCCCGGCTCGATGGAGAAGGTCATGCCCGGCTCGACAACCTGCTCGTTGACGAGTGAGACGTCACCAGGCTCGTGGTCCTGCAGGCCGATCGAGTGGCCCAGGCGATGCGTGAAGTACTTGCCGTAGCCAGCGTCCTCAATCACGTCGCGCGCGGCACGGTCCAGATCGCACATGCGCACGCCCGGCGCGATGAGCGCCTCGGCGGCCTCGTTGGCGCGGCGCACGATATCGTAGATGCGCTCCGTCTCCTCGTCCGGCTCGCCCCAAAAGAATGTACGCGTCATGTCCGAGCAGTAGTTGCAGCGGCGTCCGCCAATGTCGAACAGCACCACGTCGCCACGCTTGAGTACGGTGTCGTCGGGCTCGTGATGCGGATCGCCGGCGTTGGCGCCAAAGCTCACGATGGGCGGAAAGCTAAAGCCTCGCAGTCGTGCTTGCGGTACAGGCCGAGCATCTGGTCGGCAATTTCGCGCTCCGTTACGCCCTCGTGAACGAGCTTGATGGCGTCGACCATCACGGCGTCGTTGGCGGCCGAGGACATGCGCATGAGCTCCTGCTCGGCGGCATCCTTGTGGGTGCGTGAAGCGGTGACGGCAAAATCGCCTAGGAAAAACTCGCTGGCGGCGTGGCGCTCCATGAGCGGCATCAAAAAGCCGGAGCGCATGACGGTGTCGATGCCGAGCGGTTTGGTCGGATCGACCTCGCGAGTGATGGCGTCGGTCACGATATCGGTATCGGTGTGGTAGGCAACGCGGGCATTGTCATACTCTGGCAGCTGGTGCAGGGCGTTGACTAGGATCACCGGCTCGGCACCGCGCGCGAGCAGCACGCCGCAAAAACGCTCGAACATATCGGCATAAAAGCCGGTTAGGTAATAGATCGACCACGGGTCGTTTACGAGCAGCTGTGCGCCGGGGTGCTGAGCCTCGAGCGCATCGAGCACGCGCGCCACGCGCTGGTCATCGACATGTGCCATGAAACATCCTTTCGCTAGGCTGCCACCATGGTATCCCAAGCCTGGCACATAGGGACGTTCCTTTTATGCCGGCACTTCGGGACACTCCTTGCAAAAGCAGCTAAAAGAGCCCGTCCCAAATTTGCTTCTTAGGCTGGGTCGATGTCCATACTGGCGACTAGGTCAATGTTGGTGTCGAGAAGATCTTCCAGCACGACGTCGCCCATGCGGATGGGGGCGTTGACGACTAGACCTCGGATGAGGTCCATGGCTTGGGCGTGGAGTGCCAGCGGGATGGCTTCGGCCGTGCGCACGGGCAGCAGCGCCTCATCGCCGCCGGATACCGCCACGGTGGTGGTGAGCACGCGCATGGGGCAGGTGAGTTCCCGATGCGCGAATTTATCACCGCGTGGGCAGCTGTTGCCGGTCACGGAGCGCACCTCTGCCACGGCGCCGTTGGCATCGCGCTCCACCTCTACGGTCAGGAGGCACTCGGATGGGCAGGTGGTGCAGTTGAACTGCAGCGTTTCGATCACGTTATCGCTCATAGTTTATGCCTCCTCGATGGGGTCGACGGATAGGACAATCTCGCTGGCACCCAGGTCGAACGCCTGCTTGATGACCTTTGCCGGCAGCGGGAAGCTTTCCATGACGCTCGGTTTAAACGGGCGGACTTTGCCCGCAAACAGTTCTTCGCCGTTGGCTAAGATGCGCACGCGGGCGGCATCGACCGGCCGGCGCACGCGGAAGTTCAGCTTGGTGAGCGCCACAGCCGTAATGCGTCCCGGCAGTGCGTATCCCGCAATGCCGGCAGGGGAGACGGTGAGCTCGCAACCCGGGCCCGCAGCGCTCGCCCCGGCGTCGCCGCCCAATGCCCATGCCGCTGCAGCTGCGCCAGCCCTCTCGGACTCACACGTCACGTTGTCGGCCAGGTCGTGCACGTGCAACACGTTTCCACAGGCAAAGATGCCCGGCACGCCTGTCTGGAGGCTCTGGTCAACTACGGCACCGCGCGTGCGCGGGTCAAGCTCTACGCCTGCGGCAACCGAAAGCTCGTTCTCGGGAATTAAGCCCACCGAAAGCAGCAGTGTGTCACACGGAACAACGCGCTCGGTCCCCGGAATGGGCGCCAAGTGCTCATCGACCTGGCTCACCTCGACAGCTTCCACACGGTCGTGCCCGATCACGCGCGTTACCGTGGTGGACAGATGTAGCGGAACGCCAAAGTCGTCCAGGCAGTTCTTGACGTTGCGGCGCAGACCGTTGGCGTACGGCATGAGCTCGTACACGCCCTCGACCGAAATCCCCTCGAGCGTGCAGCGACGTGCCATGATCAGCCCGATATCGCCCGAACCCAAAATGACGGCGCGCGAGCCGGGTTTGAGGTTCTCGATATTGATGTATCGCTGCGCCAGGCCTGCCGTAAACACACCGGCGGGACGGCTGCCGGGGATCTTGATCTCGCTGCGGGTGCGCTCGCGGCACCCCATGGCAAGGACGACCGCCCGTCCGGTGAGCTGCAGCATGCCGGCGGGGCTCATGAGCGTGACGGTATGGACCGCGGTGTCTTCCGCAGGCCCGCCTGAATCAATCCCAAGCACCATGCTGTTTAGGAACAGCGCAATGTCGGTTGCGTGCACCTTGTCGATAAAGCGCTGCGCGTACTCGGGACCGGTGAGCTCCTGTTTAAAGTGCGACAGGCCAAAGCCGGGGTGGATGCACTGGCGGAGGATTCCACCCAGGTGCTGCTCGCGCTCCACGATGGCCACGCGCGCTCCGGCCTTATGCGCGGCCAGCGCGGCAGCCATGCCGGCAGGTCCGCCGCCGATAACGACCACGTCGAAGGCTCGCGTTTGTACGGCTTCCACGACGCCGCAATCAATCGCGTTCGATTTGAATTCCGCCATCCTAGCGCACCCCCTTCAAAGGCCCCTCGACCAGCCAGGAGCCGGCGTCCTCCAGTAATACCTCGCTGGGGTCGCAGCCCAGCTCGCGGGCAAGAATCGTCACCACACGGCTCTGGCAAAATCCGCTCTGGCACCGACCCATGCCGGCACGACAGCGGCGCTTGACGCCCTCGACCGAAACCGCGCCCGGTTGGCGTCGAATCGCGGCCACAATCTCGGCCTCGGGCACCGTCTCGCAGCGGCAAACGATCTGTCCCCACGCGGGATCGGACTCGATCAGCTCCTCCTTGCGCGCCAGCGGTGCGCGGTCAAAGTCGTCCGGCGCTCGGCGAATTGGGTTCCAGTCCGCCCGCTCGTGCAGTTCCACGCCCGCCTCACGCATCACAAGCTCCATGCGCTCGGCAATGGCCGGTGCGCTTGCCACACCCGGCGACTGAATGCCCGCCGCCTGGAAAAGCCCCGGCACCACGGCTGACTGCCCAATAAAGAAGTCGTTCGTACCCTGAATGACCGGACGCCCGCCGGCAAATGCGCGCACCACGCGGCGCGTATCCAGATCGGGCACCAGCTTGCGCGCGCCGCTCAGCAGCGCGTTCACATCGCTCGCATAGGTCTGCGTGTTCGCCCGCGCATAGGTCTGCGTGTCGCCCGGCTCGCGCACGGCGGCCGTCGCGGTGATCACGGTGTTGCCGTGCACGGTGCCCGTCACGATAACGCCCTTGGACACTGGCGTGGGAACAGGGTAGAGCGGCATGAGCGTGCGCGGCTCCTTGTCCAGCACCACGATGTTGCCCTGACGCCAGACCATATGGAACTCCTCGGCGCCCGCCATATGCGAGATGTCCGCGGCTCCGTTGCCCGCGGTGTTGATCAGGTAGCGGCAGCGCACGTTGCCAGCGGGGGTTGCCAGTGTAAAGCGTGCGTCTTCGCCCGAGTCCGTAACCTCAATCGCTTCCACCGACGCGGAACGCATAAACGTCACGCCGTTGGCTACGGCGTTCTCCAGCGCGTCGATGGCGACCTCAAACGGGTCGACAAAACCGGTCGAAGGGCACCACAACGCGCACGTTGCATCGGCACTGGCGCGCGGCTCTAATTCGTGGATGCGGTCGGGTCCGACGATTGACAGCTCGGGCACCCCGTTGGCCAGGCCATTCTGGCGCAGCTTTTCCAGATGCGCGCGGTCCTCGTCGTTAAAGCCCAACACCATCGACCCGGTGCGGCAGAACAGAAATCCCAGCTCCCGGGACCAGGTGCCATACAGCTCGCAGCCGCGGGCGTTGACCTGTGCCTTTACGGTGCCCGGTGCCGGATCGTAGCCGGCGTGCACCAGGCCGCCGTTGGCCTTCGAGGCGCCCAGTGCAATGTCGTTGGCCGCCTCGACCACACAAATGGATAGGTCATAGCGCGCGAGCTGCCGCGCGATGGCACACCCGGTGATGCCCGCGCCCACAATTGCGATATCAAACGTTTCCGTCACAGTGCCTCCCAGACAAGTTGACAGGCTGTCAATAAGACTATCCTACGGTCTGCGCGTTCCCAGTGCGGCGGCAATGCGGCGAACAGCCCTGCAACACCCGCCAACGGCAGGCGAGGGGTGACCCGGCACGGATGTTGGCCTCGTCTGCCGACAGCTACGGCAACCGTTCGTCTCGACCTGTAACAGTTAGACAAGGATTTGGGTTCTAGATGTTACAGATCAAGACAAACCTTCCGGCGGATTTTGAATGTCTCGATCTGTAACAGCAAGAGGGGTTTTGGGGCCTAAGATGTTACAGATCGAGATTGAAGTCGGGGAGGGACCCCTGTGTCTCGTTCTGTAACATCTAGACCCGGATCCCGCTCCCACCTGTTACAGATTGAGATGTTTGTGTCCGCGCCAGCCCCGCGCCTAGCCGTGGTCCCATATAAACAAACCCCGTGGTAAACTTGACCGGACTGTTAATATCCCGAAAGGTACCCGTAATGTCCAAGTACATCTCCGAGCTCATGTCGCCGCAGCTTATGGGCGTCATCTATGCCTTCGTCGGCTTTATCATCGCCCTGTATGTGCTGTCGGTCGTCTATGTGTTCATCGACGCTCGCCGCCGCGGCGCCAGCGCCTACGTGGCATGGGGCATCATCGCCCTCATCCCGTTTGTAGGCCTCATTGCCTACCTGGTCTTGCGCCCGCACTCCTACGCGGCCGATCGCGAGGAGCAGGAGCTGGACATGGCCCTGCGCGAGCGCCAGCTTGCCCAGTACGGCACCTGCCCGCAGTGCGGCGCACCCATCGAGAAGGACTTCGTCGTCTGTCCGGTGTGCGATACTCAGGTTCGCAACGTATGCCCCAGCTGCCATCGCCCGCTCGATGCGCACTGGAAGGTCTGCCCCTACTGCCGAACTCGCATCCAGTAACGCATCCATCGCCGGGCCGGCCGCAAGCCACGGGCACCGCGCGTCCCGCGCAAGCCACACGTGCAACCCGCCCCACACGATGAAGCATGCGTAGAAAATCGCCCGCCGTGCCATTAAGGTGCGGCGGGCGCTTGTATACCAAGGCAACCTGCCTATAATGATGCAAGTCAAAAACGCCGAGCGCATCGCACGCACTTGCACCAGGCATCCGAGAGGAGAAAACATACCCATGAAGGCACTCTACAATGACGGTTCGGTGGCCGAGCTCCCGCAGGACGAGGTCACGCACGTCATCCGCCACTCCGCCGCGCACATCATGGCGCAGGCCATCAAGCGCCTCTATCCCGAGGCCGACTTTGCCTACGGCCCCGCGACCGACAACGGCTTCTACTACGACGTCGACCTGCCCGAGGGCGTCAAGATCAGCGAGGACGACTTCCCCGCGATCGAGGCCGAGATGAAGAAGATCGTCAAGGAGAACCTCAAGTTCTCCGTGTACGAGAAGCCCCGTGCCGAGGCCATCGCCCTTATGGAGGAGCGCGGCGAGAAGTACAAGGTCGAGCACATCGGCGACCTGGACGACGATGCCCGCATCACCTTCTACCAGCAGGGCGACTACATCGACATGTGCGTCGGCCCCCACATCTGCTATACCAAGGCCCTCAAGGCCTTTAAGCTCACCGGCGTCTCGGGCGCCTACTGGAAGGGCGACAAGGACAACAAGATGCTCACCCGCATCAACGGCGTCGCCTTTGCCACCAAGGAAGAGCTCGACGAGCACATGCACATGCTGGAGGAGGCCAGGAAGCGCGACCACCGCAAGATCGGTCGCGAGATGGACCTCTTTATGATGCGCGACGAGGCCCCCGGCTTCCCGTTCTTCCTGCCCAACGGCATGATCCTTAAGAACGCGCTGCTGGACTACTGGCGCGAGATCCACCACAAGGCCGGCTACGTGGAGATCTCCACGCCGCTCATCATGAACAAGCAGCTGTGGAAGACCTCGGGTCACTGGGACCACTACAAGGACAACATGTACTCCACCGTCATCGACGACGAAGAGTACTGCATTAAGCCCATGAACTGCCCGGGCGGCGTGCTGGTGTACGCCTCCAAGCCGCATTCCTATCGCGAGCTGCCCATTCGCGCCGGCGAGATTGGCCTGGTGCACCGCCACGAGCTGCGCGGCGCCCTGCACGGCCTGTTCCGCGTGCGCTGCTTTAACCAGGACGACGCTCACCTGTTTGTGCGTCCCGACCAGCTGACCGACGAGATCGTGGGCGTGGTCAACCTCATCGACTCCGTGTACCAAAAGTTTGGCTTTAAGTACCACGTTGAGCTTTCTACCCGCCCCGAGGACTCCATGGGTTCCGACGAGGACTGGGCGCGCGCCGAGGAGGGCCTGCGCACCGCTCTGGAGCAGCTGCATATGGACTATGAGGTCAACGAGGGCGACGGCGCCTTCTACGGCCCCAAGATCGACTTCCACCTGGAGGACTCGCTCGGCCGCACTTGGCAGTGCGGTACCGTCCAGCTCGACTTCCAGATGCCGCTCAACTTTGACCTGGAGTACGTAGACGCCGACGGCACCAAGAAGCGCCCCATCATGCTGCACCGCGTGTGCTTTGGCTCCATCGAGCGCTTCATCGGTATTCTGATTGAGCACTTTGCTGGCAAGTTCCCCACCTGGCTGGCCCCCGTGCAGGTCAAGGCGCTTCCGGTTTCCGAGAAGAGCCGCGACTACGCCCACGAGGTGTGCGCCAAGCTGGAGGAGGCCGGCATCCGCGTGGTCTGCGACGACCGTGACGAGAAGATTGGCTACAAGATCCGCGAGGCCCGCAGCATCGACCGCGTGCCCTACATGCTTATCCTGGGCGAGAAGGAGGTCGAGGCCGGCAACATCTCCGTCCGCGATCGCTCCAACGAGACCGTTCAGATGAGCGTTGACGAGTTTGTTGCAAGGTACTCGAGGAGATTAAAACCCGCGCCTAAGGCAACCCAACAGAAACAACGAAAGGCGACCGTCCACAAAGGGCGGTCGCCTTTTTTAATGCCAAAACGAGAAAAAGCCGCTGGTAGAGCGCCTTTTTTGTTGTGCAAAAAGGTACAGGTTTTTGTAGAGGGCTATGGAGATGTGTCCTTTCGCGCCGCAATTTGTGCAATCTGGGAAAACAGTCCGAATTAACTTGTATAATGGGTCGCGTCGAAAGATACAAAAACCTGTACTTTTGCGACTGCGCCTAGCTGCGAGCGAGAAGATGTTCTAAACGCCCCGGTATTTGCGTGCGTCGCAAAGCCAGAAAAGGGGGCGAGAGATGGAGCAGACAACGCGGCGCCAAGAGCAACTGCCGGGCGCATTCAACGGCGCAACTACCAACAGCCAGCATGGCCGCGTCCGCTGGTATCTGGTCCACACCCCCAACGGTAAAGAGCGCGAGACCTGCGAAAAGGTCCGCCGTATTATCCCGCACGATCTGATGCAGGACGCTTTTGTGATGCAAAAGGAGTTCTGGTTTAAGCGGGACGGCGCCTGGTCGCTCCAAACCAAACCCATGTACAAGGAATATTTCTTCGTCGCCACGCACGATGCCGCAGCGCTCGATAGGGCTTTGGCTCAACTGAGCTTTGGCTGCCGCATTGCCGGCAGCAGGGAGCGGGCCTATGCGCCTATGCCGGACGATGCGCAGGAGTGGTACCGCAGCGTGCTGGACGACGACGGAGTGGTGCGCAACAGCGTGGCGCGCATAGAAGATGGCGTGCTGCACATAGAGCAGGGTCCACTTGTGGGGCAAGAGGCCCGCGTTAAAAAGGTCGACCGTCATAAGCGCTGGTGCCTGGTGGACGTGGGCGAAGGCGTCTCCGCTTTTAGGGAGCTGCTTCCGCTGGACGTTCCCAGCAAAACGTAAGGGATACGTTGCACCGGCAATTTATTTGGTTTTTGAATTTGTGGATTTGGGGGGGGGGTTCCTGGGGACAGGAACGAAAGTTTTATTGTGACTGCTAAAGAAGTAACAGAGAATAATGCGCCCGTGGGGGCGACGCTCATTGCTCGGGCCATGGACCGGCGCAAGGGCACGGCGGGTGCTGGGGTCGGCTCCGCTGCAAACACGGGTGCGGTGAGCCTCCCGGGCTCGCCCGAGTTCGCTGCAGAGTCCCGTGCGCTCGACACGCGATCGCTTGGCTACCGCTTCGTGAAGCGCACGTTCGACATCGCGTTCAGTGCGTGCGTCTGCGTCGTGGCTCTTATCCCTGGCACGGTTCTTTGCGCGTTCATTGCGGCCGACACCAAGGGTGCTCCCATCTATGCGCACGAGCGGGCTGGGCGCTTCGGTCGCCCCATCCGCGTGCTCAAGTTCCGCTCCATGGTCGCCGACGCCAACGACGTGGAGAAGTACCTCAGCCCCGAGCAGATCGAGGAGTGGCACCGCGAGCGGAAGGTCACAAACGATCCCCGCATCACCAAGCTAGGCCGCGTCCTGCGCAAGACTTCCCTGGACGAGCTGCCCCAGTTCTTCAACGTGCTCGCGGGCCAGCTCTCCGTCATCGGCCCTCGCGCCATCACCTACGAGGAGCTCGGGAACTTTACGCACGAGCAACAGGTGCAGGTGCTTGCCGTCCCGCAGGCATTACCGGTGCCTGGCAGTCGGGCCCGCGCAACCTCGCGACCTTCGAGAACGGCCTGCGCCAGGAGTTCGAGCTTGCCTACGCGAAGGGTGCCAGCCTCAAGGCAGACTGGAAGGTCTTCTTCAAGACCTTTGGCGTCATGTTCGGCAAGAAGAAGACGGGGAGGTAGCGCATGAGTGCTGACAAACCCCTCGTCTCGATCGTGGTGCCGACCTACAAGCGCTCTGACAGGATTCGCGTGGCCCTGGACTCAATCGCCGCGCAGGACTACGGCGCGGAGAACATCGAACTGATTGTAGTGAGCGACAATCGGCCGGAGTGGCCGGAAAGCGCCGAGACCGACGCGGCGGTCGCCCCCTATGCCGCGAGCCTTCCGCACTTTAGGCTGCTGCACACCTCCGGCCAGACCGGCGGCGGGGCGGCGCGCAACTACGCCTGCCGCCAGGCGACGGGCGAGTACCTCACGTTCCTCGACGATGACGACGAGTTCCTGCCTGACAAGGTGTCCACCCAGGTCGCCTTCATGCAGGAAAACTCCCTCGACATGAGCTGGCAGGATGTCTCGTGGTATGACGAACGTGGCCGGCTTGTGGAGCACCGCAGGCTCGACCATTGCGAGGACTTCTCCACCGAGGGTCTGCTGCGCGCGCACCTCCTAACGCCGATAAGCCCAACGGCCATCTATATGCTCAGGCGCGACCTGTTCGACCGCACTGAGGGTTTCGGCGAGGTGGCGACCGGCCAAGACTGGTGGCTGATGCTGCGCTGCATAGAGGCTGGCGCCCACATGGGCTACATGCCCGAGGTGCACGTGAGGCAGTACCTCCATTCCGGCGAGAGGCTCTCGCTTGGCAAGAACAAGGTAAACGGCGAGGTCGCAAGGCACGAGGTGGTGCGCGGCTACTACCCGCGCCTCAGCAAGAAGGATGTGCGCTACATCGAATTTCGCCACAACGCCGTGCTCGCCTTCGCTATGAAGCGCAGCAACCAGCCAGGCCAGGCTGTGATTTACGCCTTAAAGGCCATTGCCTCATCGCCCGCCGCCTGCGTCTCTGAGGCGCTGAAGTTCTTCGGCAAGGCGAAATCCTAACTATTTCATATGTGTGCCTGCTCTTAACGAAAGGTTGAATGATATGTCCGAAAAAATGAAGATAGCAGTCGCCGGCACCGGCTATGTGGGGCTCTCGTTGGCCGTTCTGCTCTCGCAGCACAACGAGGTGCGCGCGCTCGACATCGTCTCCGAGAAGGTAGAGAAGATTAACGCTTTTCAGTCGCCCATCCAGGACGACGAGATTGAGCTCTTCCTGGCCGAGGCTAAGGCGGGCACGAGGAAGCTCGACCTGCATGCAACCGTGGACGTCGCCGAGGCCTATACAGGCGCGGATTTCGCCATCGTGGCCACGCCAACGAACTACGACTCGGACCGCAACTTTTTCGACACCTCGTCTGTTGAAGCCGCAATTTCGGCAATCCGCTCGGTGAACCCGACGGCCTGGATTGTCATCAAGTCGACCATCCCTGTGGGTTACACTTCGTCGCTTCGCGAGACGCTTGGCGACAGCCGCATCATCTTCAGCCCCGAGTTCCTTCGAGAGAGCAAGGCGCTCTACGATAATTTGCACCCTAGCCGCATCGTTGTGGGCGCGCCCAAGGACGACGAGGAAGCTGTGAAGGCCGCAAAGACGTTTGCTGGGCTGCTCGCCCAAGGCGTCGGCCCCGCCGAGCTTGAGCGCACCAACCCTGATGGCACGACGGGCATCCCGCAGCTCGTTCTTGGTACCACCGAGGCGGAGGCCGTGAAGCTGTTCGCCAACACCTACCTGGCACTTCGCGTGGCGTACTTCAATGAGCTGGACACTTACTGCGAGATGAGGGGACTCAACACCAAGGACGTCATCGATGGCGTGTGCCTAGAGCCCCGCATTGGCTCCCACTACAACAACCCCTCCTTCGGCTACGGCGGCTACTGCCTGCCCAAGGACACCAAGCAGTTGCTGGCCAACTATAAGGACGTGCCTCAGAACCTTATCGAGGCCATCGTCGATGCCAACCGCACTCGCAAGGACTACATTGCAGACGAGGTACTGCAACTGCTGTGGGACAAGGTATACGAAGGCAAGGAGAAGCCCGTGGCGGGCGTGTACCGCCTGACCATGAAGTCGAACTCCGACAATTTCCGCGCCAGTTCCATCCAGGGCGTTATGAAGCGCGTGAAGGCCAAGGGAGTGCCGGTCGTTGTCTACGAGCCAACGCTGGACGCGCCGGAATTCTTCGGTTCCGAGGTGACGCATGACCTTGAGAAGTTCAAGGCCGAGTGCGACGTGATCATTGCCAACCGGTGGAGCGACGATCTGGCCGATGTTGCCGGCAAGGTGTATACCCGCGACCTATTCAAGAGGGATTAGTATTTGTGGCGATTACTGCTGATAAAAAAAAGAGACGGCTGCTCCTTCTGACGAGGAGGTTCCCCTTTAACCGCGGCGAGGTCGCCGCTGAGTCCTATCTCGAGAACGAGATAGGCGTTCTTTCGACCTATTTCGACGAGGTGCTCGCCGTGGGGACCGAGGCGCAGCCGGGTGACGCGCCCACCTGCGCGCTGCCGGGCAATGTGACGCCCCTGGCCTTGGGTTGCGGTAATACCTCCAAGGACAAGGCTTTGCTTGCAGTCAAAGGGATCGCGTTTCCCCTTTTGGGCGGTGCGGACGTTCGTGAGGCCTATGCCACAGAATCCGTTCATGGAATCGGAAAGCGCGTGTTTCGGGGCTACTTTGCCGCGAGGGCGAAGGCAAAGGCGGACGTGCTTGCGGAGGAACTGGTCCGCTTTGGCTTTGAGCCCACGCACATATACAGCTTTTGGCTTTACGACACCGCTTTGGTCGCTGCTTGGCTGACCGGCACGTACCCATGTGCACGCGCCGTTGCGCGTCACATGGGGTACGATCTGTATGCAGATCGTACCGATGTGCATTATTTGCCCTTCCGGGGATACCTCCTATCCAAGCTTTCCGGAGTGCTTCCCTGCTCGAAAGACGGGGAGGAATACATAAACGCGAACTGGCCGGGCCATGAGGGCAAGGTGACGACCTCCTATCTCGGAACGCGGGAGATGCCAGACAAGTCCGGCGAGCCGTTGACCTGCCCGTTGCGGGTCGTCTCGTGCTCGCGTATTGTCGACGTTAAGCGCGTGCCTCTTCTTGCTAAGGCTGTCACCCTTCTTGATGCCGAAGGGCTTCGCGTCGAATGGACCCATTACGGCGACGGCCCACAGCTCGAGGAGGCGAGGGCCGCCTGCTCGTTGCTGACGCACTCCACCGCGAAGTTCGCGGGGGCTTTGCCGAACGACGCGCTTTTGGGGGAGTACGCAGCGAAGCATTTCGACGTCTTCGTGAACGTCTCGTCAAGCGAGGGCCTGCCGCTTTCGATCATGGAGGCCTGCGGATTCGGCATTCCCGTCATCGCCACGGACGTTGGCGGAACCCACGAGATAGTAAGCGATGGCGTCAACGGCTTTCTCCTACCTAGCGACTGTGGACCGGAAGATGTCGCCGCGGCCATAAAGCGATTCGTCTTTTTGGGCAAGGCCGAAGGGTCTTCTATGAGGCGCGCTGCAAGGGCCGTTTGGGAGAGGGACTTCCGTTTGGAGGCCAACGTGGAGGGGCTTGTGCGCTCGCTCGGAGTCGATTACAGAAACGAAGGTGAATGATGGGCCAGATTGCGCAGAAGATGACCATGCTCAAAAGGTGGAGCAAAATGCTCACTGGCAAGACGGCTGTGGCCGTAGAGCAGAGCATGGGCAGGGCCTATAATGTCGGACAGTTGTCCGGGTACTACAACGATTTGACCGGCAAGGTCACTGGCAGTACTCTGCTCGACGAGGGCGGTGTCCCTGTTAGCGTCATCGCCGGTGGGGCGCGGGTGCATTTCCCCATCGCCATTTTCCAATACGGTTTGGGCTGTTACGACTTGAGCATTCTCAGGTCGGATGAAGTTGAGCGCTTTCTCGACGCACTAAGGGTATGCTCGGATTGGGCGATCGGCGCCCAGCGGGATGACGGCTCTTGGGACGCATTTGGTCCGATAGGCAGCGCTAAGTACTCCGTCTCCTCGATGGCCCAAGGCGAGGGGTGCTCGATGCTGCTGAGGGCCCATGCGGCTTTCGGGGACGAGTGCTATAGAGTTGCGGCGCTGAAAGCTGCCGAGTTCATGCTTATCGACATGGACAATGGCGGCGTGTCGTCGCATGACGGGGGAGAACTGTTCCTGGAGGAGTACCCTCAACGCCCCAGGCGCAGTGTCATGAACGGTTGGGTGTTTAGCCTTTTCGGTCTCTATGACGCATCGTTGGTCGACGCGCGCTTCGCCGGGCCATTCAAGTACTCTGCGGAGACGTTGGCTTGCCATTTGGATGACTACGACGCCGGCTTCTGGTCTTATTACGACATGGAAAAGCGTATCGCCTCTCCCGCCTACCATCATCTACATATAGCGCAGCTCCGCGCAATGGCGGATCTTTCAGGCGACGCAAGGTTCGCGGTGAAGGCCGAGGTATACGAGCGCTATCAGGAATCTCCGGCCAACCGCAGGAAGGCGATTGCTAAAAAGGCGCTGCAGAAGCTGATCGAGAAATCCGATGCGGTGATCGTCCAATGAAGAAGGCCCTCTATATCGTGACCTCGATGGACACCGGCGGGGCCGAGACGGTATTCATGAAGTATTACCGGGCTTTGGACAAGTCGCGCTATCAGCTCGACTTCTGTGTGTCGTCCGACGTGCCGGGCTTTTACGACGCCGAAATCGAGTCGATGGGCGGCAGAATTGTGCACACAGTCAAGAAGACCGAGGCCGGGCCGGTCGCTTCGTTCAAGCGGCTCATGCAGATAGCCCGGGACGGCGGTTATTGCTGTGCTGTCAGGTCGTCTCAGCACAGTCTTTCCTGTCTTGATTTGCTCGCCATGAGATTCGGAGGCGTGTCCAGAACCATATTCAGGTCAAGCAACACGGGTGCAGTTTCGAACAGCAAAAAGGAGACCCTGCTGCACAATCTTTTCAAGCCCCTTGTCAGGGTTGCGGCGACCGACTTCGCCGCCCCGTCTACCGAGGCGGGCGTCTACATGTTCGGCAAGGCGGGGGTATCGGGGCCGCGTTTCCATCTCATGAAGAACGCGCTCAACCTCGAGGACTACGCCTATGACGCTTCGACACGGGACGATGTTAAGCGCGAACTGGGCGTTCCTGCCGAGTCCTATGTCGTCGGGCACGTCGGGAGGTTCAGTGAGCAGAAGAACCACCTCTTCCTTGTCGATGTTTTTGCTGAAATCGCCCGGAGAAGGCCAGACGCCGTCCTCATTCTCGTCGGCAAAGGCGAGACACGCACGGCCGTTGAGAGGCGCGTTGCCGAGCTCGGATTGACCGATAGGGTGGTGTTTGCCGGGGTTAGGAGCGATGTCCGCCGTCTCTATTCGGCTATGGACGTCTTCATCTTCCCCTCTGTCTACGAAGGCCTGCCGAACGTCGTCGTCGAGGCGCAGGCAAACGGACTCCCTTGCGTGATTAGCGACTCCATCACGCGGGAGGTTGGCATTTGCGAGAACGTCGTTTACAAAAGTCTGGGCGACGCTCTGGACGAATGGGCCGACGCCGCGCTCTCCGCGGATCGCATAGGGTCAAGCGCCAGTGCGAGGGATTTGAAAGGCTCGGGCTATGAAATCAATTCGGAGCTTCCCGGTTTCGTGAGGCTGGTATTCGGATGAACTTTATCGAAACATCGCTTTTCTACTTTCTTGTCGTTTTGCTTTCAGCGGCGCTTGCGCGCATGTCGGAAAACGGCAAAAGTAAGGCTGGGCTGGTCGCTGCCGTGGTTCTTCTTACCGCCGTCGGGGGCTTGAGGTCGTATGCGGTTGGGCAGGATACCCTGGGTTATAAAGAGGGAATCGAGTACTTCTACGCGTATGGGACCACGATGTGGAACCATACGTTCAGCGTTCCGTACGGTGTCTTCACAAGTGCGGTGCTCCATATCTGTAACAATTACTCGTTCTTGCTCGTCGTCGAGTCGCTGATCACCAACGCCTTTTTTGCTTTCAGGCTTTGGGATTTTAGACGAACGGCATCGCTCTCGTTTGCGATGTTCGTCTATACGGCAACGGTGTTCCCGCTGTCTATGTGTCTGACGTGCCAGATGATTGCAGTCTCGCTGGTTTTCTACGCAACCAGGTTTTTAGAACAGAATAAGCCGTTGCTTTTTTGCGCTTGGTGGGCTGTTGGCGCTCTTTTGCACGCGTCCGCCCTGATAGGGGTCCTATTCCTCATCTACTACCTATTTTCCAACAAAAGCAAGAGCCGATCGCAGTTCGCCGCGAAGATGCTTGCATCGGTTGCCCTGCTGTTCCTGGCAGCTTATGCGGGCTCTAAGCTCGTCGACCGGTATGCGCGTTACTCCGTGAACGAATCGAGCATCGGGTTGATGGTTTTTGCGCAGGCGACCGTCCTCGCGATCGCATATTTCGTCAGCCGCGAAACTGCGAATGTTGCCCCGGTTGAGAGCGACGGAACGTCGCGGCTCAAAGCCAACCGGATGCCGCTCGTGTTTTACGCTTTAGGCATTTTGGCCTCGGCGTCCTCTTATGTGATTGCCAACGCCGGCCGCATAGCCTATTACTTCACCGTATTAGGCCCCGTGATTTTCGGAGGCTTCGTGAAGGACGCTCGGAAAATAAAAGCCCGTTTTTGTCTTGGCTGTTTTCTAGTTGTCTGGTTCCTTTTCTACGCCTTTTATGCCTATCTGCTTCATACCGGGCTTGGTATCGAGTCTTATTCGTTCGTCTGGATGGGGTAAATAGTGCCCGAAACCGTTTCGGGCATATACGAGCAAAGTCTACGTTGGTGGTTTGCATACGCCCAGGGCTTGTTCCATGTGTAGCGCAGAGAATTAAAAAGTAAAACGCTTTGTTTAAGCTCGGACTTAAGGAAATTGTATATATGGAAAGCAAAATTAAAAAATACCTAAGTGACCCGTGGATGGCCTACTGTGCCTTTACGTCGAAGGGTCTAACGAAATGGGTTTCCGACAGGACGCACCTTCGATTGATGCATCGCGCCAAGTTGGGCATGTGGCCTAGCATAGACTCGCCGGTGACCTTCACTGAGAAGATGCAGTGGCTGAAGCTTAACGATCACAACCCTGCGTACACGACCATGGTCGACAAGTACCGCGCTAAGGACCTCATTGCCTCGCGTGTGGGCTCCGAGCACGTGGTCAAGACGTTGGGCGCCTGGAATTCCGCTGATGACATCGATGTGAGTGGGCTACCGGAGAAGTTCGTACTCAAAACGAATCACGACTGCGGCGGCGTGCTCATCTGCACTGACAAGGGACACTTCGATCTCAACAGTGCCAAGGACTTTTTTCGGGGTCATTTGAAGCAGAATTATTTTTACGGGTGCAGGGAATGGCCTTACAAGAACGTGAAGCCCGTCGTGTTCGCCGAGGAGTTCTTGGAGAGCGAGGGCGATAATGCCCGTGATGAAGACGATAACTGGGAAGGCATCGACGAGTTCGACTTCTTCTGCTTTGACGGGGAACCCCGGCTGATTTCTTATTGCCACGGGGACAAGAACGATTCTGAGAAGAGGTACAACGATTTCTACGACACTGAGTGGAATCTGCTGCCTTTGGCGATGGGATACGCGAGTTCCGAAGAGACGATCCCTGCCCCGGAGCAGCTCAGCGAGATGCTCGAGCTATCAAGGAAACTGAGTGACGGTGTACCTTTCTTGAGGGTCGACCTCTTCATCTGCAAGGGGCGCGTTCTCGTCGGCGAGCTGACTTTCTACCCGTGGGGCGGGTTTACGCCTTTCAGCCCCGCTGAGGCGGAGAGGACGTTGGGGCAAATGGTTTCTTTGCCCCAACGTGAAAACGAGGAATGATGGCAAACGAAAGCTGCATTCAGTGCGTGCGCATGGATAATCAGCCAGTAAGCGCGCTCCGGCGTTTCTTCATGGAGGTTTAGTATGTCCGACACAAAAGACCTCCGGGCGAGGTCGGCAAGCGCGGCAAAGTGGTCTCTGGCAACCGAGATTATCGCCAAAATCATCTCGCCTATCTCGCAGCTCGTCTTAGCGAGGCTGCTGGCGCCAGAGGCGTTTGGCATGGTGGCGACCGTCACCATGGTAGTGAGCTTTGCCGACATGTTCGCGGACGCCGGGTTCCAGAAGTACCTGGTGCAACACAGCTTCCGAGACAAAAAAGACCTGCATGCCAACGCTAACGTGGCCTTTTGGACGAACTTCGGCATATCGGTGGTCCTGTGGTGTCTCATTGCCATATTCAACGATCCGGTGGCCACCTTCGTGGGCAATCCGTCGCTGGGCTTTCCCTTGGCCGTGGCCTGCCTCTCTCTCCCGTTGACGTCGTTTTCGAGCATTCAGATGGCGTTGTTCCACCGTAATCTCGATTTCAAGTCGCTTATGCCGGTGAGACTGACGTCGACCTTACTTAACTTCGGCTCGACGCTTGTACTGGCGTTTATGGGATTTGGTTACTGGTCACTTATCGTTGGCACTTTGGCGGCGAATATTGTAAATGCAGTGGGGCTGACTCTGCTGTCTGAGTGGAAGCCGCGTTTTTTCTACTCCTTCAACATGCTGAAGGCTATGTTCTCATTCAGCGGATGGACGCTTTTGGAGTCGTTCACCATATGGCTTTCCTCTTGGGCGGGCACCTTTATCGTGGGGCATTTCCTGGGTGCGGCTGAGTTGGGATATTACAAGACGCCAGTCACCTTTGTGAGCGGGTGCTTCGGGATTATCACGAACGCTACGACGCCCATCTTGTTCTCGTCACTTTCGCGCCTTCAGTTTGATCGGGAAGAATACGTTGCTTATCTGCGACGCTTCCAGTTCATGGTGGCATTGTTCCTGTTGCCGTTGTCTGCGGGTATCTTCGTATTCCGCGAGCCTTTGGTGGCCCTGTTGCTCGGCGATCAGTGGGGCGAGGCGACGCTCATGTTCGGGTTGTATGGGCTGGTGCAGGGGCCGATGGTGCTGCTCTCATACTACAGCAGCGAGATGTATCGCTCTCTTGGTAAACCGCGCGTGTCTACGCTTGTGCAGGTGATGTACCTCGTGTTGATGACGCCGCTTATGACCGTGGCGGCTATGCAAGGGTTCGATGCCGTCGTGTGGGCTGATGCGGGATTGAGAATCCTTTTGATTGCTATCAACCAAGTGGTCACATATTTCGTGGTTGGCCTTTCGTTTGGGCGCACTATGTTGTCGCTCAAGGAGCCCATTTTCTGCACATCGATGATGTGCGCATTTGCATGGGTGACGTATGGACTCGCATCTAGCAACTGGCTTGGCGTCGGGTTGGACATTGTAGGGTGCGTCGTTGTCTATTTCGCGATTTGCTTTGCTTTGCCCAAGAGTAGGAGGGTGCTGCTGAAGCTGGTCAAGGGCGGCGGCTTTAAAACGTTTTGAGGTCTGTAATTAACTTGTTGGGAGTTCCATCTCAGGACTTCCTAAAACGAAAGAGTGGGGTATATATGCAGGATAGAAAAGTCCTCGTCACTGGCGCCGCCGGCTTCATCGGGGCGTTTCTGGTGAAGCGGCTGCTCGAAACCACCGACGACGCGATCATCGGTCTGGACAACGTGAACAGCTACTACGACCCTGGCATCAAGGAGGCTCGCCTGCGAATGCTGGCGGAGGTGGACAAGGCGGGGCGTTTCGCCTTCGTGCGCGGCGACCTGTGCGATGCCGCGTTGATAGAGCGCCTGTTCGCTGAGAACGGCTTCGACGTTGTGGTGAACTTGGCCGCCCAGGCCGGTGTGCGATACTCCATCGAGAACCCCAAGGCCTACATAGACAGCAACCTGGTAGGGTTCTTCAATATATTGGAGGCTTGCAGGCGCCACCCGGTGAAGCATCTTGTCTACGCGAGCTCTTCCTCCGTCTACGGCGCAACGAGAAAGTGCCTTTCTCGGAGGACGACCGTGTAGACTCTCCGGTGAGCCTGTACGCCGCCACAAAGAAGTCCAACGAGCTAATGGCCGCGGCCTACTCCAAGCTTTACTCCATCCCAGCCACGGGCCTGCGCTTCTTTACGGTGTATGGGCCCATGGGAAGGCCCGACATGGCATACTTCGGCTTCACCGAGAAGTTGCGTCGTGGCGATACGATTAAGATTTTCAACATGGGCGATTGTAAGCGCGACTTTACGTACGTGGACGATATTGTGGAGGGCGTGCGCAGGGTCATGGACGGCGCTCCTGAGGTCAAGATCGGTGTTGATGGTTTGCCAATGGCCGCTCATCGCGTGTATAACATCGGCAATTCGAATCCCGAGAACTTGCTGATCTTCGTTGATACGCTGCAGCGTGTGCTGGTTGAGGAGGGCGTGCTCCCCGCCGATTTCGATTTCGAGGCGCATAAGCAGCTCGTTCCTATGCAGCCTGGTGACGTGCCTGTAACCTATGCGGATACTGGCGCCTTGGAGCGCGATTTTGGTTACAAACCCGCAACGCCGCTCGAGGACGGTCTTCGTGAATTCGCGAAGTGGTATCGCGAGTTCTACGGGAATTAGCTGGGTGATAGCAATGTCGAATGTATACAGCAGTGACCGTATTCGCTTTGGGGGGGGGGGTCTATTCTCTCAAACCATGCTTTGAGGTTTGTTTGGCTACTTCGAAAGTGCCAGAATTCGCACAATCCTTTATGGCATCTTTTTCGAAAGAGGATGGCTTGCAAATATGGTCTCGAGATCGCGCCTGCCACCTCGATTGGCGAAGGCTTGTATCTGGGTCACGCTTTTGGCATTACGGTAAACCCGAATGCCGTTATCGGTCGCAACTGCAATATGCACAAAGGTGTGACAATTGGTCGGGAAAACCGCGGCAAACGAAAAGGTGCGCCTGTTCTTGGCGATTGCGTTTGGCTTGGTGTCAACTCAACTATTGTTGGTGGCGTTCGTTTAGGCAACGACGTTCTCGTTGCACCGAACACTTATGTTAACTGCGACGTACCAAGCCATTCGATTGTGATTGGGCACCCATGCAAAATCATTTCTCGAGATGGGGCAACAGACGAATATATAAACAACAGGGTCTGAATAATAAAATCGGTTTTACATGTCTTATCCAGGATAGAGGGGGGGGGGATCGTCTTCGCTAATTACAGCGAGTTAGCGACTCAGTGAGCTTTGGCGCGCTCTGATGCGAGCGGAAGGTGAAGCAAACTGGAACGGGTAGTAGATTCCCAGAAGCTATATGCAACGTGAGTGTCAAAGATAGCGCGTCTTAACGCATAACCCTGCATTCCTCCTTTCACCGACTGGCAAAACGATTTACACCTAATTGTCGACATTACCCACGCGATTTATCTTTGCCCCCGCATCGATCTCGCTAAACTAATAACTGCTGCTACCAGGGCATTTTCTGGTGCACATTCTATTGGCTCCTGCGAAGATCGGAGCGGGTATGTTTGCTGCCAAGTCCCACACCAGCCGTCATCACATCGCGATCGCTGCCATGGCCTGCCTATGCGTTTTGCTGGGCGGGCCTTCTTATGCCGCGGGCGCGGAGAGCCTCATCATCGCGGGCGCGACGTACTGCGAGCCGGGCGTGTCGGGCCCCGGCTGGGCCTGGACCGATGCCGACCACCTGGAGCTTAACGGCTACGCGGGCGAGGCCATCGGCGCCGAAGGCGACCTGGTGCTGACGCTTGCCGGGCAGAACTCCGTGACGGAGTCGCATGCGCCCGATGCGGACATCACGCTGTGCGGCATGGAGGTGTGGGGCAACCTGACGCTTCGCGGTACCGGGACCCTGACGGCGACGAGCTCGCAGTGCGGGATCCACGTTTCGCAGGCGCTCGTGGTGGACGGATGCACCGTCGATGCCCGGGCGGACGGGACCGATATTACGGACGAGGCGGTCGCCGGCGTGATCGCAGGCGACATGGCCGTGCGCGGCG
>JAQCYU010000040.1 GCA_027682925.1 Coriobacteriaceae bacterium AF45-21
GCAGGGACGTTCGGCCGTGCGCGGGCGCCCGGTCGGCGGCCCGTTCTGGGCGCGCCTCAATCGTAGCCCGAGACGGGCCCGGGCTGACAATTTCGACTGTAATGGACGTACTTAAATGAGTGGTCTCGTGAGTTTGTGGGCGAGGCGGGCGCTCGATACAAGGTGCGTGTCGTGGACACATGAGGCATGACGGAGGAGGAGCTTCCCGGAACCTTTGAGGGCAAGTTCCGCATCGATCTCCCAAGTAAGCAGTATATGATGCTTCGCCTGACCAAATTAGAGGCGTAAAACAGAGATAATCGGCTCCGGGTGTGACTTGCTGCACGACCATCGCAGGGGGGTGGCCCCTGTGATGGTCGCGGCGATGCGCGTCCGGGGCTACGCTTGTAAGGAGTGAACATGCAGGAGTTTTTTGGAATCGATGTGGGCGGTACGGCCGTTAAATGGGCTGTGCTGGGCGAGGATTTTTCCATCCGCGAGCGCGGAAGCCTGCCGATGGGCTTTACCACGGCTGATGAGACGGTCGCGGCGCTGATCTCGCTCGTCGAGCCGTATCGCGAGCGCGTGAGCGCCGTGGGCGTGAGTGCGCCCGGCGGCATCTACGAGGGAGATGTCACAGGAACGATCCATCGCGGTGGTGCGCTCACGTTTATGGATGGCTGTCCGCTCGGAAAGCTCATGCGCGAGGCTCTGGGGGTGCCGATTGCCGTCAATAACGACGGTAGGTGCTGTGCACTCGGTGAGTATGCGGCTGGCGCTCTGCGCGGGACGCGTTTTGGCGTGGTGCTCGCTATCGGCACGGGCATCGGCGGCGGTATCGTCATCGACGGCAAGGTCCTGCGCGGCGCGCACTGCTTTGCAGGCGAGTTTAGCTTCTTGCGCAACGATGTCACGACTGCTGCGAGCATGGAAAACTCCTTTGCGGGTTCGGGCGGTTGGCGTGCGCTCCGCGATGCCGCCGTTGCCGAGAAGGGCCTGCCTGCGGATTCTCCGGTGGACGGCCGCCGCGTCTTTGAGTGGATCGCGGATGGCGACATGGCGGGACAGCGCGCGCTCGACCGCTACGCTCACGCATTTGACGGACAGCTCATCAACCTGCAGGCCGTGCTCGACCCCGAGGTCTTTGTGATCGCAGGCGGCATCTCGTGCCATCCCGAGCTCGTCGATGCCCTGCGTGCGCAGATGCCGCTGGCCCTCTCGAGTTACGAAGGGACCCTTGCCGGCATTCCTGTGCCGCAGATAAAGGCGGCCGAGCTCGGCAACGACGCCAACCTTTACGGTGCTGTCCAGGAGGCCATGCGCCTGGTGTAGCGCATTGGACATAATCATTGGGGACGTTCTTGTTTGACTAGTCGTTTAAGAACGTCCCCAATGGCTACCCACAGAATGAGAGTGGATAATCTCCCGTTTTTGGCCTGCATACAGGCTCAAAGTGGGAGATTATCCGCTCTCGTCATTTGATTGGCACTTGCGTCACTTGCACTCATTGGGGACGTACTTAAATGAGTGGCAGTTGGGGACACTCCTTGCCGAGCTGCAAGCCGTGCGCGCCCCTTCTGGGCCTTGCGGCTCAAAATCGGTTTACGCCGTGGGCTGTTGGGGTCAAATTAGCGACATTTTGAGGATAGGTTCGATATTAGGACTGGTTCTCTAATAGAATGAGTTTGCAGGCCATTAAGCGACTGCGGGGGGGGGGGTATTCATGAAAGGTATGGGAGACACAACAGCGTATTTGCGTTGGGGCATTCGGGAGATTATATGCCTGGCGCTGTTCTATTTTACGTTTTTGGCTGGCGAGTACCTCTTCGACATGCGCGTGGCCGAGTTTGTGCCGCCGAGCGAGGTTGCTACCTACGAGACCCTCATCGTCGGTGCGAGCGTAATCGGCTTTTTTGTGCGTCCTATTCTGTACTATCGCCGCCCCCGCGCGATCGATACGACGAGCGACATCACGGGCGTGCTGCTGGTGTCGGCATTGCTGCTGATGATTATGGCGGTTCGGTTTGAGGTGGTAATTGCCGGCGGTTTGATGGCGTGTTGCACGCTGGGCTACTGCGGATCGACCGCTCACGCCAACTTTGCGCGGCGCTTTGCGCGGACGCCGTACTTGGCGCGCGCGGCGGCGCTTTCATATGCTCTGGGCGTCCTGCTTCAGGTGTTCAGCCACATGGTGATACCCGCGGGGATTCCGCAGCAGTTTGTTTTTGTTGCCTGTGCGGTCGCGCAGGTGGCGCTCCTCCACGGCGTCCGCCGTGCCAAGCTGCGCGGCGAATCTGAGTTTGGGCCTGAACCCGATATCTCCGAGCTTTCGGTGGATGCATCGGAGTTTGGCGCCAAATGGCGAAACGATCCCGAGTCAACGGCGGCTTTTCGGCGCGCCGTGGTGCGTCTGACGATTGCAACCGCCTGCCTTACCGGGGTGTTTGCCGCCCTCAATGCGGGGCTCACGATCTCGCACGCCGCCGGGTCCGTTGACTTGGGCGATTGGTCGCGCTTGCTGATGGGCGTGAGCGCTCTGCTCGCCGGCGCCCTATTTGACCTGCGCGGGCGCTCGTGTATGAACATCATCATGACCTGCGCCGCCATGTTGTCCACGCTCTCATTCGCTGTGCTTATCACCGATGCCAACGGCGCCAACATACTTGCCGCCACCGTCATCTTCTATCTGGGTGCGGGCTTCTTCGTGGTGTTTTTCACGGCGAAGTTTGCCGCCATTTCGGTGTATGCGCATTGGTCGTATCTGTGGCCGTGTATGGGCCGCGTCATCAATAACGTTTGCGCGATGCTCGTGACGGCACCGGCGGTGGCGATTGTCTCGAGCCAGAACGTGCTGTTGGCAGTGGGCGTGGGGCTTGTACTGCTTGTGGGCATTGCGATCTCGCTGCTGGGACAGTCTGGGCATCAGTCTATGACGTTGAAGTGCGCGGCGACCTGGCGTTTGCTGCTAGCGACCTTGGCACGGATCCCGTATCCGCCCAGAGCGAGCCCGCCCCCGCAGAGGTGCCGGAGTCCACACTCGACGAGCGTCTCGATACCTTCGCCGTCGCCTTTGAGCTTACGCAGCGCGAGCGCGATATTTTGGAGGCCTTGGTCGCATCGCGCGAGAGTGTTCAAGACATCGCCGCAACGCTCTTCCTTTCGCGCTCCACGCTTTACCGTCATATCGCCTCGATCAACAAAAAGACCGGCGCCTCCTCACGTGTGGCCCTCATCAACTTTTTCTGGTCCTGGGCGCCCAAGGACTAGCCCATTTGGGACGGGGCTTTTTTAGCTGTTTTGGGCAGCCACTGCCAGCGCGAACCACCACAAAGGGGACAGGCACCTTTGTGGTGGTTTTGACGGGAGCGCCTGTGGAGTTACAGCAGTTCGCCGTGGCGGGCGATGTAGCGGCGCTTGGCCAGCTGGGTGAGTGCGATGTAGGCGGCGACGATGCTGACGAGCAGCGCGAAGAAGCTCGGCGGCAGCGGCATGAGGTCTAGCGCATCGGCGATGGGGCTTGCCGGCAGCCAGGTGACGAGTACCAGACCCAGCACGGTGAGAGCGCACAGTGCCGGCGCGGCGTGGTCGCGCGCGCTCGGCAGGCGCGGGGAGCGCAGCATGTGGATCACGAGCGTCTGCGACCACATGGACTCGACAAACCAACCGCTCTGGAAGAGCGCCGTAAAGGCCGCCATGCCTGCGACGTCGCCTACAGCGGCAAGCTCTGCCCAGCTTGAGCCCACGGCGGCGGGGCACACCACAAAGAAGAGCACGGCGAAAGTCACGATATCAAACAGTGAGCTCACGGGACCCAACTCGAGCATAAAGCCTTAATGGACGCGGCATCCCAGGCGCGCGGACGGGCGGTCCAGGCGTCGTCGACGGTGTCCCACGGCAGCGCGATGCACACGATCTCGTAGACCAGCGACAGCAGCACCAACTGCAGAGCACTCATGGGCAAGAACGGCAAGAACAGGCTCGCGACGGTCACGGATAGCACGTTGCCAAAGTTGGAGCTCACCGTGGTCTTGAGGTACTTGAGTAGGTTGCCGTAGGTGCGGCGGCCTCGATGATGCCGCGCTCGAGCACGCCCAGGTCCTTCTGGAGCAAGATGATATCGGCAGATTCCTTGGCAATGTCGACGGCCGAATCGACCGAGATGCCGCAATCGCTTGCACGCATGGCGGCGGCGTCGTTGATGCCATCGCCCATAAAGCCCACGGTGTGGCCGAGCAGCTCGCGCATGACACGCACCAGACGCGCCTTCTGCAGCGGCGAGAGCTTGGCGAAGAGGTGGGTGTTCTCGGCGCGCTCGGCAAGTTCGGCGTCATCGAGCGCATCGATCTCGGAGCCCAGCAAGACGTTGCTCGCGTCGATACCGATCTGTTCGCAGACGGTGGCCGCGACGCGGTCGTTGTCGCCGGTCAGGACCTTGACTGCCACGCCCTTGGCCTCGAGGGTGGCGATGGCGCCCACGGCACTTGCTTTGGGCGGATCGAGGAAGGCCAAAAAGCCCATCAGCACCATGTCGCACTCGTCGGCAATGCCAAACTCGCCCACGCAGCGCGGATTGGTCTTCTGCGCCACGGCAATCACGCGCAGGCCCTCGGCATTGAGCCCGGCGACCTGCTGGCGAATCTGGGCGAGCTTATCTTCGGTGAGCGGCTGGGCGGCACCATCGACTTCGACAAAGGAGCAGATCTCGAGCATTTCCTCGGCAGCTCCTTTGGTAACCATCTGGGTTTTACCCTGGGCGTCGGCGACAACTACGCTCAGGCGACGGCGCGAGAAATCGAAGGGCACCTCGTCCACCTTGGTATAGCGGTCGCGCAGGCTCTGGCCCAGCATGGAATCGGGTGCTGCTGCCGAGGGCGTCACATCGGCGCGGTAGATGACGGCCAGGTCGATAAGGTTCTTGAGGCCAGTCTGGAAGAAGCTGTTCAAAAACGCATGGCGCAGTACGCGCACGTCCTCGTTGCCGTCGGTGTTGAGGTAGCGCTCGAGCACGATGCGGTCTTCGGTGAGGGTGCCGGTCTTGTCGCAGCACAGGACGTCCATCGCGCCGAGGTTTTGGATCGCCGGCAGTTCCTTGACGATAACCTGGCGACGGGCGAGGTCCTTGGCGCCCTGCGACAGGCTCGTGGTCACGATGACGGGGAGCATCTGCGGCGTGATGCCCACGGCCACGCTCGTGGCGAATAGCAGCGCGTCGATGACGTTGCCCTTGGTGGCGGCGTTGATGGCAAAGACGGCCGGCGCCATAACGAGCATGAGGCGTACGAGCAGCATGGAGACGCTCGAGACGCCGCGGTCAAACGCGCTCTTCTCGCCGCGCCCGTTGAGCATCTTGGCGATGCCGCCAGGTAGGTGTCCGAGCCGGTGGCAACGACGAGCGCCATGGCGGTGCCGTTTTGCACGGAGGTGCCGGTAAAGACGATGTTCTTGCAGGCAGAGAGTGGCAGCGCGGGGCCGTCGGCGCCCTCGACGGCCGTGGCGGCAGCGGTCTTCTCGACGGCCTCGCTCTCGCCGGTGAGCGCGGATTCGATCACAAACAGATCGCGCGCGGTGATGATGCGGGCGTCGGCCGGCACCATATCGCCGGCAGAGAGGCGGATCACATCGCCGGGGACGAGCTCGTCGAAGGGGATCTCGAGGCGCTCGCCATCGCGCAGGGCACAGCAGGTGTTGGAGACCAGGTCCTTGAGGGCCTCGGCCGCATTGCCGCTGCGGGCTTCCTGGATAAACTTCATGCCGCCCGATACCAGCAGCATGATGCCGATAACGATGACCGTGGAGGGGTCACGCTGCAGCTCGGGCGCGGCGAGCACGTCGATGTAGAGCGAGACCAGCGCGAGCGCGGCGAGGATGCCGGCGAAGGGGTCGATGAACGCGTCGGCGATGCGGCGGGCGAGTGTCTTGGTCGGCGCATCGATGGTGTTGGGGCCGATGGCGTCTAGGCGCTCGGCGGCGTGCTCGGTACAGTCCGCCGGCCCTGGCGTCAAGCAGCACGAGGGCGTCCTCGGCGCTATGGGTGGCGGCGAATATGGTGTTCTTGGACAGGCCGGTGTGAGCGGCAGGGCGCGCCGTGCGGCGGCGCTTGGAGATAGCTTCGAGTACCGTGGCGGTTTTGAGCATCAGCATAGGGTCCTCCTTGATGAAGGGAGTTAGCGTACGTGTCGTATTTGCTTCAAAAAACCTAGATGTCGCTCACGTCATGCTCTCGAACCACCACAAAGGGGACAGGCACCTTTGTGGTGGTTTTGACGATCGGTTCGTGGCGCTTATGCGTGTGCGGAATCCTCGCGGCGTGCCGAGGGCGACATGCAGGTTTTTCGACTATGACTGCCTTCCATGGCACACCTCCTTAAGGCCGAGCGCTGCGCGTTTTGGGTATCTCGTACCCGTTACAATCCGCCCGTATTCTTGATGAGGGGGTTTGCCGTGTCAACCCCAATGTTTGGAAAACCATTGCCCCTGACAAAGCCTTTACAGAATGCCGAGGCCCCAAAGCGCGCCCGCAACGCGCCCTGCCTGCGCTAAACTGGAAGGCACGTACGCGATTACGAGAGGAGCCCGCATGGAGGCTTACAAGCAAGAGTTCATCAAGTTCATGGTTGAGTCCGACGTTCTTAAGTTCGGCAGCTTTACGCTCAAGAGCGGCCGTCAGTCCCCGTTCTTTATGAATGCTGGCGCTTACGTGACGGGCTACCAGCTCAAGAAGCTGGGCGAGTATTACGCCCAGGCAATCCACGATAACTTTGGCGACGACTTTGACGTGCTGTTTGGACCGGCCTACAAGGGTATTCCGCTGGCCGTCGTGACCGCAATTGCCTACCACGAGTTGTACGGCAAGGAGGTCAAGTACTGCTGCGATCGCAAGGAGGCCAAGGACCACGGCGCTGACAAGGGCAACCTGCTGGGCTACGAGCCCCAGGACGGCGACCGCGTGGTCATGGTCGAGGACGTCACCACCAGCGGTAAGTCCATCGACGAGACTATCCCAAGGTCAAGGCTGCTGCCGATGTCGAGATCAAGGGCCTGATTGTGTCCCTCAACCGCATGGAGGTCGGCAAGGGTGGCGTGACCACCGCGCAGAAGGAGATCGAGGCCAAGTACGGTTTCCCCGTCGCGAGCATCGTCTCCATGGCTGAGGTCGTCGAGACCCTCTACAACCACGAGATCGACGGCAAAGTCGTCATCGACGACGAGCTCAAGACCGCCATCGACGCCTACTACGAGCAGTACGGCGTCAAGTAGGTTCCGCCTCCGTTAGTTACGCGGTTTTACCAAACCGCGTAACGGCTCGACGCTGCAAACCCGCCAGAGCGGCAATCTGCCTTTCAACTTCGGCGGCATGACCAGAAGGTCAATGCCGCCTCGTTTCAAGGCACCTTGCTCGCTCTGGCGGGTTTTCGCTGTCGCTACCAAAACATCGGCGTTGTCCTGGTCCAGATGCGGCACTTGGGGACGTTCCTTTTCTGCCGACACCTGGGGACACTCCTGATGTAGTCGTTGGGGACGTTCTTAAACGACTAATCATTCAAGAACGTCCCCAATGACTACCCGCAAAATGAGCGTGGATAATCTCCACTTTGAGCCTGCATCCAGGTCAAAAACGGGAGATTATCCACGCTCGTTATTTGAGTGTCCAATAATCCTCGCTCGTTGTTACTTGAGTCCGGGGAGGCGGGTGTAGGGGAACGAGCGCTCTAAGAACTCGGAGCAGCGGGCGTATCTTTGGCAAAGTAGCTGCTATAGAGCGAATCGAGTACGTATTGCACGGCGATATGGCTGGCGAATTGCGTGATGCGGTGCGTCATGCTCTCGTGGTCGCTTACCGTGAGATAGGCGGCAAAGCCGGGGTGAATGCGGGCACAGTACGGCGTGCCGATGACGATGACCGGGACATGTCGACTGCTAAGGATCGGCAAGATCTCCTTGAGGTTGGGGGCAAGGCCGCTGTAGGAGATGACGATTGCCACATGGTCGGGACCCGAGGCGAGCGCCGTGCGCACCTGCGCCTCGACGCTGTCGTGGCACGTCGCGCTTTTGCCGGCGGAAAGCAGGCGATCGCGGAACATTCCCGCTGGATACAGGTTATGCGAGCCCGTGTAGATGTCCACGGTGCCGGCGCGCATGATGAGCTTGGCGGCGTGGTCGAGCTGTGCAGGGTCGAGCAGCTCCTGCGTTTCGGCCAAGGTGGTCTGGTAGAGCCCCTCCATGCGCTCCATCACCTGCGCAGGGGCGGAGGTGGCATCGAAGGGAAAGTTGATGTCCACGTCGCGCCGGTTGCCCGCCTCGGTCGCCTGGCGGATGAGCTCGACCTTGAGGTCTTTGAATCCCTCGAGGCCGAGCTTTTTGCAAAAGCGGTGCACGCTCGCGACCGAAACGTTGGCGCACGCGGCAAATTCCTTAATGGAAAGCCCGCGCACATCCTCGCCCATGGCGAGGGCCGTTCGCCCAAGTTGTTGCTCGGTGGGGGTGAGGCTTTTGCCCTGCGTGATCTTTCGCCTGATATCCATATGGCTCCTATGCGTTTGCGTCGCGATAAACCAATCATAGCGATAAATAAAACGTTCGGCTTGGCTGGGAGTTTTGGTCCGCCGGTCTATGAACGACGGACCGCTCGACGCTGTGCGGGCTCAACATAGGGGCGCTGTCCTTGTTGGGCCGTTTGCGCCCGGGGCGTTACCCGAGCACGCGTACGGGCCCCAAGAGACCGCTGGGCTCGGAGGGCTCGGTCATGCCGAACACGTCGGGGACGGCGTGGTCGAGGGTGTTGATGATATCGATCGTGAGCGCGTGCTCACCGGCTAAAAGTGCGGCGGCCTCAAAGCGGTAAGGCGGACAGATGCGGGTGCCGAGGGATTTGCCGTCGAGGGTGACGGTTGCGGTCTCAAAGACCTCCCCAAGGTCGATGACAGCGCGGCTGGCCGCTTCGCCCAGGACAAAGGAGGCCTGGTAGCGGAACGTGCCGGCCTTGCCGGGGAACTCGGCCGAGGAAAGGTCGTGCAGGTCTGCAAGCTCAACAGACTCGCCAAAGGCATCGGTACCAGGGGCAGAGAAGGCAACCGCCCAGGGCTCGTCGACGCATGTGGCTTCGTCTCCAGCAGTTGCCGCGCCGGCGGAACCTGTAGCCCCAAGGACCACGATGCAGCTCTCGTAGGGAGCCAGCTCGAGCGTGCCGTCAAAGGCGGCGGGATCGGTGCCGTTGAGCAGGTCGAGGCGCGCGCCTGCAACGGGTATGCCGTCGGCAAGCGCAATCTGAGTGGAGATACCCTGCTTGGGATGCTCGTTGACGAGCATCAGATAGGTCTCGCCCGCCCGCTCGTAGCGCAGTGCGCGCAGCCAGGGCTGGGACTCGGCACAAACCACGGTCTGCATACCGGCGTCGGCAAGCGTGCCTGCGAGCTCGGCGGTTGCCAGGAGCTTGATGCCGGCGACCGCGGCTGCATCCACGGAGGCAAAGCCCTCGCGGGCTGCAATATCACCGTCGTAGCGCTTGCTCGGCAACTCATCCAGCGCGTACACGGCAACACCTGCGGCTGCGGCGCGCGCGGCAAAGTCGAGCACGGCTCCGCCGACAAACTCGGCTCCGGGCATCACCAGGCAGCGGTATGCCTGGCCGTTCACGCCAAAGCCGCTACCGTCTGCGGCAATTTCAACGGCATAGCGCCCTGCGTCCTCAAATGCCTCTGCCGGCACGATGTCAAAGTCGACCTGCGCGCGCATAAGCTCGGAGGCGGCATGCTGCATAAAGTTCGCCTCGCCTGTCCACTCGGCGTCCGCATGGTAGAGAAGCGCCACCGGGGTCGTTGCGCGCCCGCCGCTCAGCAGGCTCGCCGTACGGTTCATGTAGCTCATGAGCTGCCCAAAGTGTGCAAACTGGGGGTTTTGGCCATGCGCATAGAAATGCGGCGGGCAGTCCCAGTCGGGGAAGGCGGCCATGCTAAAGGCATGCGGCACAAACCAATTGACGCCGCGCACCAAAAAATGATCGGCGATCCACTTCATCTCGCGTAGGCCTTCGTGCCATCCAAATGCGCCAAAGACCTCGGCCATGCAGCGCCCCTGCTTTTTGGGGTCGAGGTGTGCTGCCGAGGAGCCCAGCTTGGGCAGCACGTAGTTATAGAACTCGAGGTTCCACACGCCGCGTCCGTAGCTGTGAAGGCCGCGGTCCATGCCGGGTACCAGCTGGTTGATCACGATGTCGACGCCCGCCATGTCCTGACCGCCCACGGCGCGGAAGTAGTGCCCGGCGCCCACGCCCAGGCGCGCGTGGCAGTCCTTGTCCTCGATAACGTGGCCGATGTACTGCACGCCGCGCGCGCGGCACCAGTCTCCGAGCTGGTCGCAGAAGCACTCCTTATAGAGGGTGCTCGCGATGTCCATATAGACGTGGCGTACGTGCGCGCCGGCCGGCTCGCGGTCCCACAGGTGCGGGAGCTCGGCCAGGTAGCGCTCGCCCAGTGCCGCGCGTAGGCGACGCTCAAGCTCGGCCGACCAGGGTAGGGGCGCGGTGGCCTTGCCGATGAGCGTGTCCGAGATGCCATCGGGGCCCGTGGTGCCCTTCTCGTTGGCAAATCCGGGCTCATCGGAGAAAAAGCCCAGGATCGTCTTGCCAAACTCATCGCCCAGATGCTCAAAATGCGGCTCGTAGACAGCATCGATGAGCTGCGCCACCGAGGCGCGGTCGACCATATTGATGTAGTCCTCGTTGTAGGAGGTCTTGCCGCTCGTGAACATCACGCATGCCTGCGTGAGGCCCGCAGGTGCATCGAAGACCAGGCGGCTGGGGTTGCCGTCTGCATCGTCGATTACTCGGTAAGCGACGTCGACGGGGCTGCCGTCCTGCATAAATGTCACGCCGTAGAAGCGCTCCGTTTTGTCGAGCATGTTGGCGAGCGCGATGCTCGCGGCGGACGTGGGGCCCACGATGTCGAACGTGCGGTGCGTGAGCACGATCTTGCGGAGCTCGGGCACGGCCTCCTTGACGGCGCCGTTGGCAAAGCCCGTGGGGAAGTGCGCGTCGTCCAAGATCCAGAGCTTAAGGCCCAGCTGCTTGCACTCGTCAATGACAAAGCGCAAGTCGCGCCACCAGCCCTCGCCGCAAAAATCGGGGTGTGGGCGGCTTTCGAGACAGACCTCGTGGATGTCGGCGCCGGCGATCTTTTCCAGATACTCGGCAATGGTCTTATGGCTCTCGCCCTTCATCCACAAAAACGGAAGCACATGGTTGTCGTATGTACCCTCGAGCACCTGCTGATAGTGCGCGGTCATGGATCCTCCTTGGCTCGATCGATCTGCTGCATAGCACAGATTATGGACGCGTCGGCGCGTTCTGCTAATATCTGAATCACGACGAACTATGACTAAATCAACGATTGGCAAGCCATGGAGATCGACGAGCTCGAGCGTAGGCTCAGCGAACTGAGCGCCAGTGAGATCGCTTATAAAGACGGCATGGCATTTGATTGGTCGATTATGACCGAGCATGTCGAAATCGACGGATGCCCAGTGCGCAAGATTGGGCAGCCAGGGTTTGCCTATGCCCAGCCCGGCATGCCGCGTGGCCTGACGATAAGGAAAAACTCGCGCTTTAATGCAGTTCCCGAGCACGTGCATGATTACGTGGAGATGGGCTATGTGTATCGCGGGCGCTGCCCGCAGACGGTGGCGGGGGAGAGGCTCGAGTTGCGCCGCAACGAGGTGCTTTTGCTCGACGCCCTTTGCCCTCATGCCGTGGCGGCGCTCGGCGAGGACGACATCATGCTGAGCATGACCGTTTCACGCTCTTTTTTGCGCCGGAGTCTCGAGTCGAGCCTCTCGCGCGAGAGCGCGGTCTCGCGGTTTTTGTTCAACGCGCTCAACAGCGAGACGGACCATCGGGGCCATGTCCGTTTTTACTGCGGCGAGAGCCGTCGGATTCGGCGCTACATGCAGGAGATGCTCTGCGAGCTGTACGACCCGAGCCCCAACGGTCCCGAGATCGTCTTGCGTCTGTTTCAGCTGTTTTTGGCCGAGCTCATGGATTGCTACGAGCGCGAGCTGGTGCGCGGCGCGGCGGACGGCACGGCGGGGCCCACTGCCCTGGTGACGGGAATGCTTGGCTATATCGATTGTGAATTCGCTGCATGCTCCCTCGAGGGGATGGCGGCGGAGTTTGGCTTGAGCCCTAATTATGCGACGGCGCTTCTCAAGCGCCATGTGGGCAAGACCTTTAGGCAGCTTGTGCAGGAGCGACGCCTGGTACGTGCGGCCGAGCTTCTGCGCGGCGGCGCCACGGCCGGGGCGGCTGCGCATGCGGTGGGCTATGAAAACATGAGCTTCTTCTACCGTAAGTTTCACGACAAGTATGGCTGCACCCCCGCGGCATACCGCCGGTAAGCGCGGGGCGGATCGTCTTCGCTCCTTCGGTGTCAAAAAGTTTCAGCTGCAGCGCTGTTGCAGCGCGCGTCTGCGAAAAGAAGTGTCGGGTTTGGCACCCCTGCCCCTGCCTGTCGCGTGCGTGGGCGATACTCGGCCTATCGACCCGCAATGCAAAGGAGATGCTCATGGCAAACATCAAGTTCCCCGAGGGTTTCTATTGGGGCGGCGCCACGGCCGCCAATCAGTTTGAGGGCGCTTGGAACGTTGACGGCCGCGGTCCGTCGGTCGACGACCACTTCTTGGGTGGCAGCTACAAGGAGCCGCGCCAGATTACGATCGACATCGACCCTAACCGCTTCTACCCCAACCATGACGGTATCGACTTTTACCATCACTACGAGGAGGACATCGCGCTGTTCGCCGAGATGGGCTTTACCATGTTCCGCATGTCCATCTCTTGGAGCCGCATCTTCCCCAACGGTGACGACGCCGAGCCCAACGAGGCCGGCCTCGCCTTCTACGACCGCGTCTTCGACTGCCTGCGCGCTCACAATATCGAGCCGCTCGTGACCCTGTCGCACTACGAGATGCCCTATCACCTGGTCGAGAAATACAACGGCTGGGCGAGCCGCGAGCTCATCGGCTTCTTTGAGAAGTACTGCCAGACCGTCTTCGACCGCTATCAGGACAAGGTCAAGTTCTGGCTCACCTTCAACGAGATCAACTGCGGCACTCAGGACATGGGCAACCTCTTTGAGACCAGCATGATTCAGGGCTTTGAGGGCCCGGCTTCGGCGGTCCATGCTACGCCGCAGGCTCGTATGCAGGCGCTGCATCACCAGTTTGTCGCCAGCGGCCGCGTCGTGCGCTATGCCCACGAGCATTACCCGCAGTTTAAGATGGGCAACATGGACTGCTTCATCCTTTCCTATGCCGCCACGTGCGATCCGGCCGACGTGTTCGCCGCGCAGCAGGAGATGAATACCATGAACTGGTACTGCTCCGACGTGCAGGTGCGCGGCAAGTATCCGTTCTATGCCAAGCGCTTCTGGGCCGAGAACGATGTCGAGCTTGTGATGGAGGACGGCGACCTGCAGGATATCGCCGACGGCAAGGTCGATTTCTACACCTTTAGCTACTACATGTCCGGCACCGTGGGCACCCACAAGGATCACGAGATGACCGAGGGCAACATGACCTTTGGCGGCAAGAATCCCTATCTGGAGTCCACCGACTGGGGCTGGCAGATCGATCCGCTGGGTCTGCGCATCGCCCTCAACGAGATTTACGCCCGCTACGAGATTCCGCTGATGGTGGTCGAGAATGGCATGGGCGCCTACGATGAGGTCGAGGAGGACGGCTCCATCCACGACCCGTATCGTATCGCCTACTTGCAGAGCCACGTCAAGGCCATGGGCGAGGCCATTGCCGACGGCGTCGACCTGATCGCCTACACCTGGTGGGGCGTC
>JAQCYU010000041.1 GCA_027682925.1 Coriobacteriaceae bacterium AF45-21
GTCGCGTCCCCGTGCACGGCATGCGCCTTCCCCGACCGACGGCGCATGCCCGTTGCATTCGCATCCCGCCCGCCCACCGCACGGCGCGGGCGGTCGAAGCGATTGAAAGGAACCCCTCCATGTTGAAGAAAACCCTCGTCTTCGCCCTGTCGGCGGCGCTTTTCGCGTTCTCGCTCGCCGGCTGCGGCGGAAATTCAATCGACAGTGCAAAGGCAAGCGATGCCGATTCCCAGGAAAAGACCGAACAGGCGGCCGATGCGCCCGAGGGCGCAAGCGCTGCCCCCATTACCGCCGACAAGGTGGCTGACGGCACTATCCAATCACCGTAGATTCCAGCTCGAACATGTTCAGGATTGTAGACGCCCAGCTCATCGTGGAAAACGGCTCCATGCACTGCGTGATGACACTTTCCGGCACGGGCTACGGCAAGCTCTTCATGGGCACGGGCGACGAGGCTGCCGCCGCGAGCGAGGCCGACTTCATCCCCTATGCGGAAAACGCGGAAGGCAAGTACACCTACGACGTGCCCGTTGATGCGCTCGACGAGGACACCGCCTGCGCCGCGTGGAGCATTAAAAGGGAGCGGTGGTACGACCGCACGCTCGTGTTCGAATCCGCCGGCGTCGATCTGCGCGCCGACGCACTGAAGTAACGCCATGCGGTCGATTCTTCCCAAGGGGGAAAACAGGAAGTGCCGCAGCATCGCGGCGCGCGTAATCGCCTGCGTTCTCGTCGCCCTGCTCGCGCTTCCCTTCGCTGGGTGCAGTGCGAGCCCGAACGCGACCGGTGCCACGGCGGGCTCTCAGGAATACACTGTGAGCGTCTCGCTTTCCGGCGGGTCAGGGCGCGCAAGCATCGCCTCACCCACCACAATTGTGAAGGATGGCGAAACCTACACCGCGACCATCACCTGGTCGAGTTCGAACTACGACAAGATGACCGTCGACGGCGTGGACTACGCGCCCGTAAACGACGGCGGCAACTCCACGTTCGAGATACCCGTCACGCTCGACGAGGACATTGCCGTGTCGGCCGAGACCGTCGCCATGTCGACGCCGCACACCATCGACTACACGCTCCACTTCGACTCATCCACCATGAAGGAGAAATCGGGCGACGATGCAAGCGGCGGCTCCCCTGCGGGAACGGCTTCAAGCGCCGCAGCCGACTTCCACAACGCCGATTTGGGCTGCGGCTGGGAGCCGACGGGGACGCTTCAGCTTGAATACGCCGAGCACTTCACTGTCGACGAGTTCGAAGGCGGCCTGCGGCTTATCTGCGTTTCGAACGGGGAGCGCTTCCTCGTGGTGCCGCAAGATGCGAAGGTGCCTAATGGGTTGAGCTCCGACATCGCGGTCATAAGGCGCCCCGCCAACAAGGTGTACCTCGTGTCGTCGGCGACGATGTGCCTAGTCGACGCGCTCGATGCGAACGACAATATCATCATGTCGGGCACGAAGGCCGACGACTGCTCGGTCGTGGGCTTCAAAAGCGCACTCGAAAGTGGGGCGATCGCCTACGGCGGCAAGTACAGCGCGCCCGACTACGAGCGAATATCGGCCTCGGGCTGTACGCTCGCCATCGAGAACACCATGATCAACCACACGCCCGATGTGAAGGAAAAGCTGCAGAAGCTCGGGCTCGTCGTGCTCACCGAACAGTCGTCGAGCGAGCCCGAAGCACTCGGGCGCGTCGAGTGGATTAAGCTTTTCGGCGTCCTGTTCGACAAGGAAGACGAGGCCGCGCACCTGTTCAACGAGCAGAAGGCCCGCGTCGAGCAAACGTCGGGGCTCGCGTCGTCAGGTAAAACCGTGGCGTATTTCTACATTAACTCGAACGGGGCCGCCGTCACGCGGCGGGCGGGCGACTACGTGGCGCAGATGATCGAGCTTGCAGGCGGCAGCTATGCGCTCGATGACGCGCAGACGGCGTCGACGTCAGGTTCGTCAGTAACGCTCGAAATGGAGCGCTTCTACGCGACGGCGAAGGATGCCGACATCATCGTCTACAACGGCACCATCGACGAATCGGTTGCCACCTTGAACGACTTCGTAGGCAAAAACGCGCTATTGTCGCAGTTCAAAGCCGTGAAGAACGGCAACGTCTGGGTCACAAGCGCCGACATGTACCAGCAGATGACTTCTACCGCCGACATTATCGACGAGCTGCACGGGGCGTTCACCGGCGATGACGCGAGCGACTTCCATTATCTGAGGAAGCTCGGTTAGCGCCATGAGAAGCCGGCTTTCCATGGCATACGACGAATCGGGGCGCGCCGCGCGGTGTCGCGTCGTGACGGCGCTGCTCGCTGTTGCCCTCATCGTGCTCGTCGGGGCCAACCTGTGCATCGGGAGCGTGCTCGTGCCCGCAGACCACATCCCCGGCATCCTTTCGGGCGGCGCGGCCAATTCCATGGAAAGCCAGGTCATCTGGGAGATTCGCCTGCCGCGCGTGCTTTCAGCCGTGCTTCTCGGCGGGGCACTTTCGCTTTCCGGGTTCCTGCTGCAGACGTTTTTCAACAACCCCATCGCCGACCCGTTCATCTTGGGCGTCTCCTCGGGCGCAAAGTTCGTCGTCGCGCTTACGATGATCGTACTTCTAGGCGCGAACATGGCCATGTCTTCGCCGGCCATGGTGGCCGCAGCGTTTCTGGGCTCGCTTATCACCATCGGCTTCGTGCTCCTCATCGCACGGCGCATAAGTTCCATGGCCATGCTCATCGTGGCGGGCGTCATGGTGGGATACATCTGCTCGGCGGCGACGAACTTCCTCATCGCCTTCGCCGACGACCAGTCCATCGTGAACCTGCACAACTGGTCTTTGGGTAGCTTCTCGGGTTCGAGCTGGGACGACATCGCGGTCATCGCGGTCGTGGTGATCACCGTGAGCGCATGCGTATTCGCGATATCGAAGCCCCTTTCCGCCTTCCAGCTGGGAGAAGCCTACGCGAAAAGCGTCGGCGTGAACGTCGAACGCTTCCGCGTGGTGCTCGTCCTTCTAGCGAGCATGCTCTCCGCCTGCGTGACCGCGTTCGCTGGTCCGGTGTCGTTCGTAGGCATCGCGGTTCCGCATCTCGTGAAGTCGGCGCTAAAGTCGTCGAAGCCCATCCGCGTGATTCCTGCGTGCTTCTTGGGAGGCGCCATCTTCTGCGCGGGCTGCGATTTGATCGCGCGCACGCTGTTCTCTCCCGTCGAGCTTTCCATCAGCGCCGTCACCGCCATCTTCGGCGCTCCGGTGGTTATCGCGCTCATGTTGAAGAAGCGGGTGAGGTAGATGGGGGAATTCGTGCCGCGGCCCAAAACGCTCGGAGGGGACATTCCATGCTTAGACAGTCCTGAGCTCGCACGAAAGCGCCAGAAGGCACTTTCGGCTCGTGCGGAACTGCGCGCGGAACGCCTCCTCCGAGCGGAGCCGAACCTCGAAACTACGGTCGAAACGCAGGCTGACGGAGCGCCGCTTTTCCACATAAGCGACCTGTCGGCGGGCTACGACAAGAAGGTCGTAGTCGAAGGCGTCGATCTGGAGGTTCGCGCGGGCGACGTCGTGGCGCTCATCGGGCCGAACGGCTCGGGCAAGTCGACCATCTTGAAAACCATCACACGCCATCTGGCACCGCTTGCCGGCGCGGTCGAGCTCGACGGGCGGGAGATTTCCCGATGGAAGACGGCGGAGTTTGCAAGGAACCTTGCCGTTATGCTGACAGATCGCCCCCGGACCGAGCTCCTCACCTGCCGCGATGTCGTAGAGGCGGGAAGGCACCCCTACACCGGGCGAATGGGCACACTCTCGCCCGACGACCATAGTCGGGTCGACGAGGCCATGAAAACCGCACATGTGGAAGAGCTCGCCGAGCGCGACTTCATGCAGATAAGCGACGGGCAACGCCAGCGCGTCATGCTCGCACGCGCCATCGCGCAGGATCCGCGTGTGCTCGTGCTCGACGAGCCCACGTCATATCTCGATATCCGCTACCAGATCGACCTGCTGCGAATACTTCGCCACCTTGCGAAATCGCGGAATGTGGCTGTCATCATGTCCATCCACGAACTCGAGCTCGCGCAGAAAAGCGCCGACAAGGTGATTTGCGTGAAGGACGGCCGGGTCTTCCGCGCCGGCGCACCCGAGGACATATTCACGCGCGAGACGATTGGCGAGCTCTACGGCCTTCAACATGGCACCTTCAACGAGCGCTTCGGCAGCGTGGAAATTGGACGCCCGCACGGCGATGCGCACACGTTCGTCATCGCCGGCGCAGGTACGGGGTCGGCTGTGTTTCGCCAGCTCATCCGGCAGGGCAAGGCGTTCTACACGGGCGTTCTGCACGAAGGGGACATCGACTGCGAGCTCGCGCGCGACCTGGCGGCGGAATGCGTGGCCGAGCGCGCCTTCGAGCCGATCGGGGATAGAACCATAGCCCGCGCCAAAGAGCTCCTCGTCCACTGCGCGCGCCTTATCGTGTGTCCTGCCGCCTTCGGCACCATAAACGCCCGCAACGCAGAGCTCGTCGAGTTCGCACGCTCGCATGGTATCGAGGTCATGTGAGCGTGCGAAGGCGCATCGGAGGATTCCCAATTGGAGTGGGAAGGATAAACTGGACTTTCTTTTAATGATCCTCAGGCTACAGCTCCTACGCCGGCGAGGTCTACAAGGCGCCGGAGAACCTCGTGAACAGGAATTTCCACGCCGACGAACCCAACTAGACCTAATCCAAGCGAGATTCCAGACTCGACAGGCCATTAAGAGTCAGGTCGTTGGCGACCTCCGAGACACGCTCGATAGGAACCGAACCGTCAGACAGCGCCCACGTACGATAGATGCCGATGATACCGGACAGCAAAAACGCAAGATAGTAATCGAACATCTCGTCCTTGAGACCTTGGGGCAGCAAATCGCGCTCGGCAATCTCGTGCTCGAGCGGCGCACGAAGACGAGCCATAAAATCATCAAGCGGAATGTTCTCGATCAGCTGACGATTGAGCACCAAGTTGTTGCACAGTGCCTCGTTAACGGTTTTAAAGAAGGTCGCCGCCGCGCCCAGGGCGCGCTCGTTGGTGTCGCCGTCCATGGAAGCAAGCGTTTTCTCGACCGAGTCGACAATCATCTCCACCACATCGACGGCAATGGCATCGAGCAGGCCGTCAACCGTGCCAAAGTGCACGTAGAAGGTCTTACGGTCGACATTGGCCTCGCGCGCGATGGCGCTCACCGTAATGTCTGCCAGCGGCTTTTCCATCAACAGGCGCTCAAACGCAGAAAGGATAGCATTGCGGCTGCGAACGATGCGGCGATCAATACGCGGTTTGCTGGTGGCCATGGGCGTGTCCCTTCGATATACGGGCATTCATCAACAGATGAGAGATAATCTACGTAAGAGGATTATCCCTCATACAGCACAAATATGCCCCGCATCATGAAGAACGCACGACTGCCCTACTGCGACTTAGGGTGCTTCTTCTTATTGAGTGCCGACGGAGATACGCGAATACCGTCGCCTGTCTGGCGCACATAGGCTTTATGAGCCGGCTTAGCAGCCCCAGAAGCCTTCTGAGCGTGCTTCTTGGGATCAACGGTAACAGCATTCGTGGGGTGCGGCTTAGTGGGCGCAGAGGACGTCTGAGGCGTTCGTCCGAGCTTGCGCATCGCGCGATCCCAGCGCGCATGGATACTCTCGTTGTGAGCGCTCTTAAGGCCCAGCAGGGGCGCGGCCAAAATCGTCGGCGCGATAAACGTAATGAGGCGCCACAGCAGATAACCGGCGGTCGACGCAGATCCAAAGAAATGACCCAGGAACAGCGCGAAGCCACCCTCGGCACCGCCGGTGCCACCGGGCAGGGGAACAGCAGAGCTCAGGAGCTGAACAAAGGCGCTCGCGGCCATGACCGAGAAAAAGTCGACTTCGTGGTGGCCAAAGGCAAGCATCAGGAAATACGGCACGAGATAGAAAAACGCGAGCTGCAACATGGTGATGACCACCGTGAGCAGCATAGACGAAAAGTGGCCGGCTGAAAGCTTGAACTTCTCGGAAAAAGAGTAGATTTCGCCGTCGACAAACGTACGCCAGCCTTCGATCTTGGTGGCCGAGACGCCCATTCGCTCGAGCCAATTAATGATGCAGTGCGCGACGCGCGTGACGGTCTTGGGCATGAGCGCGACGGCAAAGATGCCAAGCAGAATGCAACAGTGACCGCCAAAGCTAAAGACGCACAGCAGCGTCATGTCGCCATAACGCTCGGCGAAAAACGGCATGCGGGCAAGCAGCAGAATGGCGCCCCAGGCAACGAGGCCAAACTGATACACGATAAAACGCGTGAACTGCGTGGCACCGGCCTCGCCGACATTTTGGCCTGCCTTGGTCAGGCGGTAAATCTGGGCGGGCGTAGAGCCCATCATCATGGGCGTCAGGTTGCCAAAGAAGATACCGCTCGCCTCGACCGAGATCAGGTCGCGAATGCCGACGGGCGAATTGGGATCGAGCCAGACGGCGATCGCATAGGCAACGATGCCAAAGAACAGGTACAGGAACATGCAAAAGCATGCAGCAACGAGCCACGGCGCCTGAACGCTCGACATGGCAGCCCAGAACTGTCCCATCTGACCGGTCACAATCAGATAAACGATATAGCCAACCAGCACGACCCCGATAAAAATGGCACCGCGGCGTGCACCCTTGTTGTCATCGCCGCCCGAGGCCTCAACCTCGACCTGGGGCTTAGATGTATGCTGAGAGGACTCCGTCATGAGGCTCCTTCTGACCGTCCAAATATCTTGCATATTGTACCCGCAAGGGCCACAAGCAGAACGTAAAGCTATGGGCCAAATGGGAATTGCAGATGGTTTGCTCGGAAATAAAAAACCCGGGCTTCCGTGGGAAGTCCGGGTCTCAAATTCATGGTAGCCCGTACCAGATTCGAACTGGTGATCTCCGCCTTGAGAGGGCGGCGTCCTAAACCGCTAGACGAACGGGCCACATGACATCTGCACTGCCGTGCTGCGAAGAAATATATTACGGGACAAAAAACGCGAGCGCAAGAAAAAATTCCAATTTGCCGAAAATTTGTCGGCAGGTTATGGAACGCGCAGGTCAAATGGGTAGATAATTTGGGACGGGGCTTTTTAGCTACCTATACCAAAATCACGAGCACTTCGACCGATTGAAAGCAGTGGTAGCTAATAAGCCCTGTCCCAAATTAGCTACCCAAGGTTAAGGTGGGCCAGGAGGGCTTCTCGGGTGTTAGGAATGTTGTCTTCGATCACGGCATCGAGGGCAGCGTTAAGCAGCTGACCTAACTCGGGCCCTGGCTGAACGCCGGCACGGATCAGGTCGCCACCATTGATGGCAAGCATCTTGAGCGTATAGGGCTCCCCCGCCTGCAGCAGATCATGGGCGAGTGTACGCATCTCCTCGATCGTCTCGACATAATAGAAGCACGAGGGCGCCTTGCCGAGCGTGTCGGCACGCTTAAGGTCCATGAGCTCGTCCATCAGACGCGGCGTATCGACACCCTCGCCCGAAAGCGCGCGCATCATATTGAGCAGGCAGGAGCGCTCGGGGCGCAGCGGCTTGTCATGGTATTTGATCAGCAGGCACACATCGCGCACCAAATCGTGCGAGAGCGCCAGGCGATCCATGATGACACGCGCCTTCTTGGCGCCGAGCTCGGGATGACCGTAGAAGTGTCCGCTGCCGTCGTGATCGACCGTAAAGCACTCGGGTTTGGAAACATCGTGCAAAAACGCCGCCCACATAAGGCTCGACGAGGGCGCGACGCCGTCGCACAGCGCCAGCTCCCCTGCCACCGTCAGCACGCGGGCGATATGCTCATAGACGTTAAACGCATGATAGACGCTGCGCTGGTCAAACCCGCGGGCGGGCGCGAGCTCGGGCACGGCGGCGCAAACAAGCTCGGGGTAGCGCAGCATCGCGTCTCCCCCGTGGCCGGTCGAAAGGATGCCCTCGAGCTCAATGCCCACGCGCTCGCGCGCCACAGCATCGAGCAACGGCGCACATTCGGCCAGGGCCTGCTTGGTCGCAGGCTCAATCATAAAGTCCAAGCGGCAGGCAAACCGCACCGCGCGCAGCATGCGAAGCGCGTCCTCGTTAAAACGACGCATGGGATCTCCAACGGCGCGGATAAGCTTGCGCTCCAGGTCGCCCTGGCCGTCGTAACGGTCGACAAGGCCGCGCTCGGGATGCCACGCCATGGCATTGACGGTAAAGTCGCGGCGCGCCAGGTCGTCCTCAAGCGAAGCAGCGCGCTCCACACTCTGGGGATGACGACCGTCGGTATAGAAGCCGTCCAAGCGGTAGGTGGTGACCTCAATACGCTCGCCATCGCAAATAGCCGTGATGCCGCCGAATTTAATGCCCGACTCAACCACCGCAATATCAGCCGCCTCGAGCGCCTCTTTGGACTCCTGCCACAGGCCGCTGCAGCACATGTCAACATCGTGGCTGGGGCGCCCCATCAGGGCATCACGGACCCAACCGCCTACGTACCAGCCTCAAGACCGGCTGCCTCGAGCGCACGCAGGACACGGATGGAGGCATCGGTCGGCTGCGTACCGTTGAGCGAAACATTGCACATGCCTATGGCCTCCTGCACTTGCGAGCGTTAATCGATGGTTCTCAAGAAGTCTAGCAAGAAACGAGAAAGTGCGCACACGCAATCGCGTCTACGATTCGATAAAACGAGACAACAGACACCACATACGTTCAGTGCGCAAAAAACACCCGCCCTGGGAATCCAAAGCGGGTGTACGGCTACGGTTATTCGATGCGACTAGCAGACCTGACGAATGGCGATGCCCTTCTGATACTCATCGACCTTGGCAAAGTCGCCCAGACCAGGGCACTCGACCACGTTGGCGCCGGTGGCCATCGAGAGGCGCAGGGCGTCCTCGACGCGCTCGGGGGCGTCGTGCCACACGGACAGGAAGGCGGCCAGCGAAGAGTCACCGGCGCAGACGGTCGACAGCAGCTTGACCTCAAAGGTACGGTTGGCAAACCAGATGTGCTCGCCGTTAGAGAAGTACGCTCCAGCGCCACCCAGGGTCAGCAGCACGTTCTTGGCGCCCTTGGCATGAAGCTCGGCCATAGCGCCCTTGACGGACTCGTCGTCGCCACCGCTCACCTTAATGCCAAAGATGTCGAGCAGCTCGTCGTCATTGGGCTTAATCAGCAGCGGCTCCATGGCAATGAGGTCTGCCAGCTGATGGCTCGAGATATCGAGCACGAACTCGGCCCCCTTGGCCTTGACGCGGCGCAGGACCTCGGCCAGGAAGCCCTCGGAAGTGTTGGGAGGCAGCGAGCCGCTGATGACCAGGCAGGTCATGTCATCGAGCGAATCGATGAGCTCAAACATCTCCCGCTCGTTGGCCTCGTTGATGGCGGCACCGGCGTTGACCATGTTGTACTCGGTGTCGGGGCCGGCGTTGAGGAACACATTGACGCGCGTGATGCCGTCGGTCCACACGGGCTTGACGGGCACGCCCAGGGCCTCGGCGCCCTTAACGATAAACTCGCCCGAGAAACCGGCGAAAAAGCCCAGGATCGTGGTGTCGACGCCGTAGTGGTCGAGCGTAAACGAGACGTTGAGGCCCTTGCCGTTGGGCGTGTAGACGGCGTTACGGGTACGCGTGACGGTGTTGGCAGCAAGACCGTCGCAGGTGATGTTGTAGTCAATGGCGGGATTTGCAGTGAGCGTGTAAATCATGAATGTTCCTTTCACAAGGCAACGTGTTAATGAAAGTATATTCCACGCATCGGTAAAAGGCTAGGACAACTCGGTGAACGGTGTGGAAGCGATGAAGTACGGAAGGACTCCTCTCCCCCGTGGCGGAACAAAAAGGCGCCCCAGCCGAAACCGGGGCGCCGCATGCGCACGAATATGTCGCGTTTCGATTACTGACGATCGAGCTTGCGGACAGCAACGCGCTTGCTGTACTCGTCAACGTGACCGAAGTCGCCGATGCCGACGGACTCAGCGACGTTGGCGCCGGTGGCCATAGCGAGCTTCATGGCCTCCTCGACGTTGTCGCGATCCCTGTACCACTTGTGCAGGAACGCAGCGAGGGTACAGTCGCCGGCGCAGACGGAAGAGACCAGCTTGATGTTGAACTCACGCTTGGCGTACCAAATGTCCTCGCCGTTGGAGAAGTAGGCGTCGCCACGGCTACCACGGGTGAGCAGCACGTTCTGAACGCCCGCGTCGTGAGCCATCTTCATGGCAACGCGGACCTCGTCATCAGTGTCGACCGGCACGCCGAAGATAGCCTTCATCTCGTGATGGTTCGGCTTGATGAGCAGCGGCTTCTTGTGAGCGAGCTCCTTGAGCTTGTCGGAGGACAGGTCCAGGACGACATCGGCGCCACGGGCCTGAGCGTGCTCCATGACCTGAGCCAGGAAGTCGGGCGTAGCTTTGGGAGGCACGGAGCCAGAGACGATCAGGCACTCAAGATCGCCCGCGGTGTCCAGGATGTTGTAGAGCTCCTCCTGGTGCTGCGGCGTAATAGGAGCACCGGGGTTGAGGATGCCGTACTCGTGCTGGCCATCGTTGACGTAGGTGTTGATACGCGTGATGCCGTCGGTCCAGACCGGGCGGCACAGGCAACCCAGGTTCATGACCTCCTCGACGATAAACTTGCCCGTGAAGCCAGCGAAGAAGCCGAGCGCGACGGTGTCGACGCCCATCTTCTTAAAGGCGAAGGACACGTCGAGGCCCTTGCCGTTAGCCGTGTAGCTGGCCGAGCCGGTGCGGACGTTCTCATCGGGCTCGAGCGGAGAGCTCGAAACCGTCATGTCGACAGCCGGGTTAGCGGTTAGCGTGTAGAACATTTACAGTACCCCCTGTATATGTGAGGGCCGCGTGATTGGCCCATTCCAACCACGCGGTTACCTCTGATACCAAATTAGCGAGCAGCAGACTCGAGCAGCGCCTTGACCTCGGCGGCAGTGTTGCAGGCGAGTGCCTTCTCGGCGAGCTCGTCACACTCGGCCTTGGTCCACTGGCTGATGGTCTTGCGGGCGCGCAGGATGGACGGAGCGCTCATCGAGAACTCCTCCAGGCCCCAGCTGATCAGCAGCGGCTCAAGCAGCGGATCGGCAGCGGCCTCGCCGCACATGCCGACCATGATACCGGCCTTCACGCCGCTCTCGATGATGTTCTTGAGCGAGCGGAGCACGGCGGGATAGTACACCTGGTACAGGTTGGAGATGGTGTCGTTGCCACGGTCGGCGCACATGGTGTAGCCGATGAGGTCGTTGGTGCCGATAGAGAAGAAGTCGGCGACCTCGGCCAGACGGTCAGCGAGCAGCGAGGCGGCAGGCGTCTCGACCATAATGCCGACCTCGATGTTCTCGTTGAACTTGCGACCCTCTTCGGTCAGCTCGGCCTTGCACTGCTCGACGAGCTCCTTGACGGCCACGACCTCCTCGACGCAGGTGACGAGCGGGATCATGATCTTGACGTCACCAAAGGCGCTGGCGCGCAGCAGGGCGCGGAGCTGAACCTTGTACTGGTCGGGATTGGCCAGGCAGTAACGCACGGCGCGGAAGCCCATGAAGGGGTTCTCTTCCTTGACCATGTGCAGATACGGAATCTCCTTGTCGCCGCCCACATCGAGCGTGCGGATGATGACCGGAGCACCCTTGAGCGCGCTGGCGACCTTACGATAGGCGTTGAACTGCTCCTCCTCGGAAGGAAGCTCAGCAGAGTCCATGAACAGGAACTCGGAGCGGAACAGACCGATAGCCTCGGCGTCGTGATCGAGCGCGTTGGGCACGTCATCGGGGTTACCGATGTTGCAGGCGATGATCTTCTTGATGCCATCGGCAGTCACGGACGGCTTGCCACGGAAGGCCTCGAGGGCTGCCTTCTCGGCAGCGAAGGCCTCGGCCTTGGCGGTGTAGGCAGCGAGCGTCTCCTCGTCGGGATCGGCCTCGACGATACCCTTGCCACCGTCGACGACAACGGTCATACCGTTGCGCAACGCGGTGCAGCTGTTGGAAACCGAAAGGACAGCCGGGATCTCGAGGGCGCGCGCAATGATCGCGGAGTGCGACGTGCGGCCACCGGTCTCGGTGACGATACCGGCAACGTGGGCCTTATCGATCGTGGCGGTCATGGACGGCGTGAGGTCGTGCACGACAACGACGGTATTCTCGGGCAGGACGGAGAGGTCGACGACCTCCTTGCCCAGCAGCTCGGCCAGAATACCGGTGCGGATGTCGGCGATGTCGGCCGCGCGCAGACGGAACATCTCGTCGTCCATGGACAGGAACATGTTCTCGAACATGGTCGAGGTGTCCATGAGCGCCTGCTCGGCGCAGGTGCCGCCGTCAATGGCGGCGTTGATGGCGTCGGTCATGCCCGGGTCCTGAGCCAGGACAATGTGTCCGCTCATGATCTCGGCCTCGGCCTCGCCCACCGTCTCCTTCATGTGGTCGGCCTGAGCCTGGGTCTTCTCGCAGAAGATCGAAAGAGCGGACTGATAGCGCTCCTTCTCTGCTGCCGAATCAGCAACCTCGTGCGGCTCAAACGTCAAGTCGGGATCGACGGCGACCATGACGGTGCCGATACCGATGCCCTCGGAAGCGTTGACTCCCTGATACATTCCCATTCCTCTCTCCGTGTCATGTGATAAAGCGTTTTGCCATATCCATGACAAAAGAGCGCAGCTACCTTAAGACAGGTCACTGCGCCCCCAAATATGAACTTAGTTGTTCAACATGCGACCCGTTTGAGTTCTACTCGCCAAGACCGCTCTTGATGAGCTCGATGGCAGCAGCCAGAGCCTCGGCCTCGTCGGCGCCGTCGCACTTGACCTCGACCTCGGTGCCGCAGGGGATACCAGCAGCCATGAGGGCCATCGGGGACTTGCCGTTGACCTCCTTCTCGGGGGTGACGACCGTCACGTCACAGGCGTACTTGCCCATGGTGGAGGCGAACAGACCAGCCGGACGCATGTGCAGACCCTGAGGATTAACGAGGGTAGCCTTCTCAGAAACCATAGTTGACTCCTTTTTTGTGTTTAACCCCTGTCATGCATGTGGCAGGAGTCAGATTCACGACGTTGTTTATATTAACTCACATCAAACGGTTTTTCATTGTGTTTCGCACGAATTGTTGGACAGATGTCGTTCGCTGTCCGCTCGCCTGCCGGGCGGGGCGGTTAAGTTTGCTGCTCTACAGTCCTGCGCAAGACGGAAAGCACATTAAGTGCTTTCCTTTGCGTGCGGAACTCGCGACAAACTTAACCG
>JAQCYU010000042.1 GCA_027682925.1 Coriobacteriaceae bacterium AF45-21
ACCCCAATATGTTGTAAAACACCCCCGAGCATATGTTCGAAAACACAATATGTTGTGTTTGCAGCAAAGGCGGGATGCCACCTGTAGAACCACACCCGCGAACCTCAACCTTCAAGTTGACCTTGAGGCGATTTTTACGTCCCTTTACACGCCGTTCACATCGCCCCCAAACTCCCCCACCCACGGTACACACGGCCCACCGCCGCATCGGTGTCTAGCGAAAAATGGGACGGGCCCCAGATTGCCCATGCGCGCAAAAGTGCGTCTCGGCAATCTGGGGCCCGTCCCCTTTAGTATTTATAAATATGCAGGTCAGCGAGGTGCTAGCGATGTGCTAGCGGATGCGCCGCCAGATAGACCTCGGTCAGTTGCGTTCGGTCGACATGCGTGTAGACCTGCGTGGTCGAAATATCGGCATGGCCCAAAATCTCCTGCAGCACACGCAGGTCGGCACCGCCCGCGAGCATGTGGGTGGCAAAGGAGTGGCGCAAGGTATGGGGATGGAGTCCCACCAGCCCCACCTGGCGCCCGTAGCGCTCACAGATGGCATGGATGCCCTGGCGCGACAGGCGACGTCCGTTCTTATTTAAAAAGACCGCCGAGGTCTCGGTTCCGCGGGCATGGGCCGCCAAGCGAGAACGTCCCTCAGTTACATAGAGCGTCAGAGCTCGCGCCGCGCTTCCCACCAGTGGGGACAGGCGTTCCTTTGAGCCCTTACCGCGAACGAGTACAAAGCCATCGTCAATATGGATATCGCCCACATCGAGCCCAACCAGCTCACTCACACGCAAACCGCATCCGTAGAGCACTTCCAAGATGGCATGGTCGCGCAGTCCCATCTCGCCCTCGGGAAAGTCTTGATCGAGCAGCGCCGAGACATCCTCCACCGATAGATACTCCGGCAAACGCTCAGCCTTTTTAGGCAGGCGCAACGCCGCCGTTGGATTTTGGGCCACAATCCCATCGCGCACCAAAAAGGCATGCAGGCCCTTCACGGCAGCAAGCGCGCGCTCCACCGAGGCGTCGGAATAGCCTCCGCCGCGGCGATCGGCGACAAAGCCCTCCACGACCTGACGGGTCACCTCTTCAAAAGACACAATACCCGCCCGCTCCAGATAGGCGCAGTACGTCGTCAGGTCACGACGATAGGCCACAATCGTGTTGCGCGCCAAGCCCCGCTCGACCGCGAGGTAATCGAGATACTCCCCCGCCGCCACGGCGAGCGACGAGGGAGTAGCTTCGGTATGTTCCTTATTCGCCGGCACCCTTAGTCCGTAGCGAGGTTCATGGGCGTCACCTGCAGACGGTCGACACCCTCGTGCTGGCCGATCGAAGCGCGCACGAACTCTCGGAACAGCGGCTGCGGATTAGTCGGACGGCTCTTGAACTCGGGGTGAGCCTGGGTTGCCACATACCACGGATGCACGTCGCGCGGCAGCTCGACCATCTCGACCAGGCGCTCGTCGGGCGAGAGGCCAGAGATAACCAAGCCGGCATCCTCGAGCTGGTCGCGGAAGGCGTTGTTGAACTCAAAGCGGTGACGGTGACGCTCGTAGACGAGTTCCTCGCCATATGCCTCGCGAGCAAGGGTATCGGCGGCGAGCTTGCACGGATAGGCGCCCAGGCGCATGGTGCCGCCCTTCTCGGTCACGTCCTCCTGCGAGCTCATCAGATCGATGACGCTAAACGGGCCGTCCGGATCGAACTCAGAGGAGCTGGCACCGGCAAGGCCGACGACGTTGCGGGCGAACTCGCACACGGCGACCTGCATACCCAGGCAAATGCCAGATACGGAATCTTGTGCTCACGGGCAAACTCGGCCGCGAGGATCTTGCCCTCCAGGGCGCGCTTGCCAAAGCCGCCGGGGACCAGGATGCCCGAGGCGTCGCCCAGAACCTCGGAGACATTCTGCTCGTCGAGGCTCTCGCCGTCGACCAGCTGGACGTCCACATGGCGATCGTAGAAGACGCCCGCATGGTGCAGGGCCTCGATAACCGACAGGTACGCATCGGGCAGCTGCGTGTACTTACCCACGACGGCAATCTTAACCTTATCGGCGTGATGGTTGGCATGGTTCTGCTTACGCAGGAACTCATTCCACTCGCTCATGTCGCGCTCACGCGGGTCCAGGCCCAGGCGCTCGCAAATACGCAGGTCAAAGTCCTGCTCGGCAAGCAGCTGCGGCACGTCGTAGATGCTCGCGCAGTCCTCATTGGTAAAGACGCAATCGGTGTCGACGTCGCAGAAGCTTGCGATCTTTCCGCGGATAGCGTCATCGATATGGTGGTCGGAGCGCAGCACGATGATATCGGGCTGGATGCCAAAGCTGCGGAGCTCCTTGACGGAATGCTGCGTGGGCTTGGTCTTGACCTCGTGGGCGGCGGCAATATAGGGAACGAGCGACACGTGGATGTAGCAGACGTTCTCGGAGCCGGCCTCCTTGCGGTACTGACGGATGGCCTCGACAAACGGTTGGGACTCGATGTCGCCGATCGTGCCGCCCAGCTCGGTGATGACTACATCGGAGCCGGTCTGCTCCTCGATGCGGCGAAACTTGTCCTTAATGGCATTGGTGACGTGAGGAATCACCTGCACGGTACCGCCCAAAAAGTCGCCGCGACGCTCGCGGGCGATTAGGCTTTTGTAGATGGCACCGGTCGTAAAGTTGGAATCGCGGGTCAGGTTCTCATCAATAAAGCGCTCGTAATGACCCAGGTCCAGGTCGGACTCGTAACCATCCTCGGTTACAAAGACCTCACCATGCTGGAACGGGCTCATGGTACCGGGGTCGACGTTCAGATACGGGTCGGCCTTCTGCATCGTTACTTTGTAGCCACGCGACTTGAGCAGACGGCCCAGCGAGGCCGCGGTGATACCCTTGCCCAGGGACGAAACCACGCCACCGGTTACGAACACATGCTTGGTCATATTGAGTTACCTGCGCTTCCCGTAGAAGTTGTTTATCCACATCTTACGGGTCTTCATTGTAATACTCGCGCCGCGGACCGTCCGCATTTTTTCTCGCGTGCGATTGCATTTCTCAATCTTGAAACAAAACGCCGCCCGGTTTCCCAGGCGGCGTCACTATGGCAAGGGTTACATGCTGCTATCGATCAGCAACCTCGTCCTCAAGCATTTCTTGAACGAGCATGCCGGTACGGACGCCCTCAAGATACCACTCACCACGTTCGGTGAGGCAAATGCCATTTGCAAGCTGACCGCCGTCGTCGCTATAACGCGAGACGACATCAATCATACCTTCGGAATCCAAGCGATCGATTGCGGCGCGGGCACGATACGGCGAAACCCCCACGCGCTCGGCAAGCGTTTTGCGCGAGAAACCATACGGCCCGCCATTGTCTTCGGTTTGCTGGTCGATCTCCATCAACACCAGCACCTCGACACGCTTCATATCGTTGACACTCGCACGACCCTTGCCCGCCATAGCAGCCTCCTCAAACCGAGCACGAGCATCTAACGCGCCGTGCGCGACCGACACACCTCACGATGGCAGGTAATATCCATCATGCGGCATCCCGCTAAGGATGAAACAGTTACGGTTATTGTATACCGCTCAAATTGTTTCTAGGCAGGTAAACAGCTATTTTTCGCCGAAATAGACGCTTTATTGATCAAAAAGCCGTACCGGGCGCTAACCCGATACGGCCAAAATGCAATGCAATTACCGCGGTGCTTCAAACTTAGCGATGGAAGAAACCGCGGCGCTCAAACTTGGGCTCGCAGCACACGTTGATGCCCAACTTGCGCAGTACCGTCTCGTCCGTCGGCGAGATAATCACGCTAAAGAAGGCATCGCAACCGCGCAGCTGCTCCAGGCCCGAAAGGACGCGAGCGGCCGTCTCACTCGTGGCCGAGGTGATCGACAGCGCCATAAGCGTCTCGTCGGTGTGGAGGCGCGGGTTTTTGCTGCCCAGGAAATGCGTCTTGAGCTTGCTGATGGGCTCGATCGCCTCATCGCTAATGACCTCGAGCTCAAGGTCGACGCCCGAGACATGCTTGAGGGCGTTCATAATGAGCGAACTTGCGGCGCCCAGGCGCGTGGAGGTCTTACCGGTCACCACGGAGCCATCGGGCATGACCATGGCACCCACGGGACCACCCGTCAGCTGCTCCCTGGTGAGGGCCGCCGAGCGCGCCGGTGAGTAGTTCTTATCGATGCCGGCTTTCTTCATAATAATCTTGAGACGGTCGACTTGCTCATCGCCCACGCCGGTACGGCGCACATTTTCGACCGCGGTAAAGTAGCGGCGGACGATCTCCATCTTGGAAGCGTCGCGGCAGGCATCGTCATCGGTGATGGCAAAACCGACCATATTGACGCCCATGTCCGTAGGGCTCTGGTAGGGGCTCTTGCCCAGGATCTTTTCCATCAGGGCACGGACTACCGGGAAGGCCTCGACGTCGCGGTTGTAGTTGACCGTGGTCTTGTTGTAGGCCTCCAGGTGGAAGGAGTCGATGATGTTGGCGTCATCGAGGTCTGCCGTGGCGGCCTCGTAGGCAATATTGACCGGATGCGTAAGGGGCAGATTCCAAACCGGGAAGGTCTCGAATTTGGCATAGCCGGCGGCCGTGCCATGCTTGTGCTCGTGATAGAGCTGAGACAGGCAAGTGGCGAGCTTGCCCGAGCCAGGGCCGGGCGCCGTCACGACAACGAGCGGTCGGGTGGTCTCGACAAACTCGTTCTTGCCATAGCCGTCGTCGGACACGATCAGATCGACATCGTGCGGATACCCCTCGATGGGATAGTGCAGCTTGGCGGGAATACCGAGCGCGTTCAGGCGGTTGCGGAACACATCGGCAGCGGGCTGTCCAGCGTACTGGGTGATGACCACGGCCGCGACAGCAAAGCCGTTGCCGCGGAACAGGTCAACCAGGCGCAGCACATCCTCGTCATAGGTAATGCCAAGGTCACCACGAGCCTTGTTTTTCTCGATGTGGTTCGCGTTGATCGCGATGATAACCTCGACATCGTCGGCGATGCTTTTGAGCATGCGGAACTTGCTGTCCGGCTCAAAACCCGGTAGCACGCGGCTGGCATGATAGTCATCGAACAGCTTGCCGCCAAACTCCAAATACAGCTTGCCGCCAAACTGCGAGATGCGCTCCTTAATGTGAGCAGCCTGCAGCTCGATATACTTCGCGTTGTCGAAACCCTGGCGCATGTATGGCTCCCGTCCCGTTTCCATTTAATGTTCTAGGCGATTATAACGGAGCCCGCCCTCCCCGATACCCAAACCATCAACAGGCACCAACCAAACACGCCATCGATAAGTTGCGGTGAAATAGTTCCCGTTTAACCCCTCAAGACGGCCAAACAGGAACTATTCCACCGCAACTTCCCCTTTTTGGTTCAAACAAACCTGGCCTTTATATCAATAATGGAAACGTCGCAGGTTGAGCATAAGTCAGCGAAAGCCCACCAGAGCGAGCAAGGTGACGTGAAAGAGGAGGGCATAGGCCTTTTGGCCATGCCCGACGATTGAACGTCAGATTGCCGCTCTGGCGGGCTTGCAGCGTCGAGTGGTTCCGGCGTTTGGTAAAACGCCGGAACACAAGAGCGCCCCCTCCCGCGCACGGAACGGGAGGAGGCTAAAGGTAGGAGTCTACCGGTGGGTTTACCCCACCGGACAGACGATGACCAGGTGATCCTTTACAGGATCGTCAAGGTTTCCGTGGGGTACCCGTTGGGTACTTAGAGCATCACGCAAGCGACGGTCAGGATGACGGCGCAGACGACGGAGAGCGCGACGATGAGCTTAAGGGCAAACTTGAGCCAGGTCGTCCACTCGATCTTGGCCAGAGCGAGACCGCCCATGATGGCACCAGAGGTCGGGGTGAACAGATTCACGACGCCGATGGCGGCGGAGAAGATCATGACCATGACCTCGGGCGAGAAGCCGAGCTTAACAGCCAGCGGTCCCATGATGGGCATGGAGACAGTAGCCATACCGGAGGTCGAGGGGATCAGGAAGGACAGGCCAAAGTAGACCAGGAAGCTCATGGGAGCGAAGATCACGCCGGACAGGCCAGCCAGAGCATTGGCGGCAGCGTCGAGGACGTAGACGTCGAGGCCGGTGCTAGCCATGAGGACGGAGATACCACGGGCAAGAGCGATGACGAGGACAACGGACATCATGTCGGCAGCGCCGGTGATGAAGGTGTTGACGATCTGCTTCTCGGAGAGGCCACCGATGATACCGATCAGGACAGCCATGAGGAAGAACCAGGTGGAAGCCTCGTCGAAGTACCACTGGCCAATGGGCAGGCCGGTGATCAGGCAGACCAGCCCTGAACGATGGCGTTACCGTCGGCGTCATAGACAGCGCCAGCATCGAAGAAGTTGGCGACGCCCTCGTTGAGGTCGGCCAGCGGGATGAAGCCGACGATCATGACGACGAAGGTGAAGGCAAAGGCGATCAGAACACCCTTCTGACGACCGGTGAGCTTGACCTCTTTGTGAACCTCGGAAGCAGCCTTGCCGTGAGCCTCTTCGGCGTCCTTGAGCTCCTGCATCGAAAGGATGGTGGAACCCTTGTCAGCCTTGACCTTCTTGGCATAGCTCATGACGAAGAGGATGGACATAACAGTGGTAACAATCCACAGGACGGCACCGAGGCCGATGATGATGGACTGGTTGACCTCAATGCCAACGCCGGTCAGAGCGTCGACGGCAGCACCGACGGCGAACGGGTTAACCGTGGAGCCGAGGCAGCCGCAGCCAGCGCCGAGCAGGACGGTGGCAGCGCCGACCATAGGGTCGAAGCCAGCAGCCATCATGGTGGCGGCGAGCAGGGCGTAGAAGGGAACGGTCTCCTCGCACATACATAGGTGGTACCACCGAGGGAGAAGATGAACATTAGCACGGGAATGAGCATGATCTCATTGCCCTTAAGCTTCTGCACCAGAACGGCAATGCCGTTGTCCAGGGCGCCGGTCTCGGTCATCATGCCGAGGAAGCCACCGAGGATCATAACGAAGAGGCAGACGGGCAGAGCGTCAGCGAAGCCCTTGACCGGGGCGGTGCAGAAATCGCTCAGGCGGGCAGCGGTAACCGCGCCACCGGACGTACCGGAGACGATAACGGTAACAACCGCGACGATTGCCAGCAGAGCAAGAAGAATGGTGAACGATGAAGGCATACCGCGCTTTTTCTTAGCGGTCTCAGTCATAGTTCTCATCCCCCCTTCATAAATCATTTACTGATCTCGCCCGAAGCGGCTCTTCCGTGCCGTGCATGTCGCTCGGTGCGAGATTTTTACCAGACAAAAGCGCTCGGGGTGCGCAGGAATGCACCCCGAGCGAGATGCTAGATGCTCTTACTTGAGCGTGGCGTACATGACAGCCTTGATGGTGTGCATGCGGTTCTCGGCCTCGTCGAAGACCTTGGAAGCGGGGCTCTCGAAGACCTCGTCGGTGACCTCCTGCTCGGTGATGCCGAACTGCTCGCACTTCTCGGCGCCAATGGTGGTGTTGGTGTCGTGGAAGCTGGGCAGGCAGTGCAGGAAGATGGCACCCGGGTTGGCCATAGCCATGACCTCGGAGGTGACACGATACGGGGTGAGCTGAGCGATGCGCTCGGCCCAGACCTCGTCAGGCTCGCCCATGGAGACCCACACGTCGGTGTAGATAACGTCGGCACCGGTGACGCCGTCCTTGACGTCGGTGGTCAGCTTGATGGTGCAGCCGTTGGCCTCAGCGATGGGCTTGCAGGCCTCGATGACGTCGTCAGCGGGCATGCACTCCTCGGGGCCGCAGGCCACGAAGTTCATGCCGAGCTTGGAGCAGACGACCATGAGGGAGCGAGCGACGTTGTTCTTGCAGTCGCCCATGAAGACGAGGGTCTTGCCCTTGATGTCGTAGTTGAAGTTCTCCTGGACGGTCAGGATGTCGGCGAGCATCTGAGTGGGGTGCCACTCGGTGGTCAGACCGTTCCAGACGGGCACGCCGGACTTAGCGGCAAGCTCCTCGACGTCGTCCTGGGCAAAGCCACGGAACTCGATGCCGTCATACATGCGGCCGAGAACGCGGGCGGTGTCCTCGATGGACTCCTTCTTGCCCATCTGCGACGAACCCGGATCGAGGTAGGTGACGCCCATGCCCAAATCCATGCCGCCGACCTCGAAGGCGCAGCGGGTACGGGTGGAAGTCTTCTGGAAGAGCAGGACGATGTTCTTGCCCTCGAGATAGCGGTGCGGAACGCCAGCGCGCTTCATGTCCTTGAAGTTCTTGGAGAGCTTGAGCAGGTACTCGATCTCCTCGGTGGTGAGGTCGAGGAGCTTGAGGAAGCTACGGCCGGAGAGGTTAACACCCATGGTTCGAATCCTTTCGAAGAAATGAATTACGCAAATACTAGTGGTGCCCGTTTGACGGGCGAAACCGGTGCGGTTGTAGGGAGACCGCACCGGAAACGGAAAGACTTAGAGGTCCTCGCGCCAGAAGGGCATGCTCATGCAGCGCGGGCCGCCACGGCCGCGGGAGAGCTCGGCGGAGGGCACGACGAGAAGGTCCAGGCCCTCCTTGTACAGCACGTCGTTGGTGACGGTGTTGCGGGCGTAGACGCAGATCTTGCCGGGCTCGACGCACAGGGTGTTGGAGCCGTCGTTCCACTGCTCGCGGGAGGCCGCGATCGGGTCGCCGCCGCCGCAGGGGATCAGCTTGACCTGGTCGACGCCGGTGGCGTCCTCCAGGACGTGCTCGAGGGTGTCCTCGATCAGGCGGATGTTCACGTCGCCCGGGTTCTTGCCGGCGGTCAGCTCGTAGACGCGCAGGGTGCCCATGATGGCGGGGTGGATCGTGAACTTATCGACGTCGATCTGGGTGAAGACCGTGTCGAGGTGCATGAAGGCGCGCGAGACGGGGATGTCGAAGGCCAGGATGCGCTCGACCTTGGAGTCGGAGTTCCAGAAGATGTTCTGGGCCATGACGTCGATCGCGGCGGCCTGGGTGCGCTGGGAGATGCCGACGGCGAGGGTCTTCTCGTTGATGTTCAGCACGTCGCCGCCCTCGGTGTGGAACTGGCAGTCGCGGCGGAAGTACAGGGAGACGTCCTTGTAGTCGGGGTGGTACTTGAAGACGTACTTGCCGTACAGGGTCTCGCGGTTGCGGGTGACCGAGTACATGCGGTTGAGGTTGACGCCCTCGCCGACGACCGCGAACGGGTCGCGGGTGAAGTAGAGGTTGGGCATCGGGTCGATGATCAGGTCGGACTCGGACTCGGAGTTGACCAGGGAGTCGAGGGTCGTGGACGCCGTGAGGGGCATGTCGATCTCGGCCTTGGTCATGCCGGCCATGGTCTTCTTGACGAACTCGAGGTTGTCCTCGATGGAGTCCAGCTTCTCGCGGACGATCTGCGGCATCTGCTGGCCGCGGATGCCCGCCTCGGTGATGTACTGGTCGGTGAACTCGGCGCGGGCGCCGGGGACCTGGTCGAACACCTCTGCGACGAGGTTCTCGAGGTAGAGCACCTCCACGCCCTGGTCCCTCAGGATCTGGGCGAAGGTGTCGTGCTCCTGCTGCGCGACCTCAAGGAACGGGACGTCGTCGAACAGGAGTCGCTCGAGCTCGTCGGGCGGCAGGTTGAGGAGCTCGTCGCCGGGACGGTGCAGGCAGACCTTCCTGAGCTTGCCGATCTCGGAAGGCACGTGCAGACCTTTCGTCATGGCCTCCTACCTTTCTTTCGGGCCTCTCGGCCGAATCTATCAGCGCCCTTCCGTAACGGGCGCTGCTTGCTGACAGCTCTAGTTATATCCAAATTCCACCCGCAATTCCACCTCACCCCCGAACGGTCAACAAAGTGCGATGAACGGTATATCGAATATGATTCCCCCATAATGCACTTCGGCGTTCTAAAGTAGCTTTTCTAAGGTAAACGCTCTTTTTTCTCAAAAATCATTCGCAATTACAACTCCAATCTTTCGATTAAGAATTGCATATCTACAACGGTTTTATGTATATAATTGACGCTTGTTCGTGTTTCTGCCTGTATTCGATGATATTCAGCTATCTATCATTCTTATTCACACATACTCAGCAGTTGAGTGAGGATCTAGACCGTTTTTCGCAACGCGACGGGCGTCAGCTCTATGGCTTGACAGCGTAAGAAGTAGGTTAAGATACCGTTCGCACAATACGTCCGTGCCACAAGTCGACTAAATTGAGACAATAGTGAATAGTGTTAGGCAACCGTCCCTGCGGGGACTGAACGGACAGATGCATATGCCGAGCAAAATCGAAAAAAAGCAAGCCGCCGCAAAGCTGCGCAAACCGCCGCGCGACTTCTCGTACACGCAGAACCGAGAGCTCAGCTGGCTGCGCTTTGACAACCGTGTGCTTGACGAAGCCTTCGACGAGACCGTTCCGCTGTTCGAGCGGCTAAAGTTCGTGTCGATTTTCGAGTCTAACCTCGATGAGTTTCTCATGGTGCGCGTGGGCGGCCTGTCCGATCTGGCAGAGCTCAAAAAACAGCCTGTCGACAACAAGAGCAATATGACCGCCTCCGAACAGGTCGATGCTGTCATGGCCGAAATGCCCGGGCTCCTTACCCGATGGGAGTCCATCTTTAAGAGCATCGAGGGCAAGCTCGACACCCTGGGCGTTCACCGCGCCCGCATCGATTCGCTTACGCCCGAGGAGCGCACCTTTGTAACCCGTTACTTCCAGGCCTACGTGTCGCCGGTCATCTCACCGCTGGTGATTGACCCGCGCCACCCCTTCCCCAACCTGCGCAACGGCGCACTCTACCTGGCCTGCGGCCTGGACGGCGTCACCGACGAGGAGAGTCTGCTGGGCCTTATCGAGATCCCACCTCGATGAACCGCGTGGTCGAGATCCCCTCGCCCACCGGCACCTACTCCTACATCTTGCTCGAGGACGTCATCCTCGCCTGCCTAGACAGCTGCTTTGGCTCCTATAAGCCGCTCGACCGCGCGCTCATCCGCGTCACCCGCAACGCCGACATCGACCCGGACGGCGAGGGCGTCGAGGAGGAAGAGGATTACCGTCAGCACATGAAGCGCATCCTCAAGAAACGCTTGCGCCTGCAGCCGGTGGTGCTCGCGGTCTCGGGGTCGCTCGAGAAGGCGACGCTCAAGACCATCCGCAAGGCGCTCGAGCTTTCTCGCCGCTCGGTCTTTACCTGCGATATCCCGCTCGACCTGGGCTACGTCTTCGGCATTGAGGGCAAGATTCCCGAGCATCTACGCAACGAGCTCCTCTTTACGCCGTTTAAGCCGCAGCCCAACCCCACCATCGACATGTCCCGTTCCATCCGCGAGCAGGTGCTGCAGCACGACAAGTTGCTCTTTTACCCCTACGAGGCCATGAATCCGTTCCTGGACCTGGTACACGAGGCCGCATACGACCCCGAGTGCATCTCGCTGCGCATCACGCTCTACCGCGTGGCCAAGCAGAGTCGTCTGTGCGAGTCGTTGATTGACGCCGCCGAGAACGGCAAAGAGGTCACGGTGCTCATGGAGCTCCGTGCGCGCTTTGACGAGCAAAACAACATCGAGTGGGCAGAGCGTCTGGAAGAAGCGGGCTGCACCGTCATCTATGGCTCCGAGGGCTTTAAATGCCACTCAAAGATCTGTCAGCTCACCTATCGCGAGGGCATGGCGCTCACTCGACTCACGCTTTTGGGCACCGGTAACTTTAACGAGAAGACGGCCAAGCTCTACAGCGATTTTATGCTCATGACCGCCCATCCCGGGATCGGCGAAGACGCCAACCTGTTCTTCCGCAACCTGTCGCTGGGCAACCTGCGCGGCGACTACCGCTTTTTGGGCGTGGCGCCCGTGGGCCTCAAGCCACTCATCATGCGCGGTCTGGACCGCGAGATACAACGCGCTCTCGCCGGCGAGCCCGCGCGCGTATTCTTTAAGCTCAACTCGCTGACCGACCGCGAGGTCATCGACAAGATCGCCGAGGCATCGTGCGCAGGAGTCCGCGTGGACATGATCATCCGCGGTATCTCGTGCCTGAAGCCCAACATTGCGGGCAAGACCGAAAACGTGCACGTACGTTCTATCGTCGGACGTTTCTTGGAGCACGCGCGCGTCTATGCCTTCGGCGTGGACTCGGACATGATCTACCTGAGTTCTGCCGACATGATGACGCGCAACACCGAGCATCGCGTGGAGATCGCCTTCCCCGTGCTCGACCCCACCTGCCGCGCGCTGGTGCACGAGTACATGGGCGTGCAGCTGCGCGACAACGTGAAGGCACGTAGCCTGACGAGCGACGGCACCTGGGTTCCCGTAGAGCGAAAAGAGGGTGAGAAGCCCTTTAACTCGCAGGAGTTCCTGTTGGAGCGCGCTTATCGCAACGCCGAGTCCGCAGCCGTGGCTTCGGAGCCCGTCGCCAAAGCAAAACCGGAATCCGCACCTGTTCTGGGTCCCAAGCCCGAGCCACAGCCGGCAGCCCCTAAGGTACAGAAGGTCCAGGCGACCGTCATCGAGCCCGACCTGGAGCCCGAGCCCGACCTGGAGCCCGAGCCCGAGCCCGAGCATGCGCCCC
>JAQCYU010000043.1 GCA_027682925.1 Coriobacteriaceae bacterium AF45-21
ACGGATGAAGTTTATCGCGAGTTCCGCACGAACAGGAGGCCACTTAATGTGGCCTCCGTCGTGAGCGAGGACTGTAGAGCAGGAAACCTAAGCCGGTGTCCCCGCTCTCCCGGGGCCGGCGGAATTTAGTTGTTCAGCATGCGGTCGAAGCTTCCCGAGTCGCCATCCCGATAGTCGGCGGTCATCAGAATCTCCTGCGGAATGCGCCCGCCCTCGCGCAGCACATTGCGGAACTGCACGCGCGTGACCATGGGCAGATCCTTGATCGTCGCCGCCAAGTTCTGCGGCACGCCCTGGTTGGCAGCCGCGGGCTCGCACTCGCCGCCGGCCTTCACGCGACGCTTATGCTCGGCGAGCATGGCGCGGTACATGCCGGCATGCAGGCGAATCTCAACCACATTGGCATTGCGAGCCTGCTCGACGATGCGCGCGCCCTCGCGGTCGATATCGCCCACGTAGTAGACGTAGTTAAAGCGATAGCCGATCTCAGCCAGATAATCGTCCAGGGCATGCGAGACGCTCGCCTTGCATCCGCCGCCAAAAATCACGCCGCCCACCTTGATGCCAAAGAGCTTAGCGTGCTTGCGGCCGCGCAGGAGCTTGACGATCTCGTCATAGGTGTCCAGGTTCTCGACCATAATGAACGGCTTATCGGCGCCCAGCGTAAAGAAACCCGTAAAGTGCACGGGGCGGTTGGGGGCGACCTTAATCGCCTGCATGCTGATGCCCTTTTCGGTCATACGCCGAATTAGACGCTCGCCGTGCTTGCCGTCAAAAGCCTTCTCGTCGTTAAAAATCTGGTAGGCACGCTGGCGGCGCGAGGCAACCGGCGTATCGGCACCTCGGTTTTGCTCGATCCAAGCCTGGATGATTGCGATTTCCTCGGCAATCTTGCGGTTGGACATCTCGTTGTGCTGAGTGCGCTGCGGAGCCTTTTTGCCGTCCTTGCCCTCGACCTTTACGATCTGTGTCTGCTGCTCCTTGATCTTAGAGAGCGCCGTAGGCGTAGGGACAACTTTGAGCAGCTGCCTGCCTAAAACGCGGGCAAGGGCAAACGCCGATACCTCGCCGTGGACGGCCGACTCGGGCTGCTGGGCAGCAGCATCTGCTGCGGCAGACTCCGGCTTCTTCTGAGACCTGCGCTTAGAATCGCCTTGGGAATTGCGCTCGCGCTTCGGCATAGACGCCTGCTTCTGCGGACGATCGGACTTGCTCTCCTTCGCCGGCTGGCGCTTAGGCTGCCCCGAAGAAACCTCGGCCTCGCATCCTCGTCCTGCGGCGTGGTCTTCTCGGCTGCAGTCTCGGCATGGGAACTGCGACCCCCGCGATGGCGACGGCGGCGAGGCCTGCTCGACGCGCCCTGCTCCGTCTGCCCATCAGTAGGCTGCTCGCCCTTGGCCTCGGCAGCAACCTCAAGCTGCGGCTCAACAGGCTTCTGCTCGCGAGCCGCCGGCTCAACGGTTTTCTCGGTTTGTTCGGCCTTCTCGGCCTGAGCGGTCGGAGCCGGCTCGCCCTTCTCCTGACGCCTTACGGGATACGCGCGCCTCGCAAAACCACGTCCGGGACGACATGAGCCCGGGGCCTTCTTGGCAGACTCCTCAACATCGTCTGCGGCCTCGGAAAGCTCTTCAACCTCATGCACGACATCCTGCTGCGCAGCCTTAAAGTGGGCACCACGGCGACGCTGGGGCTCCTGGGCCTCCACGGGCTTTTGCTCCTTCGCGGGCCTCTGCGACTCGGCAGCAACCTCGTTCTCAACAGCCTCGGCATCCGTCTCACCCTTTTGAGCAACGGCGCGACGGAAGCGCTCCTGCTGGGCGCGACGCTGCGCATCGCGCTTGCCACCCCCGCCAAAACCGCCGCGCCCTGCCTTGGCCGTAAAGGCACGCACGACGTTCTCATCGAGCAACTCATCGGTATCAACATGCTCACGCGGAGCAACTTCTTCCACAGCAGGCACGTCAGCGGAATCCTCGACGACAAAATCTTCGACGGACTCGGCAGGCTGCTCCTGGGCATCGCGGATCTCGGCATTGATGGTATAGAACGCCGGGCGCCCGTTAATGCCACTACCCTCGATCTTGGTCACGATATTTGCCGCGATAAGCTCATCGCGCATCGCCTTGGTGTCGCACTCCTTATCGACGGAGCGGAAAATCTGCGCCAGCGCACTCGACTTAATCTTGAGCGCCTTGCGGCAAAGCAGGTCGTAGGCAACCAGCTTGGCACGCTCGGCAGAAAGCGATGTCTGGCTGCTCAGACGCTCAGCCAGGGCATCGACATTGTTTTGATTATCGGAATATACCGTCTTGGCCACGGGGCCCCTTTCATATGCACACATATACGTCCATATGGTACAACGCACGAGCCTATCCACGCAAAACATCTGCGAGAACGCCCTTGCACCACCTGTTCTCACAAGAAAAAAGACCGGGTCCGCTTGATTGCGGACCCGGTCTTTCCGAGTCAAATAGACGGGAGATTCAACCCGTCCGACCGACTAGGCCTTGGCGGCCTCGGCGTCGGCAGGAGCTTCAGCGGCAGCGGCGCGACCGTACTCGGCCTTGCCCATCTCGGACCACTCGGGCTCCTCGTCAGGCATGGAGCCGGCCTCCTTGCCAAAGAACTCCTTGAGGCAGTTGACGGCGACGATGAGGCCCAGGACCATCAGCAGGACAGCGAAGACGAGCTGCAGGCCCTTGGTGGCGGCGACGGAAACGGCGGCCGTGGTGGCGGTAGCCGGGATGGTACCGAAGAAACCGTAGGCCTGGACGGCGGTCATGCAACCCATGGCGCTCTGGACCAGCGAGGTGAAGGTGCAACAGAGCAGGAAGGCGACGGGCACGTAGAGCATCCAGCCCTTGCGGCCGGTGCACTTGCAGAACACGGCGAGGGTGATCATGGTCATGCCGCCGAGCAGCTGGTTGGAAGCACCAAAGAGCGGCCAGATGTTGGCATAGCCACCAAAAGCGAGGGCGAGACCGGGAAGCAGGGTGACGACCGTGGCGAACCAGGGGTTGCCGAGGACCTTCATATAGCCGGCCTTGGACTCGATGGCCAGAGCATCGTTGGTCTGGGCAAAGAACTCGGAGAACGAGGTGCGGGCGATGCGGGCGACGGCGTCGAGCGAGGTCAGGGCCAGAGCGGAGACGTTCATAGTCATGAAGACGGTAGCGAGCGTGCCGTCAACACCGAAGCCTGCATACCGCGGGAGATGCCAGCGGCGAAGATCTGGAACGGGGTGGAAGCGACACCAGCGTTGAGGGCGCGGTACCGGCGGTGTTCATATCGGAGAACATGATGCCGGCGACGATGATGGCAAGGATGCCGACGAAGGACTCGACGATCATTGCGCCGTAACCGACCTTGACGGCGTCCTGCTCCTTCTCGACCTGCTTAGAAGAGGTGCCGGAAGAAACGAGGCTGTGGAAACCGGAGAGAGCACCGCAAGCGACGGAGACGAACAGGACCGGGAACATCATGCCGGAGGCAGTGGAGAAGCCGGTGAAGACCGGAGCGGTGATGGTGGCCTGACCGTTGACGCCCAGGACGACGATGCCGAGGACAGCGCAAACGATCATGACGATCATCATGATGGAAGTGAGGTAGTCACGCGGGGTCTTGAGCATCTGGATGGGCATAGCGCCAGCGAAGACCAGGTAGACCATGACGACGGCGAACCACTGGAACTTATCCAGGTAGACCGGGAACTGCATACCGACGGCGAACATGAGAACCATGAGGACCACGCCGGTGACGAACTCGGTAGCACCGGTGAGGTTGAACTTCTTCTGGGCCCAACCAAAGGCGATAGCGACGAAGGTGAACAGGATGGAGATGGTACCAGCGCAGCCGGCGGCATAGGACTTGGTGAAGTCGATGGCACCGGTAGCAGCACCAGAAGCGTCAACGGCCGGGGTGAACATGAACGTCTTGCAGACCATGTCGGTGAAGGCGGCGATGACGATGATGCAGAACAGCCAGCAGAACAGCAGGAACAGGCGACGGCCGGTCTTGCCGATGTACTTCTCGATGAGCTGAGCGAGCGACTTGCCGTTGTTCTTCATCGAGGCATACAGGGCGCCAAAGTCGTGGACGGCGCCAAAGAAGATGCCGCCGACGAGGACCCAGAGCACGACGGGCAGCCAGCCAAAGGCCATGGCGACGATCGTACCCGTAACAGGGCCGGCACCGCAGATCGAGCTGAACTGGTGCGAGAACGCGGTGAAGGCAGAGACGGGCGAGAAGCTCTTGCCGTCCTTCATGCGCTTGGCCGGCGTGAGGGCCTCTTTGTCAACGCCCCACTTGTTGGCCAGCCATCGGCCATAGCCCAGATAGCCGCAGGCGAGCACCGCCGCGGCCACAACCATGAGCAAAACTCCGTTCATTACATTTCCTCCTCTAAAAAGAACTTCTCAGACATAAAAAATGAGGGCCGTCGGTTGCGCTCGACGGCCCTCATCTTCATCAGCCGCCCGTTATCGTACGGGCTAGCTGTATGTGCTAACCCGCATCAGATAATTACTACGCTGATAATGTTTAGCTGATGCGTGAACATGTCTAGGAAATCCTCTTCAATCATGATGCGAACAATCCGTGCGTGTTCACATCCCCCAGTGGATGAAAAGCAGTATGAAACTTTAGTTACCTAAAGTCAACGCAAATAAGTAATGAATTTTCAACTTTTTTGAATTTCTCGTTATAAAACGCCACTAACCTCGGACTTTACCCGACAAAAGTTTTTGCATGAGAGATGCCCCCTCGGGAGCCGCGGGAGCTCCCATCCCAAATGCGGAGCAAAGCTCCGCACACCAACTTTTTCTTTCAGCTAAAGAACGCCGGAAATTCGACGCAGGCTGGTTAACCTTGCTGGACGTTGTCGACGCCGATCCAGCCCAGAAGCCATATCGATACAGAAAGGTCCCCGGCCGGAGGGGCCGGATATAAGGTTTATCGCGAGTTCCGCACGCAAAGAAGGCCACTTAATGTGTCCTTCGTCTTGCGCAGGACTGTAGAGCAGGAAACCTTATATCCGGCCCCTCCGTCCGGGGACCGCGCCGTACCAGCTACAGCGTCATGTTTGGATCGGCGTCGACGTCGAACGGCGAGATTTCACCTCGGTCGAATTTACGGCGGGCGACCTCCGCGATCATGGCGGCGTTGTCGGTGCATGCCGAGAGAGGCGGCACCGTCACGCGGATGCCCTGGCGCCCAAGCTTCTTGATCATCATCTCGCGCAGATGCGGATTAGCCGAGACGCCGCCGCCGATGCAGTATTCCTTGCATCCGGTGGCATGCAGCGCGTTCTTGGCCTTCTTGTACTGAACGTCAAAGACGGCTGCCTCAAACGAAGCCGCCAGATCGGGCAGGTGAATCGTGCGCCCAGCCTTGGTCTCCTGCTCGATGTAGAGCGTCACCGCCGTCTTGAGGCCCGAAAGCGAGAAGCGATAGTCCCCCCTGCTGTTAAGCGCGCGAGGAAAATCGATCGCGCGGGGATTGCCCGTCTCGGCCAGCTTGGAGATGATGGGGCCACCGGGATAGCCCAGACCCAACGCCTTGGCTACCTTGTCGAGGCCTCGCCCACAGCATCGTCGAGTGTCTCACCAAGTACCTCGTAGTCGCCCCATGCCTTCACGTGCACGAGCATGGTGTGCCCGCCCGAGACAAGCGTAAAGATAAACGGGGGCTTGAGGTCGGGCTGCGCCAACAGGTTGGCAAACAGGTGGCCCTCCAGATGATTGACGCACACGAGCGGCTTGCCGGCAGCATACGCAAAGCCCTTGGCAAAGGCGACGCCCACCACCAGGGCGCCAACCAGGCCCGGACCCTGTGTCACGCCCACGGCGGCAAGCTCACTTGGTGTAATGGCTCCGCCCGTAAGGCCCAGCGACGCTGCGGCGTCCTCGAGTGCCGCATCCACGACACTCACAATCACCTCGACGTGCTTGCGCGAGGCGATCTCGGGCACCACGCCGCCAAAGCGTGCATGAAAATCAATCTGCGTCGACACCTGGTTGGCCAGCATATTGCCATCCGCATCGATAATCGCCACCGCCGTCTCGTCGCAGGAGCTCTCGATAGCGAGTACGAGGCGGCGACGCTCAATCTCGACACGTTCCTCGGCAGAGCGCCAAGGCGCAGGCAGCGGCCATACGCGCTGCTCTGCCGCCGTCGGCTCGGGCGAAGCATTGTCGACCGGAAGCACCAGGGCAGCGGAGCCGTCATGACGATGGCGTCCTTGCCGGCACCATAGTAGCCGCGGCGACGGCCAGCCTCGGTAAAGCCCAGAGCGTTATAAAGCGCGATCGCTCCCTCGTTACCGTCCTCGACCTCGAGCGAAGCCGTGGTGCAGCCGAGCATCTGGGCATCATAGCTCACGTGCGACAGCAGCTTGCGGGCAATGCCCTCACGGCGATGTGCCGGGTCGACGGCGACATCCAGAATCTGCACATCACCGTCCACGACCATACCGCCGGCAAGGCCCAGCAGCTTGCCGTCGTCGTGTGCCACCCACCAACTACGCGGCGCAGCGACGTCCTCGCCCAGTTCGGACAGGAACATGCCCGGCGTCCATGCCTCGTGTCCGGCACCTTCAAAGCAGGCAGCCTCCAGCGCGCTCGCGCCCTCGGCATCCGCCGCGCCCATGGGACGGAACTGCAGATGACGACCGGCGAGCTCATCGGCAACACCCGTAATTTCGCTCTGCGCACTCTCGGCAAGACCAAGACGCTTGCGCTCGTTTTCCTCGGCATCCGAAAGGCGCGTGTAAATCGGCAGGACGCGGGCCGGATCGCCGTCACCCGCAGCGTGCGCGAGCAGCAAGCCCTCGCCCGAAGGCCACCACAGGTCGCGCTCCACGCAGCGGGCGGTCTCGTCCTCACCCAGCAGCTTGCCATAGCGCACAAGACCGTCACCGGTCAGCTGAACCTGGTCCCAGTCCGCTGCTTGGCGCCACTCATCGAGCGCCACGGCGGCCTTGACCACGTGTTCGCGCTCAAATTGACGCTCGGGACCCTCATCGACCAGCATATACAGCGCCGGATATACCTCACCGCGCATAGCATCGGCCAAGATACCAAGCTTGCCACGCACGCCAGCCTTCCACGCCGTCCAAGCGCAAGCGTCAAGCGTCGACACGCCCAGCAGCGGAACATTGGCACCACATGCGAGGCCCTTGGCAGTGGAGATGCCGATGCGCACGCCCGTAAACGACCCCGGCCGCGGCCGACCACGTAGCAACCAACATCGCTGCGATTCAGACCGGCTTGAGCCAGCACGCCATCAACGGTATTCACGAGCTCAACGTTGGCGTGACGGCGACACATGTGGTCGCCACTCGCGAGCTTCGTCTCGCCCGTCTGCCCATCAATCCAGCTTGCCGCGCAGGCAAGCATGTCGGTCGAGGTATCGAGCGCCACCACCAGCGCGTTGTCGTTATGCAAGCTCATCTTGTACAGCCTTATCAATCAAATGGGAAAGCTCCATTGCGCGGTCACCGTGCGCCTCGAGCGTTATCGTTCGCACATCGCTGTCGCCCTCATCACGCTTGAGCGTCACCGAAAGATACTCATCCGTCAGCTCGTCCTGGAATTGTTCGCCCCATTCCAGCAGGCAAGCACCCTCATAGCCCAGCACATCGAAAATGCCCGTATCCTCGAGCTCGTAGGCATGCTCCAGGCGGTATAGATCAAAGTGAAACAGCGGAATACGACCTTGATCGTGAACGGCCATGAGCGCAAACGTAGGGCTCGTAACCATATGCCCATCGCCCAGCCCGCGCGAGACGCCCTTGGTAAAGTGAGTTTTGCCCACTCCCAGGCCACCGGTCAGGATGAGCACATCGCCGTCCTCAAGGCACGGTGCAATTAGCTCGCCATAGTACTCCGTATCGGCAGCACTAGCCGTTTTGTAAGTGCCTACCCCCAGGCGCTCCAGGGACATATACGCTCCTTATTATTCCGAGGCGTCCTCTGGCGCGGGATGTCGCTCCAGATAGTCGCCCAGCATCTTAAAGTCTTCCTCCAGCAGCTCCTGCCATGCCGGATTGCGTAGCGCTGCTGCCGGATGGAAAGTGGGCATTACTACAAAATGCCCCATCTGGTGGAACCTGCCGCGCAGCTTAGTAATGCCAATCTCGGTCTTAAGCACAAAGTGCGTCGCGGGGTTGCCGAGCGTCACGATAATATCGGGCCAGATGCTTCGAATCTGCTCGCGCAAAAACGGTGAGCAAGCCAGCACTTCCTCGGGGCGCGGATTGCGGTTTCCCGGCGGGCGGCACTTAAGCACGTTGGCAATGTAGACGTCTTCGCGTTTGAGCCCCGCCAGCGACAAAATGCCGTTGAGGTCCTCGCCTGCCGCCCCCACAAAGGGCTCGCCCTGCAAATCCTCATTGCGGCCCGGCGCCTCGCCAATAAACATCACGCGAGCGCGGGGGTTTCCCACGCCAAACACGATATTGTGACGCGACTGGTAGAGCTGGCAGAGGTGACAATCGCCCAGAACGGCCTCGATCTCCTCGAGTGCGACCTCACGCGGCGCCTGATGGCTATGGCCGGGGATGTGCATGACGCCCATAGCGGCTCCTACACGTAGACCTTGTCGAGACGCATGCCAAAGCCGCAGGCGACCTCGTAGTTAATCGTTCCGCGCAGTCGGGCCATCTCGTCCATAGTGATCTCGGCGTCGCCATCGCGGCCGACAATGATCATCTCGTCACCATACTCGGCCTCGGGAATCTCGTGTGCCGGGTTGGACTGAATGGCGACCATAAACTGGTCCATGCAGATATTGCCAACCTGATGCACGCGCTCGCCGCGATACAGCACATCCATACGATTGGAAAGCGTACGCGATAGGCCATCGGCATAACCGATCGGCAGCGTGCAGATCTGAACGCGCGTACGCGGTACGCGGTAGGTAAAACCGTAGCCCACGCCCTCGCCCATCGCAGGGTGTGCCACGCGCGTCACGCGCGCATGGACGCTCATAACGGGATCAAGCTGCATCACGCGGCCACTCAGCTCGCACGGCTGCATGCCATACAAGCCGACGCCGGCGCGAATCATATCAAAATGCATCGAGGGGTCGAGCATCGAGGACGGCGTGTTGGCGCAGTGCACGATACCGCACTCAAAGCCCGCATCCTTAATGGCCTGAACGGCCTCGGTAAAGCGCTGACACTGCAGTTTGTAGTCCCAGCCCGAAGGTTCATCGGCCGTGGCGAAGTGAGTAAATACGCCGTCGCACTGAATACCGCGATGGAAATTAATACCGCGGACAAAGTCGAGCACCTGCGTGTAATGTACGCCAATGCGGTTCATGCCCGTCTCGATGGCGAGATGATACTTGCCCACCTTGCCCGCCGCGACGGCACATTCGCCATACGCAAGAGCAAAGTCAGACGTATAGACCGAGGGCATGATATCAAACTCGAGCAACGTCGGAATAGCCTCGATAGGCGGCTCGCTTAGGATGAGGACGGGTTTCGTAATCCCGCCCTGTCGGAGCTCAACGCCCTCGTTAACCGTCGCCACGGCAAACATGTCGGCACCGGCCGAATACATGATCTTGGCGCACTCAACAGCTCCATGACCATAAGCATCGGCCTTGACCACGCAGCACAGGCGCTGACGCGGATTCAGCAAGTTCTTATAGGCCCTCGTGTTGCGACGGAGCGCCCCGCGGTCGATCTCGACCCAGGACCAGCGCGTCAAATCGGCTTTATTCATGATTAGTCATCCGACCCTTCGTCCATGATTCCCAGATCTTCGAGCGCATCCTTTGCCGCCAGCTCCATGGCAGGACCGATCAAGTCGATAAGATCGGTCGCGATGACGCTCTTCTCACCATACTCCGTCGCCGCGGCAAAACCGGCGTAGCTGTGAAGTGCGACGGCGTACGAATACAGCAACTCCCAACGATCCATCTCGTCGCGCATGGTGGCAAGCGTGCCGGCCAAAATACCCGCGAGAACATCACCCGAACCGGCAGTTGCCAGAGAAGCCGGACCCGAGAGCGGCAGCAGCACACGCTCAACGCCACAGATAGCCGTCGTCGGCCCCTTGGCAATGACCACCAGATTGTCGGAGCCTGCAGCCCAGACAACCTTCTGCGCGGCCGCAATCGCGGTACCAAGGTCGTTCACCTCGTCACCGGCAACCAGACGCGAAAGCTCACGATAGTGCGGTGTCATAACCAACGGCTGCTCGCGACGATACATCTCGGGGTTACTATCAATACCGTCAATGGCAATCTTAGCAAGGCAGTTGAGTGCATCGGCGTCCAAAATTAGCGGTACATCAAGCTCGAGCAAGCCCGAAACCACCTGCATAGCGCCGGCAGACGTCGTCATACCGGGACCGCACAGCACGCAGCTGTACTTCTTTGCGATCTCGCACACCGTCATGCGCGCAGCGGCGCCAAAGGAGCCGCGGGAATCAGACGGAATAGCAAAGACCGGAATCGAAGGAAGTGCCATGCGAATGAGATTGGCACAGGCGTCAGGAGCCGCGACTGCCACGTAACCAGCACCCGCGCGAGCTGCAGACTTGGCCGCCATAATGGCAGCACCAGGATATTGCGCTGATCCGGCGACAATAAGCACGGAGCCACGGGAATACTTATCGATATTCGATGGTAGCGGAGCAAAGTAATCAACTAAGTCACCGGGCTCGACAATCTCGGCGGCGTGGTCGACATCATCGATGACCTCGTCAAGACGGTCGTAAAGATTGCCGCAGGTCAAATCGCCGGCATACTCAGGACCATCAGCGCTATACAGACCAATCTTGGGCGCAATCATCGTCACCGTGCGCTCGGCACGAATGCAGTCGTCATCAACAACGCCCGTCTCGGCATTCAGGCCCGAGGGGACATCAATGGATACGACACAATCGGCGCATTCATTGACCGTAGGAATCCAAATGGAGAACGGCGCACGCAGATTCCCGTGGAAACCGGTACCAAAAATGGCATCGACAACAAGATCGGCCTTATCGATCAAAACCTCGAGTTCGTCACGCGAGGGACCGACGCAAACGTGCACATCGCGGCCGGCAGTTCGACGAGCAACATGACGTGCCAGAGCAGCAGGAATCTCATCCGGCTCAACCGGAGAAACGATATCCACGTCCACACCCTTGTGGCTCAGGATATCGGCGGCAACCCAACCGTCGCCGCCATTATTACCAAAACCGACCAGAACGAGAACCCGATCGGGATTGAGCTTCAAGACCTCGTTGGCGGCAAACTCACCCGCTAGCTCCATAAGCTCGGCCTTCGAAGTCCCTTCGCGTTCGATGATATCCTCGAGACGAACGACTTCTTCGGTACTCAAAACCGGTTTCATCTATGCTCCTAGCGTATCTTGCGAAGCATCGCCCAGGTGCTCCGTCAATGCTGAATTCTGCAGCTGTTCAAGCTCATCTAAAACAGAGCAAGCCTCTTTAAATGTCTGCGCAACGCGTTTCTTGTTGCTCACTTTTTCTTCCTTAGGCTTAGGTCGAGCATCCTCGGTGATTGCAATGGCATTAGCGACAGCCAAGTCACCCGTAAGGGTAATAGAAAGAGCGACCTCGACAACACCCAGTTCTTGAGCGATCTCGAGAGCACGGCCCGAAAGCAGCGCCTTCGGTTTGCCGAGTTTATCACGCGTAACCGAAACATCCTTGCGACCAACGCCTTGACTAAAACCCGTGCCGAGAGCTTTAAGTACCGCCTCGCGCGAAGCAAAGCGGCTGGCATAGTGAGCAGCGGGACGCGATGATGCATCGCAATACGCGCGCTCTTCTTCGGTAAACACACGCCGAGCAAACGACGGCGTCTTTTCAAGAATTGATTTCATACAGGAAATCTCGACGATATCAACGCCGATACCAGCTTCAGCCATGTTCACCTCCATATCGCACAGACTAAGTTATTGTAGCCCGTTCACAGAAGATGCGACAAACGAGGGTTATAAAACACAGCTACTATGTGAGACAAAACCCGTTAACGCAAAAAAGGGGGAGGCCGCGAGGCCTCCCCCTTCCAAGTTCAAGCGTACGGCTCGGTGCCGTCCACCGGTCAGCGGCGCCCTGGCCTCCCACGGGCTGGCCCCGCAGTACTCTCGGCGCGATGGGGCTTAGCTTCCGGGTTCGGAACGGGACCGGG
>JAQCYU010000044.1 GCA_027682925.1 Coriobacteriaceae bacterium AF45-21
GTGATCGCAGGCGACATGACCGTGCGCGGCGGCGGACGCGTCGTTGCCGCGGGCGCGGGTCCGGAGCGGGCGTGCGCGCTACGGCGTGTATCTTCAAGACGCGGGCCTTGGCGATGGCGCGGCCGGCTACCGGCTTTCCGTCGATGCCTCGTGGCTTGACGCGACCGGTCCCGACGGCGGCGTTGCATGCACGGGCGGGTCGCTTGTGTCTGCGCGGTTTGTGACGCCTGCTGGCGGGACCTTTGGTGCTAGTGGCGTGGTGGATACCTCCGGTGCGGTGGCACCGCATGTGGTGGTTGAGCCCGATGTCGCCACGTCTCCGGCGGGGGAGACGGACAGGGGCGAGGTACCGAGCGATAGCGCGGACAAGTCTCCCGCCGATGCTAACCCCGCTGCCGGAGAGCCCACCACAGGACCCACGGCAAATCCGGCGCTGAAACCAGCGGCCGCGACAACCAAAACAACAACGACAGTAACCAAGACCACGATCGCCAAAGTCCCCAAGCCCAAAGCTGCTACAGCAACGACGTCGTCGCTCCCCAAGACCGGCGACAGCAACTGGATTGCCGCTTCCTTATCGCTTTTGCTGCTTGGGACAGTGCTCTTGGCTGCCGCAAATCGCTGCTGAGGCGGCGCGACGCATCTTGCTGCCATACAAGAACTCTGTTGAAGCTTTGGGGGCAACACTTCCGGATAGGGAGCGTTGCCCTTTTCGCGCATGCAACATCTGACGTGCTAGCCATATGCGTTTTCGCACTGAGAATTGAGCCGAGTACCTTTCTTCAAAATAAGATCACCGCAATACCTTTCTTCCGGACCGGCGCTAACTTGCACTTTTTGGTGCTGAGAGATTCTGAGACGCATGGGTGGCATTCGCACTTGTCTGGAGACCATTGGGGGAGCCGTCGGATGAAGTCGTCATCAAGGGCGGAAGCCGCCGTCATCGAGGTTATCAGCAATGAGGTTAGAAGCCGATAAGTATCTAACCCGCATCGAGGGATGGGATTAACATAGGGACGAAGGAGTTTTGCTTGAGAGGATCATAAACCGGCCCATCGCACAAGACGGGCAATGGGCCATCTGATATCAACGCTGGGCGATATGCAATTCGCCTTGACAGCATAGGAGGTGCAATTGGAACGCATAGTAACTAAGCCAACCAGAATCGATCTGCATATCCATTCTGCTGCAAGTGTCGTCACAAAGGACAAAGGCAAGAAGGAACTTTCCGATTGCGACAAAGACCATGTTAACGTGCTGCTTCGCGGTTTGGAGGCTCATGGCATCAACATGTGCGCAATCACTGACCACGATTGCTTTGACAAAGACCTTTACTTCGCTTTGAAGGAGAGGGAGGGGGATGGCTGCCTAAACAAAGTGCTTCCTGGTATTGAGTTCAGCGTATCGATTCGCGCCGATGGCAAGAAGCCGACCGTCGTCCATATCGTTGCCATCTTCGATGACCGGCACCCCGATCTGATTGACGACATCGCCGAGGTCGTCTGTGATGAGAACGGGAAACCGCGCTACGACGATCTCAATAATGGCGCTTTCACCGAAGACGGTTTCGCCAAGGTCCTGAGGGACATCGGCCTCAACGCCGTCCTCATCGGACACGAAAAATCGGCCGGCCAGGAAGCAAAGCGGGACGTGAGCAGTCTCGGCGCGAATTGCGCCAGCGAAGTAATTTTGACCGAGTTTGTCGACGCGGTCGAAATTCGCAACAAGCGGCGAGAACTCGACATCAAGAGGCTCATCGAGACCTATCCCAAAGATGCCGTTCCGTTTGTTGTCGGGAGCGATTGCCATGATTGGACGACATATCCAGGGAAAGAAGGCGGTGAGATTTCATTCTCCAGCCTGAAATGCCTGCCAACTTTCGAAGGTCTGCTCATGGCAATCACCGACCCCTCGAGAATCAAGGTCGGCGACTGCTCGTTCTTCAGCGCCAGCTCCTCGAAGCTCGACTCGCTTGAACTCTCAATTGACGGCAAGTGCTTTGACATACCGCTTTCGCCCGGAATCAATGCGATTATCGGCGACAACTCCATAGGCAAGTCGATGATGATTCACCGCATAACCGGTTGCCGTCATGTGGGCGATTCCAAGTTGGTCGACGGATACGAGGCCTATTGCGCGAAGGAGGGCATAAGCGTCGATACTTTTCTCCCAGATGCGGCTGAGTTCAAGTTCGACGATCAAGACAGCGTTCGTAAAACCCTCGAAGAGCTGCATTCGGGGCAGGGGCAAGACGATTATTTTAGTAAGTATTTTCAATCCCATGTTGATGTCGACTCTATCAAAGATTCGCTTAAGCGTTTCTTCGACGAGTGCGTTGTCGCCCTAAAGTCGAAAGCGCGCTTCAACGATGCGCTCCGTCGACTTGATAAGCATGAGGTGGTTTTGCGCGACCTACCAAAGTCCGAGATGCTTACCATCTCCCAATATTCGAAAAAGATCTCTTTTAAGGACATCGATGACCTCGGCTCCAAGTTGCTCTCCTGCAGAAGCGACCTTGTCACCGTCAGAGCAGATTACTCGAAACTTTTCAAAGAGATGGGGCTTGAGGCTGCCGAGGCCCATGCCGATGCAATGGAGGCGTTGGCCAGGCTTCTCAAGCTTGTCGAGAAGCATAGGCTAGTCTACGAACGCGACGACGTGAAGACCCGAGCAGTTAAGGACACTGCGAGCGAGGAGCGCAGAGTTCTTTCGAAGAGGAAGACTGACGAGCAGAAAACTATCGATGATTATTCGGCGACTCTTGACGATGTCTCTGGGAAAATTGCCGACGCAGTGTTGCTTGCCGCAAAACGACGCGACAGGAAGTTCGAGTATGCCGTTCCTGTTGACATTAGGGTTCCCAATCCTATGGGGAAATTCATATTTGTCTCCGAGCTCACTTCTGGTAGTACCGACATAAGCTACTGCAATAAGGTCTTTAGGGAGGTGTTTAACAAGCCTAAGCTATCGCTTCTGCTGGATGGCATTCAGTCCGAGACCGAGCTGACTACGGAGGAAATTGTTGCAGCCGTAACAGGTGAAAAACCCTCCATGACGGCGTGCTACGATCAGATTCGCGGCAAGCTTCATGCGGTGGTTGACCGCGTAACCGAGAGAAGGAAAATCACCAACAAGTCCATAGGCATCGACGCCGAACCGTCGCCTGGCCTGTACGGGACCCTGTACTTCGACCTTTTGGCGGAGGAGGACGCTAAACCAGGGGTCTATATTATCGACCAGCCGGAGGATCAGATCTCGCAAGTAGCGATTAAGGAGCACGTCCTTGGCGCCTTTAAGAGGATGAGCGCCAACCGGCAGGTGCTGATGATTACGCACAACCCGCTCTTTGTCGTAAACCTCGATGTCGATAACGTCATCGTTCTCGCACGCGACAAAAATGGAATAATAGACGTGAAGAGTGGGGCTTTGGAATACGAATGCGACGACTACAAGGTGCTCGACCTTGTGGCCAAGACCGTTGAAGGAGGCGCTGACGTTGTCAGGAAACGACTCAAACGCTATGGCTCAGAAGGCATATAAGGTCGGGCTGAAGGATGGTAAGATCGCGATCGAGGGTGTTGACGACTTTTCCATTGATATCGAAGATCCGAAGCTGAACGTAGGGAAGTTGTACTCGGCCCTTTTCGCTGGAATCGACGAACCTACAACGATTTCCCTCGAGCCCGCGACAGAACTTAAACAGGATCGCAAAGCCTTCTCTTTCTTTGAAAGCTTGAAGAAGATCGTGGATGGCGCTTGCGAAAAGATGAATCCAGGTCTGGCTGATATCGCCAAGAAGTCTGAAGGCTCGACGCCGACGACGTGGCAAAGCGGAGCTGACGCCCTGCTGCTTGTTCGCGAAAGCCAAGGGCAATGGGGACTTGTATGGATGCTTCTGTTTGCGATAAGCGCGATTGGGCGTGAATACAAGTTAATTGTCTAGGGTAATCTGGATTTCTAGATATGTACGGTCAAGATTGAGCGGCCTAATTCAGGCCTAATTTAATCCTTCATATTTCGAAATCCCAATCATTTCCTCCGTTGCTTGGGTATACTTAAATCAGAAATTGGTCGTAGGGCGCGACCAACGGAATCAAAAGAAAGCCCACTGAGAAGATTTTGGTCGTAGGGCGCGACCAACGGAATCAAAAGAAAGCCCACTGAGAAGATGCCTTCAATCTCTTTGGGTTGGAGGCATTTTCTTTTTCGGAGGTTTGCATGAATTCTAATATCGTCTTTTTGACAAACTCGTTTTACCAAGATCATCCAAACCCGCCGTTCAAAGAGATGGAGCAAAAACAAAATCGTCCTTACATTGTCTTTTTGGTCGAAATCGAGGGTCATACGTGGGCCCTACCTTTTCGTTCGCATATCCGCCATGAGCACGCATTCTTTACCGATGCCAAAAACAAATGCGGGATTGATTATTCGAAAGCCGTTGTTGTAGACAAACCAGAATATATAGATCAACAGGTGCGTCCACACTTGCGCCAGAACGAATATAAAGCTCTTCGCGGAAATGAATTCGCAGTTCAAAAGGGATTTGAAAAATATATCAAGCTTTACAAGCGGGCTGTTCAATCGGGACATCCGCGTTATCAGTCGCTTATCAAGTATTCGACGTTGCAGAATTATGATTTGTAGCCAAGTTGGAGCATAGTGGATCCAGGCTCCGCCGTATGCTCAAATCATATTCACACAATCAATTATGGAAGGGACGCTATGTGGAGGCCGCAAAACATCCCTTCCTTTTTACTGATTGACAGCCGGGGTCCGGCTCGCAGTGTATCGGGCTCCGGCTGGGCTTGGACCGATGCCGACCACTTGGAGCTTAACGGCTACGTCGCCCAAGACAAACATAACGACCAAGACGACGGTGACCAAGACCACGGTGACCGCGTCCTCCGAACCAAAAACCGCCGCTGCGACTGCAGCGACACTCCCCAAGACTGCCGACAACAACTGGATCGCCGCTTCCTTAACGCTTTTCATTCTGGGAACAGCGCTCTTGGCTGCCGCATATCGCTGCTAAGACCTCGTTTAAGTGAGACCAGGGGAGAAGTGAATGCAGCCATTGCAGAAGTCTTTAGCCTTCTACTAAATCAATTTATTAGAGATTGGTGCCGTATCAGCTATCGCTGCGACGGCACTATTTTGTTCAGCTCGACTGCCTCTCGATCTATTACCGATGTTGAGCCTTACACCCTATCTGCCAGAGCGATAAGATAATTGCAATCCAAATGCTGCCGTTTATAAAGCTCCATTTAGATCCAATTGCCTATATCACTGGAGTCATACCATGAGGAACTACTATCAAATCAAAACCGTCGCATCGGCCCCTCCAAGAAGGCTCATCCCGATTGGAAAAGTCTTCAGCGCTACTGGTCTTGCATTGGCAATTGTCGGTCTCTTTTCCGCCCTGTCATCGAGTGCCAACATATTTGGTTCGCTTTCTTTTCCTTTCTTGCTCTTTGGCTTGTTCTTTTTTGTGGACGGGCTCCTTCTTGTTATTACGGCATCAAAGCAACAAGAAAAACTATTGGGGCTACGCCAATCGCTCCTAGAAGATGATCCTCAAATCGTCGCAAGCGCCGAAGAGTTTATGGCTCAGCGAAAGGCCCTGACACAGCAAGGCGAAATTACTGGCATCTTCATTGTTCATAATGCAACCAAAGATCTGTACTACGTAGGCCAAAGCGCAAAGGCAATTGATCGGGCGGCCATACAGTTTCTCGGTAGGGGCAATTGCGATGTGTACGCCGACTACAAGTACGGTGACTCATTCAACGTGCGAATAATCCCGCTGACGGGAAGCAGCTACGAAAGTCTCAGCGAGCTAAAACGCGCAGCGATACAAGCACTCGAGGCTGCTGGCGAGGAGCTTTATTAAGGGCGACTGTTAGGATAAATGAAATGGCAAGCTCAAATAACACAGGCAACAACGAGGAATTAACGCCGTCCGTCGAAGAAACGCTTCTTAACGAATCCTGCTCGATTGCCAGGGTCAAATCGTTCTCATGGATTTGGTTTATCAATAAGGAGCGAATCCACGACATAGATCCCGTCCAATGCGGCAAATGGATGTTCTTCTTCTCTCCTTTCAAAACCGCCCTCATGGACGACATTGTCGGAACCGCAGTTCTTGACGGCGTCGTCGTAGAGGCCAAATACTCGAATCCCGAAACGCTCATCGCGGCGGGCTCGAAACAAGGTGTCTGCTGCTTTTACCTAAACGGCAACGATAAAGAAAGCCATAAGAGGGTACTGAGCTACATGCTGGAAAACGGGCTAATCAGGAAGACAAAGACTGGAAAGCTGTATAACATTTCGTTCAAGTTCGACTCTGAGACGTATGCAGGAAAGTACAAGGGGAGCGGCTTCTCCGGAAAGATAAAGCTCGCGAACTTCGTAGACCTGGAGACGGGAGAGTTTATCTAGGACAGCGGGGCGGAGTAATGAACTCTGCTTATGCTAGGGATGAAGGGACCGTTCGCGTAGCCGTCGAGCGTCCGGTTGAGTTTAGCTTTGACCATGCGGAATGCTTCTTGCCTGCAGTTTATTGGTTCAATGTCGAAGGTTTTTCTACAGACGATCTGGATTTTTTGACCGAGTTTGTTAGATCAAACGCCCCGTTTATCTTCGAGCTCGCCGAACGGCAAAAAGCCGGACCGGTGGTTTCGACGCTGGCCCCCTGACGTTCTACTGTTGAACGGCAAATAACCCATAATTTCGCCTTCCGACATATCCACCGTCGCCTCCCGCGTGCTGGCTCAATACGACGTCAGCGAAGCCTATTTATTTGGCTCGTTTGCCCGAGGCGAGCAAACGCCCGATAGCGATATTGACTTGCGCCTAGTCTGCGGCAACACCATGACGTTCGGCACGCTTTACGAACTCTCCCATGAGCTCGAGAGGGAACTTAGGCGAAAGGTTGATATCGTCACCAACCCACCAGAGTACATGCGCCCGGCATTCCGCAAAAGCATCGAGCAAGATGAGGTGCGTGTCTATGAAGCTCTGTAAGCAGGACGAGGCGTTAGTGTGCTCCGGCGTGATCAGCAAGTCTGAATTTTGTCGCATACTTCCGGACACGGCGAGCCTTAGAAGCCAGTATTAAACTCAAACTCGGTTCCAGACACCCTCTTGCTATTTGAATACAGGTATCGCTCTAGCATAGTATGTTATACTATCGCTAGAGCGATACCTGTTAGGAGACTCGCGTGGAACTGTGGCATGGTTCTCAGAAAATCATTGAGACTCCCCAGCTTGGCCTGGGGAAAATCCATAATGACTATGGACAGGGATTCTATTGCACAGAGAGCCTCGACCTTGCAAGAGAATGGGCATGCTCGCGCGATGCCGATGGCTTTGCGAATCGCTATGAACTCGATATAGCCGATCTCAAAGTTCTCGACTTGCTATCGCCGCAATATTGCGTCCTGCATTGGATAGCGTTGCTCGTTGAGCATCGTTCTTTTCGCAAAGATACCGCCATTGCCGCGGGGGCGTGCGAATATCTCCATGATCACTTTCTACCTCAGACGAGCACTTGGGACGTAATAAGGGGGTGGCGTGCGGACGACTCGTACTTTAGCTATGCCAGAGCTTTTGTAAACAATACGATCACCGTCAATCAGCTTGGACGATCTATGAGGCTCGGTAACCTGGGGGAGCAGATTGTGCTCAAAAGCGAGCGTGCGTTTAAGAGCATTCGTTTTGCTGGATTTGAACGTGCGCAGCAAGCTCTGTATGGTCCATTGGCCAAGGAACGAGATGAAGCGGCAAGGACGCAGTATCGGGAGCTCCTTGCCGAAAACCCGTTTGAGGGAATACGTATCGTCGATATCATTCGAGAGGGGATGACGGGCGATGACCCACGCCTACAGTGAGATGTATCTCGAGGATGCAATGAGAACGCTGGGCGAGGCGGTCGATTTTGCTCTCTGTGACCAAGGGCTGACTCCAGCCGAGTTGACGGCGATCATGTCGAACGCTCTTGAGATGAAACAGTTTGAGCGCGGTATGCCTCGCGTCGTCTGCGGCATGGCGGGCGACGAGCTCGCGCGCGATATTATCGCCCATGCGGGACTGACCCCCGTCAGATGTAGGGAGACCTATCCGTTCGACCGTTCGCCTCAGTATTGGGCGGGGTGGGTTATGGCCTATACGCAATGGATGAGCAGCTTGGGCTTTAATAAGCTACTCGAAGTCGCTCCGCTCGATTGGATCATCGGCTCGTACCATCCGCTCCACGAGGCCTCCGAAGATAAATTCGCCCAGATTGTCATCGAAAAATGGAACAACGCCCAGGCAGACAAAAAGGGCCTCAAGGCGGCACGAAAGGCTGCCGGACTAACGCAAAAACAGCTCGCCGCCCAATCGGGGGTTAAGCTTCGCGCCATACAACTCTACGAGCAGAACCAGCTCGACCTACGCCGCGCCTCGGTTTCCTCGGCATTGGCGCTTGCAGACACCCTAAACTGCACCATCGAAGACCTCGTCTGGCAACCGATTACTCTGGAGTACGACTCGCAGGCTATTTCGTCTGTAAAGCTATAGAGGAGTCAGACATGCCTTGGAGCCATGTTCAACAAGATGACGGCGCTGATTGCGTTGCTCAAGAAGATCATTCAACTGCGCACGTGGCAAATTCAGCATCACCGATTTTGCTCGGCTGCACCACGTCAATCGACGAAGCTATTCGGCTGACCATTTCGAACATGCCCAACGCGCTCAGGCTCTTGGAGAACTCATGATGGCGGACACGAAGCCGGGAGCGCATCCGTTCGCGCCGCTCGTGCTCGATGATGCCGGTTCGCTCGAAGATATGGCCGCGGCCGTGATGCGCCTGCACAGCACGCTGATGACGGTCGGGCGCTGCTATACAACCGACGCCACAGGCGACCGGGCCGCGCTTGAGCTTGGACGCGTCGAGTCCGTGCTTGCGGGTGCATTCTGTACGATATTCGGTCAATCGCCGGTCGATCGCTTCGCAGACATCTTTGACCAGGTCACCTACGTGGCCGAGCACATGGTCAAGGACCACATCTTTGAAGACGGTAACAAACGAACCAGCCTTGTCTTTGCGTTGTCCGTCTTAAGGTTCGCAGGCACTCCGGTCGTGCTGTCTGACAGCCCCGAACCAAAAGACAACCAGTACTACGCCTGGATCCAGGACCTCGTTTCCAGTCGCCGCACGAACAGCGAGCTAGCCGAAGAGCTGCGCTGCGGATTCGTTGCGGGCACGGGCGATCTGTCGCTCGTATAGAATCTAAGCATCCGCACGCCGGTTAATGAATTGATTGGACACCACATGGAGATCCCCAGCACCCTGTGCAGTAATGTGTACGACTTCGCGTTTTGCCCCGAGCCCTGCTACGACCGCCTTGTCGACCTCGCCGATCCCGAGGACTGGGGTCCCGGGAACCGCATCCTCAGAAACTACTTGTCGTTTCGTTTAGCCGCGCGGTGTTCCTGACCGAGCGCGACGTGGACCAGACCGCGCCGTCCAACCTGCCGCTGGTGTTCGACGACGACCGCTGCCTATTCAACACCGGCCTGTACACGCGCCGCTACGAGACCATCTACGGTCTGTTTGAGCCCAACACCAAGCCAGACGCGCGCCAGCGCTGGTTTTTGAAGGGCTTCTTTAAGGAGAGCGACCCCATGCTGGTCTCGTTTGAGTACCTGCCGTGCCGCGCGCGCTTTGCCGAGGACCCCTCCGAGCTAGTCTTTGACTACTGCCTGCCTATCCGCTCCAACATCGACCACATTCTGGGCGATGAGGAGAACCTGACGCGTATTCCCGCCAGTCTGATGGGGGAGGGTAACTCGTTGCTGCTGCGTCGCGCCTTTGAGGGCGCCGTCGTCGAAGCCGCCCGCCGCGCCGCCGCCAACTACACGCTCGCCGTGCCGCAGTTCTACGGCGGCCGGATCCAGCTGCTCTTGCCGCTGTGCCTGACCGGCGACAAGCCCGAGCTGGCGCTGACCATCCAGCGCGAGGACGGTTTCTACGCCGCGCGCACCTGCCTCACACTCGACATGGCTTACAACAACGCGCGATTGATCTGCCGCCCCGAGACATCGTGGATAAAGCGATAAATGATGGTTTAGCTGCCGTTTCATTTATTGCTTTGGTTGCTTTGGCTTGACTAGCACTCACGAATTTGAAATCGAGGGCAAAAAGTTCTTGGTAAACCACGCGCGGCTATGATAGTATCTCTTTTGCCGAAAGGCGACGGGCGATTGGCTCAGGGGTAGAGCATATCCTTCACACGGATGGGGTCACAAGTTCGAATCTTGTATCGCCCACCATCAAAAGCGCAGGTCAGAGGTGTTAAGCCTCTGGCCTTTTTCTTTTTGACACCAAGGGTGATTCCAAAACGAATCGTAGTCGTATAAGGCGTCATTTTTTCGCACCCTTTTTGCTAACGCCATTGCATGTTTTGTATAAAACGCATGCGTATTTTCATTGAATTCCCCATGTGATCCGCGCGCAAATGTGGAGACAGGGACCACATGCCCAAAGCTCCTTCCAGCGGTTTTCTATCACACGACGGTTTTTCGGCGGAACTCGGCATGCTTTTGTCAGCATTTGGTTTGCTTCCCGTACTTACCCGCATGATGCGCCAGTAGATAATCGACCTTACCCGCAATCCGCACGGCCCGAGGCCGAAACCAGGGGAGGCGAAAATGGACGAAATCGTCTGCGCAAACACCGCATTCCGCTACTGGCGCTGCCCGCCGCAGGTGCGCGACCTCTACCCGCGCTTGCCCAGCACCGATGACGGCTGGCGAGCCCTAGCCCAAGCCCCTTTCGCGACCGACGTTCTCAAGGCCCCGATTATTACTGTTGCTTCACCAGGTTGTTGTAACCACCACTCGGGTTTGCGCTCCACTATTCGCTGGGAAGGGGCATCGGATGCCGGCACAACAATCGACACTCATTTAGGCTTTAGTGTCACCAATCCGCTTAACACGTTATTTACTATGACACGCTTTGTGTCCCAAATAGATCTCGTACTGGCCATGTACGAACTTTGCGGCTGGTTTTCTGTTTTCGAGCCGGCTCCCGCTGCCGAAATGCAGCTAAAAATGGCGGTAGGGGAGAATCGCAATTCCAGCACGCAGAATTTGTTCGAACTTGAAGAGGGCGAAGACGAGGTTCCTTGGAAACGAGTTTATGCCCGCGCAACCGTTAAGGACCCAGATAATGATAGCCAAACGAGCAAGCGAGAAGATGGAAGAGAGGTTACGAAACTCAAAGGTACTTCTCTCTGGATGAGAAAGCCACTCATCGAACTGAGCGACCTGCATCGTTTTGCCGACAAGGTCAAAAGTCAAATGTGGGGAAAGCAGTTTTATGATGCCGCTCAGCAGGTTATCGGCATTGCCGCGTCTCCGCTCGAGGTTGCAGGAATCTTGCTTCTAAACCGTCCGCGGCGTCTTGGCGGCGCGGGCCTCACAAACGTTTATGCCAACGACTTAACTCCTCTTTCCATATCGGCGCAAAGCATTGCAGGTCAAAAGGTCTGCTATGGCGATATCGTGATCGTAAATCCGATTCTTATAAAAGGGGCAATTATCGAAATCCAAGGTGAAGTCATTCATGGCTCAGGTGCAATACTTGACCACGATGCGGAACGCATGACTGCGTTGCAGAGCATGGGATTCGATGTATTCCTGGTGACTCACGATATGCTCAACGATTCAAAGCAGCTAGACACCATAGTCAGAAGTGTCTGCGACCGTTTAGGGATTCGCTATAAAGCCAAAACTGAGGCAATGAAGTGCGCCGAGACAAGACTGCGAGCAAATGTTTTGTGCAACTGGTTGGAAATCGGAAATTAGCCGGCGACAAGGCGCTAGAACTACTTAGTTTGCCTGTTAGTGAATTAATGTCATTTCAAAACTGTGCCGGATTACGGGGCTGGACCCGGACCGGCCGTCCATACCCTGCATTTCACGGAATGCGCAAGTCGTCTACCTGCGATTTTGATTTTACCGATTACGGCATGCTCGGGGGTTCCCGGCCTGGCCCCGTAAACCGGCATGGTTTTGGAATCGCCGGGTCGGCGGGGGCGCGG
>JAQCYU010000045.1 GCA_027682925.1 Coriobacteriaceae bacterium AF45-21
TGGGGCATGGCGGCGGGGCGCTGCTGCTGCGGGGCAGCAAACTGCTGCTGGCCGGCGCGCGGGGCGCTGGCGGCACGGCTTGCCGCGGAGTTGTTTTGGCCCAGACCGTTTTGATAGGCGCGCTCTTCTTCGTACAGGCGGCCGAGCGTGGGGGCATCGACGTTCTCGGCAAAGACCGAGAACTTGCCGGCGCGCAGCTGCGGATCGATCATAAAGCGCACGAGGGGCTCGCCGACAAAGACATAGCGGCGCTTTTCGGCCTGCGCCTTCACAAACTCGCGGACCTCGCGCGAAAGCTCGGGGTAGAACGGGGCGAGCATGGGATCGTCGTCGGCGGCGATCAGGATGGTATAGAGTGCCGGCGCCGTGTTGACGCCGTTGATCACCAGAGTCTGATCCTCCATGTCGCGAGCGGCCTGCTTGGCAAGCTTCTTAAAGGAGAACGGGGCACGGGTGGCACCGAAGATGCCGGCCACGTGGTCCTCGAAGATGTTCAGGAAGTTCACGAAAGATCACTCTCCGTATAGGTTCTTTGGTATCCGAGCAAATATAGGCATATCCCAACGATTATAGAGGATAGGGTTCCCGCAACCGCCGCCTTGGCGACGACCGCGGCTGCAAGGCTGGCAATTTCCATATGGTGTGCAAGACAGGACGCCGCTGCGCAGCCGATGCCGGCGACAGCGATGGCGGCGATTACGGCAAGGTTTGAGCCTGATCGGCACGCTTGGCATGGGCGTTGAGCAGCGCAGATGACGCCGCGGCAGTTGCCGCTACCAGCACAAAGGCAGCCCAAAGGAGTGGGTCTCCCAGCGCTGCGGCAACGTTACCGAGCCCCAGCACGCCTCCGGCTGAAAGCGCGACCGTGGCCAGACGGGCAAAAAGTGCGCCCATGCCCGTTGCCGCGGCGGCGCTTGCCGGGCCGAGCCAAAATGACGCGACGCCGGCGGTGACCCCAGCTGCCAGGAAGGTATTGCCGGTCAGACAGCCAAGCGCGAGTGCACAGGTGAGTGCGGCGCTCGCGGCAGCCTCGGTGCGACCCCAGGCGATCCACCAACCGGACATGGCGGCGGCAAAGATCACCGCGACGGGCAACATCGACAGGACGCCCTGTGCCTGCATGGTGGCGTTTGCCATGAGCACCAAAAAGCCCACAGCCGAGATGGCCGAGCCAATCTGGGGGGCCAGGCCGGCCGCCGCTCCGATCGCGATAGCCGCAATGACCAGGCCGGGAAGCGCCGCGACGCCGGCCGTCTGCATCAGCAAAAAGCTAAAGGCGCCGCACGTTAGCGCCGAGATAGCGTGCATGGCGTAGTCGCGCGCATGGCTCCAGCGCGTGCCTGCCCAGCCGAGTGCGGGGTCGACCTCGATGACGTCGTCCTCGTAGTGCGACGGCTCGATATCGTCGAGCTCCTGCTCGTCATCCGAAAGTTCGCCAACCATTTGCTCCAGGCTGCGACGGCCTTCGCGCACGCTGCCCAGACCGGCAAGGAGCTGGTCGCAAAATGCCTCGATGCTGTTGGGGCGGTCCTGCGGCATGGGGGAGAGCGCGCTCATGAGCGCGGCCTCGGCTCCCGGGGGAAAGTGTGGTATCAGCTCGCTGGGATAGGTGGCGCCGCCGATGATGCGGCCGAGCGAGTCGGCGGGCGTGGCCGCCATAAAAGGAGCGCTGCCGCACAGGCCCTCGTAGATCACACAGGCGAGGGCAAAGACATCGGCGCGCTCGTCGACCGTGCCGGTCTCGATATCGAGCTGCTCGGGCGGCATGTAGCCGATGGTGCCGCCGCGTGAGCCGCCAAAGCCACCGGCGGACGACAGCCGCGCCATGCCAAAGTCGGTGAGCTTTACATTGCCCGAGTGGTCGATGAGCACGTTGGCGGGCTTAATGTCCAGGTGGAGTACGCCATTGCTATGGGCGAAGGTGAGCGCCTGGCCCAGGGCATCGGCAATGGCCGCGGCCTCGTCAAAGGTGAGCGAGTGGCCGTCCACGCGATGCAAAAACTCGGCCAGCGACATACCGTCGACATACTCCATAACCAGGTAGGCATAGGCGGTGTCATGCGTAAAGTCGATGACCTGCACGATATTGGGATGTTGAAGCATGGCGGCAGTGTGCGCCTCGCGCAGGACATCCATGATGTCGCTGGCGGGCATGCCGGCGCCGTTGATAAGGGGGATGCGCTTAATGGCGACGCGGCGGCGCAGGTGCGTGTCGCGGCAAATCTCGATGGAGCCAAAACCGCCGGTCGCAAGTGTCTCGAGCGGCTGGTACCGCTTGAGCAGCTCGCGAGAGCTGGTGCCCTCCAAAGGAACGTCCGGCGAGAACCGGGCGGTATGTTGCGAGAAAAGCGGCATGGCCAACCCTCGTGCGTTTAAAGTTCGTTTGCGAGTGGCGGGCGTGGGGCCGAGCCATTCGCGGTGGCATAGATGCTGCTAGTGTAGCACGCTCGGGCAGATGGCGAGGATAGCGGGATGCGAGGTGGCCCGATCGATTCGGCCCGTTTCGGCTCGTTTGGAAAGCGCATCTCAGTTTTCAGCCAAATTATGGGATGCGCTTTCCAAATGGGGTGGGCTGCGGAAACTGCATCCCAGAATATTGCCCTGGAACGGGATGCGCTTTCCGAACCGGCGTCCAAAAGGAAACCGCATCCCGCTTTGATGTGGGGACTGCGAACAAAAGCCGGACCGTGATCTGGCGCGGATTGGAGTTCGCCTGAATCATTGATGCTGGCTGGTGTGAGAACAGAGATAAACGAGCGGCTCGAGCGATATAATGACACGCTATGGAGGCCGTATGCTCTTTTCCCGCCGTTCTGCTACATTTGCCTGCGCCATTGCGCTTGTCGTAATGGCGGTCACCCCTTATCACCGGTTTTCATCTTCAATCGGCCTAGCGTCAGGTGCAATGACCTGGCTCGTTATCCTGGGCGCATGCCTCGCGGCGTTTGTTCATGGTGCTGCGCTATGCAAGGGGGGAATGAGAAGGCCGAGGCATCTCGGTGCCATCGGTGTTTTCCTTGGTGTTATTGCAACGGTTCCCGAATGGGCCGACCTGGCTTTCTATGCTCGCGGAGACTCTATTCCAATCGTGTTTGCACCGATTTGGTTGTTACATGGCGTTTCGTGTGTCTCGTGCTTTGTTGGGTCGCTGCTTCTCTCATATGTTATTTGGGGCACGGCGGACTCTCCTTTGACGCAGAGGTCGACACGGACTGACGAAAGGGAAACTCGTCACCCGCAGGACGAGATTTTTACAGAAACAATAGCCGTCATGTCTTGCCTGCTGTTTTGCTGTCGAGTTTCATGGAGAGTCGTTCCCGAGCCATGGGGGATGCCCCCTGTAACGGCCGCGTCAATTGGCCTTGCGCTTTTAATTCCGTTGGTCTATCTCGCATTGACTGTGGCCCCGCCGTTTTGCCGCCCTCGTGCCTTTGGCCATGGGCGGCGCGACGTGTTTGCCTGTTCTGTGCTCGTAGCAGTTCCTATTGGTCTTATTCCGGCTGTTGAGGCGGCATACTTCGCAAGCGATGCCGTGGTCATTGCATTGCTGGCGATGGGGTCCGTTATCGCTGCTGCCTTCGTATGCATGTTGCTAAGGGGGAAACGGGACAACAATTCGGATATCGCCTGTGCGTCCGACACATTCGATGCGGGGGTGTTTTCCCCTGCCCTCTCGCCTAGAGAAGAGCAGTTTGTTCGACTGCTGCTCAAAGGGAAAACGCCGGCGGAAATTGCCAAGGAGACGGATACGAAGCCATCGACGGTGAGAACAACGCTTCACCGAGCATACGGGAAGGCGTCGGTTGCGGGCTCACGCGAGCTCGTGGCGCTGTTTGCGGGTGAGGGCGATACTGTAGGGCATGAGCTACCGCAGCGGCATGCTGACGATATAGTGGCATCAGCTCGAACGCGCCGGCTGTTTCGATACCTGCTCACATTATTCTTTATCCTCCTTGCGGCGGGGCCCTTGGTAATGGCGGATAGCGATTGGGGGTCCGGTGTTTCGCGGGCTGTCGCCTTTTCCCTCTTAGCTACGCATTGGGTCTCGGACTGCTTCTGTCGCTACGCTACGCGGGTGGAAAAGCGAATCGTGGCGCTGCGCTGGATAGAGCGGGTGAAGCGATTTGGCTCGGAAGCCCGTACGTATGGGCGGTGCTATCTGCTGTGGAATGGTCTTTTATCTATATCGCGGCATTGATGTGCATACGCGTTCCGTTGATGGCTGTGCCGGTCCTGTTTTGCGGCGTGGCGTCTACGGCTTCGCTCGCTGTTGGGCTGCGTCCGTTTAAGGTGCATGCCCATGCTCGGGCTATCGTGCCGTTGGTGTCAATGGGCATGGTTGCCTTAATCTATGCGGTCGCTAGGGGGCGAATCCATGGACTTGCGGTGCTGACGGGGGTGCTGCTCACATATATAGTGATGCGAAGCTGTCCGCAGCGCAAAATGCTTGGGATATGGATGCTTTGCTTCGGGGCGACGGCTCCTGTTTGGGCTGTCTTGCTCAATATGGTGCAGGATCTGACGGTTTTCGAGCCGTTGTTCCTCGCGTCGTTGTTGGGGCAAAGTTCGGCTGTCAATGTCGTCGTGGCAACGGTGATTGTTTGCTGGTCTGTGCCCATGTTCGTTACGCACATCGCGCTCGCCCGCTCGGTTGAGGACGAGAAGGCCGTCTTGGAGTACCGGGCGAACGGGTCCACCGAAACGGCCCGCGTGCGCCAGCTGGCCCTGCTTACGTCGCGCTCCCTTTCTGATGTTCAGTCGCAAATTTTGCTGATGACGGCAGAGGGAGCAACGACAAAGGCCATTGCGGAGGATGTCGGTTACGCTGCATCTACGGTGCAAGCGCTGCGGTCTGCATCTTACCGCCAGTTGAAGATCAAGAATAAGGCGGAGCTAATTTAATTGTTATCGCAGGTAAATAACGTGTAAACGCCTGAGCAATCAACTCAATAGCGGGTGTTTACAGACATCTTTCTCTATTCATGCGAAGGTTGCCGTGCGTCGACGCATTGTTAACCGCTTTTGATTGGAGAAGGCCATGATTAAGCCAAGGAGCGCTATTGCTCGAATCGGAGTCGGCTTGGTGATTGCAGCTGGTCTGTCCCTAGGGGTTCCCGCTGCATCGTTTGCACAAGAGGAGTTTGACACCTCTCAGGTTTCCAGCATTACTCAAAACGCCGATACGGGAATTACGACCTGTACGAACAATGCCGATAAGGCATTTAGTTTTCAATGTGCCGGGACGAGTGCAACTGGCTACCGTCAAAAGGATGATTCCTCATCGCTCTATCTGGATATCCAGGGCCATACGGGAAATCCGCTTCGGTTATATACAGACGGTGCGTATAACACAAGCGGTAGCGGCAGCATGAATTGTACTCAGGGAACGTATCGTTCGAATCACAAGGGACAGTGGGAAATGTATAACCTCGTCCGTGAGAACGGGCGATCTGCGGCGCGACTGACTGCATGGGCGGAGTCTGGCTACGGCACTGTTATTGGCGTATGGAGCCCCGACTGCGTCGGGCATTTCCACAAGCTTCCCGCATAGTTGTTTGAAATGGCTCCCTTCCGGCTTTCTGGGTCGGAAGGGGGAGGAGGACGTATGAACCAAAAGCTCGCAAGATACGAACTGTCGAAAACGATTAGACGTCCAGCTTTTATCCTTGCTCTCTTGATTGCGGTCGCAGTTGCAATAGCTGCCGCGCTGGAGCCGTGGGCAAATTTGGAAAAAGAGCGCCACAACCTTCTTTCTTTTGGTTACGGCGTTGGCGTGCAAGCCGAAAATTATCTCGGTCAAACACGTGAAAGCAGCTTCGGTAACTGGATTGTTGTGAGCGCGAACGCGCCACTGTCTGCGTCGGTGTTTTTCTATGCACTGCCCCTGCTTGCAATGTTGGCTGGATCTTGGTCGTGTCTCTTTGAGCGTTTGAGTGGTTATGACATGCAGATATGCACGCGCGTTTCCAGAAAGGCGTACGTGAACGTAAAGATGCTGTCTGCTTTCCTCTCCGCGTTTACAGTGACTGCCATTCCTCTGCTCGTCAATTTCCTGATCGTCTCGATGCTTTTTCCTGCGTATCTTCCTCGGGTCGATGAGTCGACTTACGTAGGACTTTACCTGCATAGCTACTTCTCCGGTCTATTTTATTCGCATCCTTTGTCATATGTGCTCGCATACACGCTGTTCGATGCTGTCACGCTCGGGACTTTATCCATGGCTGTAACTGGCTTCTCAATTTTGTTTCGTAGCAGAATCAAAGCGATAATTGTCCCGTATCTGCTAATGGTTGCGTGGCATTTTGCAAATGGCTGGATCTTCGGCGTAATGGCTTGTGTGGGGTTTAACTGCAATATCCTCAACAGCATCAGGTCGGAATCGCTGAATAACTGGCCAGACATTCGAGCCGGTTTTGCGGAAATCATATTATTGACCCTTGCTTCGTTGGCTTTTTCTGGGGCGTGGAAAAGACGCGAGGTGGTCTGATGCTGTTTAGGCTGGTCGCCGCGGACCTGAGGACCGTTTTGAAGAAGAACATCATCACTTTTATTGCAATTGCGGCAGTGACCGTTGCGAACTTGGTGTACGCCTACGGATTGTCTTCTGTGTATGGGGTTAGAACGGATACCTTGGGGTTTGCGGATAATCTTGCGCTCGTGTTTGCCGGATCTGCTCCGTTTGAGCCTAGGCCCGGGGTCATGTTTGTGCCTCCGCTAGGATGGCTATTTCTCATTCTGCTTATTCTCTATACAACACTCGACTATCCGACCGAATCGTTGCACGGGTTTGGTTTGCAAGCGCTTGTTCGATGCCGGGCAAGAACCCTTTGGTGGGTCTCGCGTTTTATCTTGGTGGCGGCAGTAACGGCATTTTCACTGCTCGTGGTGGTTTGCTCTGTTGTGATTTGGAGCTTGGTGGTGAGCTCCTCGTTCAGCGCGGTCATTCATGGTGAGTCGCTTCAACTGGCTAATTTGGCGCCGTGGTTTCTCAAAGCTGCCGAGGCAGATGCGCTGCCGTTTTTCATAGGTCTCTTATTTGCTTTTGAGGCGCTTGCGTTTGCGCAGGCAGCGGTTGGGTTTGTGCTTGGGTCGTCAGTCTCGTTTGTGGTTTTAATGAGCTACCTGATCTGCTCGGCATATGCACGACATTGGGCGCTATTGGGTAACGCCTTGATGCTGTTGCGCTGGGGTGGAATTGTCAAAGAGGGAATCGCGGCGGGCTCGAGTGTCTTGTCATCAATTGGGCTTATGTCGTTATGCCTATCGTTGGGTGGACTGTGGTTTCGAAGGGCCGACCTTATAGAAAAGGGGGACAAGATATGAGTGTGATCGTAAGGGGCGTATCGAAGCGCATGGGTAAAAACGATGTCCTGCGCAACGTGTCCATCGAGGTTGACCCTGGGACTGTGGTCGGGCTTCAGGGGATAAACGGTTCGGGTAAGACCATGCTCATGCGAGCGGTTTGCGGGTTGATCAAGCCTACCGAAGGCGAAATCTCTATCGATGGCCAAAGGCTTGGGGCGGACATCTCGTTCCCGCCGAGTCTGGGGATGTTGATCGAGGCGCCTTCCTTTTTGGGATATCTGTCTGGCTACGACAATCTGAAGCTCATCGCTCAGATCAAGGGCGTTGCCACCCCCGAGGACATTCGCTCTGCCCTGCGGCTCGTGGGGCTCGATGCAGACGAAAAAAAGAAGTTCCGAGCATACTCGCTTGGGATGAAGCAGCGTCTGGGGATAGCTGCGGCAATTATGGAGAAGCCGAAGCTGCTTGTTCTCGATGAGCCAACGAATGCCCTCGACGAAGCGGGCGTTGAAATGCTCAAGCGCGTTGTGGCGATGGCGGCATCAACGGGTCGTGAGGTCCTTCTGTCCAGCCATGACGGAGAGGTGCTCGAGGAACTGGCCGATCGGGTTTACTGCATGCGCGACGGTGCCGTTGTGAAAGTTCGGGAAAGGTCGTGAGCGCGATGAAGAAGACCCTGTGGACGAGAAGATCGGCGCTCGCGCTTTTTTGCTGTGCTGCTGCCGGCCTTGCGGGCATGAGGGTGAGCGTCGTTAACGGGAACCGGACGGTCATTCCTGAGAAATATTACGCGGAGGGCGAATGGCTCTCGATGGATGGAGCGTTTCTGGGGTCGAAGGATGTGGTGACTGATGGGTATTCGTTTTGCATAGACGGGGCAGAGTTGCTCACGCCGCGCGAGTATCTCAAACGAGCACATGACGATTATTCAAAATATGGCACCGTGGATACGAAAACGAGACTGAAGGATGCCGACATCACGTGCGTTATCGCCGTAAAGATGCGTGTCAGAAATAGGGATAATATCGACGGTGGAATCAAAGCGTATGTTTGGCATCTGGTTCCGGAGTCTGCGCCAAACTATGATTTTGTAGTCAATACCGATCTGATAACGCAAGCCATGCCGGTCCTTGGCGGCTCTGCTGCGTTTGCCGTGGAGGTTGGGGCAGAAAACGAGTTGCTCGTCCCATTTATGATGCAGAACACCAACGACTATTTCGAAGGTTACGAGACCGTCCGTTTTGAGAAAGCATTTCCCGGGACTTACACGATGAAGATGACCGATCTGCCGGAGCGGAGGCTCTTAAGGTTTGAAGTGAAATAGCTCGAGAGCAAGGCAAAACGGGTCCATTGGCGGTACGCGCGCCGATTCCAGGCGCCCCGGCCCGGAATCGGGCGCGGGACGAGGCGCCTTCGGTGTCGGCCGGCCTACCGCTTCTTCTTGCTCTTCTTCTGCTTGCGCTGCTTGCCCTTGGTCTCCTGGGGCTTGTCGCCCTGTTTTGCTTCGGCAGCGGCCTTTTCTGCCTTCATCTTCTTGCGTTTGGTCTCGATGCGGAGTTTTTTGTTGATGCGCGCCTTAAGGAAGGGACCGAACTGCTCGGCATCGCCGCGGACAAAGGTGTCCTTAGGGATCGTCACGCCCTGGTCGGCGAACATGGCCACAAAGATGCGCTCGCCGTCGAGCACGTGGTCGAGCTTTTCAAACGGGAAGAACTGCGACTTGCCGCTCGTGCCCCAAACCATCAGCCGTCCTCGTTGGCGGCGACGCGGCGATAGCGGCCACCCATGGACTCGTCTGCCTCGACGGCATCGATAAAGTCGCGCGCGAGCGTATGGTGCAGATTTTTGCTCCACCAGGCCAAAAAGGCGCCGAACACGATCAGCACGACGCCGAACTTGATCCAGCTGCCGCCGGCCACCAGCATGCCGATGCCGATGAGCGCGGCAATTGCCGCGGCGACATACAGCGAGCCGCGACGCCTGGGCGAGGCGACCAGGCGGGCGAAGTCGGTGACGAGGTCGTTTTCGTATTGGTACTCGTTGAGGTACAGGATGCCGTCGTCGGCTGCGGCCTGCTCCTCGAGCGCGACCTCGACCTGGTCGGCTGCTTCGGAGGGAACGAGGTTGCTCTCTGCGTCTGCCATGCTCTTTGGACTCCTATCGCGGCGGGCTCGCCGTACGGGTTATTATGGAATGCAGTATGCCGTGCGACCGCATGGCCGCCGCGGCAACAAGACTCAGTATACCCGGGGGAGCACCCATGGAATCGTTGTACCGAAAGTATCGCCCGCTCACCTTTGACTCCGTGGTGGGCCAGCAGCATATCGTCTCGACGCTCGAGCACGCCATCACCGAGGGGCGCCTGTCCCACGCCTACCTGTTCTGCGGACCGCGCGGCACGGGCAAGACCACCATGGCGCGCATTCTGGCCAAGGCGCTGCTGTGCCGCAATGCCGAGGCGGCGCGCGCCGAGGGTGCAAGCGGCTGCATGCCCGACGGTACTTGCGAGGAGTGCGAGCTCATTGCCGAGGGTAACCACCCCGATGTCTACGAGCTCGATGCCGCCTCCCGCACGGGCGTGGACAATGTGCGCGAGGAAATCATCAACTCCGTCAACTTTGCCCCGGTGCGCGGCAAGTACAAGATCTATATCATCGACGAGGTCCACATGCTCACGACGGCGGCGTTCAACGCGCTGCTCAAGACGCTCGAGGAGCCGCCGGCACACGTGATCTTTGTGCTGTGCACCACCGACCCGCAAAAGATTCTGGAGACCATCCTCTCGCGCTGCCAGCGTTTCGATTTCCATCGCATCGGCAACGAGGATATCGAGCGTCGCCTGGCATACGTGTGCGAGCAGGAGGGCTTCGATTACGACGATGAGGCGCTGGCTATCGTGGCGCGCCATGCCAAGGGCGGTATGCGCGACGCGTTGTCCACGCTGGAGCAGCTGAGCGTCTTTGGCAACGGTTCTGTGCATGCGGACGACGCCCGCTCGCTTTTAGGCGAGGTTTCGGACCAGATTCTGGGCGAGTTTTCCCGCGCCATTGCCGATCGCGATGTTGCCGAGCTCTATGGACTGATCCGTGCGCAGGTCGAGGAAGGAAACGACCTGCTGGAGCTGACGCGCGACCTGGTGGCGCATGTGCGTGACGTGTACGTTGCCTGCGTTGCCGGTGCCCGTGCCGAGCTGTTTGAGGGCGGCTCCGAGCAGGCCGAGGCGCTTGCTGCCGAGGCCGCTGCCTTTGGCGAGCATCCTGCCGACCGCCTGGCCCGTGTGCTGACGGTGCTCGACGATGCCGCACTGGAGATGAGGGGCGCGAGCGACGTGCGCCTGGTGCTCGAGATCGCCTGCACGCGCCTGGCACGTCCCGAGGCCGATTTAACGATTGAGGCATTGGCCGAGCGCGTGGCCCGCTTGGAGGCCATGGTTGCCAACGGCGCCGTGCCGGCGAGCGTGGCTGCTGCTCAGGCCGCCGCGCCTGCAGCATCCGTACCCGCTGCTGCCCAACAGCCGACGCTAATTTCGGGCGCTCGTGCTGCCGCTCCGGCGGCATCCGCTGCCCCCGCTGCTACGTCCGCGCGCCAGGGCGGTATGCCTTGGGACCGTGTGCTGCTGTTCCGGCTGCCCAGCCTGCGTCCCGTTCTGCTGTTCCGGCTGCCCAGCCTGCGTCCCGTTCTGCGTCCGTGTCAGCTCCAAGCCTGCAGCGCCTGCACCTCAGCCTGCGCCGACTCCGACGCCTCAGCCCGTTGCGGCTCCCGCGCCTGCCACCGCTCCGGCACCTAAGCCCCAGTCCAACAATGCCGCCCAGGTTGCCGCCGCCGGTACTGCCGAGACGCCCGCGGTCGAGGATGCCGGAGAGCTGCAGCGCAAATGGGCCGAGGTTGTCGAGCGTGTCAAGGCGCGTCAGGCTTCCTGCGCGGGGCTTTTGCTCAATGCCCGCGCCACGGCTGACGACGGCTCCAGCTCACGGTCTCGTTCCCCGCGGGCTCGACCTTTGCCATCAAGATGCTTGGACGCGCCGACACGCAGTCGGTGGTCCTGCCGACAGTCAGTGCGGTCTTCGGTCGTCGTACCGTCGACTATGTCCTGGATGGGGGTGGCACGCCGGCTCCTCAACATGAGGAGCATTCTCCATCTGCACGGGCTGCGGTATCTGCGGACCCGCAACCCGTGTCCTCGGCGGCCCCTGCATCCTCGAGCGCCAGCGCGACGCAGCCAAAAGCAGCACCGATAGCGGCGCCGACCCCGTCGCGCCTAAGCCCGTCATGGCCAAACCGGCTGCTCCGACACCCGCGCCCAAGCCTGCCTCGCCCGCGCCCAAGCGTCTGACCTG
>JAQCYU010000046.1 GCA_027682925.1 Coriobacteriaceae bacterium AF45-21
GGCTCAGCTCCTGGATGCGCGCGAGCTCTTCGGCCGTGTGGGAGGCGGGGAACAGGCCATTCTCGATGCGTCCGCCCTGGGCCCTTGCGGTGCCGCTGCCCGCTACGGCGGGGTCGGCGACGCCATTGCGGCGGGCGATGGCGCGGCGAATGCTATCGAGGGGCGTGATGCTCAAAGCGGGGTCCTTTCTATTGCTGCGCTCTAGTATAGACGCGACGGTGTTCGCTCGTGTTTTTGAACGGATTGTTCAATATTTTCGGCAGGCGGCTGTAATTTGTCGGTAAGTGTGCGGTATCCTGTTGAAGTTTTGTGACACCCCCCCCGATGCCGCCCACGCGGCACCAAGGAGCTTCTACCTATGGACGTCGCCGCATTCTTACTGGCTCTTGTGCCGATTATTTGGCTGGTCGTGATGCTGCTGTGCTTTAAATGGCCAGCTTGGAAGGCCGCTATCGGATCGTTTGTCCTTTCGTGCGTGCTTGCCTTCGCATGGTGGCACCTGCCGGCAGCGCAGATCGCGACCGCCTCGCTTGAAGGCTTTTTGATGGCTCTGTGGCCCATCGTCCTGGTGATCATCGCCGCGGTATTCACGTATAACCTGTGCGTTCGCACGGGCGCCATGGACGTGATCGGCAGCATGATCACCTCCATCAGCAGCGACCGCCGTCTGCTGGCGCTGCTCGTGGCCTGGTGCTTCGGTGGTTTTATGGAGGGCATGGCCGGTTTTGGCACTGCCGTCGCCATTCCTGCCGGCATGCTCGCGGGCCTGGGTTTTGAGGCCGTGCCCGCCGTGCTCATCTGCCTGCTGGCCAACGGCGTACCCACACCCTACGGCTCCATCGGCATCCCCACGGTGTCCGTTGCCGACTTGGTGGGTCTGGATTCCCTGCACCTGGCGACCGTTCAGCTGGTGCAGTTGGCGCCTTTCTTTGTGATGATGCCGCTGTTTATCGTACTGGTTGCTGGTCGTGTTGCCGAGGACCAGGGCAACGTTGCAGGCGTTGCCGAGCGCTACGTGGCGCGGCGGGCATCGCCGTGCTCTCCGGCGTGTCCTTTGCCGGTGCGGCTCTGGTCGTTGCTAGGTTTGTGGGTCCCGAGCTTGCCGTCGTCGTCGGTTCTATCGTTTCGCTCGGGCTGACAGCTGCGCTTGCTATGCGTGCCGAGAAGTCGGGGCATCTGGACGCACGCTTTCACATGAATATCGAGGCCGGCGAACAGCTCACCGCTAAGTCGGCGCTTTCTGCCTGGTCGTGCTTCATCCTGATTTTTGTGCTGCTGTTGGGTACCTCCAACCTGGTGCCCGTCGTGCACGCCGCGCTCGCGCCGTTTGCGAGTCACGTGCAGGTGTATTGCGGCGAGAACCCCGGCACGCTTACGTTTTCGTGGATCAACACGCCGGGTGTTTGGATTTTCCTGGCTGCGTTTGTCGGCGGTGCCATTCAGGGCGCTTCGCCGCGCTTGATGGGTGAGGTGCTGGCCGCGACCGTCAAGCAGATGATGCCGACAGTCATTACCATGCTTTCGGTGCTGGGTTGCGCCAAGGTGATGGGCTATGCGGGCATGATTTCTTCGATCAGCGCGTTTTGCATTGCGGTCGCTGGCGGCCTGTACCCGATTCTGGCTCCGTGGATCGGCGCCGTCGGTGCGTTCGTGACCGGTTCGGGCACGTCCTCAGGCATGCTGTTTGGCCCCATCCAGAGCCAGGCTGCTACAGCGCTGGGTGTGAGCGACTACTGGATGGTCGCGCTGAATGCGCTTGGCGTTGCTGCCGGTAAGATGATTTCGCCGCAGACGCTCGCCATTGGTCTTGCCGCCGTACGCGTGCGCGGCAAGGACGCCGAACTCCTGAGCGCCGTGCTGCCCTACGCCGCCGGCATGCTGGTCCTCATGAGCGCCATCGCCATGCTCGGACAAGGCCTGCCACTATAGTCGGCACTTAGGGACGTTCCTTATGTGCCGGCACTTTGGGAACGTCCCTAAGTGCCGGCATTCGGGGACACTCCTTGAATGTTGCCTGTTCAAGAACGTCTCCAATGACTAGGCCGCTTGCGTGCGATTTTTGACCGTTGGGCGGGCGCTTCGCCGTTGCCGCAAAAACGTTTTTGCATATCGGGTACAACGAGCTTTACGTGAGTAAAGTGCGCGTCGCGTCCACGTGTCGCGTTTTTAAAGGAGGCCCCATGCCTGGTGTTACCCCTGCAGATGTTTTGTCCAACTTTGGTATTACGCTGGTCGAAGATCCCGCCGAGAATCAGCCCCGTCTGCTGGTCGATCTACCCGCCGCGGAGCTCGTCGAGCACGCTATCCGCCGCGAAGAAGGCCGCATGGCATCCAACGGCGCGCTGGTGATCGAGACGGGGGAGCGTACCGGCCGTTCCCCCAATGACCGCTTTATCGTCGACACCCCCGATGTCCACGACAAAATTGCCTGGGGCGCCGTCAACCGCCCGCTGTCCGTCGAGAGCTATGAGGCCATCAAGGCCGGCATCGTCGACTATCTCAACGAGCGCGACGTGTTCGTCACCCGCGGCATGGCGGGCGCCGACCGCAACCACACGCGTCGCCTGCTCGTTGCCTGCGAGCGTGCCAGCCAGGCACTCTTTATTAAGCAGATGCTCGCCCGCCCGCTCGCCCGCGAAATCGCGCGCACCGGCGAGCCCGACTTCTGCGTGCTCGCAGCGCCCGGTTACCAGTGCGACCCTGCCATCAAGGGCCTCAACTCCAGCGCCGCCGTGGTCATCAATTTCCAGGAACGCGTGATTCTGGTCGCCGGCACCGGCTACTCCGGCGAGATTAAAAAGTCGATCTTTAGCGTTATGAATTATTTGCTGCCCGTCGAGGACGACGTGCTGCCCATGCACTGCTCGGCTAGCATGGATCCCGTCACGCATGAGACCGCCGTGTTCTTTGGCCTGTCGGGCACCGGCAAGACCACGCTTTCGGCCAACCCCACGCGCCTGCTGATCGGCGACGACGAGCACGGTTGGTCCGATATGGGCATCTTTAACATCGAGGGCGGCTGCTACGCCAAGTGCGAGGGCCTGGACGCGTTCCACGAGCCTGAGATCTTCAACGCCGTCCGTTTTGGCGCCATTTGCGAAAACGTGGTGCTCGACGAGAATCGCAAGCCCAACTACGATGACGTCTCGATCACGCATAACACGCGCGTGGCCTATCCCGTTGAGCATATCCCCAACGCGTGGACCAAGGGCATGGGCACCACTCCGAGCGTCGTGCTGTTTTTGACCTGCGACGCCTTTGGTGTGTTGCCGCCCATCTCACGCCTGACGGCCGATGTCGCCATGTACCACTTTGTGACGGGCTTCACCGCCAAGATCCCCGGCACCGAGGTCGGCGTCACCGAGCCCACGCCCACGTTCTCTTCGCTGTTCGGCGAGCCGTTTATGCCACTCGACCCCATGGTTTACGCCAAGATGCTCGGCGAGCGCATTGCCGACGGCCGCACGCGTGTGTACCTGGTCAACACCGGCTGGATCGGCGGCGGCTACGGCGTGGGTCATCGCATCGAGCTTGCCTACACGCGCGCCCTGGTGGCCCGCGCCCTCGACGGTACCATCGAGGACAGCGAGTTCTTGCACGACGATATTTTTAACGTCGACATTCCCACCACGTGCCACGGTGTGCCCGACGGCATTCTGGTGCCGCGCCAGTACTGGCAGAGCACCGCGCGCTACGACGAGGCAGCGCACAACCTGGCGGTGATGTTCGAGGAGAACTTCGAGAAGAAGTACTCGCACCTGCCCGAGTCCGTCAAGGCCGCCGGTCCGCACGCTCAAGTACACGCCGACGCCCGTCATCGCGGCCGCGGGCTGCTGGGACTTCGCCACTAGCTTCGCTGTGAGTCCATATCCACCACAAAGGGGACAGGCGCCTTTGTGGTGGTTTTGCTCGCGTGGATGGCTCGGGTTACAATACGCCTGACATATCGTCCCCTTCTCCGGATGGGGACAGCGTAAGCGCTCTTGTGGCGGCACCGTAGGACTTTGAAGGTGGCCGTTGTAAGGGCGCTTTTTGTTTAGGCGCCCTCACTCGGGCGCGCACAATGAAGGGAGAGCGTATGAAGAGCTTTATTGCCGAGGATTCATTCTGGGAACTATTTCCGCAGGCGGCTATCGGCGTTGTGGTCGTAAAGGGCATGAAGCCCGCGGCTCAGATTCCCCAGGAGGACGTGGATGCGATCGCCGCGCTGCTTGACCGCGCCAACATCGATGCGGAGCGCCACCTGACTAGCGATACCATCAGCGAGAACGCGCCGGTCAAGGCATGGCGCGACGCGTACCGTCTGTTCAAGACTAAAAAGGGCGCCCGCTGCTCGATCGAGAACTTGCTCAAGCGCGTGCTTAAGGGCAAGCCTGTGGGCCACATTACGCCCGCGGTGGACATCTACAACACGGTGTCGCTGACCTATGCGCTGCCCGTGGGAGGCGAGGACCTACATGCTATTGAGGGCGATCTGCGGTTGGCGGTGACCGACGGTGGCGATGCGTTTCTGCCGCTTGGCGAGGAGACAGGTGACCCGACGCTTCCCGCGAGCTCGCCTACATCGATGATGCGGGCGCCGTGTGCCGCTGCTGGAACTGGCGCGACGGCGTTCGAACGGCCCTGTCCGACGATTCGACCGACGCGTTCCTGGCGATTGAGTGCGTGGAGCCCGAGCGAATGGAGGACTGCCAGGCCGCCATCGACCGTCTTGCCGATCTGCTCGAGCGGTATTTGGGGGCGACGGTTGTCGTTAAGACGCTTGTGACCCGCGACAATCCCTGTGTGGACCTGTAGCGGCGCCTAGAACCTATTGATGCCCAAAACCACCACAAAGGTACCTGTCCTTTGTGGTGGTTTTTATGTTGATGGGTCAACAAATAGGTCGTGCAGGGCTGGCGGCCGCTGGGTACGGTTAAGATGTTTACCCATAAGCATTATGCAAGCGAAAGGCGGTCGTCTCTCATGCAGCAGAACGACGAGACACGTTTCGAGGACTTTGTCGGACTGATCAGCGGGCTCTACAAGGAGATTCAGCGCATTAAGACATCCGAGGGCGCAAGGCTGGGCCTCAAGGGCTCCGACGTTATGTGCCTTTACTATCTTGAGCGCAGCAAGGACGGCCTGACTGGTGCTGACCTGGCTCGCATGGCAGGCGTGACCCGCGCCGCCGTCTCGCGTACGCTCGCGCATCTGGAGGAGGGCGGCTACGTCGAGGTCGACGATTCGGGCGATGCCGCCGTTAAGTATCGTGCTCCGGTGCGCCTGACCGCTCTGGGTGGCGAGAGCATGAGCGAGGCCGACCGCATCATCCACGAAGTGCTCGATACCACCGGTAAGGCTATGGGTGTGGAGCAGCGCGAGCAGATGTATGCGTCGCTGCGCACGATTCTCAACACCCTGCGCGAGCTGTAGGGCCGCCAAGGCTTTTGCTTCCAATTAACAACTGCATAGTCCTGTTTGAGTGCGTATACCGTGCCGGGGCCTTGCTGTCAAAATTCCCTGCGCGGGACCTGCGCAAGAAAGGATTCGCTATGTCCGTCCGCATTATTACCGATTCCGCAAGCGATATGTCGCCGGCCGAGCACCCGGCACTGGCCGTTTTGCCGCTGTCCGTCGCCTTTGGCACCGATGTGTACATGGATGGCATCGATATCGATCACCAACGCTTTTACGAGATGCTCGTGGAGCGCGATGAGCTGCCCAAGACCGGCCAGGTCAACCCGTACGCGTTTTCGCAGGCGATTGCCAAGGTTCGTGAAGCCGGCGATGAGGCTGTGATTATTACCGTGGGCGATAAGCTATCAGGCACCAATCAGAGTGCCCGTACCGCACTTGCCGAGGCGCCAGGTGGCGACGTGTTCGTGGTAGACAGCAACAACGTCACCCTGGGCGAGCGCGTCCTGGTCGAGTATGCTCTGCGCTTGGTGGACGAGGGCCGCAGTGCATCTCAGATCGCGGCGGCTGTCGAGGCCGTGCGCGACCGTGTGGTGGTTATCGGCCTGCTCGAGACGCTGGAGTACCTGGTGCGCGGCGGTCGTCTGTCTGCTGCGGCCGGCGCCGTGGGCACGCTGCTCAACGTGAAGCCCGTGGTGGCTGTCGAGGACGGTCTGATCGTGCAGCTGGGCAAGGCGCGCGGTTCCAAGAACGGCCGCAACCTGCTGAACCAAAAGGTCGAAAAGGCGGGCGGCATCGACTTTTCCATGCCGCTGGCGCTCGGCTATACGGGTCTTTCGGATGCGGTGCTCAAGAAGTATATCGAGGACAGCGCGGCACTGTGGGCTGGTCACACCGAGGGCGAACTGCCCGTTCACACCATCGGCGCCACCATCGGAACCCACGTTGGCCCCGGCGCCGTGGCAGTAGCCTTCTTCCAGCCCGCCAACTAACCGACCTGCCATAAACCATCACAAAGGTGCCTGTCCCCTTTGTGATGGTTTATGCTTTTCCGGGTGGAAGGGAGCGAGCAATGGCGTCTGAGGGCTTTTTTGATCGGGTGTACGAGGTGGTCGAGCAGATCCCCGAGGGGATGGTCGCCACGTATGGTCAGGTGGCACTGCTTGCCGGTCGTCCACGAAGTGCGCGGTACGTGGGGTATGCCCTTCATAGTAATCCGCGCCCTGGCCAAATTCCCTGTCATCGCGTGGTGTTTGCCGACGGCCGTATCTGTGAGGGCTTTGCCTTTGGCGGCCCCGATGCTCAGCGCGAGCTCTTAATGGGGGAGGGCGTGACGTTTGCCGATCCCATGCATGTTGATCTGGCCGCCTGTCGTTGGCCTGCTGGACTCTAACAGCTCTGCCGTGGTCAAAGCCACCACAAAGGCGCCTGTCCCCTTTGTGGTGGCTTTCCGTTGCAGGTTTACCTGGGCTAACTTATGGAGAAGGTGTGTTGGGGTAGTTTGACGCTAGAAAGTAAGCCACGGTGAACTATATTGGTTTCAGCAACGGAGCAGGCAATAGGCGATGAAAAAGCCTGCCCTGTTGAGTTTGATTCGCATCCCTCCCCTCTGTGCGATTCAACGGTGTACTTCGGGAACAGGCCCGCTGGCAGCTAACTGCCGGCGGGCCTGTTCCTGTTTGTCGGGAGAGTGTGATGGATGGAGCTGAAGCGGTCCGGCTCCAAAAAAGGCGGACGCCGTAGCGCCCGCCCTAAAGCAATCGAAAGCTCAAGCCAACAAATCGGTCTAGTACACCATGCCCATGGCGTCCTGAACCTCGGCCAGGGTCTGCTCGGCGATCTCATTGGCGCGACGGTTGCCCTCATGCAGGACGTCCTTCACATAGTCCAGATCGTTCTCGTAGCGCTGGCGACGCTCGCGGATAGGTGCGAAGTACTCGTTGACGGCCTCGGTCACGTACTTCTTGAGCTGGCCGGAGCCGCCCATGCCAATCTCCTCGGCAATCTCGACTTCGGAACGGCCGGTGCAGATGGCGGCTGTTGAAAGCAGGCCAGACACGCCGGGGCGGTTCTCGGGATCGAACGTGATCATGCGCTCGGAGTCGGTCTGGCTCTTCTTGATGCGTTTGGCCGTTTCCTCGGCGGTCATCGAGATGTTGATGGCGTTGCCGTAGCTCTTGCTCATCTTGCGACCGTCCAGGCCCGGCAGCAGCGGGGTCTCGGACAGCAGCGCGTCGACCTCGGGGAACACCTTGCCGTAGCGGTTGTTAAAGCGGCGGGCGATGGTGCGGGTGAGCTCGATGTGCGGCAGCTGGTCGCGGCCGACGGGCACGACGTTGCCCTTGCAGAACAGGATGTCGCAGGCCTGATGCACCGGGTAGGTGAGCAGAAGGCCGGTGAGCTCGTGGCCCGAGGCCTCCATCTCGGCCTTGACGGTGGGGTTGCGCGCCAGCTCGGCCTCGGAGACCAGCGACAGAAACGGCAGCATGAGCTGGTTGGCGGCGGGCACGGCGGAGTGCGCGTAGATCATGGTCTTGTTGGGGTCAATGCCGCAGGCAAGGTAGTCCATGACCATGTTGTACACGTTGTCCTGGATGTGCTCGGTGGTGTCGCGGTCGGTGATGACCTGATAGTCGGCGATGAGCACGTTGGTCTTTGCACCCATGTTCTGTAGCTCCACGCGGCCCTTGAGGGTACCGAAGTAGTGGCCCAGGTGCAGACGGCCGGTGGGGCGGTCGCCGGTGAGCATGGTGAACTTCTCGGGCGTCTTGGCCAGGCCCTCGCGAATGGCGTTGCTCTTTTGCAGCGCGACTTCGTAGCTGTTCTCGTTTGGCATGATTGCTCCTAACGTATGTTCATGGGTCAAGATGATAGCGTGTTTATTAGAGAGGCGGTGCGTAAGTAGGCGAGGGGCGGGAGAGGGACGCGCGTGGTGCGGCATGTGCGATGGGTGCGGCGCGGCCGCGCTTGGCTAACGGTGCCTTGGCACATTCTCGGCAGCTTGCCCTAGAGCTTGTGGTGGCGCTCTTCTTTGCGCTCCTCGGCTGCCTGCTCCTCCTGCTTAAAGGCGGGGTCGTCGGGGGTGACGAGCTCGTCCTCATGCGTGCGCTTGTTGTAATGGTGGCGTAGCACGGGTTCAAACAGGTGCAGGTGCTTGGCAAAGGCCGCCGAGCCAATGGCGAGCACGGTAAAGATGAGCACACGCATGGGCACTTCGACCTGGTTAATCGCGGCGGCGCCGGCCGAAAGCATGATGCACCAGGCATAGATGAGTAGTACGGCCTGCTTTTGGTTGTAACCCTCTTGAATGAGGCGGTGGTGGATGTGGCCCTTGTCGGCCTGCCCAATGCTAATGTGGGCGCGCTTGCGGCGCACGATGGCGCTAAACGTATCGATGATGGGCACGCCGGCCACGATGAGCGGGATGATGAGCGAGGTGAGCGCGGCGGTGCGGCTCACGTTGAGCAGCGAGATGGAGCCCAGCGCAAAGCCAGAAGCAGCGACCCCGAGTCGCCCAAGAAGATGCTTGCGGGGTTGAAGTTGTAGCGCAAAAAGGCCAGACAGGCGCCAAAGAGCGCAATGGAGAGCGCGGCGGCGTCGATGCGGCCCGAGAGAACGGCCATCGAAAACATGGTGAACGACGCGATGCCGCAGATGCCCGTGGCCAAGCCGTCGAGGCCGTCGATGAGGTTAATGATGTTGGTGAATGCCACCAGATAGATCACGGTGATGGGGTAGGCGAGCCATCCGAGCATGATTTCGCCGGGGGCAAACGGGTTGACGATGACGCCGATCCGCAGGCCGCCGATACAGGCGATAAGCGCGGCGAGGACCTGTCCGGCTAGCTTTTGCTTGGGCTTGAGCTGGAAGACGTCGTCGATAGCGCCGGTCGCAAAGATGACGGTAAAAGAAAGCGCAAGTATGGGGTAGCTGATGTGCAGACGGGGGTGGGGCACCAAAACGGGCGGCCAACCCAGGTACCAGGTGCCTAGGATTTGCACAATACAGGCAACGACCAGGCCCAAAAACACCGCCGTTCCGCCCAAACGCGGGATGGGCTTGGTGTTAATGCGGCGCTTAGAAGGATAGTCGACGGCGTCGAGCTTAATTGCCAAGCGCTTGACCAGGGGCACCGTGAGGAAGGTCGTGATAAAGGCCGCCGCTGCCACGCATAGATACGGTATGTAGCTCGGGGATGAAGCCATGAATCTAAAAACCGCCAAGCGTCGAAGGAAAAGGTCAAAGGTTGCTAAGCGCAAAGGGCATAGCCGAACCATGATACTCGACCAAGGGGGGTGCATGGAATTGCACGCAGCGATAATCACGCGCTTACCAGATATTGGGATGTTGTCGATGGATTGTCGGGATACCGGCGGGGATCCATATGGGCTGTAATGGTGGTTTTCGGCAAATAAAAACCACCCCCCACGTTACGAAAATGAACCCACCTAAAACAGGTGGGTGCCCTCATCGACTGTTCCAGCGTCCTTAACAACGAAGGATACCTGTACTAGGTACGACTGTGTGGGCTCCCTAAATAAACGCGACGGTTCACCCAGTTGCTCCGCGGGGGGCGGAATACCTACATCATAAAGCGGCACTTTATCGATTCCAGTCTTGACATTACAAAAATCGTGTCGGACGATTACGGCGCCTTGGGCTCGAGCCGTCTGTGCGGTTGGTCCCTTTACGTTTGAGCTGCTGAATCGTTGTTTTGGAGCATGTTTTTATGTCGACGCCGTTGACCGAACTTTTTTCGCCCGCCTGCCATTTGTGTCCGCGCCGTTGCGGTGCGGTGCGCGACGAGGGTGCGCACGGCGTATGCGGTGCCGATGACACGCTCAAGGTGGCCCGCGCGGCGCTCCATATGTGGGAGGAGCCGCCCATTTCGGGCGAGGCCGGCTCGGGTACGATTTTCTTTAGCGGCTGTTCGCTCAAATGTATCTATTGCCAGAACCACGAGATCTCGACGGGCAATTTTGGGCTTGAGATTTCGCCCGAGCGCCTGGTCGAGATTATGCTGGAGCTGCAGGACCAAGGTGCCAATAACATCAATCTGGTGACGGCGACGCATTATGCTCACCTGCTGCCGGCCGCGATTGCCGCAGCTCGGGAGCGCGGACTGGTCATTCCAATCGTCTACAACACGAGTGGTTACGAGCGCGCGAGTGCCGTGGCGGCGCTGGGCGACCTGGTCGACGTGTGGCTTACCGACTTTAAGTATGCCAATGCGGCGCTTGCGCAGTCACTCTCTCATATTAAGGACTACCCGCGCGTGGCTGTGTCGGGTCTGGCCCAGATGGCGCGCGAAATTGAGCGCCGCGGGGGAGAGCTGGTAGACGGGGACGGGCTCATGAAGCGCGGCATAATCGTGCGTCATCTGGTGCTGCCGGGGCATGCGGACGATTCGTGCCGCGTGTTGGACCTGGTGTGGCAGACGATGGGCGACGTGCCGATCTCGGTCATGAACCAGTACACGCCCAATGCCCTCATGCGCGAACAAGGCGGCGACCTGGCGCGCGCCGTGACGCGCGAGGAGTACGAGCAGGTGCTCGACCATGCCGACGACCTGGGCTTTACGACGATGTTTTGGCAAGAAGGTGGAGCGGTAGACGAGAGCTTCACCCCGGCGTTCGACACCACCGGCGTCCTCACCAGCGCAAAGTAGTGCGCTCGCCGATGATTTTTCTGGGACGGGGATTAAAAAATCATCGAGAGGATCGCCTGCTCGAAAAGTTGTCAAAATAGCCGCGTCCCAAAAAGACTGGGTATTGGGCGTTGACAGTTGGCGAGCCGTAGGTAAAATATCAACTTGTCTTGGGGACGTAGCTCAGTTGGGAGAGCGCTGCCGTCGCATGGCAGAGGCCGAGGGTTCGACTCCCTTCGTCTCCACCCTTGGATTTGATAAGCCGCTGACATTGTGTCGGCGGCTTTTTTTAAAAGAAAGGGCTGTACCATGGCCAAGCTTGAGTCCCAACCACTGTCTGCCGAGGAACGCGCCGAGTTGGAAGAGCTCCGCGCCGAGAAAGCTCGTCGCGAGGCCAGGAAGAGGCACGCCGCGAGCGTGAGGAGCTGGGCCGCCCTGCGTGCCGAGCGTGCGAAGGCCGAGGAGGCCGCCGCGAACGTCGCCCCCG